>JODI01000046.1 GCA_000720805.1 Streptomyces violaceoruber
GGGCGGGGGGAGTGTGGGGCACGGCTGAAACGCTAATCTCCGGGCCGCGCGCGGCGCATCGGGCTTCGGGCCGATCATGGTCCTAGGACTCGGGGCGGAGTGGTCCGTACGGTCCTCACGTCCCGGTCCTCACGTCCCGGTCCTCACGTCCCGGTCTTCACAGCCGGGCAAAATTTATGTTCAGTAAGCGCCCAGGGAAAACGCAGAAACCCCACTCAATTGTTCATCTTTCGCTGTGACTTGAGTCACAAGAGGCGGTAATTGTTGACCCTGTGTACCGAGTGGGCAGCGCGCTGTGATTCAGTGGCGGGGAACCTATAGGGGAAACAGCAAGGGCACCACCGACCAGAAGCGCCGAGAAGAACCCTTGATTCGCTGCGAGGTCTCGGGGGGAGGGCGAGCATGGAGGCCGAGTCGGAACCCTACGTCCGTCTTGCGTCTCTGCGACAGCTGCACCAGGTCATGGCCGACATGAACACGGCCCGCAGCCTGGCGGACACGCTGCAGACGGTCGCCGAGGGCGTGGTCCAGGCTCTGGGGTACGAGCTGGCGTGCGTCAACCTCGTACGCCCCGACGGCGACCTCGTGGTCGCCGCCTTCGCGGGCAACTCCGCCGCCGAGGCGCTGATCACCGGGCGGGTCGGCTCGCGCGAGTCCTGGGAGCGCCGGCTGGGCATGGGCGAGCACTGGGGCGACCTGGTGTTCATACCCCACACCGAGGGCTGGGTCCTCGACGACGACGACGTACCGCAGTGGTTCACCGACGGTCCCGCGCCCCGCTTCGAGGACGAGTGGCACCCCGCCGACCGGCTCTTCGCGCCCATGTACACGCCCGCAGCGCCGGGCGGCGGCTCCTGCGGGGAACTGATCGGCGTGCTCTCCGTGGACCGGCCGCGCAACGGCCGCCGGCCGGGCGCATGGGGACGCGAAGCGCTCCAGATGTACGCGTTCCAGGCCGCCATCGCGATCAGCAACGCACGTCTGCGCGCCAACATGCAGCGTGCACTGGTCAGGCTCGAAAGGGAGCAGCAGGCCCTGCGGGCCAGTGAGGAAAGCTTTCGGCAGGCCTTCGAGTACGCCCCCTCCGGCATGGCCATCGCCGAGATGGGCGGCGACCAGCACGGCCGGATCCTGCGCACCAACGACGCCCTGTGCCGGCTGCTGGGCCGCCCCGCGTCCGCGATGCGCCGGTACTCCTTCTCCGACCTCGTGCACCCCGAGGACATCGGCACCCTGCTGCGGACCTCGGCGGAGGGCGGCCGCGCCGAACTCCGCCTCGGGCGCCGCGACGGCACCTACGTCTGGGTCTCGCTGCGCAACTCCGTCGTGGCGGACGCGGCCGACGGGCCCCGCTTCCTGCTCACCCACGTCGAGGACATAGAGGAGCGCAAGCGCCGCGAGCTCCAGCTCGCCCACCGCGCCTCCCACGACTCCCTCACCGGCCTGCCGAACTCCGCCGAGCTGCGTTCCCGGCTCTCCTCGCGGCTGTGCCGGCGCGCCACGCACGCCGGCGAGCTGGAGTCGATCGACGCGGCCTTCGGGCACCCCGCCTTCGACGCCAACGCCTTCGACTCCTACCGGCCGGGCGCCGAGGCGTTCGACGCGTACGACCACCATGTGCACACCGTCGCCCCCGAGGGTGATTTCGACGACGGCACCAAGGGGCTCGCGGTGCTCTTCTGCGACCTCGACGGCTTCAAGTCGATCAACGACCGGTTCGGGCACAACGCGGGTGACGCGGTGCTCATCGAGGTCGCCCGGCGGCTGTCCCGGGGGGTCCGCGACGGCGACACCGTGGCCCGGCTCGGCGGTGACGAGTTCGTGGTGCTGGCCGACGGGCTCGGCCGGGCCGACGCCGAGGACCTGGCCGTACGGCTGCGCAACGAGATCATCCAGCCCATCCGGGTCGACGGGCGGGCCATGCGGGTCGGCGCCAGCTTCGGCATCGGCTGGGCGCACTGCGGGATGACGGCGGACGAAGTGTTGAAATCCGCTGACGAGCGGATGTACGTCGAGAAACGATCCCGTCCCAAACAGCACAGACGCGCGGGCTGATCCGCAGGTCAGCGAGCTGATGCGATCCGAGTCACCCGTTTGGGCCGTCAGGAGCGGGTAGGCTCGCCCTTCTCACCACGAACGCATCCGCACCACACCCGCTGAGGAGACCTAGGGATGACGGCCGGCAACAACGGCGCGAGCACGCCCGAGGACGACGACCCGTTCGGCTACCTCTACGCCGACGGGCAGGCCAACGGCGCCCAGCCGCCGTCCGGCGGTGGCTACGGCTACCCGAACTCCGTCAACCGGGTGCGGTCTGTCGGTCAGCGGCAGTACGGCCAGCCGGCCCAGACCGCCGCGACCGCGCCCTACGGCCAGGTCCCGCAGCAGTCCCCGGCCCAGGCCCCCGGCCAGCCCAACGCGCACTACGCTGCCCCCGAGACCTTCCCCGGTGGCGCCCCCACCCAGCAGCCGTCCTACAGCGGCGGCGGTGGCGACCGTCGCGGCCCCAACACCAAGGGGCTGCTGATCGGCGCGATCGCGGTGGTCGCCGCGGTCGTCATCGGCATCGGCGTGGCGATGATGAACGGCAACGGCAACGACGACGACAAGGCGGGCGGCAACCAGGCGTCCACCACCCCGACGACCTCCCAGAGCTCCGAGCCGAGCCCGTCGAGCAGCGGCAGCGCGGCCAGTGAGGACGAGTTGCCGGCGGCCGACGCGAAGTCCCTCCGGCTCTCGGCCGGTATGTCGACCGCCACGGACGTCAAGGGATCGAAGGCCGACGGCGGCGCCTACGTCACCGGCTTCAACCAGGCCGGCGCCTCGGTCACCTGGCTCGCCAACGGCATCCCGAAAAAGGGCAAGTACACCCTGTACGTCGGCTACAGCGTGCCCGGCAAGGACGCCACCGCCACCCTCACGGTCAACGGCACGCCCGCCACCACGCCGGTCGGCATGGACAACTACGCGAAGGCCCCCGAGGGCGACTACGAGAAGGGCTGGACGAAGACCTACAACTACGTCCAGCTGAACCCGGGCACCAACACGATCAAGATCTCCTGCGAGCAGGGCAACCAGTGCGACGCTCTCATCGACCAGGTGTGGCTGGTAAACGGATGGGTGGACAGCTGACCGACTGTATCCAGACACCGCCGCCGCAGGGGCGGCGGTGTTTCTACGGTTGAGGGACTTTTGCTGTTCAGCTCCAGACGGTGCAGGAGTTCAGCAGGGTGTCGCCCTCAAATCTTGCAACCTGTACGCCAATCTCGAAGAGGCCTCTGTCGTCGGAAGCTGTCGAGTCCCAGGATTTGTTTGACCCTTTTCCATCCAGATTCTTGCGCCATGGCCAGTTCTTCCGGGCACCGTTAGATGTTTCACTTACGAGCCTGATTCGCACGTGATGGTCATCAGCGGATGTGTCGCTGAGATAGAACGTGAGGTCAACTTTGGCTCCGGGGTCGGTCCAGTTGTAGACGTACACGCTTCCGTAGGCGCCTGTGGTGGAGCAATAGCGGGTGGAGTAGGCCTGGGCGGGGGTCGTGGCCAGAGCGGTCAGGGATATAGCCGCGACCGCAGTGAATGCCGCAGCCAGCTTAGCCTTCATGATTGGACCCCTTTATTGAACGTACGTTCGAATATCGTGGACTCGTCAAACCTATTTGGTGCCTCGCTATGGAACAAGCGGATTTAGGCCACTTCTTCTTCGCGCATGACCGAAGCTTGCCCCAGCAGCTCCTCGTACGCCGCCGCGTCGAACTCGCCCGCCACCGGTGCCAGTACCGTCGCCGCGGACAGGGCGACCGCGCGAGTCAGCCGGTCCGGCCAGGGGAGTCGCTCCACCAGCCCCGACAGCAGGCCCGCGACCGCCGAGTCGCCGGCGCCCGTGGGGTTGCCGTGGACGCGGGCGGACGGGGTGGCGCGCCAGCGGCCCTCCGGGGTCACCGCGAGCAGACCCTCCGGGCCGAGCGAGGCGACGACCGCGTGGGCGCCGCGCCGGCGGGCGTCCTGGGTGGCGCGCGAGGGCTCGTGGGAGCCCGTCAGTTCCGCCAGTTCGTCGGCGTTCGGCTTCACGATGTCCGGGCGGGCGGCCACCCCGCGGCGCAGGGGTTCGCCGCTGGTGTCCAGGAGCACCGGGACGCC
Source organism: Streptomyces violaceoruber (assembly GCA_000720805.1). Classification (GTDB taxonomy): domain Bacteria; phylum Actinomycetota; class Actinomycetes; order Streptomycetales; family Streptomycetaceae; genus Streptomyces; species Streptomyces cellulosae_A. The sequence continues at coordinate 4,141 of JODI01000046.1, forward strand.
CGCCGCCCTGGCGGACCGTATGAGACCCGCGTACGCCCCCACCGGCACCCCCGGCGGCAGACTCCCGCACAGGGCCACCGCGGACATGGGCGGGACCAGCTCCTCGTACGCCTCCTGGAAGGCGGACCACTCGGCCGGGGTGACCGTCGGGCCCGGCTCGTTGAGCTGGGTGGTGTCGCCGGTCTGCTCGTCCACCACCGCGATCGTGCGCCGGGTCGGGCCGGCGACCGGGACCAGGGCGTCCACCAGCCGTGGTACGGCGGTGAGTTGGTCCTGGACCGCGCGTCCGGTGCCGCCGCCGGTGAAGCCCGTGACCGTCACCTCGTGTCCGAGAGCCGCGAGCACCCGGGCCACGTTCAGGCCCTTGCCACCCGGCCGTTCGGTCACCTCGGTGACGCGGTGGGAGGCGTGCGGGCGCAGGGACCGTATGCGATAGGTGATGTCGAGAGCGGTGTTCAGTGTGACCGTGAGGATCACCGGTCCGACCTCCCCCGAAGGAAACTGCGGTGAGCGCGCTTGCCGTGCCGCCGCCCGGAGAGTCGATCATGCCAAACGGACGGCGGTCGTCCCAGTTTCTCAGTACCACCGCCGTCCTCAACAGCGGGACAGATCATCCCAGTTGGGGATCGACCACCCATTCTCCGCGGCGCATCACGCCCTTGAGGGCGAAGTCGGCGTCCAGCAGGACCAGGTCGGCGTCCTTGCCGGGTTCCAGGGAGCCGATGGTGTCGTACATCCCCAGCAGCCGGGCCGGGTTGGCGGACAGGGCCGCGACCACGTCCTGCACCGGGAGCCGGTCGATCGTCACCGCCCGCTGGAACGCGCGGTCCTGGGTGAGCGTGGAGCCCGCGATCGAGCCGCCCTGGACCAGGCGGGCCACGCCGTCGCTGACCTCGACATCCAGCGGACCGAGCCCATAGCGGCCGTCGCCGAAGCCGGCCGCGTCCATCGCGTCCGTGATGAACGCCACCCGCCCCGCGCCCGCGTGGTGGAACGCCAGCTGGAGAGAGGCCGGGTGCAGGTGCGTGCCGTCGTTGATCAGCTCGACGGTGATGCGCTCGTCCTCCAGGAGGGCGGCGACGGGGCCGGGGGTGCGGTGGCCGAGCGGCGGCATGGCGTTGAAGAGGTGGGTCGCCACGGTGGCGCCCGCCTCGATCGCCTCCACCGTCTGCTCGTACGTCGCGTCCGTGTGCCCGATCGCCGCGATCACCCCGTGCTCGGCCAGCAGCCGTACGGAGTTGAGGCCGCCGGGCAGTTCGGTGGCGAGCGTGACCATCTTCGCCTGACCGCGCGCCGCGTCGATCAGCTTGCGCACCTCCGCCGGGTCCGGGTCGCGCAACAGCGCCTCGGAGTGCGCGCCCTTGCGGCACGGGGAGATGAACGGCCCCTCGAAGTGGATCCCGGCGATCTCCCCCTGCTCGGCCAGTTCGGACAGCAGTCCCGCCTGCTGGACCAGGAAGTCCATGTCGTCGGTGACGGTCGAGGCGACGAGGGTGGTGGTGCCGTGCAGGCGGTGGGTGCGGATGGCTTTCTGCACGTCCTCGGCCGGACCGGAGAAGGAGGCTCCGCCTCCGCCGTGGTTGTGGAGGTCGACGAAGCCGGGCACCAGCCAGTGGGCGCTGACGTCGATGACGTGGGCGTTATCCGGGGTGGTGCCGGTGATGCGGGTGCCGTCGACGATCACCTGGCCGTCTTCGACGGTTCCGGTGGGGAGGACCACGTTCGCGCCGGAGAGGACGAGGGGTGCGTTGCCGGTTGCGGGGTGCGGGATCGTCGTGGCCTGTCGCGCCCCTGCGGGGGTTGCCGTCACGTGGGTTCCTCCGGCGTCGTAGGTGTGGTGTCGAGCAGGTCCCAGGCCAGGAGGCCCGCACCAAGGCATCCGGCCGTGTCCCCCAGGGCCGCGGGGACGATCGACGGCAGCTTCTGGAACGTGACCCGTTGCCGGACGGCGTCCCGCAGGGGTGTGAACAAGGTCTCCCCCGCCTCGGCGAGACCGCCACCGATGATCAGGGTGCGGGGGTCCAGCAGGGTGAGCGCGGTGACCAGGCCGTCGGCGAGCGCGTCGACGGCGTCCTGCCACACGCGTACGGCGTCCGGGTCGCCCGAGTCGACGGCCTTCGCGCAGTCGGCCGCGTCCGCGTCCGGGTCCCCGCAGGCCGACGCCCACGCCGCGCTCACCGCCGCGGCCGACGCGTACCGCTCCAGACAGCCGCGCTGCCCGCACGGACAGACGGTCCCGCCGGGCCGTACGACGATGTGACCGATCTCGCCCGCGAAGCCGTGCGCGCCCGCCTCGACCCGGCCGGCGATGCCGATGGCTCCCGCGATACCGGTGCCCAGCGGCACGAAGAGGAACCGGTCGGCTCCCCGGCCCGCGCCGATCCGGCCCTCGGCGAGGCCCCCGGTGCGCACGTCGTGCCCGAGGGCGACCGGGACACCGCCGAGCCGCTCGCCGAGCAGGTCGCGCAGGGGTACGTCCCGCCAGCCGAGGTTGGCCGAGTACGAGGCGACGCCTCGCTCCTCGTCGACGATGCCGGGCACGGCGACACCGGCCGCGGCCGCGGGCTCGCCGAGGTGTTCGGCGCCGTACGCGCTGAGCTCGGCGGCGAAGTCGAGGATGCCCTCGACGACCGCGTCCGGTCCGCGTTCGCGCCCGGTGGCGCGGCGGGCCTGGTGCAGGAGCTCGCCGTTCGCCCCTGCCAGGGCGGCCTTCATCCCGGTGCCGCCCACGTCGAGGGCGATGACATGTCTCACAGGGGACAGTGTGACCGAGGACCCGCGAGAGGTCTAGTCCACTCATGTGGTGTAGACCTTAGGTCGGCAATATGTAGGACCTTTTGAGAGTTTCGAACAGTGATCTTGGGGCGGTTGGCAGTGCAGCGGCGGCGTAGGACGGGAATGATCGCGGTGGCGTCCGCGCTGGGCATGACGGCGGTCCTGGGTGGCTGTGGCCTCACCGGGAGCTCCGGCGACGAGGTGACCCTGAAGCTGGTGGCGGCCGACTACGGCAACAGCGCGCAGAACAGTTCCCAGAAGTACTGGGACAAGCTCGCCGGGGAGTACGAGTCGAAGCACGAGGGCGTGAAGATCGACGTCGACGTCTACTCGTGGAACGACGTCGACAGCAAGGTCAGGAAGATGGTCGACGCCGGCGACCCGCCCGACATGGCGCAGATCGGCGCGTACTCCGACTACGCGGCCAAGGGCCTCCTCTACTCGGCCGACGACCTGCTCTCCATCCCCACCCAGGCCGACTTCGTCTCCCAGCTCGCGCAGGCCGGAGAGGTCAGGGGCGTGCAGTACGGCCTCCCGTTCGCCGCCTCCACCCGCGTGCTCTTCTACAACAAGAGCCTCTTCTCCCGGGCCGGCCTCGACGCGCCGAAGACCTGGAACGAGCTCGCCGCCGACGCCGAGACGTTGAAGGCGGCCGGGGTGAAGTACCCGTACGCGCTGCCCCTCGGGCCGGAGGAGGCGCAGGCCGAGACCATGCAGTGGCTGCTCAGCGGCGGGGGCGGCTACACCGCGGCGGGCGGCAGCTACGCCATCGACTCCCAGGAGAACGTCGACACGTTCACCTGGCTGAAGAACGACCTCGTCGGCAAGGGCCTGACCGGGCCGGTCGCGCCCGGCAAGCTCAACCGCGCCACCGCGTTCGCCGCGTTCGCGGCCGGGGACGTCGGCATGCTCAACGGGCATCCCTCACTGATGAAGATGGCCGCCGAGAAGGGCGTGAAGTACGGCATGGTGCCGATGCCCGGCGCCCACGGGCCCAGCGAGGTCTCCATGGGCGTCGCCGACTGGATGGCCGCGTTCCGCAAGAACGGCCACGCCGACCAGATCGGCGACTTCCTCGACTTCGTGTACGACAGGAAGAACGTCCTCGACTTCTCGCGCGAGTACGACCTGTTGCCGGTGACCACGTCCGCGTCCCAGGTCATGAGCGGGGCCAAGCAGGACGCGGCCCTCAAGCCGTTCCTGGACGAGCTGCCCGTGTCCGAGTTGCCGCCCGTCGGGCAGACGTCCTGGGCGCAGGTCAGCGCGGACATCAAGCAGCGGATCGGCCAGGCCGTCGCCCCGGACAGCAGCCCCACGTCGGTCCTGAACCAGCTCCAGGCGACGGCGTCCTCGGCCCAGCTCGCGGAGTAGCGCTGTCAGTGGGGGCGGATACGGTGCCGGACATGAACCAGGAGGAGCAGCGGCTCGGCCGCCGCGAGCGGGACATCCTCGCGCTGGAGCGACGCGGCTTCAGCGGACCCGGCGCGAAGGAGCGGGCGATACGCGAGGAACTGGGCCTGGCACCGGTCCGCTATTTCCAGCTGCTGAACGCCCTGCTGGACGACGAGCGGGCGCTGGCCCACGACCCCGTGACGGTGAACCGCCTGCGACGGATCCGGGAGAGCCGCCGCGGCGAACGGTGACACGGGGAAGGGCTGGGGCGACCGAAAAGGCCGACGCTCGTCGGGAATGTGTGCGTGCGTCGCGGATATGGTCAGTCCATGGGCAGCCATGACACGCACTCCACGGAAGCCACCCCCCTCCCCACCCCCGCGAGCGCGGCGGGCCGGGACGGCCTGGACGCCATCCTCGGGCGGCCCTCGCGTGCCGTGATCGCGTTGGACTTCGACGGGACGCTGGCGCCCATCGTGGCGGATCCCGAGCAGGCGCGGGCGCATCCCGAGGCGGTGCCGGTGCTTGCCGCGCTCGCGCCGAAGATGGCCGCCGTCGCCGTGGTGACGGGCCGGCCGGCCGGGGTCGCGGTGCGGCACGGGGGGTTCGCGGGCGTGCCGGGGCTGGAGCACCTCGTCGTGCTCGGTCACTACGGTGCCGAGCGGTGGGACGCCGTCACCGGCACCGTCAACGCCCCCGCCCCGCACCCCGGTGTCGCCGCCGCCCGCGCCGAACTGCCCGGCTTCCTCGACCGGATCGGGGCCTGGCAGGGGACCTGGATCGAGGAGAAGGGCCGCGCGGTCGCCGTGCACACCCGCCGGGCCGCCGACCCCCAGGCCGCCTTCGAGGCGCTGCGCGCCCCGCTCACCGAGCTGGCCGCCCGGCACGGCCTGATCGTCGAACCCGGCCGGATGGTCCTGGAACTGCGCCCGCCCGGCATGGACAAGGGCGTCGCCCTCCTCGAATACGCCCGCGAGATCTCCGCCGAGTCCGTCCTCTACGCGGGCGACGACCTGGGCGACCTTCCCGCCTTCGCCGCCGTGGAGAAGCTGCGCTCCGACGGCACGCCGGGCCTGCTCGTCTGCAGCGGCAGCGACGAGGTCACCGAGCTGAGGGAACGGGCGGATCTGGTGGTCAGCGGCCCGGAGGGGGTCGTGGGGCTGTTGCGCGGCCTGGCGGCCTGCCTCGGCTGACCTCAGGCCGCTCCGGCACGCCTCACAGCGCGTTCAGCTGGTCCAGGAACCACTGCGCCGGCGGGAGCGCCGTCGCCGCGGCCGCCAGCCGCTTCGTGCGTTCCGCCCGTTCACCGGCCGGCATCGACAACGCCTCGTGGAGGGCGCGGGCCGTGCCGATCACGTCGTACGGGTTCACCGTGATCGCCTCCTCGCCCAGCTCCTCGTACGCCCCCGCCTCCCGCGACAGCACCAGCACGCATCCCTCGTCGGAGACCACCGGCACCTCCTTGGCGACGAGGTTCATGCCGTCCCGGATGGGGTTCACCAGTGCCACGTCGCCGAGCCGGTAGGCCGCCAGCGAGCGCGCGAAGTCGTCCTTGACGTGCAGGACGACCGGGGTCCAACCCGGTGTGCCGTACTCGGAGTTGATCTCCTCCGCGACCCGCTGCACCTCGGCCGTGTAGTCGCGGTACACGGCGAGGTCCTGGCGGGACGGGTAGGCGAAGGCCACGTGGACCACGCGTTCGCGCCACTCGGGGTGGTCGTCGAGCAGCTGCCGGTACGCCAGCAGGCCGCGCACGATGTTCTTGGACAGCTCGGTGCGGTCGACGCGGACGATCGTCCTGCGCGCACCGCCGTCGGGCGCCGTGCCGATCTCCTCGCGCAGTGCCGCCATCCGCTCGTCCACGTCCGCCTCGTGCGCCCGCTCGCGCAGGAAGTCCGCGTCCGCGCCCAGCCCGTGCACCCCGACCCGGGTACCGCCGAGCCCGCCGGCGAACTGCTCCGCGCACGCGGTGAACGCGTCCGCCCAGCGGTGGGTGAGAAAGCCCAGCCGGTCGGCGCCCAGCATGCCGCCGAGGACCTGCCGCGCCACGTCGTCCGGCAGCATCCGGAAGTACTCCGGCGGCGCCCACGGCGTGTGCGAGAAGTGGCCGATCCTGAGGTCCGGGCGCAGCTCGCGGAGCATGCCCGGCACCAGGGTGAGGTGGTAGTCCTGGACGACCACGGCCGCCCCCTCGGCGGCCTCTTGCGCCAGCGCCTCGGCGAACGCCCGGTTGTACGTCTCGTACGACGCCCACTGGCGCCGGAACTCCGCGTCGAAGACCGGTTCCAGCGGGGTCTGGTACAGCATGTGGTGGACGAACCACAGCACCGAGTTGGCGACGCCGTTGTACGCGTCGGCGTGCACGTCGGCCGGGATGTCGAGCATGCGCACGCCCGCTTCGCCGACGCCCCGCCGGGCCGCCTCCCGGTCGCCTTCGGACAGCGCCGAGCACACCCACAGGCTGTCCGCGTCGGAGCCGATCGCCGACAGGCCCGAGACCAGCCCGCCGCCACCCCGTTTGGTGTGGAGCGAGCCGTCCTCGCGCACGTCGTACGAGACCGGGCCGCGGTTGGACGCGACCAGCACCTGAGCAGCACTGTTGGTTGACGCCATACGCCACAACCTAGCCCGGCCCGGAACCGCTCAAACGTACGGATGCCCTCCGTGAGGGGCCGGTCGGGCCCCTCAGGCGGCCTTCCGTTCCGCGTACTCGGCGATCTCCGCCATCGGCGGCCGCTCCTCCGTGTCCACGGAGTAGGTACGCGGCTCGAAGCCGGACGCGCCCCGTTCGAACTGGGTGAGGGACGGCCGGATCAGGTGGCCGCGGGCCAGCCGGAGCTGCGCGGTGCGGTAGATCGCCGCGGACATCCGGCCCAGCGCCTGACCGTCCTGGTGGCGGTGCTTGCGGACGCCGACGTCGACCTGGGCGAGGGCGTCAAGGCCCACCAGGTGCAGGGCGTCGACCAGCATGCCCAGCTCCACCCCGTATCCCACCGGGAAGGGGAGCTGTTCCAGGAGCGAGCGGCGGGCCGCGTACTCACCGCCGAGCGGCTGTACGAAACCGGCCAGCTGCGGCCAGTGCATGTTCAGCAGCGGACGGGCCATCAGCTCGGTGACCCGGCCGCCCTGCCCGGCCGCGCCGGCCAGGGGACGGTCGTACATGCCCTTGACGAGGTCCACGCCGGGATCGGTGAGCAGCGGCCCCACGATCCCGGAGACGAAGTCGGAGGAGAACTCCTTCAGGTCGGCGTCGATGAAGCAGACGATGTCGCCGCTGGTGACCAGCAGCGAGCGCCACAGCACTTCACCCTTGCCGGGGACGGTCGGGATACGGGGGAGGATGTCGTCGCGGTGGACGACACGCGCCCCGGCCGCGGCGGCCACCTCGGACGTGCGGTCGGTCGATCCCGAGTCGACGACGACGATCTCGTCGACGAGCGGGACCTGCTGCATGAGGTCGTGACGGATCACGGCGACGATGTCACCGACCGTCTCCTCCTCGTTCAGCGCGGGCAGCACGACACTGACCGACTGGCCCGTGGCGCGTTTCGCGGCCAGGATCTTGTGGAGCGGGCGGTCGGTCTTCGACCAGGAGCGGGTGCTCAGCCAGCGCTCGACTTCATTCAGCACAGTGCGCGGCTCCTCTGCGTTCTCTCGGCGAGCTGCGATCCATGGTCTCCGATGGGCCATGTGATCCATCTCGCGGTTCGGACGGCTCCCTCAACTGTGCTGGCCTTCGGTTACAGTCTTGAACAACGCTGATGACCATCGCATGTCGGGGTCGGCGTTCCGTTTCAACGATCAACAACTTCATACCGCTCATCCAGAGGGGCAGAGGGATACGGCCCGATGAAGCCCCGGCAACCCTCCAGCCGGTCTCGTAGCGATCACCGTCGATCGTTTTCGCGAGGCTCCCCGGCTAGGGAAGGTGCCAAATCCGTCTCACGGCGAGATGCGTCGTGAGGAAGATGAGGAGAAAGGGCCTCGCCTCACATGGCTGCGCAGACTGTTGCAAGCACCACCGACAGCACGGTCAACACCACGGACCGCACCGGTGATTCCCCCGTAGACCTCGGCCCCGCCGCAGCCCTGAGCTGCCGCGAGTGCGGTCACCGCGTGCCCCTCGGCCCGGTCTTCGCGTGCGAGGAGTGTTTCGGCCCGCTCGAGATCGCGTACGACTTCTCGGCCTACGACACCGAGGAACTCCGCAAGCGGATCGAAGCGGGCCCCTCCAACATCTGGCGTTACGCGCCCCTGCTGCCCGTCCCCGCCGACGTGGCCACCAAGCCGAACATCAACCCCGGCTGGACCAAGCTCGTCAAGGCGGACAACCTCGCGCGCGAGCTCGGCGTGACGGGCGGGCTGTATGTGAAGGACGACTCCGGAAACCCGACGCACTCCTTCAAGGACCGCGTCGTCGCCCAGGCCATCGAGGCCGCGCGCGCCTTCGGCTTCACGACGCTCTCCTGCTCCTCCACGGGCAACCTGGCCGGCGCCGTCGGTGCCGCCGCCGCCCGGGCCGGCTTCCGTTCCTGCGTGTTCATCCCGCACGACCTGGAGCAGGGCAAGGTCGTCATGGCCGCGATCTACGGCGGCGAGCTCGTCGGCATCGAGGGCAACTACGACGACGTGAACCGCTTCTGCTCCGAGCTGATCGGCGACCCGGCCGGCGAGGGCTGGGGCTTCGTCAACGTCAACCTGCGGCCGTACTACGCCGAGGGCTCCAAGACGCTGGCGTACGAGATCTGCGAGCAGCTCGGCTGGCGGCTGCCGGACCAGCTGGTGGTGCCGATCGCCTCCGGCTCCCAGCTCACGAAGATCGACAAGGGTCTGAAGGAGCTCATCGAGCTCGGGCTCGTCGAGGACAAGCCGTACAAGATCTTCGGTGCTCAGGCCGAGGGCTGCTCGCCGGTGTCCGTCGCCTACAAGGCCGGGCACGACGTGGTCCGCCCGCAGAAGCCGAACACCATCGCCAAGTCCCTGGCCATCGGCAACCCGGCGGACGGGCCGTACGTCCTCGACATCGCCCGCCGTACCGGGGGTGCGGTGGAGGACGTCAACGACGAGCAGATCGTCGACGCGATCAAGCTGCTCGCGCGGACCGAGGGCATCTTCGCGGAGACCGCCGGTGGTGTGACGGTGGGCGTGACACGCAAACTGATCGAGAGCGGTGTCCTCGACCCGACGAAGACCACCGTCGTCCTGAACACGGGTGACGGCCTCAAGACCCTCGACGCGGTGGCCGACACCGGCCTGACCGCCACGATCCGTCCGAACCTCGACTCCTTCCGAGAGGCTGGCCTCGCATGAGCGTGACCGTCCGCATCCCCACCATCCTGCGCACCTACACCGGCGGCAAGGCCGAGGTCGTCGCTGAGGGGGCCACCCTCGGCGAGGTCATCAGCGACCTGGAGAAGAACCACACGGGTATCTCCGCGCGTGTCCTGGACGACCAGGGCAAGCTGCGCCGGTTCGTCAACGTGTACGTCAACGACGACGACGTCCGCTTCGAGCAGGGCCTGGAGACGGCCACCCCGGACGGGGCCGGCGTGTCCATCATTCCGGCCGTTGCCGGCGGCTGATCATTACCTTCGGTAACATCAGTTACCGAGCGTTCATCGAATTGCCCCCTCCGTGAGAGAAGCGGAGGGGGCAATTCAGTGTGGTTGAGCGCGGTACAGTTGGGGAAGGCGCCGCCGCACAGCAGGTTGGCGGCCCTTGATTCCTGCCTTGTGCCCGACAAGATGTAGCCAAAGTGTGCGCCTCTTTCGCGGCTTTTGTGAGCTTTGCGGGGCCCGACTTGCCCCGAATTCAGGCGAATTCTCGCCACATTCCGGATCGCGCGCGTCCAGAATTCTCGTCCGATTGACCTGTTGCAGAGGGCAGTTGGGCAGATACATTCGGCCGCGGTCGACGCGTTCCGGCGCACGCCCCCAATCATGTGGGGGGTGAGGTCTGACCCGGATCCATGAAGTGTGGATCTGTGCAAGGGCCAGTAATAGGGGAGTTAGGCATGGCTCAGGGCACCGTCAAGTGGTTCAACGCGGAGAAGGGGTACGGCTTCATCGCGGTCGACGGTGGTGCGGATGTTTTCGTCCACTACAGCGCCATCCAGATGGACGGGTACCGCACCCTGGAAGAGGGGCAGCGGGTCGATTTCGAGATCTCACAGGGTCAGAAGGGGCCGCAGGCGGACATGGTCCGGCTGGCGACCGGCTGAATCGCGCCGGGTAACTGCAGCGACGTTCTTCTGTTCTTCTTCGAAGGGCTCGCACCTCTCGCGGGGTGCGGGCCCTTCGGTGTGTCCGGGGTCCGGGGGCCACGCCCGGGCCGCCGCGGCGGGGCACGGGGAGCCACGCCCGGGGCGCTCCGGCGGGGCGCTGTTCACCTGCGGATCCCTCCTGGGCGCTTGCACTCGGCATGGGCGAGTGCTAATCATTGGCGTTAGCACTCTGAAGGTGAGAGTGACAACGAAGGACCGGGTCGGTGAGGCCCGCAGGCCGGGTGGTGCAAGGAACCACAGGCATGCGAGCCGTCCGTCGCGGGCGCGGGCGCGGTCCGAAGGAATCACCCCCAGTCCTGGAGGGACCACTTCACATGGCCAAGATCATCGCGTTCGACGAGGAGGCACGGCGCGGCCTCGAGCGCGGCATGAACCAGCTCGCGGACGCCGTGAAGGTGACGCTCGGCCCCAAGGGTCGCAACGTCGTCCTCGAGAAGAAGTGGGGCGCCCCCACGATCACCAACGATGGTGTCTCCATCGCCAAGGAGATCGAACTCGAGGACCCGTACGAGAAGATCGGCGCCGAGCTGGTCAAGGAAGTCGCCAAGAAGACGGACGACGTCGCCGGTGACGGTACGACCACGGCGACCGTGCTCGCCCAGGCCCTGGTCAAGGAGGGCCTGCGCAACGTAGCCGCCGGCGCCAACCCCATGGCCCTCAAGCGCGGTATCGAGAAGGCCGTCGAGGCCGTCTCCGGTGCCCTGCTCGAGCAGGCCAAGGATGTCGAGACCAAGGAGCAGATCGCCTCCACGGCCTCCATCTCCGCCGCCGACACGCAGATCGGCGAGCTCATCGCCGAGGCGATGGACAAGGTCGGCAAGGAAGGCGTCATCACCGTCGAGGAGTCCCAGACCTTCGGTCTGGAGCTGGAACTCACCGAGGGTATGCGCTTCGACAAGGGCTACATCTCGGCGTACTTCGCCACCGACATGGAGCGTATGGAGGCCGTCCTCGACGACCCGTACATCCTGATCGCCAACTCCAAGATCTCCGCGGTCAAGGACCTCCTGCCGCTCCTGGAGAAGGTCATGCAGTCGGGCAAGCCGCTGCTGATCATCGCCGAGGACGTCGAGGGCGAGGCCCTGTCGACCCTGGTCGTCAACAAGATCCGCGGCACCTTCAAGTCCGTCGCGGTCAAGGCCCCGGGCTTCGGTGACCGCCGCAAGGCGATGCTGAACGACATCGCCATCCTCACCGGCGGCGAGGTCATCTCCGAGGAGGTCGGTCTCAAGCTCGAGAACACCTCCATCGACCTCCTGGGCAAGGCCCGCAAGGTCGTCATCACCAAGGACGAGACCACCATCGTCGACGGTGCCGGCTCCTCCGAGCAGGTCCAGGGCCGGGTCAACCAGATCCGCGCCGAGATCGAGAACAGCGACTCGGACTACGACCGCGAGAAGCTGCAGGAGCGCCTGGCGAAGCTCGCCGGCGGTGTCGCGGTCATCAAGGCCGGTGCCGCCACCGAGGTGGAGCTCAAGGAGCGCAAGCACCGCATCGAGGACGCCGTGCGCAACGCGAAGGCGGCCGTCGAGGAGGGCATCGTCGCCGGTGGTGGCGTCGCTCTCATCCAGGCCTCCAGCGTCTTCGAGAAGCTGGACCTGGAGGGTGACGAGCTGACCGGCGCCAACGCCGTGAAGCTCGCCCTGGAGGCCCCGCTCAAGCAGATCGCCGTCAACGGTGGTCTCGAGGGTGGCGTCATCGTCGAGAAGGTGCGCAACCTGCCCGTCGGCCACGGCCTGAACGCCGCGACCGGTGAGTACGTCGACATGATCGCCGAGGGCATCATCGACCCGGCGAAGGTGACCCGCTCTGCTCTGCAGAACGCCGCCTCCATCGCCGCGCTCTTCCTCACCACCGAGGCCGTCATCGCCGACAAGCCGGAGAAGGCGGGCGCTGCCCCGGCCGGTGGCGGCATGCCGGGCGGTGACATGGACTTCTGATCGACCCCGGTCGATCACCGTCCTTCAGTACCGAGGGCGGCACTCCCTGGAAACAGGGGGTGCCGCCCTCGGGCGTGTCCGGGCTCACAGAGGCTGTCGGGGGCCGGTGGAATGGCCGGGCGGGTCCGGGTCGTTGATGGGGGGGACGGTTGATGTACATGCACATACCGTCTGGAATGTCCGCCTGACCCTTCCGAGGAGCCCTTACGTGACCGCCACCCCCGCCGAGTCCGCCTCCCGCGCGGCTGACGTGCTGTCCCGGCCCGTCGCCCTCAACGGCCTGACCGTCCCCAACCGTATCGCCATGGCGCCGATGACCCGCGCGTTCTCCCCGGGCGGCATCCCGGGTGCGGACGTGGCGTCGTACTACGCGCGCCGGGCCGCCGCGGGTGTCGGCCTGATCGTCACCGAGGGCACGTACGTCGGGCACGAGTCGGCCGGGCAGAGCGACGCCATCCCGCGCTTCCACGGCGAGGAGCAGCTGGCCGGCTGGGCGAAGGTGGCCGAGGAGGTGCACGCGGCCGGCGGCACGATCGTCCCGCAGCTGTGGCACATCGGCATGGTGCGCGAGCAGGGCCAGCCGCCCTTCGCCGACGCCCCCGCGGTCGGCCCCTCCGGTCTTCGCGTCGGCGCCACCGAGCCCACCGGCAAGGCGATGACGCAGCGGGACGTGGACGACGTCATCGGCGCGTTCGCCGAGGCCGCGGCCGCCGCCGAGCGGATCGGCTTCGACGGCGTGGAACTGCACGGCGCCCACGGCTACCTCATCGACCAGTTCCTGTGGGAGGGCACCAACCGCCGTACGGACGCCTACGGCGGCAGCGCGGTGGCCCGTACGAAGTTCGCGGCGGAGATCGCCGCGGCGGTCCGCGAGACGGTCTCGCCCGAGTTCCCGGTCATCTTCCGGTTCTCGCAGTGGAAGCAGGAGGCGTACCGGGCGCGGCTCGCCGAGACCCCCGAGGAGCTGGAGGCCATCCTGGCCCCGCTCGCCGCGGCCGGCGTCGACGCCTTCCACGCCTCCACCCGCCGCTACTGGCTCCCCGAGTTCGACGGCTCCGACCTCAACCTGGCCGGCTGGACCAAGAAGCTCACCGGTAAGCCCGTCATCACCGTCGGCTCGGTCGGCCTCGACGGCGACTTCCTCAAGGGCTTCGCGGGCGAGGGCTCCCCGCTCCGCGGCATCGACGACCTCCTCGACCGCCTGGAGTCCGAGGAGTACGACATGGTCGCCGTGGGCCGCGCGCTGCTCCAGGACCCCCAGTGGGCGGCGAAGGTGCTCGCCGGCCGCTTCGACGAACTGAAGCCGTTCGACGCTGCGGCCCTGCAGACGCTGAGCTGAGCGTCACGTTCCTCGGGCAGTCCTAGATGCTGCCCATGGGCTCGATGTCGACGCGTACCGGTGTCCCCCACACCCGCACCACCTCGTAGTCGGTGAACTCGTGCACCAGCCGGTACGCCATGGCGGCGTGGGGTCCGCGGCGCTGGGCCGCGAGATACAGCTCGGCCTCGCGCCGGTCCCGGCGGGGCGTACCGCACAGCTGCCACACCTGTCCGTTCCACAGCTCCGGCAGCCAGCGCTGCTGGGGCTGCGGGCGGTCCTCCCGGACGCCGTAGCGGGAGGGCGTGGGATCGGCGGAGTACGCGGGTGCGGGCCCGTTGATCTCGGAACGGCGGGCCGCGCGACGCCGGGTCTCGCACAGCAGACAGAGGTCCTGCGCGTTCTCGTCGACCGGCCCGTTGGGGTGCTCGTGACACCGGGTGGTCGGCGCCGCGCTGCTGACGCTGTCCTCCAGCAGGTCGAGGGCCCGCTTCAGATCCGCCTTGACCTCGTGCAGCCGCGCGTCGGGCGTGTCTCCGGTCAGCGTTTCCCCGTGCTCGCCGAGAAGGCGCAGCGCGCGGCCGAGGGCGGTGAGCTGGGCGTGGTTCATGGGGCGGGGCTCCTGTTGTGGGGTTCGGTCAGGTGCTGCGGCCGACCTTCAGCACATGAACGGTCACAGTGTCGCCGTCCGGCCGGTACAACACGCGCCAACTTCCGACGTGCAGCCGGTAGTAACCGGAGGCCCGAGGGCACGGGCTGTGTCCGGGCGGGGGTCGTCGGCGAGTGCGCCCACCGCTGCGGCCGTTGCCTTGGCTCCCACGGGGTCGATGGCGCGAAGTCGCCGGAACTCGTTCATGGCGTGGTGCTCCCAGACCACCGTATGCGTCACGAAGCAGCTTCCCGTCGGTCCTCGGCCTCCAGTTGCGCCATGAACTGGTCGTGAGACATGGAAGGACCGGACGCAGCCGCTTCGCGGGTCCGGGCCTCGGCGATGTCCGCCTCGTCGCGCAGCCGCTGCAGCTCCTCCAACTCGCTTATCGGGATGAGGGCGGCGGCGGGCCTCCCGTACTCCGTGATCAGGATGTGCTCCTGACCGTGCCGGACCCGGCCCACCAGCTGACCCAGTTGGTTGCGGGCTTCCACGAGCGGATACGTGTCCATGCAAAGACTGTACACACCTGCGGGTGTGTGCGCTGTGCTCAATGTGCTCGCCTGCCTGCCATGACGGCGCGAATCCCTGCCGCGCGGGCGTGAACCGTTGGGGCGGACAGGGGTGACGCGGCGCGCGCGGGGGCGCGGCCGTCCCGGCAGCCACGGCACATGCCCCCCGGCAGGGCCTCCGGGCGCCCCGGCACCCCGCACTCCGCGCACTCCAGGATCCGGCGAGGCGGGCGCGGGGCGGGCGGCTCGGGGGGCGCGGGTGGGAGCTTGTCGGTCAGGCGGCGGCGGACCAGGCCGGCCGGGTGGTGGACCGGCGAGGGCAGACCGTCCGTGAGGGCGCGCAGGACGGCCTCGTCGGTGGCTCCCCGCGCGAACCAGTCCGTCAGGAGCGGGGCGAGGGCGGCGCAGTCGGCGGCGGAGAGGGACAGGGCGGGAGCGGTACGGCCGAGGGCGGCGAGGAGGATGTGGGCGCGGGAGCGGGTCTGCCGGGGTGGCGTCTCGTTCGGTACGTCGCCCCGGGTGAAGTCCGCCCACCAGTCGTCGTCGCGCGCCGTACGGGTGAACCACGTTCGGGTGATCCACCGGGAGCCCCCCGACTCCGCGTCCACCTGTTCGCGGCCACGGCGCAAGTGGCCTGCCCCCTGGAGGCGGTTGAGGGCCGTGCGGAGAGCGCATTGGCCGTACGTCAGGTGCTTGGCCAGCGTCTTCACGGAGATGTCGGCGCCCTCGGGGAGGCGGTCGAGGTACGCGGCGATGGCGCCTTCGCGCGGTGGGAGGTGGGCGAAGTCGTGAGCGGTACGGGGGTGTTGGCCGGGGGCGGAGCGCTTGCCGTAGCCGGGATTGGCCATCGGGTGCGGGGCGCTGGGCAGAGGCGCGTGCGCGGGCGGGCAGGCAGCACTAAGCTGGGCGTCAGCCATGGGATCGAACTGTTCCTTCGATCTTGTAGGTGAAGCCCCCGCAGGTGTTGGTAGCACCTGGCGGGGGCTGTTCGTTATCCGGAGACGCTAGACGATCGTGACTGTGCGTGGCAAGCCGAACGCGTCAAGTCAACGCGCCGGGTGGGAGGGTGGGTTGGGGCCCTCCACCCGTTCCTCAGAAAGAGGGCTCGAAGCTGGGAACTTGAGCTTCGGGGCGGTCCGGTCGGTTGGTCAGCCCATGCTCTTGGCGCCGTCCAGGGCCTCCCGGACGATGTCGGCGTGGCCGGCGTGCTGGGCGGTCTCGGCGATGATGTGCAGCAGCACCCTGCGGGCCGACCACTCAGCCCCGGCCTCGAACCACGGGGCCTTGGGCAGCGGATGGGCGGCGTCCAGGTCGGGCAGGGCGGCGACCAGCGCGTCCGTCCGGTCGGCCGTCTCCGCGTAGTCGGCCAGCACGCCGGCCAGGGTCTCGCCGGGCAGCAACCGGAACTCGTCGGCCCGCCGGGCCCAGTCGTCCTCGGTCATGGCGGTGAAGTCGCCCATCGACGACGGGCCGTCCTGGATGAAGCCCACCCAGCCGCGTTCCACCGACGTGACGTGCTTGATCAGGCCGCCGAGACACAGTTCGCTGACGGTGGTCCGCTGCCCGGCCTGCTCGTCGGTGAGGTCGCGGGTGGTGAAGCGCAGGAAGTGCCGCTGCTTGGCCAGCGCCTCCAGCAGGTCGGCGCGCTCGCCGGTGGCGGTGGCAGGGGCAGTGGCGGTGTTGTGCGTGGTCTCAGTCATGACGGCCACGGTAGGAGTCGAATAGGTCAGATCCTGACCGCTTTACGAATGCCGCCAAGCCGATGCTCGGAACACGAGCCAGGACGGTGAGGTTCGCGTTCTTCACCTCGTCCTCGACGAGATGACCGCATCCGCGCAGCGTTCGTGCAGGCCGCAGGGTTGTTTCCGCCCTGGCGGGGGGCTTGAGCAACAACTGCGCGGCTCACAGGATCGGGTCATCGCAGTCCCCCTGGCCGGGGCGCCCGGAATGACCCGTGCGCCGTCAGGCAGGAGAGGGCCTGCGCCGTCGGCGACACCCGCACCGCCGCGGCCGTTGACCCACACATCCTCCCCAAGGAGCTCATCAGTGCTGACCTGGTTCAGTGGGCGCCCCTTCCAACGGGTGCCGCTACGGACGCTACGTACGCTGCTCATCGCGGTGCTGGTCACCGCCGTGGCCGCCACGATCCTGGACGCGAGAGCACCGGCCCTCAGGGCCGCCCAACCCACTATTTCGGCCAAGCAGATCTGTGACAGTTCGATCAACGCGTTCGAGACCGCGTACGGCAAGCAGAACCACACGGTCACGACCGGCCCGTTGGTCACCGTCACCGTGCAGAACGCCTCGTACACGCCGCTCCACGCCCAGCAGTCGACGATCGTGGCCGTCAAGGAGAAGGAGGCCGTCTCCGACTGTGTGAGCAAGGTGCACAAGGCGGCACAGGCGGGCTGGTCCTATCTGTCCGCACGGGCGGTCGAGATCGCTGTGGACGCGGTGGTCACCGTCCTGGCATCCACGCTCATCTGCTCGCTCACCGGTCCGGCCGGGTGTAAGTGGGGCGTGCGCATCGCCTCGTTCACCGGCGGCTTCGTGGGAGCCCTGGCCTTCCAGTACCTGACCGACGGCTATCTCAACTGGAAGAGCGTCGGATCCGCCTTCTTCGACGCCACGGCCTCCATGCTGGCCTTCTCCGGCCTCGACAAGCTGGACGAGAAGTACGTCGGCCAGGGTGTCAAGGCCACGTTCAAGAGCCTTCCCCAGGTCCTCAAGACCGTCGGCAACCGCATCGGCAGCGCCGGGTCGGCCCTGGTCACCAACATCTCGCAGACCACGAACCTCATGATGAACTCTCCCCGCATCTGGGGTGTGTTCCCCTCGGCGTACACCGGCGGCGGCTCCGTCGAGCCGGTCATCGCCGAGCGCCGGGGCCAGCCGATCGCCGACGGCCTGCAGTTCCGCATCCCCTCCCACACCTCCGGCGCCCCCGTGCACGACAACCTCTGGTCGGGCGCACACAGCAACCCGTACTACAACTGGGACGTCGCCGAGACGCCGCACACCAACAAGGACGGCGCGGTCGGCTACCTGATCGGCCAGGGCAACCGCTGCCTCGGCTACAACCCCTCCCACCTCGTGGTCCTCAAGGGCTGCAACTACAGCGACCACACCCAGGTGTGGTACGTCGACGGCGACGAGCTGATGGCGGACAACGGCCAGTGCATGCTGGAGGTCGAGAACGCCGGGTCGCGTCAGATGGGCAGCTGCGACGGGCTCACCTACCAGGCGAACCCCCAGAACAAGGACGACCAGTTCATCGCGACCCCGCCCGGCGGCACGTACATTCCCAACACGGTCTTCAACTGGAAGAGCCACCTTTCCTACTACGAGCACGCGTGACAGCACCACGCCGCCGAGTGCGGTGAAGCACCAAGCCCGGGCCGGTGACCGATGTCACCGGCCCGGGCGTTGTCCGATCCCGGTCGATTCCGCCATAGTCCAGAAGCACTATCTTTTGCTGCTTTTGGGGAGTTTCGATTGGGTCGTCCCGAGCGCCCGGTTGACCCGGACGCCGGTCCGGTTCAGCGGTTCGCCCATGAACTGCGGCTGTTGCGCCAGAAGGCCGGCAGTCCCTCGTACCGCGAGATGTCCCAGCGCACCGGCGTATCGGTGACGACGCTGTCCCGGGCCGCGGCAGGAGAGCGGCTCCCGTCGGCGGCGGTGGCGCTGGCCTACGTGCGTGCGTGCGACGCGGACCCGGGCGAGTGGGAAGCGCGCTGGAAGGAAGCCGCGGAGGAGGCCGCCGGGGCGCAGACGGCGGCCCGCGACGGCGCCGGCACCGCCGAGGACGACGCGAAGTCGCCGTACCGAGGGCTGGCCCGCTTCGAGCCCGGTGACCGGGACCTGTTCTTCGGCCGTGACCGCCCGGTGGCCGAGCTGCTGGAACTGATGCGGAAGCACCGGTTCGCCGCCGTGTTCGGGGCGTCGGGCAGCGGCAAGTCCTCGCTGCTGCGCGCCGGGCTGATCCCGGCTGTCCAGCAGTCCACGCGCGGCCCGGGACGTCCGACGGCACTGCGGATCCTCACTCCGGGAGAGCGCCCGGCGACCACGTACGGTCATCTGCTGGCGCCGAAGGACGGTGACCCCGACACCTGGCTGATCATCGACCAGTTCGAGGAGGTGTTCACCCTCTGCCGGGACCGGGCCGAGCGCACCCGCTTCATCGACCTGCTGCTCACGGCCAAGGACCCGGACTCCCGGCTGCGTACGGTGATCGCGATGCGCGCCGACTTCTACGGGCGGTGCGCCGAGCACCCGGAACTCACCGACGCGCTGCGGCACTGCGGCCTCCTGGTGGGGCCGATGAGCCCGGCGGAGCTGCGGGAGGCAGTCACCGGCCCGGCCACCGCGGCCGGACTCGTGGTCGAACGCGAGCTGACCTCGCGTCTCGTCGAGGAGGTCGTCGACCAGCCCGGCGCGCTCCCGATGCTCTCGCACGCGCTGCTGGAGACCTGGCGCCGTCGCCGCGGCCGCATCCTCACGCTCGCCGCGTACGAGGCGGCGGGCGGCGTCCACGGCGCGATCGCGGCCACCGCGGAACAGGCGTACGGCACGTTGACGCCCGTGCAGGAGGGCGCCGCACGCCGTCTGCTGCTGCGGTTGATCGCGCCGGGCGAGGGCACCCCGGACACCCGCCGCTCGGCCACCCGCGCGGAACTGGACGAGTGGTCCGATCCCGAACTTCCGGTGGTCGTCGAGCGGCTGGCCGCCGCCCGGCTGCTCGCCCTCGACGGCGACACCGTGGAACTCGCCCACGAGGCGTTGATCACCTGCTGGCCACGGCTGGGCCAGTGGATCGACGAGGACCGCGTCCGGCTGGTCGCGCACCGCAGGCTGGGCGAGGACGCCCGCGCCTGGCTGGAACTGGGCCGCGACCAGGGAGCCCTGTACCGGGGTGTGCGCCTGGACCGCGCCGCGGAGCTCTTCGCGCCGGGTGAGGGGGCGTCGGGTGAGCGGTCGTCGGGCCAGCGGTTGGCGGGCCAGCGGTTGCCGGGTGAGCCCTCGCCCGGCCAGCCGTCGCCGGGCCAGCCGTCGCTGGGTGGTCGGTCGCCTGACGCCCGGCGCGAGCACCTCAGCTCGGCCGAGCGGGCGTTCCTGAACGCGGCTCTCGCCGCACGCGACGCGGAGCGGCGCGCCTTCGCCCGTGCCAGGCGGCGGACCCGGCGGCTGGCCGCCACGCTCTCCGCGCTGCTCACCGTGGCGCTGGTGATCAGCCTGGTCGCCTGGCAGCAGCACGGCACCGCGGTGCGGGACGACGAGGACACCGCCGCCCGGCGGGTCGCCGCGGTGTCCGACACCATGCGGACCACGGACCCGCGAACCGCGATGCTGCTGAGCTTGGCCGCCTGGCGGATCGCGGCCCTGCCGGAGACCCGTGCGGCTCTGCTGGCGGCCCTGGCCCAGCCCGAGCGGGACGCGTTCACCGATCCCGCCCAGAGCGACACGGCCTCCCGCTTCCTCGTCGGTTCCGGACGTGTCCTGCTGAGCGTCAACGGGCGGACCTGGCGGACCTGGAGCACCGTCACCCACCGGGCCCTCGCCTCCGGGCGGCTGCCGGCGGGAACCTCGGGAGCCTTCGCGGCCGGCCGCGACGGCAGGCTCCTCGAACTCGACGGCGACTGGGGCGAGCGGCTGTGGGACCTCTCCTCGGGCCGCTGGGCCGGCCCGCCGCCGGTCTCGTCGCAGAACCTCGTCTCCTTCGGCGCCGACCCTCGGAGCTATTTCGTCAGCGCCATCAACAAGCCGCGGCAGCAGCTGCGTGCCGTCTCGGACGGTCGGCTGTTGTTCGAGGCCCGGACGGACAGCGAGACGAACGCGGCCGCGACGACGGACGGCCGGCTGGTGGCGGTCTGCCCCGTCAGCGGCTCTGTCCAGGTCCGCGACCTAGCCACGCACCGCGACCTGGCGGGTGCCTGGGCGAGCGCGGACGCGAACACCTGCGGCGACGACAACTCCCGCGTGGAGTTCGACCCCCGCGGCCACCTGCTCGCGGTGGTCTCCGAGACGGACGTATACGTCTGGGACACGGCATCGGGACAGCAGGTCGCGGACATCGCCTACCCGGACGCCGACTACGTGTCCTTCAGTGAGGACGGCGATTTCCTGGCCGCCTCCGGCCCCGCCGAGCTCGCCGTATGGCGGCTCTCCGCGCCCGATGCTCCCGTCTTCCGCCACTCCCTCAACGACCAGCGGCCGAACGGCGCCATCGCCTGGGACCCCGACCGGCACGCGGTGCGGTACCTGGAAGGGGGCACGGTGCACACGCTCGCCCTGGGGCCGGCCATCACCTCCGCGTGGCGCGGCACCCCGGTGAGCGCCGCGCTGCTGAGCCCGGACGGCCGTACGCTCGCCACCGCCGAGCGGTCCTCCGGCGGCTACGCGTTCCGGCTGCGGGACACGGGCGACGGACGCCCGGTCCGTACGCTGCCCGCCGCCCCGCGCCCCGGCGCCGCCCACGGAGCGGGGCCGGGGACGGCGCCGGACGCCGAGCCGATGCCGCTGATGGCCTTCAGCCCGGACGGCACGGCCTTCGCGTACGGCGTCTCCGCGTCGGGCGGGGACGCCTCGGAACAGTCGCTGGCCCTCTGGGACCTCGCGCGTGCTCACCTCCGCACGACACTGGACCTGGCACCGTCGCGGGCCGCAGCGGCGGAGTCCATCGCCCTCGGCCCCGGCGGACGGCTGCTGATGGCCGTCCGCGATCAGTCCGCGGAGCAGATCGGCGAGACCTGGGACACCACGACCGGCCGAAGGATCGCCGTCCTCGGCGACATCAACTCCACCACGCCGACGCTACGGCCGGACGGCCGCCTGCTCGTCGACGGCGACCGCCTCACCGCACTGCCCTCCGGGGCCCGTACGACTCGGCCCCCGGGCCTGGGCGAGGAGATCATGGCGGTGGCTTTCAGCCCGGACGGGTCCCGGGCCGCGGTCGGCGACGCGTCGGGGCGCGTCGCCCTGTGGGACGGCAGCCTCACCCACCGGCTCGGCATCCTGCCCAGCGTCTTCCCCGACCCCCCGGCGAACGGCTCCCCGGAAGCCGTCAGCGCCCTGGCCTTCAGCCCGAACGACGGCACCCTCGCCGTCGCCGGCGACTCCGGCTCGCTCCAGCTGTGGGACACCGCCGACCAGCAGCCCCTCGGCAGCGGCTTCACCACTCCCGGCGAGGGCATCACCTCTCTCGCCTTCACCCCGGACGGCGCCACCCTCGACGCCACCAGCCCCCACGTCCCCCTCCAGCGCTATCCCGTCAGCCCTGCCCGCGCGGCCGACCAGATCTGCGCCCGCACCGGAACCGTGCTGTCCCGGGCCCAGTGGCACACCGACATCCCCGACGCCTCGTACCGCGACGTGTGCCTGGCGGGCGGTTGAGCGCCCGTGCCGGTCAGCGGGTCAAGTGGTCGCGGGCGGCGGCCTCCACGAACGCCGACCATGCCTCCGGCGGGAACGCGAGCTTCGGGCCTCGGGGGGTCTTGGAGTCGCGGACGGGGATGAGGGTGGGGGAGTGGTCGTACGTCACTTCCAGGCAGTCGTTGCCGCCACCGCCGCTGTAGCTCGACTTGTGCCAGGTGGCCGTGCTCAGGTCGTGGTCAGGGATGTTCCTCATGGGTGTAATCCTGCGCCAACGCCTCGATCCGGGCCAGGGACTTCTCCCGCGAGAGTGCGGAGGCCACGAGGAGATCGAACGTGAACCTCAGTTGGGCGACGGTGGCTGGGTCGTCCTCCAGCCGTCCGGTGCCAACTCCCTCGAAGTAGACCAGCGGAGGGGCCTCCTCGAACTCCATCAGCTTCAGGGCACCGTCCATCGCCGCGTGCGCTCCCGCGCTGAGCGGCAGTACCTGCACGAGGACCCGGTTCCGGCGGGCCAGGCCGGCGATGTGGCGCAGGGCCTCCGCCATCACCGCCCGGCCACCGGTCTCCCGACGCAACGCCGCCTCGTCAAGCACTGCCCACAACACCGGCTTTGTTGGATGGTCGAGCAGGCGGATTCGCTCCAACCGGCCGTCCACCCACTCGTCGATGGTTTCCTCCGGTGCCGTCGGGTCGTACGCACGGTTCACTGCTCGTGCGTACGCGGGCGTCTGCAGAAGTCCGGGGATCAGGAGCGGCGCGTACTGCCTGATCGCCGTGGCTTGAGCCTCGGCCTCCGCCGCCTCCGCGAAGTCCTCCAGGTACTTGGACTTGGCCGCCGCCCCGCAGTTCCGCTGGAAGAAGCCCCCCGTCCCCAGCGCCTCGTCCAGCAACCGCGCGTACTCCGGCTGCATCCGCCGTGTCCCCGCCTCCAGCTGCCCCACGAACGAGCCGCTCACGAACAGCCGTTGGCCCAACTCCTCCTGGCTGAGCCCCGCCTTCTCTCTCGCGTGCCGCAGTTCCGCGCCCAGCAGCGCGCGCGGTGACGACGACGGGTCGAGGTCCTTGGGTCCGGCCATGGCAACTCCCGGTCCGACAGCAGAGGTTGTTGGGGTGTCCCGTATGGCCAGGTTAGGGCGGCACCGGACACGCTGTGTGGTGAATGACCAACTCAGCGTGGAGGTGGGCGGATGGCCGTGCGGTCGACCGAGGAAGTCGTCGAGTCCCTGCGGGAGGCACTCGTGGGCGTGGGCGTCGTGCTGCCCTCCCTGCGCGTCGATCCGGTGACCGACGCGAGCGACGAGCCGTTCGCCCTGGTCGAGCTGGGGCGTTGCAACGTACGTACGGCCGAGCGGTTGGCGTCCGTGTTGCGCGGGGAACGGCCCGCGATCGGCACGCATGTCGTGGACGTACGGGACGGGCGGCTCGGAGAGGTCATGGGGCACGTCGGCGGGCGGGTGCAGCTGCGGCCCGTCGCCGGGGGACGGGAGTGGGACTGCCCGCCGGAGTCGACCGGGCCCGCGCCTCAGGAGGAGGTGCTGCGGGCGCGGGTGCGTCGGGTCAACCAGGAGGGCAGGCTTCCCTGCTGACCTGCGTCAGGGTGGCTCCTCGTTCGTCAGTGGACCGCCGCCGCCAGTGCCGCGCGCAGGTGGCCGCCCGAGTCCTCCAGAAGGCGGGCGGCTGTTGGGCCGTCGATGTCGGCGAGGATCGTGAGGATGGCCTGCTTCACCTCGCCGTCGGTGGCGGTCAGGGCCCGTTCGATCTCGTCGTCCGGGGCGCCCGTGGCGAGGGCGACGATGCGGCGGGAGCGGGCGCGGAGTTTGTCGTTGGAGGCGCGGACGTCGACCATCAGGTTCCCGTAGGTCTTGCCCAGGCGGATCATCGTGATCGTCGACAGCATGTTGAGGACCAGCTTCTGGGCCGTGCCCGCCTTCAGGCGGGTGGAGCCGGTGAGCAGTTCGGGGCCGACGACGATCTCGATGCCGTGCTCGGCGGCCGCCGCGAGGGCGCTGTCCGCGTTGCAGGCCAGCCCGACGGTCAACGCGCCCTGCTCGCGGGCGTGTTCCACGGCGCCGATGGCGTACGGGGTGCGGCCGGACGCGGAGATGCCGACGACCGTGTCGACGCCGGTCAGCGTGAGCGCGTCGAGGTCGGCGCGAGCCAGTTCCGCGGAGTCCTCGGCGCCCTCGACCGAGGTGACCATGGCCTCCGGGCCGCCCGCGATCAGTCCGACGACCTGTTCCGGGCCGGTGTTGAAGGTGGGCGGGCACTCGGACGCGTCCAGCACCCCGAGCCGGCCCGCGGTGCCCGCGCCCGCGTAGATCAGCCGGCCGCCGCCCGCCATCCGCTCGGCCACGGCGTCGATCGCGGCGGCGATCTCCGGCAGCCGCCGGGCGACGGCCGCGGGCACGGTGGCGTCCTCGGAGTTCATCAGCCGGGCGATGTCGAGGGTGGGCAGCCTGTCGATGTCGGCGAGCTCGGGGCGGAAGGCTTCGGTGGTGAGGGATTCCAACTGGGCCTGAAGATCACGGGGGTCGGAGGCGGAGGTCATGGTGAGAGGTGGCTCTTTCCGATGTGCTGGGTGATCTGCCTACAGGGGTACGGGGGCGGACCGATCGGCTACCGGCGGTGCCGGTGTGCCAGTGCCTCGTACGACGCCGACAGTGCCGGTGCCGCCGTCTCGTACGTCCGTTGCGCCACGCCCACGAACAGACAGTCCACCACCAGCAGCTGACTGGTCCGTGACGACATGGCCGCCGGACGCAGCTCGCTCTCCCGCGCGGTGGACGTCGTCAGGACGTGGTCGGCGTACTGGGCGACCGCACCGTTCGGGCGGCCGGTGATCGCCACCGTCGTCGCGCCGTGCTCGAAGGCGACCCGCAGCGGCTCGATGACGTCCCCGGTGGAGCCGGAGTGGGTGATCGCGATGGCGACGTCCCCGGCCCTGAGCTGCACGGCGTTGGTGACCGCGAGGTGCGGGTCGCTGTGGGCGTGGGCCATCAGCCCTATGCGCAGCAGCTTCTGGGTGAGGTCCTGCGCCACCAGACCGCTCGCCCCGACCCCGTAGACATCGGTACGCCGCGCCGCCGCCAGCGCGGTGACGGCGGCGCCGAGCTGCACGGTGTCCAGGCCGGCCGCCGTGTCCGCGAGGGTCTGCTGTTCGTCGTGGGCGAGTTTCGCGACGACGTCGGCGATCGGGTCGTCGACCGCGATGTCCGTGGTGATCGCGGGCGCGCGGCCGGACTGCTGCTGGGCGGCGAGGCCGGCCAGCGCGAGCCGCAGGTCGCGGTAGCCGGGGTAGCCCAGCAGGCGGGCGGTGCGCACGACCGTGGCCTCGCTGGTGCCGGTGAGTTCGGCGAGGCCGGTGACCGTGAGAGCGGCGCAGCCCGCGGGGTCGTTCGCGACGGCCTCGGCGACCCGCTGCATGGAACGGGTCATCGATGGGACCAGCGTGCGCACCTTGGCGGCGAGAGCGGCGGGGGCGGGCGGGGCGATGCCGGCCGCCGGCCGCGGTGCTGCCGAGCCGTGGCCGGAGCCCCGCCCGGAACCTGGCCCGGAGCCCCGTCCGGCGCCCTGGCCGAAAATTTCCTTCACTTCGCGCGTCACACCTGAAAGATATTTTCGGCTCGGTGTTGTGGTCAAGAGTGCGCACAATGGGTGCATGGATCCCATCAGCCCCCTGGAGCAGGCGTTGCACGCGGCACGCGCCCTCGTGCTCGCCGACCTGGCCGCGGGCGAGGTGGCCGCCGCCGACGTGGTGTCCATGGTCGAGGACTCGGTCGTACAGCGGCGCTGGTGGGTCGAGCAGTGGCCTCAGGGCGCGGAGTTCGTGGCCGGGCTGGTCGCCCAGGACGTGCAGGACGCCCTGCTGGAGAGCTACGGCCGCTGGCCGCTGTGCCCGGTCTGCCCCTCCGGTGACCCGCACGCCCTGGACGTCGAACCCGAACTCGGCCCCGACCCGCACTGGGTGTGCCACCAGGCGGGCGTGAAGGTCGCGGCGGTGGGCGCGCTGGGCGCCACCGGCGGAGCTGCCTCGTCGTGACGGTCTACATCGACCCCCCGACCTGGCCGGGCCACGGCCGGATGTGGTCCCACCTGGTAAGCGACGTCTCCTTCGACGAACTGCACGCGTTCGCCGAGGAGTTGGGTGTCCCGCCGCGGGCCTTCGAGCGGGACCACTACGACATCCCCTCCCACCGGTACGCGGACGTGGTGGCCGCCGGCGCGGTGGAGGTCGGGTCGAAGGAGTTGGTGCGCAGGCTCACGGAGGCGGGCCTGCGCCGGCCCAAGGGGCGGGGTCAGCCGAGCAGTTCGTAGGCCAGCAGGCCCTCCTCGCCGAATTCCTCGCTCACCTGCCTGAACCCGACGCGCCCGAGCACCGCCTGGGACGGGGCGTTGTCGTGGTCCACGGTCGCGAACAGGGCCCGTACGTCGTCCCGGGCCAGCGCCCACCGGGCCAGGGTGCGCAGCGCCTCCGTGGCGTAGCCGTGGCCGCGGGCGCCCGCCACCAGGTCGTAGCCGACCTCGGCGGTGCCCTCCTCGTCGGGGACGCCGTGGAAGCCCATGGCCCCGACGGCGAGACCGTCCTCGCGCCGGACCAGGGCGAACAGCCCGAACTCCGGGCGGTGCACCCCGGCCTCGTACGCCTTGAGCACCATGCCGGCGGCCTCCCGGGTGCCCTCGAAGGGGCCGCCCCCGAGCCACTCGAACCCGCCGTCGCCGCCCACGGCGAGGTCGGCGGCGGCCGCGGGGGTGACGCCCTGCAGGGTGAGGCGGTCGGTGGGCAGGACGAGGTTGTTGCTCCAGCGCCACTCGGTGACGGGAGCACGACCGGGCAGGTCACCGCGGCCGGTGGCCCACAGGAGGGTGCGGAAGGGGTCGGGGCCCGGCTGGACGTGCGGGAAGATCCGGGTCAGCACGTACTCGGCGAGCTCGGCCGGCGGCTCGTACGCCAGCCCGAGGCCCTCGGAGATGTCGTGGGTGTGCAGCAGGACCTCGGCGACACCCATCGCGGCGAAGCCCTCACGGTTCGCGCTGCGGAACGGGTGCGGGTGGAAGGCACGCACCTCACGCGGGGTGGTGCGGACGGCGCTCGCGAGCAGCGTGCCCGTCGTCTCGACCACCTGGAGCACGTCCTCGTTGTCGGTGCCGTCGTCGAGGGTGATCTCGAAGGGGACCCACGCGTTCTGCGCGCGGCTCGCCAGCTGACCGGCGTACGCCATCAGACAGCCCGCGATGTGCTCCGCCGTGCCCCGGCAGCTCCACTCCAGCCGCCCCGCCCGCGGCCCCTCCCCCTCCCAGTCCCGCTCCGTCGCCGCCCGCAGCACCGCCACCGCGTCCGCGACGGCCTGCTCCACCCGTTCCCCGCCCATTGCGCGCATGGGGTGCAGGGTAGGTGGGCGGCTTGTCTCAGGTCGACAGCATTTCCAGTTCGGCGGCGAGGTTGTAGCGCGCGGTCGCCTCCCACTCCGCCGCCCCGTACGGCGTCCTGAACAACCTTGGCAGATCGAGGAGTTGACGCAGGACAGCGGCGCGCCCCGCGCGGAAGGCGTCCGGCGGGACGAATCCGTACTCCTCGCGGACGGCGGCCGTGTAGGCGGCGTACGCGGAGGGCGGGGCGGCGAGGATCGCGAGGTCGGCGTCGCACAGGACCTGGCCGTCCGGGTCGTCGTCGGCCGGATCGTGGCTGACGGTGAGGCGGACCAGACGGGCCACCTCGGCCGTCTTCCCCGCGGACACCCCCGCCTCGGGGAGGGCCCGCTCGGCGAGGCGGGCCGAGCGTTCCTCGTTCTCGGAGCGGTCGGGCAGATAGACCGCGTCGTGGAACCACGCGGCCAGGCGTACGACGTCCGGGTCGGCGGCGTGCTCCTCCAGGACGTCGATGCGGTCGAGGACCGCGGTGAGGTGCGTGAGCGTGTGATAGCGCCGCTGCGGCTCCTGCCAGCGGGCGAGCAGGTTGTCGGCGTACGGCCCAGGGTCGGGGCCGGCGGCCTCGGGGCCCCGGGCTCCTTCCAGGGCGCCGGCGAAACGGGTGCGCAGGGCGTCGGGATCGGCCATGCCCCCATTCTCCCGTGATCTCCGCCGAGCCCCCTAGCGTGGTCGCCATGACTTCCACGACTTCGACGACATCGGCGACGCCCGGCGGCGACCGTGATCCGGAACTGCCGGGGCGGCTGCTGGCCACCGAGCGCGACACCCTCGTCCCGCTGCTGCGGGCCCGGCCCGACCAGGACTTCGCGCTGCCGGTCGCGGCCTGTCCGGGGTGGAGTGTGCGGGACGTGCTCGCGCACTGTTCGGCCGTGCTGACCCGGGTGGTGGAGAGCCGGTTCGAGGAGGGGGTGTTCTCGCCCGAGTCGAACGACCGGGACATCGCCGAGCGGGCCGAGTGGCCGAACGCGCGGATCCTGGACGAACTGGAGAGGGGAATGACCGGGGCCGGCCCGGTGATCGCCGAGGGGGGCGGCGCGCTGGACATGGTCGGGCTCGGGGAGTGGGTGCACGCCGGGGATGTGCGCGAGGCACTGGGGGAGCCCGGGGCGTACGGGGGCGCGGGACTGCCCGACGCCCTGACCCTGCTGGTACGGCGCACCGCGCAGATGCGCCATGTGCCGCTCCAGGCCGACCTCGACGACATGGACGAGCCGCTGCGGCTGGGCGGGGTGTCGGGGGAGCGGACCCCGGCACGGTTCATCGGCGACGCCGCCACGCTCGTACGGCTGTACGCGGGGCGGCCGGTGGGCGGGGCGTCGTACGAGCTGGCGGGGGCGGAGGAGGGGGAGTTGAACATCTTCGGGTGAGGGCTTCGGTGGCGGCTTCGGCGAGAGCGTCGGTGCTGTTCGGATGATCGCGTCCCCATACAGGCGTAGTCTTTGAATTGGACTAGACCTGTAGCGCACGACGAAGCCGACGAACCCGGCGCACCCGACGACGAATGGGGTCCCATGAGCAAGCGTGCAGTTCTGGAGGTGATCGCCCTCGACGTCGAGGACGCGGTCGCCGCCCAGGCCGGAGGCGCGGACCGCCTCGAACTGGTCACCGACATGGCGGCGGACGGGCTCACCCCGCCGGTCGGGACCTTCGCGCGGATCCGGGCCTCCGTCGACATCGCCCTGCGCGTGATGCTGCGGCTGTCGGACGGGTTCGCGGCGGCCGACGTGGAACCGTTGGTCCGGGTCGCCGGGGAGCTGCGCGAGGCCGGGGCCGAGGAGTTCGTGCTCGGGTTCCTCGACGGGGACGGCGGGGTGGACCTCGCGGCCGTGGAGCGCGTGGTGGGCGTCCTGGACGGCTGCCGCTGGACGTTCCACCGGGCGATCGACCACGCCGCCGACCGGGACACGCTGCGCAAGCAGCTGGACGGGCTGCCGGGGCTGGACGCGTATCTGACGGCGGGGTCGGCGGCCGGGGTGGACGCCGGGCTCCCCACGTTGCTCCACGAGGCGGAGCTCGGCGGGGAGCCGGGCTACGAGCAGCGGTTGCTGGTGGGCGGCGGGCTGCGGCTGGATCACGTCCCGCAGCTGATGGCCGCCGGGATCGACGCCTTCCACATCGGCGGGGCCGCGAGGCCCGGTGGCTGGGAGCGGGGGGTCTCGGCGGCGGCGGTCGCGGAGTGGCGGGGAGTGCTGGACGGGACGTGAGCCCTTCCCACGCCCTTTCCCGAGCCCGGCCTGAGCCTGTCGCGAGCCCTTTCCGAGCCCGGTCCGAGCCTGTCGCGAGCCCTTTCCGAGCCCGGTCCGAGCCCGTCGCGAGCCCTTTCCGAGCCCGGTCCGAGCCCGTCTCGAGCCCTTCCCGAGCCCGTCTCGAGCCCTTCCCGAGCCCGGCCCGATCCCGTCGCGAGCCCTTCCCGCGCCCGTCCCGAGCTATGAGAGCTGCGGGGGCAGCGGGGCCGTGTGGGTCACGATCAGGCCCGAGACGGCTCGGGTGAGGGCGACGTAGAGGCGGCGCAGGCCCGTGCGTTCGTCCGGTTCGCCGTCGACCACGGCCTGCGGCTCGTCGAGGACCACGTAGTCGTACTCCAGGCCCTTGGCGAGGGAGGCGGGGACCAGGGTGAGGCGGGTTTCGTACGTCGTCTCCTCGCCCGGCGACAGGTGGCCGATGCCGGCCGCCCCGAGCGCCTCCGTCAGGGCCGGGACCCGGGCGTCCGCGACGATCAGACCCGTGGAGCCCTCGTTGCGCAGCAACTCCTCGCACGCCGCGACCACTTCGGCGGTGTCGGTGATCTCGCGCAGGTCGAAGAAGCCCGGGTTCTCGCGGACCGACGCGACCGGGGTCAGGCCCGGGGCGATGTGGGGCAGGAGGCGGGAGGCGTACGTGATGACGTCGGTCGGGACGCGGAAACCGGCCGTCAGCTCCTCGATCACGCCGTCCGTCTTGCCGAGGTGGGCGAGTGCCTCGTCCCAGCCGCGGGTGGCCCAGGGGGTGGTGCCCTGGGCGAGGTCGCCGAGAACGGTGGCCGAGCCGGTGGTGCAGCGGCGGCCGACGGCCCGGTACTGCATGGGGGAGAGGTCCTGGGCCTCGTCCAGCACCACATGGCCGAGCGAGTGCGTGCGCTGGATCAGGTCCCGCGCCTCGTCGATCAGCACCGCGTCCGCGCGCGCCCACTTGGCCGACTTCACGCTGCGGACCGGCTTCGCCCACAGGATCGTCTTCTGCTCGTCCCCGCTGAGGACACCGTCCGCGTGTACGGCGAGGAAGTCCGCGTCCGTCAGCAGGCGCAGGACGAGTTTCGCCGGGTCGACAGGCGGCCAGACCTGTTTGACCGCCGCCTTCACCGCCGCGTTGCGGGCCACCGCGTCCTGCACCCGGTCGTCCGGGGCCTCCCCCGAGCGTTCCATCTGCACCAGCACGGAGTGCGCGATGCGCTGCGGAAGGGCCTCGCGGGCGGCGCCGTAGCGGATGTCCCGGTCCAGCAACTCACGGACGATGTCCTCCAGTTCGTACGCGGGGACACGCCAGCGACGCGAGCCGCGCACCACGACGACCGGTTCGGTGGGCATCGTCACGTGCGAGTAGAGGGCCCGGCGCAGCACCTCCGCCATCCTCGCGTCGCCCTTGACGATCGACGCCGCCGCGTCGTCCGTACCGCGCACCTCGACGTGCGCGACCAGGTCGTCGACCGTGGCCTGGCGGACCGTCAGCTCACCGAGCGCGGGCAGCACCTGCTCGATGTAGTGCAGGAAGGACCGGTTCGGCCCGATGACCAGGGTGCCGGTGCGGGCCAGGCGCTCGCGATGGGCGTACAGGAGGTAGGCGACCCGGTGCAGACCGACGGCCGTCTTTCCGGTCCCCGGGCCGCCCTGCACGCAGACCGTCCCGCCCAGACCGCTGCGTACGATCTCGTCCTGCTCGGGCTGGATCGTCGCCACGATGTCGCGCATGGGACCGACGCGCGGGCGCTCGATCTCCTGCTGGAGCAGCTTGCTGGTGGCGGCCGCCCCCGAGGGATCGGCCGGTTCGGAGAGGTGCTCGTCCTCGTACGCCGTGAGGTCACCGCCCGTGTAGCCGAAGCGGCGGCGCAGCGCGATGTCCATCGGGTCCTTCTTGGAGGCCCGGTAGAACGGCTGCGAGACCGGGGCACGCCAGTCGATGACCATCGGGTCGCCGTCCTGGTCGTGCACGTGCCGGCGCCCGATGTAGAAGCGTTCGCCTTCCGCGCCCTCCGCCTGGTCGGCGCCGGGAGCGTGCAGGTAGTCGAGGCGTCCGAAGAACAGCGGCGTGTGACTGAGGTCGGCAAGGGCCTTGATCCGCTCGTCGATCTGGCGGGAGAGAACCTCGGCGTTGACCCAGTTCGCGGTGACGTCGCTGATGTCGAGCGACTCGACGTCCTCCCGCATGGACCGCAGGGCGGCACGGGAGTGGGCGAGGTGGGAGCGTTCTCGGGCGAGGGGGTCGAGAGGGGCGTCACCGACGGGCGTGGACGGCCTGGACAAGGGGGTGCCTCCGGGGGACCAGCGGGATACGCGGCTGCGGGATTCGCGGTTGCGGGGTGCCGGCCGGTTTCCGTCCGGGCGGCTGCACTCCGTGCGGGAGGCGGGCAAGAGCGGAGATTGTAGGTGAGTTCACCAGGCGGCAGCCAACGAGTTTTCCCGGAAGTAGGCTGCGGTTCTTCCGGGGAGCTCGCACTCCTCTTGCCTCGTCGTCGAACTCACCGCCTGCGTATGAGAGTTGAGGTTTGGGACCACATGCCTGAAGGATCACCCGGACGGACCGAGGAACCCGCCCCCGGCCGCCCCACCGCACTCGTCGTCGGCGGCAGCGTCACCGGCCTGTTCGCCGCCGCCGCGCTCGCCGAGTTCGCCGACGTCACCGTCGTCGAACGCGACACCCTCCCGGACGGGCCGGTGCCCCGGCGCGGGGTGCCGCAGGCCCGCCACGCGCATCTGGTGTGGAGCGGCGGGGTGCGGGCGTTCGACGCGTTGCTGCCCGGGCTGGTCGACGAGATCGTCGGACAGGGTGCCCGGCTGGTCCACGTCACGGGCGACATGGTCTCGCGGACCCCCAACGAGATCTGGTTCCGGCGGTTCCGGGCCACCCCCCACCGCATCCTGGTCTGCTCCCGGGACCTGCTGGACTCGGTGATCCGGGAGCGGGTGCTCGCCGACGCCCGCGTCACGCTCCGCGCGGGTACGACCGTGTCGGCGCTGGAGGGCGAGGGCGGCCGGGTCACCGGCGTCCGGGACGACCAGGGGCGGATCCTGACCGCCGACCTCGTCGTGGACGCCTCCGGCCGCGGCTCCCACGCCCCGCGCTGGCTGACCGACCTCGGCATGCCCCAGGTCGCCGAACGCGAGGTCAACGCCGGTCTCGCCTATGCCACCCGCCTCTACCGCGCCCCGGGCACGACCGCGGACGCCGGCTTCCCGCTCGTCAACGTGCAGGCCAACCCGGCCAAGGCCCCCGGCCGCGGCGGCGTCATCCTCCCGGTCGAGGACGGCCGCTGGATCGTCACCCTCGCCGGCACCCGGGGCGGGGAACCCACCGGCGACCCGGACGCGTTCGTCGACTTCGCCCTCGGACTCGGCGACCCGGTCATCGGCGAGCTGATCAAGGACGCCACTCCACTGAGCGACGTGATGACCACGCGCAGCACCGCCAACCGGCGCCGCTACTACGAGAAGATGTCGCGCTGGCCCGACGGCTTCACGGTCCTCGGGGACGCCGTCGCCGGATACAACCCGGTCTACGGCCACGGGATCACCGTGGCCGCGCAGAGCGCCCTCGCCGTCCGGGACGTCCTGCGCGGCACGCCCCTCACCGCGCCCGGCACCGCGCGCCGCCTCCAGCGTGCGGCCGTCCGCCCGGTGGCCGCCGCCTGGGACCTGGCCGTCGGACAGGACGCCCGCTACCCCGGCGCGAGCCGGACGCCGCCCACCGCCCTGGAGAGGTTCCTCTCCGGGTTCGTGGACCGGGCCGTCGCCACCGGCGCCCGCAACCCACGGGCGCTCGGCGCCCTGCTGGATGTCATGAGCCTGGAAAAGCCGGCCACGCGCCTGTTCTCCCCCGACATGCTCGTCCCGATGCTGCTCGGCCCGAAGAAGCCGCATCTGCAGGGGCCGCCCCTGACGGAGGCGGAACGCAAGGCGGCCAGGCCGTGAGGCCCTGACGGAAGCCGCCGACTCCGTGGAGAAGCCGATCCTCGGCGGAACCGACCCCTAGGGGGAGAGGTAAGGGAAGCCCTCCACCCTGCGGGCGGCCCCGTCAACCGTAAGTACTACGCGGTGAGCGCTCGGGTTGGCCCCGCAGACCGATGCGGTTACCGCGCCGGAAGAGCAACCATGGAGACATGAGCGCAGCAACCATCACCCCAGCTCCGCGCCCGCCCCGCCCGGCCGGCGCGACCCCTGTCCTAGGCAGCCACCGTCACGTCGTCGGCGAGGCCCTGCGAGCCGTGAAGGTCTTCGCGGGCGCCGCCTTCGACGTCATGGTCCTCGGCGAGTACGGCGAAGAAGCCGGCGTCCGCCGCAAGTGACCCTGTTCAACCGCAAGTGACCCGGTTCAAGCGGCCAGGTCAGCTCTCCGCCAGCAGCTCGTCCGCGTCCATGATCCGGTAGGCGTACCCCTGCTCCGCCAGGAACCGCTGACGGTGCGCGGCGAAGTCCTGGTCGAGGGTGTCGCGCGCGACGACCGAGTAGAAGTGGGCCTGGTGCCCGTCCGCCTTGGGTCGCAGCACCCGTCCCAGCCGCTGCGCCTCCTCCTGCCGCGAGCCGAAGGTGCCCGAGACCTGGACGGCGACCGTCGCCTCCGGCAGGTCGATCGAGAAGTTCGCGACCTTCGACACCACCAGCACACTGATCTCACCCTGCCGGAAGGCCTCGAAGAGCTTCTCCCGCTGCGCGTTCGAGGTCTCGCCCTTGATGACCGGCGCGTCGAGATGCTCCCCCAGCTCGTCCAGCTGGTCGATGTACTGCCCGATGACGAGGATCTGCTGCCCGGCGAACCGTCGCACGATGGCCTCGGTCACCTTCCGCTTGGTCACGGTCGTGGCGCAGAAGCGGTACTTCTCCTCGGTCTCGGCGGTGGCGTAGGCGAGCCGCTCGGAGTCGGTGAGGTTCACCCGGACCTCGACACAGTCGGCGGGCGCGATGTACCCCTGGGCCTCGATCTCCTTCCACGGCGCGTCGAACCGCTTGGGCCCGATCAGCGAGAACACGTCCGACTCGCGTCCGTCCTCCCGCACCAGCGTCGCGGTCAGCCCGAGCCGCCGCCGGGCCTGCAGATCCGCCGTGAACTTGAAGACGGGCGCGGGCAGCAGGTGCACCTCGTCGTAGAGGATCAGCCCCCAGTCCCGGGAGTCGAACAGCTCCAGGTGCGGGTAGACGCCCTTCCGGCGGGTCGTCAGCACCTGGTACGTGGCGATGGTGACGGGCCGGATCTCCTTCCTGGTCCCGCTGTACTCGCCGATCTCGTCCTCGGTCAGCGAGGTCCGCTTCACCAGCTCGTGCTTCCACTGCCGGGCCGAGACCGTGTTGGTGACCAGGATCAGCGTGGTCGACTTCGCCTGGGCCATGGCCCCGGCCCCGACCAGCGTCTTGCCGGCACCGCACGGCAGGACGACCACGCCCGACCCGCCGTGCCAGAAGTTCTCCACGGCCTGCTTCTGGTAGGGCCGCAGGGCCCATCCGTCCTCGTCCAGCTCGATCGCGTGCGCCTCACCGTCCACGTACCCGGCGAGGTCCTCGGCCGGCCAGCCCAGTCGCAGCAGCGTCTGCTTGATCTGTCCGCGCTCGGAGGGGTGCACGACGACGGTGTCGGGGTCGATGCGGTTGCCGACCAGCGGAGCGATCCGCTTCGACCGCAGCACCTCCTCCAGCACCGGACGGTCGGTGGTCGTCAGCACGAGCCCGTGCGCGGGGTGCTTGCTGAGCGTCAGCCGCCCGTACCGGTCCATCGTCTCGGCGATGTCCACCAGCAGCGCGTGCGGCACCGGGTACCGGCTGAACTGCACCAGCGCGTCCACGACCTGCTCGGCGTCGTGCCCGGCCGCCCGCGCGTTCCACAGCCCCAGCGGCGTCACCCGGTAGGTGTGGATGTGCTCCGGCGCCCGCTCCAGCTCCGCGAACGGCGCGATGGCCCGACGGCAGTCGCCGGCCTGCTCGTGGTCGACTTCCAGGAGCAGAGTTTTGTCGGACTGGACGATCAGGGGACCATTCACGCGCGGTTGCCTTTCTGCCTGTGGCTGGCGTGGCTCTGCCCGGCCAAACCTCCAGTGTGCCGTACGGCGCGCGGAAGTGGGTCAGTCGTCCGCCAGTTCCGCCACCCCGGTCACGCGGTGCAGCGGGTACGTCCTGACCTCGTCCGCCGTGTGGTCGTACGCCGTCACGAAGCCGCCCTCGACGCGGATCGGGGCGATGACGCGCTGGGTGGCGGAGCCCTCGGCGTTGACGTAGCCGATCCAGACGGTCTCGCCGGTGAGGACGGCCGCCTGCATGGTGGCGAGGGTCTCGGCGGCGCTGGTGCGCGGGAGTTCACCGCCGGACGGGTCGGCCGAGGTCGGCTTGCGGGGGGTGGTGGACGCCAGGTCGCCCGCGCGGATGGCGCGGATCGCGGAGGTCAGGAGGTTCGGGTCGGGGGTCGGCGGGCCGTCCGGGACCGGCTCGGGGGCCGTGCGGGGCGGGGTGCGGTGGGCGAGGGCGCGGGTGATCAGTACGTCGCCCTCGGCGGACTCGGCGGCCGGGGCGAAGCCCATCGCGCGCAGACCGTCGAGGAGCGCGGCCGGGTCGGCCTGGGTGGCCAGCACGGTCGGGGCCAGCCGGCGCAGCCGCAGCCCCGCGGCACGCTTGTCGGCCATGATCTCGTTGAGCATCGCGTCGTCGTCACAGCGGACGTACGCCGAGGCCGCGCCCACGCGCAGGTGGCCGTGGCGGCGGGCCACGTCGTCGATCAGGTAGGCGAGGGGCTGCGGGACCGGCGTACGGGAGTGCTCGGCGAGGAAGGCGTGCAGGTCGGAGGCGGCCCGGCCGGAGTCGAGCGCGCGCCGTACCGAGGCGGGCGTGAACCGGTACACGGTCGCCCCGCCCTTCGACTCCACCTCCGCCAGCACGTCCAGCATGTCCGCGAGCGGCCGCTGGAGCGGGCCCGGCGCCACCGCCGTCAGGTCGGCCTGGAGCAGCACGTGGTCCAGGGGCTCGGGCAGCAGGGGCGCCAGCAGCCGGGCGGCCGCCGCGGAGGCGACGGCCTGCTCGGGGGGCGTGAGCGGTGACAGAGCGTGTGCCGGGACCGCGTGATGGTGGACGGGCAGCTTGTCACCTGGCCCCGTGGAAGGAGTCGAGTCCGGCTCCGAGGAAGGAGCCGAGGAGGCGTCGGCCCCGCTCCCAGCCCGACGGCCACCGGCCTTCGTCATCCCGGAGGAAGCGCCCGCCGCCGGCTTCCCGGCCGGCGCTCCGATCAGCGCACGCCCGTGCCCCGACAACGCCCCCCGCCCGGTCACCCCCAGCAGTTCCGCCTCGGTCAGCGTCCAGCGGGCGAGCCGGGCGCGCAGGTCGTCGTCGCGCTGCGGGCCGCGCAGCGGCCGCTCCCAGCGCAGACGGGCCAGTACCGACTCGGCGGCCGGGGCGGTCCCCTCCGGCAGCCCGGCCAGCAGGACCAGCACCCGATGCCGTACCTCAGGGGCGGCCGAGCGGTCGAGACCCGGGCCGAGGGCCGACAACGTACGTTCCTTCGCGTCCCGTCCGCCGACCAGCCCCGGCGTCCGGGTCGCCGCCAGCCAGGCCTCGGCGAGGCGGGTCCAGCGCTGGGCCGGGGGCTGCTCCAGCCACTCGTCGTAGGCCGGGGTCGCCGCGTACCGTTCGTCGGCCTCGTTGTCGGAGGCGATCAGGCCGGCCGCGTAGGCGAGCTCGACCCAGAAGGCGGCGACGGGCTCGGAGACGTCGAGCGCGACGGCGGTCCGCTTCAGGTCACGGACGCTGAGACCGCCGGCCCGCAGCACCGCGGGGCCGCCCTCGTCCCAGTCCTTCAGCAGCTCCTCGACGGTCGCCAGCGCGGTGTACGCCTGCCCGGCAGCCGTCGCGTCCACCACCTGTGGACGGTGCGTGGCGGCGGCCTCCACCGCGGGCGGCAACGGCTCGGCGGCGCGGTGCGCGCGGCCCTCGCGCAGGTGCAGGGCCACTTCGCGGGGGAGTACGACCGTGCCGGGCGCCGTCGGCAGCAGCAGCCCCCGGTCCAGGAGCCAGCGCAGATGGGGCGCGGGGTCGGCGGTGACCTGGCCGTACGGCGGACCCCAGACCAGGCGGGACAGTACCTCCCGGGACTCGGCCGGCGCCTCGGCGAGCAGCTTCGCCATCCGCCTGCGGTCGGTGAACAGCGTCGTGAGGGAGGTGACCGCGGACACCGAGTCGTGGGTCGTGGGCAGCCCGGCCGTCGTCACCAGCTCCTGGATACGGCCCGGCGACATGCCCGCCGTCGCCTCCTGCACGGTCGGGCCCAGACCGGTCGGGGACGGGTGCTGCGGGGAGGGCGCGAGCAGCTCACGGGCGGTGCGGACGAGCCGGAGGCGGTCGTCGGCACCCCACACCAGGGCCTGCCCGCGCAGGGTGCCGAGCGCGCCGGGCAGCGCGGCGGTGACCGCCGGGTCGCCCGCGTCGCCCGCCATCAGCCCCAGCAACTCCTGGTACGGCGCCGGGTCCGCCGCCACGGCCAGCGCCTCCGCCGCCTGCAGCGCGAACCGGTCCAGCCGCTCCAGCGCGCGGACCACCGACGCGCGGGTGCCGGCCCGGGTGGCGAGCTGGGTGAGATCGGTGGGGACGGGGGTGATGAGGTCGGGGCGGGCGCGCAGGAGCGCGGCGAGGGACCCGTCGTCCCGGGCGCGGAGATCCTCCGCGAGGGACCGGGGCGCCGCCGGCTTCTCATCGCTGCTCATCCGGTCAACGGTAGCGGGTGGCCCGTCGGCCGGGTGCCCGCCAGGCGAACGGAAGGTTTCCCAGGTGGCGGACGCATGAATTTCCTTCGGTGGACCCTGGCGGCCCCGGCGAGGTCCGGCCCGACCTGCCCCACCGACCGGGGCGGCCGGGACGTCCTGCGCGCGTACGGCGACCGCCTGCGCTCCGAAGCGGAGAACCGTCGGTGGAGAACCCCTGCGGATGCGAGCCGACCTGACACATCCGCACGCCGCCCACCCTGCGCTAACGTCGAGTCGCGGGGTATCCGAGGCACCGACCCCCGGAGGGGACTTCGTGGGTATCGAGAGCGACCAGGTCGTCTACGAGTATCTGAGCCGCGTCGGCGACGTGGCCCAGCAGCGGCAGCTGCCGTCGTCCATCCGGATGCGCCTGGTCTCCGAACTGCGCAACGAGATCGACCGGCGGCGCGCGAAAGCCACCGTCGACAGTCCCGCCGCGGTCCGCCGCATCATCGCCCGGCTCGGCAGCCCCCACGAGGTCGTCGACGCGGCGGGCGGCGGTACGGCCGGGGGCGTCCCCCAGGCCCCGGCCGCCGCCGTGCCCGTACAGCCGGACGGAGGCGACGGGAACGTCGAGACCGAGGACACCGGCCAATCCAAGCGGTTGCGGCGGTCCGTACCGCGCCCCCGTCCGGCCGAGACCTCCCCGCGGCCCGCCCCGCCCGAGAACAGGTCCTCGCCCCACCTCGCGGGCTTGGACGAGCTCGGGGACAGCCTGTCCCAGCCCGACTGGTGGCGGGTGGACAGCAGCCCGTTCGGGGTCGGGGACAGCGTGCCCGGCTTCGTCGGCGGCGTGGAGATCCCGGAACTCCTCAAGCCCCCGCCGCCGAAGGAGCCCTCCGCCCCGGAGAAGGAGGCCGCGGCGCCGCCCGCCCCGGTCGTGGAGAAGGCCGCCGGGAAGCCCCGGCAGACCTGGTGGAAGCCGCGGAAGAGCGGCGCCGGGGCGGGGGCCGAGGGAAGCGCGCCCGCCGCCCCGGCCGGGGAGGCGGTCGTACCCACCCGGCGCCGGCTCCTTCCCGTGCGCGGCACGGCCGGCGGCTGGAGCAATCCCTTCCTCCTCCTCGCCGCCGGCCTCCTCGTCGCCGGTGCCGTCCTCGGCAACTGGATCGCCCTCGTCCTGGGCTGGGCCATCGCCTACGCCTCCCGCCGCCTGACCGACGCCGAGACCAAGTGGGCCGTCGTGATCCTGCCCGGCCTCTCCCTCACGGCCGGCGTCGTCTGGCTCTGGGGCCGCACCGAGGGCCGTTGGGGCCGGCCCATCCCCGAGGACCACATGAGCACCGCGATCGCCGAGACCTGGCCGTGGGTGGTCCGGGGCGCGGCCGTGGCGTCGGCGCTGTTCCTGGTGTGGCGGTCACAGCGGCGGAGGTAGGGCACATTCCGGCCGCAGCGGTACGGAGCGACGGCACGGTACGGGGTGACGGCACCGGCACGGGGCAACAGCACGGTAGGGAGCAGCCGCAGCCGGACCGCCACAGGCCGGACGCCTGACGGTCACCGGGTCTGGGCAGAATGAGCCCCATGCCCTCCGCGACCTCCTCCTCCGCCCCCACCGTCGGCTTCGACCTCGATATGACGCTCATCGACTCCCGGCCCGGCATCCGCGCCTGCTACCAGGCGCTGGCCGAGCGTACGGGGACGTACATCGACGCCGACCAGGCGGTCACGCGGCTCGGGCCGCCGCTCGCCGAGGAGCTGATCCGCTGGTTCCCGGCGGAGGCGGTGCCGGCCATGGCGGATCTCTACCGCGAGATGTACCCCGCGATCGCGATCGGGCCGACGCCCGCGCTGCCCGGTGCCCGTGAGGCGATCGCAGCGGTGCGCACGGCCGGCGGGCGGGCCCTCGTGGTCACCGCCAAGCACGAGCCCAACGCCAAACTGCACCTGGAGCACCTCGGCATCGAGCCGGACGCGGTCGTCGGAGACCTGTGGGCGGAGCAGAAGGCGCAGGCGTTGCGCGAGCACGGCGCGGGCGTCTACGTCGGCGACCACCTCGGGGACATCCGGGGCGCCCGGGCCGCCGACGCCCTCTCGGTCGCCGTGGCCACGGGGCCGTACGGCATGGACGAGCTGGCCGCGGCCGGCGCGGACGTCGTCCTCACCGACCTCACTCAGTTCCCGGACTGGCTCGCGTCCTACCGGTCGGCGGCCCGCGCCTGACGGCGGCCCGCCGCGATCGACCGGAGCACCCCCGCTCCGGCCAGCAGGAAGCCGACGCCCATCAGCATGCTCAGTCCGAACATGTACGCCGGAAAAGGCGTCGTGCCGAGAAGGAACGGGGCCACGGTGACGAGAGTGGCCACGGCACCGATGAAGAAGACGACCGCACCGGTACGGATCAGTCGGTCACCGGGCTCGGCGGAATTCGTTTGGGTTTTGTCACGCACCCGACCAGGGTAGTTCCCTGCGCGAAGGAACAACCCGGTGACGTCTTGTCAGCGGCCTGAAGACCATTAGCCTTGGTACCGGCGGGTCCCGACGACCCGCCCAAGTGCTATCAAGAGCCGTTTCCAGAAGCGGTTTTCCCGACGAGTACGAGGACGAGGACAGACGTGCCTACCGGCAAAGTCAAGTGGTTCAACAGTGAGAAGGGCTTCGGCTTTCTCTCCCGTGACGACGGCGGCGACGTCTTCGTCCATTCCTCGGTCCTGCCCGCCGGAGTCGAGGTACTCAAGCCGGGGCAGCGAGTGGAGTTCGGAGTGGTCGCCGGGCAGCGCGGTGACCAGGCGCTTTCCGTGACGGTTCTCGATCCGACGCCCTCCGTCGCCGCCGCGACCCGCAAGAAGCCGGACGAACTCGCCTCGATCGTCCAGGATCTGACGACTCTCCTGGAGAACATCACCCCGATGCTGGAGAAGGGCCGTTACCCCGACAAGGTCTCCGGCAAGAAGATCGCCGGTCTGCTGCGCGCGGTCGCCGACCAGTTGGACGTGTGACCGCGCCTCAGCGGAAACCTCCGGGGGAAACCTCGCGGGAGCCTCAGGGGAAATCGAGCGCGTTCGGGCCGAGGGGCGGTACCAGCCCCTCGGCCGCCGCACGGGTGAGCAGACCCCGGATCGCCGCATAGCCGTTCTCGCCGAGGTCGGCGGTGAACTCGTTGACGTACAGCCCGATGTGCTGGTCGGCGACGGCCGGGTCCATTTCCTGGGCGTTTTCCATGACATATGGGCGGGAAACCTCGGGATCATCCCAGGCTGCCCGGACGGACGTACGAATGGAATCGGCCAGCAGTGTCAGCGTTTCCGTGCCAAGAGAGCGCTTCGCGATGATGGCGCCCAGCGGGATCGGTAGCCCGGTCGTCGACTCCCAGTGCTCGCCCATGTCCGCGAGCTTGTGCAGGCCGTAGTTCTGGTAGGTGAAACGCGCCTCGTGGATGACGAGTCCCGCATCCACCTTCCCGTCCCGCACGGCGGGCATGATCTCGTGGAACGGCATGACCACGATCTCGCCGACGCCCCCGGGGAGTATGTCGGCGGCCCACAGGCGGAACAGCAGGTACGCCGTCGACTTCTCGCTGGGCACGGCGACCGTACGGCCGGTGAGGTCGACCTCCGCCTCCCGTGTCAGCACCAGCGGGCCGCAGCCCCGGCCCAGCGCGCCCCCGCAGGGCAGCAGGGCGTACTCGCCGAGGACGTACGGCAGCACGGCGTACGACACCTTCAGCACGTCCGACTCGCCGCGCTCGGCCATGCCGTTGGTGATGTCGATGTCCGCGAACGTCACGTCGAGCGGGGGAGCGCCCGGCACCCGGCCGTGGGCCAG
The DNA here is from genome assembly GCA_000720805.1 of Streptomyces violaceoruber. Lineage (GTDB taxonomy): Bacteria > Actinomycetota > Actinomycetes > Streptomycetales > Streptomycetaceae > Streptomyces > Streptomyces cellulosae_A. Next base: position 46,530 of record JODI01000046.1, read on the forward strand.
GGCGTCGAAGACGAAGGTGTCGTTCGGGCAGGGGGAGTAGGCGATCTGCAGTGGCTCAGTGAGTGCGGTCATGTGTCTTCCAACTCTCCAGTGCGGGCGCGAGCTTCCCGAAGCCGGCCGTGAGGGCGGTCAGCGCGTCGCCGATGCGCCAGGCGGCGCGGTCGCGCGGGCCGACCGGGTTGGAGACCGCGCGCAGTTCCAGCACCGGCACGCCGTGCGCGGCGGCGGCCTCGGCGACCCCGAAGCCCTCCATGGCCTCGGCGAGGGCACGGGGGTGGCGGGCGCGCAGTGCGGTGGCCCGGGCGGCGGTCCCGGTCACCGTCGACACGGTCAGCACGGTGCCGGCGCGGGCTCCGGTCGCCGACATGACCTCTCGTACGAGTGATTCCGGTGGACAGTGGGTGACGGTCCCGAAGCCCAGCTCGGTCACCGGTACGAACCCGTCGGCCGTGTCGGCGCCCAGGTCGGCCGCGGTGATCTCGTCGGCGACGACGAGCGAGCCGAGGGGCGCGTCCGGCAGGAATCCGCCGCCGATCCCGGCGGAGACGACCAGATCGTAGGGGGCGCCGTCGAGGGCGGCGGCGGTGAGGGCGGTGGCGGTGGAGGCGGCGGCGAGGGCGGGGCCGACACCGGCGGCGAGGAGGTCGTACCCTCCCGGCAGGCGCTGGAGGACCACGCCGGGAAGCGGCACCTCCCGTGCGGGCACGGGGCCCGGGAACGCGCGAGCCACCGCGTCCCGTTCGACCGGGACCGCGGTGGCTACGAGGACGCGCATGTCGGTACGCGGACGCTGACGCGAGCGCCGCTCAGGCGTCCGCGTTCTGCAGCTTGAAGTTCCACACGCCCTTGAACTCGTTGCTCTGGGCGGCCTTGTTCTGCTGGACGATGCTGATGTACAGCGTCTTCGGCGCGGCCTGCCCCTGCTGGTCGGCGAACAGGTCGACGCCCTGGAAGGAGTAGTACGTCTTCTTGTACACGCTGGTGACCTGCTGGCCGTTGATCCACAGAGCCCAGCCCGTGTCCGCGATCTCCGGGTCGACGCCGATGCGCAGCGTCTCGCTCTGCGGCACCTCGATCCCGTCCGACGCCTTCTTCAGCGCGCACTTGGTGGCCTCTTGGCGGCCGATGTCCTTGCCGTCGTCGTAGCACTTGGCCTCGGCGCTCACCGAGTGGCTGCCCACCGTGACGGTGACGCGCGGCGTCGGCTTGTCGCAGGCCGACAGGACGAGCAGTCCGGCGGATACGGCGCCGGCGGCGGCGACAGCGCGGCGGCGTCGCACAGCGGATTGCATCGTGGTCATGGCCGAAGGCTATCGGGCCCGCCCACCGGCGCTTCCACGCGGGGTACGCGGCGTGCCCGATCGGGGGTGCGTTGTGATCCACGGTGGCTCTCGCCACGCCGGCGGTGCCCACGTCGTCCGGGTTGGTGCCCGCGTCGTCGGGGTCCCTGCGGCTCAGGGGCCTCTGCGTGGGCCGGGGGCTCTGCGTGGGCCGGGAAGCCACCCGATCTCGCCCGATGCCGCCGATGGCGGTCCTACGGCGCCGGGGTGCACGGAGGCTGTCCGGGACCCGCCCCGCGCCGCCCGGGCGCAGTGGAGGCCGTCCGGGGACCGCCGCGCGCCGTCGAGTTGGTCCGGGTGGGCCCACGGCGCCGCTTACCTCGCCCGGGACGCTCTGTACCTCACCGGCGACGCTCCCGGCCTGTCCGCGACGCTCCCTACGCCACCCGTGGCTTGGCGGCTGTGCCGTGGCGGGCCGAGGTCAGGAGGCCCTTGACGGTGGTCAGCCAGCCGATGGCGACGAAGGCGGCGCCCACGAACAGGCCCAGGGTGCCGTTGAGGGGCATCACTATGCCGACCGCGCCCCCGAACACCCAGGCCATCTGCAGCAGCGTCTCGGAGCGGGCGAACGCCGACGTACGTACCTGCTCGGGTACGTCCCGCTGGATCAGCGCGTCCAGGGACAGCTTGGCGAGTGCCTGCGAGAACCCGGCGACCGCCGCCAGGCACGCCACCAGGAACGCGCCGAAGAAGACGGCCGCCGTGACGGCCGTGCCCAGCACGACCGCCACCACCGTCACGATGATGATCTCCGGCGCCCTCGACTTGAGCCACGCCCCGACCGCCGTACCGATCGCGTTGCCCGCGCCGGCCGAGACGCCCACTATCCCCAGCGACACCGCCGCGCTCTCGCCGGTGAGCGGATGCTCCCGCAGCAGGAAGGCGAGGAAGAAGATCAGGAAGCCGGAGAGGCAGCGCAGGGCGGCGTTGGCGCCGAGGGCGTGGGTGACGGCGATGCCGACCGTGCGCAGCCCGGGCCGCTTGACCGGCTTGAGGTGCGGCCCGTGCAGGTGCTTCTCGTCCGCCGCGAGCAGCGCGACGTCCTCGCCCTTGGCCGAGTCGACCTTCGGCGGCAGGGTGAAGGACAGGAACGTACCCGCGATGAAGATCACGAAGGCGCCGTAGAGCGGCCAGCGCGGTCCGATCGCCTGGAGCCCCGCCCCGATCGGCGCCGCGATCCCGGTCGCCAGCAGCCCGCCGAGGGTGACCCGCGAGTTGGCCTTCACGAGGGAGAACCCGGGCGGCAGGAGACGGGGCACGACGGCACTTCTCACGACGCCGTACGCCTTCGACGCGACCAGGACGCAGAGCGCGGCCGGGTACATCTCGATGCTGCCGTTGATCACCGCGCCCGACAGGACGAGCGCGAGCAGCGCCCGGGCGAGCATCGCGCCCGCCATCGCCGCGCGGCGGCCGTGCGGAAGACGGTCGAGGAGGGGGCCGATCACCGGTGCGAGGACCGTGAAGGGCGCCATGGTGATGGCGAGGTAGAGGGCGACGCGGCCGCGGGCCTCGTCCGTGGGCACGGAGAAGAACACGGTGGAGGCGAGCGCGATGGTGATCATCACATCGCCGGCGCCGTTCACCCCGTGCAGTTCGATCAGCTTGCCGAGCCCGGACTCACCGGCCCCGTGCGCGTGGGTCACCTTGCGGATGCCGCGGGCAGGGCCGGTGACGGGAAGGTGCAGGGCGCGGCCCATCGAGCGGAGAGAGCCGTTCATCCGGCCCGAACCGCCGCCTCGACCGCTCCCCTTGCTCCCCTTGTTTCCCTTGGTTTCTTTGATCCCTTTGAGCCCTCTGGACCCACCGATCCCGGTGGCACCTTGGGGCGTCTTCGCGGTTGCCACCCCGTCATAGTGCCCCGAGAAAGCCCTACGTAGTGCGGTTACCGCGCGTATGGACGCGCACTTCCGGCAGGGATCTGGCCGGGATCTGACCGGGATCTGACCGGGAACAGTCCCGTCGGTGTAGGCCAGGCGCACGGGAGCAGGTAGCGTGCGTATCTCAGCCATCCCGCAGAATGGGTGGTAGAGGTGCGCCCGAGCGTGAGCGGGCGTGGACGTCGACGCGGTCCCCGGGTCCGCTCCGTCCGCCCCGTCGCCGGCAGGCAGACGCACCCGAGAGACGGCGTAGGAGAGAAGCGATACCTGTGAGCGCAGCGACCACGCGAAGCCGCACCCCTGACCGCTTGTGCGCCGAGGCCGTCGACCTCGCCCGCGCCGCCGCCGAGGAGGCCGCCGCGCCCGGCGTCGTCGGCGAGCACACGGGCCTGGTGTCCGAGGGTGACCGGGTCGTCACGCACTTCTTCGGGTGCAAGGAGCTCGGGTACCGGGGCTGGCGCTGGGCCGTCACCGTCGCCCGCGCCTCCCGCGCGAAGATCGTCACCCTGGACGAGGTGGTCCTGCTCCCCGGCCCGGACGCCCTCCTCGCCCCCGAGTGGGTGCCGTGGAGCGAACGCCTGCGGCCCGGCGACATGGGCCCCGGCGACCTGCTCCCCACCGACGCCGAGGACCTGCGCCTGGAGCCCGGCTACACCGGCGACGACGAGCCGCTGCCCAACGCCCCCGTCTCCGAGGAGATGGCGGAGCTGGTCGAGGCGGAGGACGCGGAGGTCACGCCGAGCGCCCCGGCGAGCCTGCCCGCCGTCCCCGCGCGCGGATCGATCGCCGCGGTCGCCGAGGAACTCGGCATGCGCCGGGCCCGGGTGCTCTCGCGTTACGGCCTGCACGTCGCCGCCGACCGGTGGGAGGAGTCGTACGGCGCGAAGACCCCCATGGCGCAGGCCGCGCCCGCCTCGTGTGTGAGCTGTGGATTCCTTGTGCCGATCGGGGGCTCGCTGGGACAGGCCTTCGGCGTCTGCGCCAACGAGTTCTCGCCGGCCGACGGCCGGCTGGTGTCGCTGGCGTACGGCTGCGGCGGGCATTCCGAGGCGGCGGTCATGCCGAAGCCGCCGCGGCCGGCTCCGCCGGTGATCGACGAGACGACAGTGGACCCGTTCCCGCTGCGGCCGGCGCGCGATTCCGGCTCCGTACCGGAAGTCTCCGACGAGGACGCGGCGGAGTTGGGGCACTCGTAGCCCGTAGCCCGTAGCCCGTAGCCCGTAGCCCGTAGCCCGTAGCCCGTAGCCCGTGGGTTCGGGTGGGCGGGGTGCGCGTCCCCGGCGACTCCGTCCCGGTCCAGCGGCGTACGCCCACTCACCACCCGGCTCGGTGGGTTGCGGGATTGACCTCGGGCGGAGCCGCGGGCGGCGCTCGCATCGGCGCGGGGCGCCCTTCGAACCGGCGTCGGCGCACCGCGCGGTACCTTCATCGTCACGCCGATGAGGAGAGTCAACGTGAGCAAGTTCGTGCGGCCCGCGGCCGAAGGTGCGGATCCTTTCGGTACCGCTCGTCTCAGGCGAGGCGTGCTGGATGCCTGGGCCACCAGTCCCGCCCGTTTCCGTGAGGACGCCAACGCCGAGGAGGACCTCGTCCTCGGCGGGTATCGGGACCGGCTGGTCGTGGAGCTCGCTCAGAACGCCGCCGACGCCGCCGCCAGGGCCGGTGTCCCCGGCCGACTCCGTCTCACCCTGCGCGACGGTGTGCTCGTCGCCGCCAACACCGGCGCCCCGCTGGACGCGGCGGGCGTGGAGTCCCTGGCCACGCTGCGGGCCTCGGCCAAACGCGACACGGACGAGAAGACCATCGGCCGCTTCGGCGTCGGCTTCGCCGCCGTACTGTCCGTCACCGACGAGCCCGCCGTCGTCGGCCGGCACGGCGGGGTCCGCTGGTCCCTCGCCGAGGCCCGGGAACTCGCCGCCGACGTGGCCCGGCACAGCCCCGGACTGGGCGACGAGATCCGCCGCCGCGACGGACACGTGCCGCTGCTGCGGCTCCCGTTCGCCGCCGAGGGCACCGCCCCCGACCCGTACGACACGGCCGTCATCCTGCCCCTGCGCGACGCGGCAGCCGCCGATCTCGCCGAGCGTCTGCTGGACGCCGTGGACGACGCCCTCCTGCTCGCCCTGCCCGGGCTGGACGAGGTGGTCATCGAGTCCGGAGACGGCGCCCCGCGCACGCTGCGCCGCCGCGCGGACGGCGACCTGACCGTCGTGGAGGACTCACGGGACGGTACGACCCGCTGGCGTACGGCCGCCGCGCACGGGCCGCTCACGCCGGAGCTGCTCGCCGACCGGCCCGTCGAGGAGCGGCTGCGGCCGCACTGGTCGGTCACCTGGGCCGTGCCGGTCGATGCCGACGGCTCACCTGCCCGGCCCCGCACCAGCCCGGTCGTGCACGCCCCCACCCCCAGCGACGAACCCCTCGGCGTCCCCGCCCTGCTCATCGCGTCGTTCCCGCTGGACACCACCCGCCGGCACGCGGCCCCCGGTCCGCTCACCGACTTCCTGGTGCGGCGCGCGGCGGACGCCTACGCCGAACTCCTCGCCGGCTGGCGCCCGGTGACCACCGGCATCATCGACCTGGTGCCCGGCCCGCTGGGCAAGGGCGAGCTGGACGGAACGCTGCGGCAGGAGATCCTGGACCGTCTGCCGCGTACGTCCTTCCTGCCGCCCGCGCTGGAACCCGCGCTGCACCCCGCCGTTCAGGAATCCGATGACGACGACCTGCCCGAGTCGCTGCGTCCGCGGGACGCGGAAGTGGTGGAGGGTGCGGGCAGCGACACCGTACGGGTCCTCGCGGAGGTGCTGCCCACCCTGCTCCCCGCCGGTCTCGAACGACGCGTGGAGCTGCGGACGTTGGGGGTCGCCCGGGTCCCGCTGACCGATGCCGTGGACCGGCTGGCCGGACTGGAGAAAGCACCGCAGTGGTGGCGGCGGCTCTACGACAGCCTCGCCGGCGTCGATCCGGACCGGCTGTCCGGGCTCCCCGTGCCCCTCGCCGACGGGCGCACGACGATCGGCCCCCGCCAAGTCCTCCTGCCCACCTCGGAGGGCGCCCCCGTCGACCCCGAGGTCCTCGCCCGGCTCGGCCTCAAGGTCGCCCACCCGGACGCCGCCCACCCCCTCCTGGAGAAGCTCGGCGCGCTGCCCGCGACTCCGCGCGCGGTGCTCACGACCCCGCAGGTCCGGGCCGCCGTCGCCGCCTCGCTGGACGAGGAAGGGGGGCTGGACTGGGAGCAGGACGTGCCCGACGCCGAGGAACTGGCCGACACCGTCCTCGCGTTGGTCCGGGACGCGGGCCTGGAGCCCGGTGACGAGCCCTGGCTCGGCGCGCTCGCGCTGCCCGACGAGGACGGCGAACTGGTCCCCGCGGGCGAACTGGTCCTGCCCGGCAGCCCTTTCCACCAGGTCATGCGCGAGGACGAACTCGCCGGCGTGGACCCCGAGTTGGCGGAGAAGTGGGGCGAGCAGCCGCTGGCCGCCTGCGGGGTGCTCGCCACCTTCGCCCTGGTCCGGGCCACCGACGTCGTACTCGACCCCGACGAACTTGAGCCCAGGGAAGGCGACTTCGCCGAACCGGACGACGCCGGGCTGCTGGACGCCGTGGACGTGTGGTGCGAGGACATCCTCGACCGCTTCCCCGACACCCCGGTACCGCCGGTCGCCACGGAGCTGGTCGCCGTACGGGACCTGGACCTGGTGGACGACGACCAGTGGCCCCGGGCGCTCGCCCTGCTGTCGCGACCCCCCTTCCGTGACGCGATCGTCGAACCGGTGCGGATCCTGCTGCCCGACGGCACGCACGAGGTCGTACGGCCGTACACGGCCTGGTGGCTGCGCGGCAATCCGGTCCTCGACGGCCGCCGCCCGGCCGGTCTCCTCGCCGCCGGCGGCGACCCGCTCCTGCGCGGCCTGTACGAGGAGGCAGACGCGACCGGGTTCGACGACGAGCAGGTCCTGCGGGCACTGGGGGTACGGACATCGGTCGCCGCACTGCTCGACGAGCCGGGGGGCGCCGCCGAGCTGCTGGAGCGCCTGGCCGACCCGGACCGGGAGGTGAGCGCCGCCCAACTGCACGGTCTCTACAGCGCGTTGGCCGACCTGGACCCCGAGCAGGTGACCCTGCCGGACGAGCTGCGGGCCGTGGTCGACGGGCGGGTCGAGGTCGTGGACGCGGCAGACGCCGTGGTTGTCGACTCACCCGACCTGCTGCCCTTCACGGAGGGCGTCCCCCTGCTGCCCGTACGCCCGACGCGGGCCGCCGAACTCGCCGAACTGTTCCAGGTGCGGCGCCTGAGCGAGTCCGTCACGGGCGAAGTCGACTCCGAGGGCACGGAACACGACGTCCCGGAGCCGGTACGGGTGCTCCTCGGTGCGAGGACCCCCGCGACGTACGTCGAACACGAGGAACTCGTCGTCGACGGCGTGGAGATCGACTGGCGCCTCACGAACGACGGCACGCTGCACGCCGCCACCCTGGAGGGCGTGGCCGCGGGCCTCGCCTGGGCGGCGGGCCAGTGGCCGCGGCGGTTCGAGGTGGCGGCGTTGCTGGAGGATCCGTCACGGACGCAGGAACTGGCCCGGGACCGCTGGTTCGACTGACCCGCAGATCGTCACCGACGGGGTGTTCCGGGGCAACTCCCGCTCGCTCCGTGGGTGTTCGCGCCAGAAATTCATTTCTCTCGTACAACCTTTCACATTCGCCGTGGATCTCTTCACATGAGTCAACAGACTCACGATCACTTGGGTCCCGCGTCGACGACGAGCCGTCAGGAACGACCGGTGCCGGGACCCTTCTTCCACGTGGGGAATACATGCGTATACGTGCCACCGTGGCCGCCGTCACCGGTGCCCTGGCCCTCTCCGCCCTCGCCGTCCCGGCGGCCCAGGCCGGCTCGCAGGGCGACGTGCGCCTGGACCGGCCGAGCGTCGCCGAGCGTTTCGGGACCTCGTCCGCCAAGTCGGCGCCCAGGGCAGCGGCCGCCGCAGTGCCCACCATCTCCAACGTGACGGTGAACGCCGGCAAGAACATCGTCCTCGGTACCACTGTCGCCAAGACCATCTCCGTGTCCCTGACCGCCAGCCACCCCAGCGGCATCGCGGACGGTGTCGTCTACCTCTGGCACGGCACGAACATCGACCACGCGGACGGTGTCCTCGTGCCGAACGAGGATGCCGCCACCTGCACGGCGTCCAGCGCCACGACGTCGAAGTGCAAGCTCACCATCACGGTCACGCCCGGTTTGAACACCGAAGACCTGATCGGCGACCTGTACGCCAACGCGCTGGCCGGTACCTGGCACGTCGGGGCAGCCGCCCTGGCCAACGACGAGCAGGTCTACGAGAACTACTCCTACAAGACCCACAAGGTCCAGCGCCTGTCGAAGCTCACGGTCAACGCCTCCCCCGAGCCCGTGAAGAAGGGCAAGACCATCACGGTGGCCGGCAAGCTGTCCCGTGCCAACTGGGAGGACCGCAAGTACCACGGCTACACCGGCCAGCCGGTCAAGCTGCAGTTCCGCAAGAAGAACTCCAACACGTACACCACCGTGAAGACCATCAAGTCGAACTCCACGGGCAACCTGAGCACCACCGTGAAGGCGACCGTGGACGGTTACTTCCGGTACAGCTTCGCCGGTACCTCGACGACCCCGACGGTCACCACCGCCGGTGACTTCGTCGACGTGCGATAAGCGAGGCGTTCCTCGCACGATCAGTGGTGGAGCGGGCGAACCGATTCCATCCCGCGCGCATCTGACCATGTGAGCCATACGGCTCCATGGTCATCAGGGCCCCGGCGGCACGACCACCGTCGGGGCCCTTCTCTCCTGGGGGAAACGCATGCGCACTCGTGCCACCGTGGCCGCCGTCTCCGGCGCCCTGGCCCTCTCCGCCCTCGCCGTACCGGCGGCGCAGGCCTCCGACAGCTCCTCCTATCGTGCGCGGGCCGAGCAGGCGCTGGCGCACATCACCTCGTCCGCCTCCGGTTCAGCGGCCTCGTCCGGATCGGGGAGAACCGCGTTCCGTGCCGCCGCCGAGCCGCCCGCCCCGGACGTCAGCTTCTCGAACTTCAAGATCGCCAAGGCGGTCAAGGTCGGGACGACCGCCCGCGTCTCCGTCACGGCCACCTACACGCTGACTCACGGCGCCGACGTCGACATCACCTCCGACGACTTCGCCAACGGCCCCTTCATCTACAAGGGTTCGTCGCTCGACAACGCGGAGAACGCGCTGTTCGGTGAGTACCCGGCCACCTGCACCGCCACCTCGGCGACCACCGCCGACTGCAAGGGCGCGATCGAGATCGACCCGAGCGAGGACTACCTGGCCAACGCCAACGCCGGCACCTGGTCGGGCGGTGGGCTGGCCATGGTCTACAGCACCGAAGGCCAGAAGGCGCAGGGCGGCCTCGGCAAGATCCTGGTCCAGCGGGCCTCCAAGCTCACCGTCAACGCCTCGCCCGAGCCGGTGAAGAAGGGCAAGACCATCACGGTCACCGGCAAGCTGGCCCGGGCCAACTGGGAGACCTTCAAGTACGCGGGCTACGCGAGCCAGCCGGTGAAGCTGCAGTTCCGTAAGGCGGGCTCCAGCACCTACACCACCGTGAAGACCATCAAGACGGACATCAAGGGCAACCTGAGCACCACCGTGAAGGCGTCCGTGGACGGCTACTTCCGGTACGGCTTCGCGGGGACGTCGACGACCCCCGCTGTCAACGCCGCCGGTGACTACGTCGACGTGCGCTGAACAAGCCCAGCTCGCCCGACGAAAGCGGAACGTCGGCCTCAGGGAGCTGAGGCCGACGTTCCGCTTTCGTCATGCAAACGTCAAGCCTTGCCCACGCACGGACCAAATCAAACCCCTCGGCTACAACCAATCCCACCCCTCACGGATCTGATCGCCTGAGCCAACAGGCTCCTAGATCACTTCTCCCCCAGGGGAACGCAATGCGCACAAGAGCCAAAATGGCAGCCGTCTCCGTCGTGACCGGCGCCCTGGCCCTGACCGCCCTCGCCGTCCCGGCGGCGCAGGCGGCCGACTCCGGCACTCCGTACACGCTGGACGTCAGCTTCTCGAACTTCAAGATCGCCTCGGCGATCAAGGTCGGCACCACCAACGTGGTCTCCGCCAAGGTCACCTACACGCTGACCCACGGCAAGGACGTCGACATCACGGCGGACGACTTCTTCACCGACGCCTTCATCTACCGCGGTTCGTTCGACGACCCGGCCAACCAGGTCTACGACGACGAAGACTCCACCTGCACCGTCACCTCGTCGACCACCGCCAACTGCACCGGCTCCGTGGACATCCACCCGGCCGACGACGGCGCCCTCGCCAACGCGGACGCCGGCACCTGGCACGGCGCAGCCGAGGCGATCGCCTTCAACGGCCAGGACCCGTCCAGCAGCAGCATCGACTACAGCAAGGTCGGCTACAAGGACCAGGGCCCCCTCGCGACCACCCTGGTGCAGCGCAACTCCGCGCTGACCGTCAACGCCGGTCCCGAGCCCGTCACCAAGGGCAAGACCATCACCTCCACGGGCAAGCTGTCCCGCGCCAACTGGGAGGACCACAAGTACCACGGCTACACCGGCCAGCCGGTCAAGTTGCAGTTCCGCAAGGCGGGCACCAGCACGTACACCACCGTCAAGACGGTGACCTCGGACTCGTACGGCAACGTGAAGGCCACTGCCACGGCCTCGTCCGACGGCTACTGGCGCTTCAGCTTCGCCGGCACCTCGACGACCCCGGCGGTCAACGCCGCCGGTGACTACGTCGACGTCAGGTGACGCCTACCGCCAACGGCTGACGGCTGGCCGCTAGGCGCGAACGCGGCGGTCGACCCACTTCCACGCCACCTCCAGGGCGACCGCCGCCACCACCGAGATGCCCACCGCGATCCACGGCATCGTCATGCCGACCAGCTTCAGCGCGAAGAACTCCTGGAGCGACGGCACCACCAGCACCAGCAGGAACGCGGCGCCCATCGCCACCACCAGCGCCACCCGCCACCAGGTGTAGGGGCGGGCGATGATCGCCAGCACCCACATGGAGATCAGGAACAGCGTCAGCGTGGCGGCGCTCGTCTCCGCCTCCAGCGCGCCGCCGCCGGTGTAGTGGTGGCGGGCGATCAGGTACGTCACGAAGGTCGCGACCGCGGCGATGACCCCGCCGGGGACCGAGTACCGCATGACCCGCCGGACGAAGTGGGGCTGCGCTCGTTCCTTGTTGGGAGCGAGGGCGAGGAAGAACGCCGGGATGCCGATGGTGAGGGTCGACAGCAGGGTCAGGTGGCGGGGCAGGAACGGGTATTCGACCTGCCAGCACACCACGAACACGGCCAGCAGCACCGAGTAGACCGTCTTCACCAGGAACAGCGTGGCCACCCGGGTGATGTTGCCGATGACGCGGCGCCCCTCCGCGACCACCGACGGCAGTGTCGCGAAGCTGTTGTCGAGCAGCACGATCTGCGCCACCGCCCGGGTCGCCTCCGACCCGGAGCCCATGGCCACCCCGATGTCGGCGTCCTTCAGCGCGAGGACGTCGTTCACGCCGTCGCCGGTCATCGCGACCGTGTGCCCGCGTGACTGGAGCGCGCCCACCATGTCCCGCTTCTGCTGCGGGGTGACCCGCCCGAACACCGTGCCCTCGTCGAGGGCCTCGGCCATGCCGTCCCGGTCGGCGGGCAGCCGGCGCGCGTCCACGGTGGAGCCGTCGAGTCCGAGCTTCGCGGCGACCGCGCCCACCGACACCGCGTTGTCCCCGGAGATGACCTTGGCGTGGACGTCCTGCTCGGCGAAGTAGCGCAGGGTGTGGGCCGCGTCCGGGCGCAGCCGCTGCTCCAGTACGACGAGGGCGGTGGGCCGGGCCCCGGCGGCGACCTCGGGATCGTCGAGGTCGCGGGAGGCCCGGGCGAGCAGCAGCACCCTGAGGCCCTGCTCGTTGAGCCGGCCGGTCTCGGCGAGGGCGGGGTCGTCGTCGGGCAGCAGCACGTCGGGGGCGCCCAGCAGCCATGTGCTGCTCTCCCCGTTCCCCTCGCTGAAGGAGGCGCCGCTGTACTTGCGGGCAGAGGAGAACGGCAGCGACTCGGTGCACCGCCAGTCCTCGACGTCCGGGTAGGCGTCGATGATGGCTTGGAGGGAGGCGTTGGGGCGCGGGTCGGACTCGCCGAACGCGCCGAGGACCTTGCGCACGTACGACTCGTCGCCGCCGCCCAGCGTCCGCACCTCGGTGACGTCCATGCCGCCCTCGGTCAGTGTGCCCGTCTTGTCGAGGCAGACCGTGTCGACGCGGGCGAGGCCCTCTATGGCCGGGAGTTCCTGCACCAGGCACTGTTTCCGGCCGAGCCGGATGACACCGATGGCGAAGGCGACGGAGGTGAGGAGGACCAGCCCCTCCGGGACCATCGGCACGATGCCGCCGACCGTCCGCGCGATGGAGTCCTTGAGGTCGTTGTCCTTGACGAACAGCTGGCTGATGACCAGGCCGATCGCGGTCGGGACCATCATCCACGTCACGTACTTGAGGATCGTGGAGATGCCGGAGCGCAGCTCGGAGTGGACGAGCGTGAACCGGGAGGCCTCCTCGGCGAGCTGGGCGGCGTAGGCCTCGCGGCCGACCTTGGTGGCCTGGAACGCGCCCCCGCCGGCGACCACGAAACTCCCGGACATGATCTGGTCCCCCGGCCGCTTGACCACGGGATCCGCCTCCCCGGTCAGCAGCGACTCGTCGATCTCCAGACCGTCGGCCTCGACGCACACCCCGTCCACCACGGCCTTGTCGCCGGGTCCGATCTCGATGAGGTCGTCCAGCACGATGTCGCTGGTGGCGACCGGGGAGGCGGTCCCGTCCCGCCGTACCGTCGGCCGGGCCTCCCCGATCACGGCCAGCGAGTCCAGGGTCTGCTTCGCCCGCCACTCCTGGATGATGCCGATGCCGGTGTTGGCGAGGATCACGAAGCCGAACAGGCTGTCCTGGATCGGCGCGACGGCCAGCATGATCAGCCAGAGCACGCCGATGATCGCGTTGAACCGGGTGAAGACGTTCGCCCGGACGATCTCCGTCAGAGACCGGCTGCTGCGCACCGGAACGTCGTTGACCTGCCCCCGCGCGACCCGTTCCGCGACCTCGGCCGCGGTGAGACCGGTCACCGCCGGGCCCGTCGTGGGGTGCACCGGGTCGAGCTCGGCGCCCGCGTCGATGTGCGTCATGCGTTCGACGGTACGTGCGGTTTTGGGGCTTCACCCTCCGAATGGGCGGAAGATCCGACCTGGGGAGGACGTGGGGCGGGGGGAATGGTGCCGTGGTTGTAGGCCTGCCGATCCGCGGGACGGCTATTCGGCCGGCGGTGTCCGAGCGGGTTCCTGTGCCTCCTGGGCGGACGCCGCGTTCTTGATCGCCGCGTCCCTGCGACGGACGTACCAGATGCCGATCAGCCCCAGCCCGGCCCCGGCCAGGCAGGTCCACAGCCACCAGGTGTGCCCGTGGTCGTCGAACCAGCCGTAGAACGGGAGCTGCACCAGGAAGAGGGCGAACCAGAGGATCGTGCCGCCGACGACGGTCGGGACGATCGGGCCCTCCAGGGGCTCCGGCGCCTCACGCTTGGGGGATCCCGAAGAAGACACGGCCATGGGGACAGCTTACGAGGCGATCAGGTCTACGCGCGCAGATAGCCCGTCCGGCGTTATATGTTCATACTGAAACCGTTTGTGCCCGACCGCTTCTCATCGTAGGAAACGACAAAACATGTCCACCTCGGCCCCCGCCAAGGTCCCCACCCCTGAAAAGCCGGGAGCCGGGTCCGCCCACGGCGCCCTCGACCGCTACTTCCGGATCTCCGAACGGGGCAGCACCCTGCCCCGCGAGATCCGCGGCGGTTTCGCCACCTTCTTCGCGATGGCCTACATCATCGTGCTGAACCCGATCATCCTCGGCAGCACGAAGGACATGTACGGACACCAGCTCGACAACGGCCAGCTGGTCACCGCGACGGCCCTGACGGCGGCGTTCACCACGCTCCTCATGGGCGTCATCGGCAACGTGCCGATCGCGCTCGCCGCCGGACTCGGCGTGAACTCGGTCGTCGCCCTGCAGCTCGCGCCCCGGATGTCCTGGCCCGACGCGATGGGCATGGTCGTCCTGGCCGGCCTCATCGTGATGCTGCTCGTCGCCACCGGCCTGCGCGAGCGGGTGATGAACGCCGTGCCCTACGGCCTGCGCAAGGCCATCTCCATCGGCATCGGCCTGTTCATCATGCTGATCGGCCTGGTCGACTCCGGATTCGTCTCCCGGATCCCGGACGCCGCCCAGACCACCGTTCCGCTCCAGCTCGGCGGCGACGGCCACCTCGACGGCTGGCCGGTGCTCGTCTTCGTCCTGGGCGCGCTGCTCACCCTCGCGCTGATCGTCCGCAAGGTGTCCGGCGCGATCCTCATCTCGATCGTCACGATGACGGTCCTGGGCGTGATCATCAACGCGGTCGCGAAGGTGCCGTCCTGGGGCCTGACGACCCCCAAATGGCCGGGCAACCCCGTCGCCACCCCCGACTTCGGCCTGATCGGCAAGGTCAGCCTCTTCGGCGGCTTCGACGAGGTCGGCGTGCTGACCGGCGTCCTGTTCGTCTTCACCGTGCTGCTGTCCTGCTTCTTCGACGCCATGGGCACGATCATGGGTGTCAGCGACGAGGCCGAGCTGACCGACGCCCAGGGCCAGATGCCCGGCATCAACAAGGTCCTCTTCGTCGACGGCATCGCGGTCGCCGCGGGCGGCGCGAGCAGCTCCTCGGCCACGACCTGCTTCGTCGAATCCACGGCCGGCGTCGGCGAGGGCGCCCGCACCGGCTTCGCGAACGTCGTCACCGGCGCGCTGTTCGCCGTGGCGCTGTTCCTGACCCCCGTCGCCACGATGGTGCCGTCCCAGGCGGCGACCCCGGCCCTGCTCGCGGTCGGCTTCCTGATCCTGGCCGGGTCGATCAAGGAGATCGACTGGGCCGACCACACGATCGCCATCCCGGCCTTCGTGACGATGGTGATGATGCCGTTCACCTACTCGATCACCAACGGCATCGGCATGGGCTTCATCACCTTCGTGGTGCTGCGCCTGGCGGCCGGCCGCGGCAGGGAGATCCCGGTGGCGATGTACGTCGTGTCGGCGGTGTTCGCCTTCTACTACCTGATGCCGGCGCTGGGTCTCACGTGACCCCGTAGGACTGCTCGGCCTCAGGTGACGGCGTAGGACTGCTCGGCCTCAGGTGACGCCGCGGAACCGCTCGGCCTCACCCGACGCCCGACAGCCGCTCGGCCTCGCGTCACGTCACCCCGTAGAACTTCTCCGTCTCCTCGACGGCGGTCTGGAACCGCTCGTCGAAGTCGTCGCGAACGAGCGTCCGGACCACGTAGTCCTGGACGCTCATTCCCCTCCTCGCCGCGTGGTGCCGGAGCCGTTCGAGCAGCTCCCCGTCTATCCGCAGGCTGAGCACGCTGGTCCCCATGGCACGAGGGTCGCGGGCGAGCTTCGGGTGACGTTCACTTTCCGCCGTCGATTCACTCGTACGGGTGTGGATCGGTGGTGGATCGGTGGGACCGGGTGTGGGTCGGGGCGGCTCGGCCGGCCGCCGTGCGGGTGCCCGTGGCCGGTGTCACGGGAATCCTCGTGCGCCCCAGCTTGTTTAGCGAGAGTAATGAGTTACGCTAAAGAGATGCCGGACCTCACCCATGGCGACGACGCTGCCGCCGTGAACTCCCTTCGCTCCGCCGTGATGCGTCTGTCCCGTCGGCTCAAGCACCAACGGGTCGACGAGTCGCTGAGCCCCACCGAGATGTCGGTGCTGGGCACCCTGTCCCTCTGCGGCCAGGCCACCCCGGGTGAACTCGCCCGCAAGGAGCACGTCCAGCCGCCCTCGATGACCCGCATCGTGGCGCTGCTCGAAGCCAAGGGGCTGGTCCGACTGGAGCCGCACCCCGAGGACCGGCGCCAGAAGGTCGTCACGAAGACCGAGCAGGCCGAGGCCATGCTCGCGGAGAGCCGCCGCAAGCGGAACGCCTTCCTGGCCACCCTGGTCGACGGCCTCGACGAGGACGAGTGGGCCAAGCTGCGCGCCGCCGCCCCGGTACTGGAGAAGCTCGCACACCTATAAGGCAGCGTTCACGAGGAGGCGACCCTTTTGAGTTCGGGACCCGGAGCAGACTCCGCCCCCGCACCTACCACCCACGAATCCCCGCCCACCCCTGAGAAGCGCACCCCCGAGAAGCGCGCCCCCGAGACGCCTGGCGCCTCGCCCGAGGGCCCCCGCAAGTCCTCGATGTTCAGCTCGCTGAAGGTGCGGAACTACCGCCTGTTCTTCGCCGGCCAGGTCGTCTCGAACATCGGCACCTGGATGCAGCGCATCGCGCAGGACTGGCTGGTCCTCAGCCTCACCGGCTCCTCGACCGCCGTCGGCGTCACGACGGCCCTGCAGTTCCTGCCGATGCTGCTGTTCGGCCTCTACGGCGGCGTCCTGGTCGACCGCCTGCGCAAGCGGCCCACGCTCCTGGTCACCCAGTCGGCGATGGCCCTCACCGCGATCTTCCTGGCCGTCCTCACCCTCTCCGGCCACGTCCAGGTCTGGCACGTCTACGTCGCCGCCTTCGCCGTGGGTCTCGCGACCGTGGTCGACAACCCGGCCCGCCAGTCCTTCGTCTCCGAACTGGTCGGCCCCGGGCAGCTGCAGAACGCGGTCAGCCTGAACTCGGCGAACTTCCAGTCCGCCCGCCTGGTCGGTCCGGCCGTCGCCGGCCTGATGATCACCGGCGTGGGCACCGGTTACGCGTTCCTCGCCAACGGCCTCTCCTTCGTCGCGCCGCTCGCCGGTCTGCTGCTGATGCGGTCACGTGACCTGCACGTCGTCGAACGGGCGCCGCGCGGCAAGGGGCAGCTGCGGGAAGGGTTGCACTACGTGGCCGGCCGTCCGGACCTGATCTGGACCATCGTGCTCGCCGGTTTCGTCAGCACCTTCGGCTTCAACTTCCCCGTCTACCTCTCAGCCTTCGCCAACGACGTCTTCCACGCGGGCGCGGGCTCCTACAGCCTCTTCAACACCCTGATGGCGGTCGGCTCCCTGGCGGGCGCCCTGCTCGCGGCCCGGCGCGGTACGGCCCGGATGCGGGTGCTGATCGCGGGCGCGGTGGCCTTCGGCACCATGGAGGCGGTGGCCGCGATCGCTCCGTCCCTGTGGCTGTTCGCCCTGCTCATGGCCCCGATCGGGATGTTCGGGATGACGGTCAACGTCACCGCCAACAGCAGCATCCAGCTGACCACCGCACCGGCCATGCGCGGTCGTGTGATGGCCCTGTACATGATGGTGTTCATGGGCGGAGCCCCGGTGGGCGCGCCGATCGCCGGCTGGATCACCGACGCGTACGGCGTCCGGGCGGGCCTGGCGGCGGGCGGTGCCGTCTCGGCCGCCGCGGCCGTGGGCGTCGCCCTGATCCTGGCCCGCGTCGGCAACCTACGGCTGTCGGTGGGCTGGAACGGGAGGCGTCCCCAGGTGCGGTTCGTGCCGCGGGAGCGCCAGCAGTTGGCGGCGGCGTAGCGGTCCACGCCCTGCTGCAGCGGTCGACGCCCTGCTGGTATCAGTCAGCTGGTATCAGTCCCGCTATCAGTTCTATCAGTCCTATCAGCCCCCTGCCCGGTGCGGCCTTGCCCCCGCACCGGGCCCTCGTGCTGCCACGCTGGTGCGCATGAGACTCTTCGCCGCCGTGCTGCTTCCCGAGGACGTGTCGAACGAACTCGCCGCCCGGGTCGCCGGGTTGCGCAAGCTCCCCGGTGCGGACGGCCTGCGCTGGACCGGCCGGCCCGGCTGGCACTTCACGCTCGCGTTCTACGGCGAGGTGGACGACGACCTCGTACCGGATCTGTCGGCGCGGCTGGCGCGGGCGGCGCACCGTACCGCGCCCTTCCCGCTGGCGGTGCGCGGCGGCGGGCAGTTCGGGCACGGGCGGGCGCTGTGGGCCGGGGCCGAGGGGGACGTGGAGGCGATGCGCCTGCTGGCCGACCGCGCTGAGGCGGCGGCGCGCAAGGCGGGCGTACCGATGGGCGAGCACCGCCGCTACAAGGCCCACCTCACGGTGGCCCGCAGCCGGGAGAGCGTGGAGGCGCAGCCGTACCTGGAGGCGCTGAAGGACTTCAGGAGCCGCACCTGGACGGTGGGCGAGCTGACCCTGGTCCGCAGCAGCCTGCCGACGTCGGGGGTTCCGGGGGAGCAGCCTCGCTACGAGACGGTCGGCCGCTGGCCGCTGGGGGCGGCCGGTTAGGCTCGATGGCGTGGACCCGAAAACCCGGAACCGGATCATGGCCGGTGCGCTTGTGCTGATGTTCGTGGTGGTGGCCGTGGCGGCGGCGGTCGGCAGGTAACGCCCGACCACCGCCGCCGGCCGCCCTCTCGTCACGAGCCGCCGGCCACTCCCTCGTGACCGGCCGCCGGCCCCTCGTCACGAGCCGCCGGCTACCAGGCGAAGGCCTCCGGAGACGGCCCCGGGCCGGGGAAGATCTCGCCCAGGCCGGTCAGCAGTTCCTCGCTCAGCTCCAGCTCGACCGCGCGCAGGGCGGAGTCGAGCTGCTCGGCGGTGCGCGGGCCGACGATAGGGCCGGTCACGCCGGGGCGGGTGAGCAGCCAGGCCAGCGCGGCCTCGCCCGGCTCGACCCCGTGCTTCTCCAGCAGGTCCTCGTACGCCTGGATCTGCGCGCGGGAGCTGGGGTCGGCCAGGGTGTCGGCGGCCCGTCCGGAGGCGCGGCGACCGCCCTGGACCTCCTTCTTGATCACACCGCCGAGCAGCCCGCCGTGGAGCGGCGACCAGGGGATGACCCCGAGGCCGTACTCCTGCGCGGCCGGGATGACCTCCATCTCGGCGCGCCGCTCGGCGAGGTTGTACAGGCACTGCTCGCTGACCAGGCCGATGGTGCCGCCGCGGCGGGCGGCGGTCTCGTTGGCCTGCGCGATCTTGTAGCCGGGGAAATTGGAGGAGCCGACGTAGAGGATCTTCCCCTGCTGGACCAGCACGTCGATGGCCTGCCAGATCTCCTCGAAGGGAGTGGCGCGGTCGATGTGGTGGAACTGGTAGACGTCGATGTAGTCGGTCTGCAGCCGCTTCAGCGAGGCGTCCACGGCACGCCGGATGTTGACGGCGGACAGCTTGTCGTGGTTGGGCCAGGCGGCGACGGTGCCGGACCCGGCCATGTTGCCGTAGACCTTGGTGGCGAGCACGACCTTGTCGCGCCGCTCGCCGCCCTTGGCGAACCAGTTCCCGATGATGCTCTCGGTACGGCCCTTGTTCTCGCCCCATCCGTAGACATTCGCCGTGTCGAAGAAGTTGATCCCCGCGTCCAGCGCCGCGTCCATGATGGCGTGGCTGTCCGCCTCGTCCGTCTGCGGACCGAAGTTCATGGTGCCGAGCACCAGCCGGCTGACCTTGAGTCCTGTGCGTCCAAGCTGCGTGTACTTCATGACCACCCAGCCAACGTCTTGGAGTGCGCTCCAGGCAAGTGCGTTCACCTTCATGGCAGAGTCATGCCATGCAGATCTCGACCTCGACGTCCGGTCGGCGTGCCGGACGGGGCGGGGCGACGCTGGTTGTCGTCGCCGCCCTGGCCCTCACCGCCTGTGGCCAACAGCGCGTCACGAGCAGCCCTGGGAGCACGCCCTCCGCCCCCGTCACGGCCTCTGCGTCCGCCACCCCCTGTCTCTTATACACATCTCCGAGCCCACGAGACTAAGGCGAATCTCG
>JODI01000047.1 GCA_000720805.1 Streptomyces violaceoruber
CAGCCGGCGCACCATCGCCGAGGAGATGAGGAGCCACGGACGCGCGGTGACCTTCACCGTCTTCGAAGACGCCGACCGGTGGGGACGCTACCTCGCCGAGGCCGGCATACCGCAAGTCGCGGCCGTGGACGTCGGCGGCCTGCGACAGCACGTCTTCGGCCGGGACTGGCGACAACAACCAGTGGAGGAGTGGGTGCAACACTGGGCGCGCACCGCACTCGCGCCCCTGACGACATGGCCTGCAACCGCCCCCGTGAGGGGCCCGGGCGACCAGCTGCCGCGCGCCGCGTTCGAGGAAGGCGTGCTCGAGGCGCTGCGCACCTGGCACACCCCGCGCGAATTCGCGACCAGCGTCCTGCTGCACTCCCATCTCGTGGCGCCGGGCTCACCCGATCCGGCCGCGGACCTGCGCGGCGCCCTCACCACCGCCCTCGACGCGATACAGATCGACCCGGCGGGCGTCAAAGCCCACGAGGCCCTCACCGCCGCCTACATCTCGGCCTCCCGTACCCACAGGGCTGCCGCCCGACGACTGGGGGTGCCCTACGGCACCTACCGGCGCCACCTCGCCCTGGCCAAGGAACGCCTGATCGAACAACTGCTGCGACAACCGGCCACGACACCCACACCGGCCCCGCCACACTAGTGGCCGGGAGTGACCTGTGGGCAGCACTGAGCACGGTTGAGCAGCCCACATGTGTGCCTCGGGCAGGCGCTGGCCGCGATGCTCGTGGCATGACCAGAACGAGTGTCCCGATCACCGTCTTCGCCCGTACAGCGTCCAGCCCCGCCCACACCTACCAGGTCATCGTGCCGATCGACCTCGCCCAGGTGTTCAAGCCGTGGGGACCGCTGCCCGGCGTCGCGGAAGTGCGCGACCAGACCGGCACCTGGAACCGGCCGGGGATGTCGCGCCAGACCTGGTTCACCGACGGCTCCAGGGCCGACGAGCGGCTTACCGAGATCGCGGAGGGGCACGGGTTCGCCTACGAGCTGAGTGGCTTCACCAACGTGCTGGCCAAGCTGACCTCCGGGGTGCGCGGCGAGTGGTCGTTCCTGCCCGATGGCACCGGCACGTCGATCCGGTGGACCTACGACTTCCGGCCGCTGCCAGGCCGCCGCTGGATCCTCGCGGGGCCGTTCAAGCAGCTCTGGATCCGCTACATGCGCGCTGCACTCACCAGGATGGTGACCGTGGTGCAGGCAACGCCCAATGGCAGCATGGAGGAGTGAGCGACCTGAGCTTCGCCGCCTTACTGGCTCCAACAAAAGCTGTTGATCACGTGGCTGTGGGCTTGTCTGCTCGTTGGTCTGGTCGTGGGGAATCGTCAGTCGCGACCGTGGATCGTGTCGGATGAACTGTGGGCACTGACCAAGCCGTTGCTGCCCGAGCCGAGCGCAGGCAGGAAGCGCCTCCCCGAAGAACGGGGAGAGGACGCGGGCCCCGCGAAGCGGGGAGTACCGCGGCAGTCGGGCCACGGTACTCCTGACTCTACTGAGCGGGCCCGGCGTCGGCGGGCGTTCCGAGGAGGCCTCCTCCGAGGTGGTCTCGCGCGCGGCCTCGGCGGCGACGGCACGGCGCTTGCTCCACTTGTCGTAGGCCACGGTCCCGGCGATGGCGCCGCCGGTGATGGCTCCGCCGATGATGACGCCCTGGCCGCGGTAGAAATACCGCAGCGCGACGGTGCCGCCGCGTGACTGCTCACGAGGTCGTGTGACCTGCGCATGATCGTCTCGTTGGTCTGTCCGTGGGTCTGTCCAAGCGCCGTCCGTCGTACGACGATCTCGTGCGCGTGATCGCGGATCTTCAAGACCGGCTGGACGTTGCCGAGGCGGAGAACGCCAGACTCCGCGCCGGGAACGCCGAGTTGAAGCGCCGCTTCGCGATGGACTCCTCCAACTCCTCCAAGCCGCCTGCCTCGGACTCGCCGTTCCGCAAGCCACCACCCCGCTCGCAGCGCCGCCCGTCGGGCCGCTCACCCATAATCAGGCTCTTCACAATCCAGGGTGTCGTCGTAGCCTGAAGCCGCCGGTATCCAACAGGGATCTGGCGATGTAGTTGGTGCGGTTGCGGAATCCGAGGGCGGAGCCGCGGAGGTGTGCGAGCCGTCCGTTGATGGCCTCGGTCGGTCCGGTGGAAGTGCCTGGGTGTTCGAAGTAGGCCGGCACGGCGGTGGCTCGCTTCTTCAGTGTCCGGCCGAGCATGATGATCTCACTCAACGCGCTTGGGACGCCCTGGCTGACCGACTCGACCAACTTCGCCATCGGCTCTGGGGCATTCAGCGGCTGATGTCGTCCAGCTCGGTCAAGTCCTCATGGGAGAGGGAGAGTCCCGCGCCGGCGATGTTCTCGCGCAGGTGTGCCGTCGATGACGTGCCGGGGATGAGCAGGATGTTCGGTGATCGCTGCAGCAGCCAGGCCAGTGCGACGGACATCGGTGTCGCCTCCAATCGAGCGGCGACCGCCGAGAGCGCCGAGGACTGAAGCGGGGTAAAGCCCCCGAGGGGGAAGAAGGGCACGTACGCGACGCCGTCAGTGGCGAGCCGGTCAATGAGCTTGTCGTCGTGGCGGTGGGCGAGGTTGTACATGTTCTGCACGCACACGATCGGCGCGATGCTCTGTGCCTCGGTGACCTGGTCCTCGGTGGCGTTGCTGACCCCGAGGTGGCGGATCAGGCCCTGCTGCTGGAGTTCGACGAGCGTCTCGAACGCCTCGGCGAGCGAGCCGGGCTGGGGACCTTCGGCGTTGCCGAGTCGGAGGTTGACCAGGTCGAGTACGTCGAGCCCGAGGGACTTGAGGTTGTCCTGGACCTGGCGGCGCAGATCTTCGGGTCGCCGGGCCGTAGGCCAGCCGCCCTGGTCGTCGCGGGTCGCGCCCACCTTGGTCACGATGTGCAGCGACTCGGGATAGGGGTGCAGTGCCTCGCGGATCAACTCGTTGGTGACGCGCGGCCCGTAGGCGTCGCTGGTGTCGATGTGGGTGATACCGAGGTCGACCGCTTCACGCAGAACGGCCAGGGCACCCTCGCGATCGGCGGGCGGCCCCATGACCCACGGGCCGGCCAGTTGCATGGCGCCGTAGCCGAACCGGGCGACGGTCAGGTCGCCCAGAGTCCAGGTGCCGCCGGGAAGAGAGAGGGAGGGTGTGCTCATCTTGTTGCCTTTCGTCGTGCACTTGGGGGGTGGCGCCTGCTGCCTCCCTGCATCAGCATTGGAGAGAAACTTCCTGTCGGGAAGTAGGCACTTTGGAGTGCGTAACCCACCCATTGGTGAGAGGTGCGATCAGTGACGACGATGAAGGCGGGCCAGAAGAGGGCTCAGGCCAAGGTGGAGTACAACGCCTTCCTGGCAGGGTGCCCCAGCCGGCAGCTGCTCGACCGAATCTCGAACAAGTGGGTCGTCCTGATCCTGTGTGCGCTGGGCGGCGACAACAGCGCTGGCCAGCCCGGTGCAGCACACGCAGACGCTCCGAAGCCGATGCGTTACTCCGAGATCTCTCGTCTTCTGGCCGGGGTCAGCCAGAAGATGCTGACCCAGACGCTACGGTCGCTGGAGCACGATGGTCTGCTCACCCGTACCGTGACGCCAACCGTCCCTGTCACCGTCTCCTACGAGCTGACCGACCTCGGCCTCTCGCTCCACCACATGACGCGCGGGCTCAGAAACTGGGCGCAGACGCACATGGCCGAGGTCCTCGCAAACCGCGAGAACTACGACTCTCGCACCTCCTGACGACTCATCCAACCGTCCAACGGCTCTACATTCTCGGCGCTACACCCGCAACTGCGAAGAGCCAGTAATCAACGACCTGAGCAGAACTGCGCGGTGGTCCCTGTGCCGGGTCGAGGCAGTCCCGCTCCAGTACGAGATCGGCGACCAAGTGCACTGCCGGTTCGGAGGGGGTGACCGGGCGGGGATCATGACCGCGGGCGCGCTCGGCCAACAACCGCGCCTGACCGACGCCGAGGAGCCGTTGCAGGGTCACCGAAGGCAGGCCGGTGATCTGGCCGATGGTGCGCAGGCCGTATCTGTGAAGCGTTTCCGCCGTGTGCGCCCGACCCCGGCTAGCGCGGTGACGGGCCGCGGGTAGAGCCAGTCGGCCACGCGCTCAGCTGGGACCCAGTAGTCATCCTGCGCTCCCCGGGCTGCGGTGGCCGAACTTCTTCAGGTCGGCGGAGCGGGTGCCGGCTGGCTGGAGGTCGGCGTAGGGATGCAACCGGGCGCCGGTGGTGCCGTTGGCCAGGGTCCGCTGCAACTGGGCCGGGGTCGGGTGCGGGCGGCTCTCGCCGAGGAGGGCGAGGGCGGCCTGGGGGCCGTGGTCGCGGCGGGCGGCGGCGATGTCGTCGAGGTCCCAGGCCATGGTGCCGACGACGGTGCGGCGGGTGCCGCGCACCTGGACCGTACCGCGCACCAGCAGCAGTCCGCTGTGGAACACGGTGTGCGCGCAGGCCGGGTGGGAGTCCTCGAAGAAGGCCAGGTCGACCAGGCCGGAGCCGTCCTCCAGGGTGACGAAGATGATCCGCTTACCGCTGGCGATGGGCGGGGTCTGGGTGGAGGCCCGTACGCCGGCGACCAGGACCTGCTGGCCGGCGCGCAGTCCGGCCAGGTGGGCCGCGTCGGTCGCGCCGATCTCGCGAAGGAGGCGGTGGTGGTGCTCCATCAGGTGCCTGGAGACGTCGATGCCGAGGGTGCTCAGCTCGGCGCTGAGGGCCTCGCGTCCGGTCAGTTCCGGCAGGCCGCTCGGCTCCGCCCCGCCAACAGCGCCTGCATCGATGGGCAGTTGGCCTTTGCCGGCGGATCGAGTGCGGGAGGCCCGGTGGAGTTCGGCGATCTGGAGCAGCAGATCGCGCCGGGTGAGGCGGCCGTCGTGGAGGGAGTTCAGAGCGCCGATTTCGGCGAGGCGTTCGGCAGTGGGTCTGCTGGGGCGGGCTCGCTGCCAGAAGTCGGAGAGGGATCCGTAGGGCTGGCCTTGTTCGATTCGTGCGCACTCGTCCTCGCTGATGCCGTGTACCGCGGAGAGGGCGAGCCGTACGCCCCGCTGCTCTCCGTCGGTCTTCTCCACGGTGTGTTTCACCTGGGAGCGGTTGATGTCGACGGGCAGGACTTGTACACCGCGGCGACGGGCGTCGGCGACGAGGACGCGCTTGGGCCACATCCCGGGGTCGTGTTCGAGCAGGCCGGCCAGCAGGTATGCCGGGTGGTGCGCCTTGAGCCAGGCGCTCTGGAGGGCGGGTACGGCGAAGGCGACCGCGTGGGCGCGGCAGAAGCCGTAGGCGCCGAAGGCCTCGACGGTCTTCCAGACCTCGTCCCGGACGGCCGCGCTGTAGCCACGCGCGCGCGCCAGGCCGTGGAACCAGTCCCTGAGCTTCGGCAGCCGGTCCTTCTCGCCGAGCGCCCGCCGGGCGACCTCGGCCAGCGCGTAGTCGCAGCCGGTCATGACCGACAGGGTCTCGATGATCTGCTCGTGCCAGATGGTCACGCCGTAGGTGTCGGCGAGCACCGGCTCCAGGTCTGGGTGGGCGTACGACGGTGTGCCGCCGTGGCGGGCGGCGATGTACCGCTCGGGCATGCCACCGGCGACCGGTCCGGGACGGAAGAGACTGATGTCGGCGATGACGTCCTGCGGATCGCGGGGCTGCAGCCGGGACAGGAGATCCTGCTGGCCGGGCGACTCGAGCTGGAACAGCCCCAGGGTCTGGCTCTCCTGGATGAGCTTGAACGCGAAGACGTCGTCGAGCGGTACCTGCTTGGGGTCGTCCAGGTCGATGAGGTTGCCGGTGGTCCGTTCGATCTCGGCGACGGCGTGGGCCATCGCGGACTGCATGCGTACGCCCAGGACGTCCAGCTTGATGTTGCCCAGGTCCTCGATCTCCTCCTTCGCCGCCATCGCCATGGGGTAGTCGCCCTGCGGCGTGGGCTGCACCGGCAGCCGGTCCAGGAGCGTCGCGTCGCTGATGACCACTCCGCAGGGGTGCATGGCCATGCCGTGGACCAGGGAGTCGAGGCCCTCCGCGAGTTCCCACAGCGGCCCGTACCGGTGTGCCTCGGCCGCCAGTTGCCGCAGTTCGGGCAGTTCGGCGAGCGCGCCCGTGATGTCGGAGGCTCTCAGGTGCGGGAAGCTCTTGGCGATCCGGTCGACGTCCGCGGGCGCGATGCCGAGGGCGAGGCCGGTGTCCCGCAGGGCGCGGCGGGCCCGGTAGGTCTCGGGCATGGCGGTGACGGCGACGCGTTCCTTGCCGAACCGGTCGAAGATCGTGTCGTAGCACTCCAGCCGCCGGGCGGATTCCACGTCGATGTCGATGTCCGGGAGTGATGCCCGGCGCACGCTCAGGAAGCGTTCGAACAGCAGGCGGTGGTCGAGCGGGTTGGCCGTGGCGATGCCCAGCGCGTGGCAGACCATCGAACCGGCGCCCGAGCCGCGGGCCGCGACCCTGATGCCCTTGGCTCGGATGTCGGCCACGACCTGGCCGACGGCGAGGAAGTAGGAGTCGTAGTCCAGCGCGGAGATCACCTTGAGTTCCTCGTCCAGCCGGTCGAGCGCCGCCAGGTCGCGGTCCAGGCCCCGCCGGGCCATGCCGGCCTCGCACTGCCGGCGCAGCAGTTGTGCCGCTCCCCCCGCTCCGGGCTCGGCGCCGAAGAGCGCGGGTTCCGGGAAGTGCCGCGTGCCGAGCCCCAGGTCCGCTTCGGGGTCCACGTCGCACAGGGCCGCGGTGGCAGCGGTGTCCGTCACCAGGCGGCGTGCCCGCCGGGCATCGGCTCCGGCGCATTCGGCGACCAGGTGCGCGACGGCCGTCATCGCCTTCTCGTCCTTGAGCCAGCGCTGTCCGCTGTCCAGGCGGCGCCGGTCGATGGGCCGCAGCAGCCGGGCGGCGTCCAAGACGTCGGCGAGGCGGTGCTGGTCCGGGTCGGCGTAGCGGACGGCGTTGGAGAGCACCGCGGTGGTGTGGGTGCGGTCGGCCAGCGCCAGGGTCCGGGCGGCCAGCCGGAGGGATCCCGGTCCGGTGCCGAAACGTTTATGCACTACGGCTTCCAGCCTGACCTCACTCCCGAAGATCTCCCGCCATGGCGCCAGCAGCTTCATCGCGACGTCCTCCCGCCCGGCCGCCAGGGCCCGCACCGGCTCCGAGAGCGGCCCGAGCAGCACGGTCAGACCGGGACCGCCGTACTCGCGCAGCGCCTCCCATGGCACCACCACCGGTGCCGCGCCGGACGCGGTGCCGACGTGGGCGGCCGAGGTGATGCGGCACAGCCGCGCCCACCCTTCCCGGTTCTGCGCGAGCAGCACGAACCGCAGCGGCGGCTCGACGACGTGCGCGCCACCGCGCACCGGGGTGCGGCGTCGCTGGGCGGGCGGTGGGGGCGCCAGGGCCTCCACCGCCAGGTCGACACCGAAGATCGGCCGAACTCCGGTTCCCGCGCATGCCTGCGCGAACCGGACGACACCGGTGACCGTGTCCCGGTCGGTGAGCGCGAGCGCCGTCACACCTCGCTCGGCCGCCCGCAGAACGAGATGCTCGGGATGGGCCGCGCCGTAGCGCTCGGAGTAACCGGACGCGACGTGCAGATGGGCGAAGCCCGCCATGCCGCACCTCCATCACTCCACCCCTTTTCGACCCTTTCAGGCCATATACCCGATATGCTCATCGTACTCTCGTTCGATTACTCTAACCTCATCAGCCCCGGTCAGCGACATGATTCGAACACATCAGCGATTCTTTGGCGAGGGGAACCACGGCCGGAACAGCGCAAGTCCCGCCCCTCACGTGAGGGGCGGGACTTGCGGTCGCGGTCGGGTGGCCGGGTGGCCGTCAGCCGATCTGGGCGCCGAGGGCCGAGAGGGCCTCGGTGACCGGCTGGAAGAAGGTCTCGCCGCCCGAGGTGCAGTCGCCGCTGCCGCCGGAGGTGAGGCCGATCGCGTTGCTGCCGGAGAAGAGCGAGCCGCCGCTGTCACCGGGCTCCGCGCAGACGTCGGTCTGGATCAGGCCATTGACGATGTCGCCGTTACCGTAGTTCACGGTGGCGTCCAGACCGGTGACCGTGCCGCTGTGCACCTGGGTGGTGGAGCCGCTGCGGGTGACCTTCATGCCGACGGTGGCCGCGGCCGCTCCCGTGATCTTCTGGGTGGAGCCGTCGTAGAGGTTCACCTCGCTCGGGTGGGCCACGCCGGCGGTGTACTTGACCAGGCCGTAGTCGTTGTCCGGGAAGCTCGACTGCTCGTTCTGGCCGATCGCGTCGCCGCTGGAGTCCGACCAGGTGGAGATGGCCTCCGTGCAGTGCCC
This sequence comes from Streptomyces violaceoruber, assembly GCA_000720805.1. Lineage (GTDB taxonomy): Bacteria > Actinomycetota > Actinomycetes > Streptomycetales > Streptomycetaceae > Streptomyces > Streptomyces cellulosae_A. The sequence goes on from JODI01000047.1 coordinate 8,279, forward strand.
GGCCGTGATGAAGTACGGCTCGCCGCCCTTGACCACGTTGAAGCCGAGCGAGCAGCGTCCGCCGCTTCCGGTGATGGCGTCGCCGCCCGCGACGAGGGGCTTGAACTCCCCCTTCGAGCGCTGGAGTTCGGTGGTGGCACCGAGTCCGCCGACGACCTTGGTCAGCTTCGCCCACTCGGCGTCGGAGATCGTACGGTCGGCGGTGACGACCACCTTGTTGGTGGTCGGGTCGGTCACCCAGGCGGTGCCGGGGATGGTGGCGTCCTTCTTGAGGGTGCCGCGGGCGCTCTTCAGCTCGGCCAGGGAGTTCTCGACGAGTCTGGCCTTGGCGCCCGCCGCCTCGACGGTCTTCGCCGCGGCCTCGTCGACCACGTTGACCACGAGACTTCTGGTCTTCGCGTCGTAGAACGTTCCCGCCGCGTCGGCGCCGAGGTCCTGACCGAGCGTCGAGGCGAGCTTTCCGGCCGCCAGGGCCGAGAGGGTCGCGGACGCCGGGGACTTCGCCGGCTCACTCGCGTTCGCAGTCTGGAAGGTGACTCCCGCGGCGACCAGTGCGGCGATGCCCGCACCTGCCACGGCGACCCGCCGCCCGGGTATGCGTCGGTGCTTCAACTCGCGTCCTCCTGTGGGGGGGGCGGTCCGGTGGGTGTGGGGACCTCAGTGGACCGGAAGGCTGGTTGACGAGCGCCCACTCTTCCGAACCCCACAGGGGGCGCACAAGGTCGACTTCAGGACGCGCGTAGAACGCGGTTGCACGCCCCCCAATTTTTGACAGTCCACGGTCACCCCAGGCCATTCGCACAGCAAACACTACGCGCAAGTAACTCCGCTCAGCCCGTGAGGACTAGCCCTGGCTTGAAACCGACCCTCCCGGGTGCGGCTCCAAGTGAGGCGTGAGCGGCGGAAGTTGCTCCTGCACCGGTTGCTGTGCCGATTGCGGCACCGACGGGTGCGGCGGCTGCTGCGCCGGAGCAGGCATCTGCGGCACCGGAGCGGCCATCTGCGGTCCCTGCTGCTGCGCCTTCTCCAGGAACCGCAGCAGCTCCACCGGGAACGGCAGCACCAGCGTCGAGTTCTTCTCCGCGGCCACCGCCACCACCGTCTGCAGCAGCCGCAGTTGCAGCGCGGCCGGCTGCTCGGACATCTCCTTGGCGGCCTCGGCGAGCTTCTTCGACGCCTGCAGTTCGGCGTCGGCGTTGATGACCCGGGCCCGCCGCTCCCGGTCGGCCTCCGCCTGACGGGCCATGGACCGCTTCATGGTCTCCGGCAACGAGACGTCCTTGATCTCGACGCGGTCGATGGTGACGCCCCACTCCACGGCCGGGCTGTCGATCATCAACTCCAGCCCCTGGTTGAGCTGTTCCCGGTTGGAGAGCAGATCGTCCAGCTCGCTCTTGCCGATGATGGAACGCAACGACGTCTGCGCCATCTGCGCCACCGCGAACCGGTAGTCCTCCACCCGGACCACCGCCTCGGCCGGCGCGGTCACCTTGAAGTAGACGACGGCGTCGACGCGAACCGTGACGTTGTCCCGGGTGATGCCCTCCTGCGCGGGCACCGGCATCGTCACGATCTGCATGTTGACCTTCCGGAGCTTGTCGACGCCCGGGACGATCAGGGTGAACCCCGGCCCGCGCACCTGCGGCCGGAGCTTTCCGAGGCGGAAGACCACACCTCGTTCGTACTGTTTGACGACCCGTGCCGCCGCCATCACGTACACCGCTCCGGCGCACGCGAGCGTCACTCCCGCCGCCACCAGTTCCTCGACCATCACGGCCCCCAGGGTCCGACGTGACCGCCTGTACGTCGACGGTAACTCCGGTGCGGAACAAGGGCGAGCCCCCGCACGACAGTTGCGTGCGGGGGCTCTTCTGCTGCTGCCGCAGGTCGGGTCGAGCGACTAGAAGACGCTGACGCCGTAGGCGTTCAGGGCCTCCACGACCGGCTGGAAGAAGGTCGTGCCGCCGGAGGAGCAGTTGCCGCTGCCCCCGGAGGTCAGACCGTAGGCGACACCGTTGGTGCCGTAGAGGGAACCGCCGGAGTCGCCGGGCTCGGCGCAGACCGTGGTCTGGATCATGCCGTAGACGACGTCGCCGCCACCGTAGTTGACGGTCGCGTTGAGGGCGGTGACCCGGCCGCTGTGAATACCGGTGGTCGAACCGTCACGGGTGACGGTGGTACCCACGCTCGGGGTGCCGGCGCTGGTGATGTCCGTGTTGCCGGCCGTGCCCGACTTGGCGACCGACGAGTTCGTGTAGCGCACGATGCCGTAGTCGTTCGTCGGGAAGCTGGAGCCCGACGTGGTGCCGAGCGTGGTGCTGTGGGAGGAGTTCGACCACCACGTGCCCGCGCCGTCGGTGCAGTGACCGGCGGTCAGGAAGTAGTAGTTGCCCGCGCTGTCGCGGACGTTGAAGCCGAGGGAGCAGCGCCAGCTACTCGCATAGATGGCGTCGCCGCCCGCGATGTACTTCTGGAACTTGCCGTTGGTGCGCTTGATCGTCAGCGCGTCGGCGTTCGAGCCCGCCTGCTGCTTGATCTTGGCGATCTCGGCCTGGGAGACCGTGCTGTCGGCGGTGACGACCACACGGCCGCTCTTGCTGTCGACGGCCCAGGCGGTGCCCGGGATGTCGGCCTTGAGCACCGAGTTGCTCACGCTCTTGAGCTCGGAGGCGCTGAAGGCGGTGGGGGTGTCGGACGCGTTCGCGTTGGGGACCGCGATCGCGGCGGCGGCCACGAGGCCGGTGGTGACGGCGGTCAGCCGGATCCGTCTCGAAATGCCGCTGCGAGGGGTGGTGCGCTTGATCCTCACTTTTCGTTCCTCCACATGGGAAGTCGGGGGCCCTCGTGGGGTGTGGGCCCGTGAGGCGCAGCCAGGAGCGCCGGTCGCCCGGATTCCGGATACGCCGTGCCCCTGACAAGCGCTGTGGGGAGTATTCGGCCGAACGGACGGTCGGCGCAAGGGTGCCTTTCGGCCGTCAGCCTTTGAACGATCTTTGCGATCCCGTGGGCAACGCCTCTCGGATGAGGTTCCGCTCCCCCGCCTCGACCGCGACGGCCAGGGTGTTCCCGGGCGGCGGGAAAGGGCAGACGAAGTGGTCGGCGAACGCGCACGGCGGCAGCAGCGCGCGGTTGAAGTCGACCGTCGTACGGCCCTCGGCGTCCGGCGCGGCGGGCCGCAGGAACCGGAACCGGTAGCTGCTGTCCCCGCTCGTGGCATCGCCGAGAACCGCCCACAGCGAGCCGTCGCCCTGGACCGTCACCTGGAGGGTCAACTCCCGCCCGGCCAGCCGGAACGCCAGCTCCCCGCCGAGGCCCAGGCCACGCGCCCGCCCGTCCGCGTTCTCGACGCGTACCGTGCGCTCCTCGTCGTACGGCGTGAAGCGCCCCGGCACCGACCAGCGCGGATCGTAGGGGGTGGCCTCGATGCCCCGGAACGCCTCGCGCGCCGGGGAGTCGGGATCGAAGTCGCGTACGCCCCACACGCCCTCGCGCACCAGCACGACCAACCGGCGCCGGCCGTACCCGACCCGGGCGGCGGCCACAGGTCCGGCATCGGCCGTGAGCCGCACCTCGCCGCTGAAGGGCTGTCCGTCCACGCTCAGCCCGTCCGCCTCATCGGCGACCGTCAGCCGGACCGCGTCGCCGTCGACGGTCCACGTCCCCGGGGTGTCCGGAAGTCGACCGTCCGGATAGTCCTCCAGCCAGTAGGTGCCGGCGAGCGCGAGGGGGCCGTAGGGCGCCGACACGGTCTGGTTGCGGTGCTCGTGCCACTGCTTCCATGCGTCGGATGCGTCGGCGGTCATGTGATCAGCCTTTCCATTCCGGTCACTCCTTCCCCTCCGGGCCGGACAGCCCGAGGTGGGAGCGCAGGGTGGTGCCCTCGTATTCCGTGCGGAAGGCGCCGCGCTCCTGGAGCAGCGGCACCACCCGGTCCACGAACTCGTCGAGACCGCCCGGGGTGAGGTGCGGGACGAGGATGAAGCCGTCGGCGGCGTCCCGGCGTACGAACGTCTCGAGTTCGATGGCGACCGCCTCCGGCGTCCCGACGAAGGACTGCCGGGCGCTCGCCTCGATCACGGTCTGGCGGATGGACAGCCCCTTCTCCTTCGACAACGCCCGCCACTTCTCGGCGATCGCCACGTTGTCGCCGTGCCGGGTCCGCCCCTGGGTGAGCGACGAGTCCGGCACCGGGTCGGTCTCGGGCAGCGGTCCGTCCGGATCGTACGAGGACAGGTCGACGCCCCAGATCTGCTCCAGCGTGAGAATCGCGTTCTGCGGGGAGACCTGCTGCCGTCGGATCCCGGCGGCCTTCTCCTGCGCCTCGGCGGCGGTGTCGCCGAGGACGACGGTGACTCCGGGCATGATCTTCAGCTGGTCGGGACCACGACCGTACTTCTCCAGCCGCTTCTTCACGTCGGCGTAGAAGGCACGTCCGGCTTCCAGGGTGCCGTGCCGGGTGAAGATCACGTCGGCGGTGGCCGCGGCGAACTCCCGCCCCTCCTCCGAGTCTCCCGCCTGGATCACCACCGGGTGCCCCTGCGGCGAGCGCGGCAGGGTGAACTCGCCCGCGATGTCGAAGTGCCGGCCGCGGTGTGCGAAGGGTCGGGGGACACCGTCCGGTGTCCAGGAGTCCCACAACCTGCGTGCCACGGCGACGAATTCGGCGGCCCGGGTGTACCGGTCGGCCCGGTCGAGGTATCCACCGCGCCGGAAGTTCTCGCCGGTGAAGGCGTCGGAGGAGGTCACCACGTTCCAGGCCGCCCGGCCGCCGCTGAGGTGGTCCAGGGTGGCGAGTCTGCGGGCGAGTTCGAACGGCTCGTTGAAGGTGGCGTTGACCGTGGCGGCGAGGCCGATGCGGTCGGTGACGGCGGCGAGCGCGTTGAGCACGGTCAGCGACTCGGGCCGGCCGACCACGTCGAGGTCGTGGATACGGCCCTTGTGTTCGCGCAGCCGCAGCCCCTCGGCGAGGAAGAAGAAGTCGAACAGGCCGCGTTCGGCGGTGCGGGCCAGGTGCTCGAAGGAGGAGAACTCGATCTGCGACTTCGAGCGCGGATCGGCCCACACCGTCGTGTTGTTGACGCCGGGGAAGTGCGCGGCGAGGTGGATCTCCTTACGGCGTACGGTCATGACGCTCCCCCGGTCACGGCGTGTGTCACGGCGTACTGGTTGGCGGGCCGGGCCAGGCCCAGGTGCTCGCGGAGTGTGCTGCCGGGGTAGAAGGTGCGGAACAGGCCCCGGTGCTGCAGCAGCGCCACCGTGCCGTTGACGAGCCGCTCCAGGTCACGGCGGGGCTCGGCGGGGGTGAGGTGGAAGCCGTCGACGGTGCCGTCCGTGTACCAGCCGGCGATCAGCTCGGCGAGGTCGACCGGGCCGCCCCGGTACAGCGGACCCTGCGCGGTGGGCCGGGGGCCGCCTCCGCCGTGGCCCGGTTCGGCCGCGTGCTCCCCGTCGCCGAGGTCGACGACGAGGCTCGCGAGGACACACAGGTCGCCGGGGTCGCGGCCGAACTCCCGGGCCGACTCCCGTACCTGGTCCCGTACGGCGGTGGCGTGCGCGGCGCTCACGGCCCGCACGAGCACCACGTCGGCGTACTCGGCCGCCGTCTGCCGGGCGGGGCCCTCCGTCGCGTCGACCACGCGGACCGGGTGGCCCTGGGGCGGCCGGGGCACGATCGAGGGGCCCTTGACCGAGAAGGCGGCACCGGTGAAGTCGACGTGGTGCAGTTTGTCCCGGTCGATGAAGCGGCCGGTCGCCGCGTCCCGTATCTCGGCGTCGTCCTCCCAGCTGTCCCACAACTTCGCGGCCACGTCGGCGACTTCACCGGCCTCCTGCCACAGGGCGTCGGCGGGCCACGCGGATCCCCCCGCGCGCGCGAAGCCGGGCGTGGGGGAAGGCCGGCGGCCGAAGAGGCGGGCCTCGCTCTCGGTGGCCGACACGTCGATCCGCCAGCCGGCCCGGCCGCGGCTGACCCAGTCGAGGGTGGCGACGGCGGCCTGGACGTGGAAGGGCTCGGTGTGGGTGGTGGTGACGGTGGGCACCAGCCCGATCCGGCTGGTGGCCGGCGCCACCCTGGACAGGACGGCGAGCGCGTCGGGCCCCGGGCGGGCGAAGGTGTCGTCCAGGGTCACGAAGTCGAGGCCGCCGCGCTCGGCGAGCCGGACCAGTTCGACGTAGGAATCGGCGTCGTGGACGGCACGCTGGTCGACGGCGGCGGCCAGGTGCAGCAGGCCCCGGCCGTGCGATGAGGTCATGGGGGAAACCCTTCTGCGGCGAGCGGCGGGGCTCACAGCACTTTGGAGAGGAACGCTCGGGTACGGTCGTGCGCCGGCCGGTCCAGGACGTCGGCGGGCGGGCCCTGCTCGACGATCCGCCCGTCGTCCATGAACACCACCGTGTCGGCGACCTCGCGGGCGAAGCCGATCTCGTGAGTGACGACGATCATCGTGGTGCCCTGGTGGGCCAGGTCCTTGATGACGTCGAGGACTTCGCCGACCAGTTCGGGGTCGAGCGCGGAGGTCGGTTCGTCGAAGAGCAGCAGGCGGGGCTCCAGCGCGAGCGCCCGGGCGATGGCGACCCGCTGCTGCTGTCCGCCGGAGAGCTGCTTCGGGTAGGCGTCGGCCTTGTCGGAGAGGCCGACCCGGTCGAGCAGCCGGCGCGCGGTCCCGACGGCCTCCTTGCGGGGCCGCTTCAGCGCGGACACCGGCGCCTCGATGATGTTGTCCAGCACGGTCAGGTGCGGGAAGAGGTTGAAGTTCTGGAAGACGAAGCCGATGCGCGTGCGCTGCCGCAGCACCTCGCGCTCGGGCAGCTCGTACAGCCTGTCGCCGGAGCGGCGGTAGCCGACCAGCGTCCCGTCCACGCTGATCGCGCCCCGGTCCACCTTCTCCAGGTGGTTGATGGTGCGCAGCAACGTGGACTTGCCGGAGCCGGAGGGGCCCAGGATGACGGTGACCTCGCCGGCGCGCACGGCGAGGTCGATGCCCTTGAGCACGTCCAGTGGGCCGAAGCTCTTGTGGACGGACCTGATGTCGACCATGACGGTCATCGCGGATTCCTTGCCGTAGGACGTACTTGCGTAGACGTACTTGCCGTAGGACGTGAGGGAGCGGGAGCAGGCGGGTCAGGCCGCCGCACGGCCGGTGAGCTCGCGCAGGAACAGCAGCGTGGCCCGGGCCGTCGCGTCGTTCTGCCGGAACGCGGGCCCGCCGGTGCGCGGGCGGGTGAACGCGCCTGGGGTACGGGCGTCGGTGTACGGACCGAGTGCGAAGCGCCGGGGATGCGGACGGCCGGCCCGGTCGAGGATCCGTCCGTCGGCGGGGTCCACGCGGAGCAGCCCCTCGGGTGTCTCGGCCGCCCCGTCGGCGTGCAACGCGCGCAGCAGCGGGTCGCGGGCGCGGCCGACCGTCGGCTCGGGCAGCCGCGCCTCGACCAGCGCACGGGCCTCGACGGAGAACCCCGGCACGGTGGGGCTCGACGCCCGGAACACCCCGTCCTCGGCGGTGACGGTCAGGTCGGCGCCGAGGAACTTCAGGACGCCGGCGCGCGACAGGGCGAGCATCTGCCGCAACCGGGGTCCGGGCGGTCCGGAGGCCAGATAGCTGAAGAAGCCGTGCCACCAGGGGCCGATGTCCCCGAGCCGGACCAACTGGCCGTAGACGGACAGCAGTCCGAGGAAGACCGCCAGGTCGGGACTGTACGCGGGATCATGACTGCGGCTCAGGTCACGCTCGACATAGCCGCGCAACCCCTCCTGGAACTCGTCGAAGGAGCCGTATCGGACCCCCTCCAGCGGGCGGTCCAGCACGGCGAGGTCGAGCCGGTCGGCGGGGTCGGGGACGGCGGACGCGACGAGGGCCGCCCGCCCGGCCGGGTCGTCCGTGGCCGCGTACTTCTCCTCGAAGACGCTCCAGTCGACGGCCGTCCTCTCGGGATGGACCGTGAACAGCCGGTGGTAGTGCGCGAAGCCCAGCTCCTTCTCCACGAGCGGCCACACGTCCCGCCGGAAGTCGAAGCCCTCCGGCCGGGCGAGCAGCGCCTCGACCTCGGCGGGCCCGAGGAACCGGGGCAGCGGCGGCCGGTCACCGGTCCAGTCGTAGCCGATCTTCGAGTGGTACGGCACTCCGCGCCGCGAACCGACGTACAGCACCGGCTCCCGTCCCGACGGCACATACGTGTCCCCCTCGTAGCGTCCGCCCCGGCCCTCGGTGAGCAGCACCATCAGGTCGACGAAGGCGAGGCCGAACCCGCGGACCAGGACGGGTTCGCCGGGCGCGAGCGGAGAAAGGTCGCTGTCGGCGGTGAAGTCGGGCGGGAGGTGGACGAGCCCGTGAGCACGGGCGTATGCGGCCAACTCGTCCTGCTCTGGGTCGAGTTCGGCGTCGAGGTGGCCGAGGGCGAGCACCACGAGGTCGGCCGGGAGCGGACGCGGCCGGCCTTCCAGCCACACCTGCTGACGGCCCTCGCGGGGGCCGGACACCCGCAGGGCGCGGCGCGGGTGGTGGTGGACCGTGACGGACGGGGGCAGGGCGGCGACGGCCCGCTCGTGGAACCAGCGCAGGTACGCACCCTGGAGCTGCCGGTCCGCGAAGGTGCGGCCGTCGATGCCCGCCCACTCGTGCAGCGTGGGACCCTCGGCGACGGGACCGTCCATGGTGACCGTCTCGTCGGTGAACATGGTGACGTCCTCGGCGTGCGAGTTCATCCACAGCAGCGGCGACTGGGCCGCGCGCCAGATGCGTCCGGCGCCCGGCGGATGCGGGTCGACGAGATGAAGGTCGAGGCCCGAAGCGGCGTACAGCTCGGGCGCGTTGGCGGCGATCCGCTCGATCAGTCCGGTCCCCCGCGGCCCGGCCCCGACGATCACGACGGAGGGCCTGTGCGCATTCATCGGGCACGCTCCGAGCCGCGCGCGTAGTGCTTCTCGACGTAGTACTGGCCGAGGCTGAGCACCGAGGTGACGACGGTGTACCAGACGGTGGCCACCATCAGCAGCGGGATGACCTGGTAGGTGCGGTGGTACACCAACTGCACCGAGTACAGCAGGTCCTGGACGGCGATGACGCTGACGATGGAGGTGCCCTTGAGGGTGCCGATCAGCATGTTCCCGGCCGGCGGCACGATGGAGCGCATCGCCTGCGGGAGCACGATCCGCCGCCAGCGCCGCCACCGGCTCAGCCCGAGCGCCTGGGCGGCCTCGATCTGCCCGCGGTCCACGGAGAGGATGCCGCCGCGCACGACCTCGGCGGCGTACGCGGCCTCGTGCAGGGTCAGCCCGATGATCGCGACGGTGACCGGACCGAGCAGGTCGACCGTCTTCACGCCGAGGATCTGCGGGTACAGCGCCCCGATGTTGAACCACAGCAGCAGCTGCACCAGGATCGGGATCGACCGGAACAGCCAGACGTAGCCCCAACTGACGCTTCTGAGCACAGGGTTGGCGGACAGCCGGGCCGCGGCGAGCAACGTGCCCAGCACGAAGCCGAGCACCATGACGACCGCGGTGAGCCAGAGGGTGAGCCACAGACCGCGCAGCACGGCGTCGGAGGTGAAGTAGTCGGCGACGACGTCCCACTGGAACGCCTTGTTGCGCAGGACGGAGGTGACGGCGAGGGCGAGCAGGGCCAGTACGGCGACGGCGGCCGTCCACTGGCCGAGGCGTCGCTGCGGGACGATCGTCAGGGAGTCCGCGTGCTCCGGTATGTCCGGGGCGGCGGGGGCTTGGGCAAGGGTGTCGGAGGACATGCGAAGGCTCCGTGGCGTCGAGTCGGTAGAACTCGGGTGGGTGCCTTCACACGGGCGCGCACCACAGGTACTGCGGCGCGGGTACGGCCGAGCCCCTCAGCAGGGCCGTCCACCGAGAGTACGGGGGCGTTTCCCCTCGCTGTCAAGGCTGTCCGTACTGTGAGCCGTACGTCTCACGTCAGTTGACGCACCACCGAATGCCTGTTCCACTTGGCCCATGCATCCACAGCAGTGGCTGGTCAAACGCTCCCACATCGACTTCGGTCGAGTGTGGTCCTCGTCCTGTTGAGCTGACCCACTGCGCGCCCTGATCCGCTGATCCGGCAGGGGCGCTCCTCGCGTTCTCCCTCGCTTCGCCTTCACACGCGCACCCCCCTCTCGCGTTCGCTCACTCTTGCCTGCCCTCAGGAGACCGCACCCGATGCACACGCCCACGCATGCCCGAAACAGACTTGTCACCCCCTTCGTTCTCATCACCGCGGCGACCCTGCTCCTCACCGCCTGCGGCTCCGGCTCGGACGAGGCCGCCGTCACCGCCGCGGGCCGAGCCGACCGGATCCCCACCACGGACGTCGTCTCCGCCCTCAAGAAGGACGAGAAGGCCGCCAAGCTGCTGCCCTCCGGCACCACCCACCTCACGATCGCCACCAACGTCTCCGGCCAGCCGCCCGGCACCTCGATCCTCGACGACGGAAAGACCCTGGCCGGGCAGGACATCGACTTCGCGAACGCCGTCGCCAAGGTCCTCGGCATCGGGCTGCGGACCGAGCAGGCGAGCTTCGAGGCGATCCTGCCGGCCCTCGGCAGCGGCAAGTACGACCTCGGCGTCGGCAACTTCGGCGTGACCGACGAGCGCCGCAGGACCATCGACTTCGTCACCTACATCAACGACGGCCAGGGCTTCGCCACCCGCAAGGACAGCAAGCTGACCAAGGTCACCGACCTGAAGCAGCTGTGCGGCCTGAACGTCGCCACCGGCGCGGGCACCACCTTCGAGGCCACGCTCGAGGAGAACGCGCACCTGTGCGCCGACGCGGGCAAGAAGGCGTACAAGGTGCAGACGTACAACGAGCAGGGCGCGATCTGGTCCTCGCTCCAGCAGGGCCGCAGCGACATAGTGATGTCCACGATCAACGGCCTGCGCTACGCCGTCGCCCACCAGCAGGGCGTGAAGTTCCTCAACGAGTTCCACCGCCTCGACGTCGGCTTCGCCTTCAAGAAGGGCAGCACCCTGACACCCGCCTTCCAGGCGGCGGTGAACGAACTGATCGCCGACGGCACGTACGCCAGGATCCTGAAGAAGTGGGGGACGACGGGCTCGGCCATCACCAAGTCGGAGATCTCGCCCCCGGAGGTGAAGGCTCCGTAGGACGCGGGGCCGCACCCGCCGAACGTCCCGCGTCCCCCCGGCGGTCAGCGCACGCCCACGGCCCGCCGCCGGGAAGGAGCGGCCCGCGCCCCGATCACCCGGTCCATCAGCGCGCCCAGCACATCCCGCACAGAGTCCCGTTCCCGCGCGTCGCACTCCAGCACCGGCACGTCGTCCCGCAGCCCCAGCGCTTCCCGGACCTCCTCGGTGCCGAACCGCTCCGCATCGTCGAAGCGGTTCACGGCGAGTACGAACGGGGCGCCCTGGGCCTCGAAGTAGTCGACCGCCGGGAAGCAGTCCTCGATGCGCCGGGTGTCGACGAGCACGATCGTTCCCAGCGCGCCTTCCACCAGGTCGTCCCAGAGGAACGAGAACCGGTCCTGCCCGGGCGTCCCGAACAGATACAAGGTGATCGCCGGATCGAGGGCGATGCGTCCGAAGTCGAGCGCCACGGTCGTCCTCGTCTTCGCCTCGACGCCCTCCAGCGAGTCGACGCCCACGGACACCTGTGTGATCGCCGCCTCCGTGTCCAGCGGTCCGATCTCCGAAATGGCCCCGATGAAGGTGGTCTTGCCCACCCCGAGCCCCCCGCTGACCACGATCTTCACGGCCAACGGCACGGTCTTGTCAGAGCGCCCGGACATGGTCCCTGATCCTTTCGAGCATCGGGAGCGGCAGCTCCCCGGCGTGCCGGCACGCGAGCGCGCCCGTGGCCACGAGGCCGAAGACCAGCACCCCGGCGACTCCGAGGGGAACGCCGGCCGGACGAACGTCGCGTTCTCGACAGGCTCTACGTTCTCAACCGGTCCGCCGTTCACTCGGCGGGCGCCGGGCGGCTCTGAAGTGCCGTCCACTGAAATGCCGGAAACCGCGGGCGTGTTGGATCAAGGGCGGAATTGGTTCTGCTTCCGGCCGGCGCCCCTCACGGCACACCGGTCACCGGATCGGGTTTTTTTTCTGCCGTCCCGCAGCGCAATCAGAGCGGTCCCGCGGGTCGACTCTTCCCGCCCGGCGGATTCGTATACAAACGCATTGACTGTCTGTCACAACCCGCAGTCGCAGCAAGAGCAGCATTCACAGCAGGAGCACGCCTCACAGCAGCCGCAGTTGCCGCAGTTGCCGCACCAGCCCTCCCGCTTCCGCCGCGACCACGGCCCTTCGTACTCGTCGGCGCAGCACACCTTGCAGGTGCAGCACAGCCCGATCGCGACGCCGCACCCCGCCCAGAACCCGCGCTTGCCGGGCCGGGGCGGCTCACCGCCGAAGGGACTGCCGCTGTAGGGGTTCCCCGGCACCTGGGGCCCCTGCGGGGCGTACGGGCCGCCGTGCCCGGGCGGCCCGAAGGCGGCGGTGGCCTCCTCCGACAGGTGCCCGCAGGAGGACGGCCCCCCGAACGCCCGGTCCACCGAGCGCCGCAGTTCATGCACGAGCAGCTGGTGCGCGAGCTTGCTGTCCGTGAACTCGGCCTCGCGCAGTGCGAGCCGTATCCCGTGTACGGCGTCGTCGGCGAGCCGCCTGGCCTCCACCAGGGAGGTCCCGGTCGCGGTGAGGGGGTTCCAGGCACCGGCGGCGGCGTCGGCCTCCCGGTCCTCCACCGCGTCCAGCAGATGCGCGAGCCGCCCGAAGAGGCGCCCGGCCTCGGCGAGCGGCGCCATGTTGCCGGGGCGGTCGGCCAGGATCGCGGTGTGCGCGAAGGCGGCGGCCGTCGCGGTCTCGGTGGGTTCGGTGACCGTCAGCAACGGGGTGCCCGGCCCCGCCAGCGCCTCGACACCGACCTGCCGGTCCACGGCGTCGACGAGTACGGCGGTGTCGAACCCGACGTCCATGCCGGTCCGCGCCCCGGCTCGGTCCCAGCTCATGGCCACCCGGCGGGCGGCGAGCGCCACCGGCCCGCGGCCCAGCAGCCCATCCCCGTCGGCGACATGGTCACGCACCTTGGCCGAGGCGAGCACCAGCGAAACGGCGGCCGCGAGCCGCGCTCCCTCACCCTGTGTGACGGAGGCGGTCCGCATGCCGCGCAGCGGACAGGGCCCCGCCGTACGCCGTCCCACTCCCCCGCTGCCCCCGCCGGTCTGAGCCTCCGTCAAAACGGATATCAACAGCCCGTCGTAGTTCGTCACCACCCGCGCGAGTTGTCCGTGGTCCTTGCGCAGTGCGAGGCACAGCCCGCACAAATGCGCCATCCACTGGGTTTTGAGGCTCTCTGTGAGCCGGTGACGACATGGCCTGACGATTCCGAACACGACGATCCCCCCGTGGTGCTTACGGCGTTGAACTGCGGTGAGCTGCGGCATCGTACCGACCCCATCGTTCACCCGTACGCCCCGCTCATCACCCGTACGCCGTGAAGAATCATATTTCACTCACAGTCAGCAGCTGTTTGTGAAACGACCCTTGGGACACATGGACTCTCGACGGATTCGCTGTGCACCAGTACCGTCACAAACCCCCCGCGCGGCGTCTATCCACTTGGCGCACCGTCCGCATCATGGATGACCATAGAGATGCGGAGCACGAAAGACCGCTGTGAGAGGAGGCGTCCATGGGATCGGTACGCAAGGCAAGTGCCTGGCTTGGCCTCGTCGACGACAACGAAGACGAGCGTTACTACGACGACGACTACTCCGAGGGGACCGAGCCCGGGGAGGCCTGGGTCACCGATCCGCGGGTCAAGGTGGCCACGGACGTCGCCGAGGAGAAGGGTCGCCGGATCGGCACGGTCACCCCGGACAGCTTCCGGGACGCCCGCGCCATCGGCGAGCTGTTCCGCGAGGGTGTCCCGGTGATCGTGAACCTCACCGCCATGGAGGCCGGCGACGCCAAGCGTGTCGTCGACTTCGCGGCCGGGCTGATCTTCGGCCTGCGGGGATCCATCGACCGGGTGTCCAACCGGGTGTTCCTGCTGACCCCCGCCGACACGGAGATCATCAGCGGGGAGGCGGCCGCGCACCGCACGGACGGCTTCTTCAACCAGAGCTGAGGCAGGGCCGCTCACCGGCCCTGCCCGCTTCTGGCGGTCAGCGGAAGGCGTCGAGCCCGGTGAGCGCCTTGCCCAGCACGAGCTGGTGCATCTCGACGGTGCCCTCGTAGGTGAGCACCGACTCGAGGTTGGTGGCGTGCCTCATCACGGGGTATTCGAGCGAGATCCCGTTGGCACCGAGGATGGTACGGGCGGTCCGGCAGATCTCGATCGCCTCTCGTACGTTGTTGAGCTTGCCGAAGCTGACCTGCTCGGGACGCAGGCGGCCGGCGTCCATGCGCCGCCCCAGGTGATGGGCGAGCAGAATCCCCTTGTGCAGTTCGACCGCCATGTCGGCGAGCTTGGCCTGGGTGAGCTGGAACCCCCCGATGGGCCGCCCGAACTGCTCACGCGTCTTCGCGTAGTCGACGGCGGCCTCGAAGCAGGCGCGGGCCGCGCCCATGGCCCCCCAGACGATCCCGTAGCGGGCGTGGGACAGACAACTGAGCGGACCCTTGAGGCCGACGACCTCCGGCAGGACGGCATCGGCGGGCAACCGTACGTCGTCGAGCACGAGCTCGCTGGTGACGGAGGCGCGCAGGGACCACTTGTGCTTGATCTCCGGCGCGGAGAAACCGGGGCTGTCGGTCGGCACCACGAACCCGCGGATCCCGTCATCGGTCTGCGCCCACACGACGGCGACCCCGGCGACGGACCCGTTGGTGATCCACATCTTGCGCCCGTTCAGCACCCAGTCTCCACCGTCACGCTTGGCGTACGTCCGCATGGAGGCGGGGTCGGACCCGTGGTCGGGCTCGGTGAGCCCGAAGCAGCCGATGACCTCGCCGGCGGCCATGGAGGGCAGCCACCGCCGCTTCTGCTCCTCGCTGCCGAACCGATGAACGGCGTACATGGCGAGGGACCCCTGCACCGACACCAGTGAGCGAATCCCGGAATCGGCGGCCTCCAGCTCCAGGCAGGCGAGCCCGTACTGCACAGCGCTGGCACCGGCGCACCCGTACCCGCTGAGCGACATCCCGAGCGCCCCGATCCCGCCCAACTCCCGGGCGAGCTCGCGAATCCCGGGGAGCTCCCCGCTCTCGTACCACTCGGCGACGTACGGCAGCACCCGGTCCGCGGCCCACTCCCGCACGGTGGCCCTGATCGCCAGGTCCTCCGGCTCGAGCAGGTCGTCGACACCGAGGGGGTCGGCGGGGTCGAACGGGGCCATGAGCACGTCCTCTCAAAACTAGCACCGCTAGTTACTCGTCCGCACCTGACGTTACGACGGAGTGTCCCGCACGTCCAGGACCTCTCCCACCCACGCACCACCGTAACCGCCCACTGACGGGCGAACATCGCCACTGGGGGTGCTGCCCCGTCGGCGCCTCGCGGCAGACGCCGCCGAGCCGCGTCCGCACGGAGGGACGTGCCGCTTCGCTGGACCGCGCCGATGTTGAGGGACGTGGCGGACCGCGCGAACACCACTGGCGCGGGGGATCGATCAGGCACGCGGAGGAGGGAGGTGCTGGATGTGCTGGACGGCGCGCGCGCCGAAGGACGTGGCGGATCGATCAGGCGCGCCGAGGGAGGTACTGGACCGCGCGGACACCGAATGCGTGCCGGACCACCCGGACGCGGAGGGACGTGCTGAACCGCGCGCACGCCGAAGGCGTGCCGGACCACCCGGACGCGGAGGGACGTGCTGGACCGCGCGCACACCGGAGGCGTGCCGGACCACCCGGACGCGGAGGGACGTGCTGGACCGCGCGCACGCTGAAGGACGTGGCGGATCACCCGGACGCGGAGAGAAGGCGCATCGCGCCGACATGTCACCCGCCGCAGGGCGGCCCACCGGCGCGGCAGCCGCCGACGGCGCCGCAACCCCCCGGAAGAGCCCCGCCTCTCAGCCGACGGTCACGGGCGGCGCGCGGGCGGGAGACGTCCCGCGTCACGCGGAGACGCGGGACTCCGCGACCTCCCGAGGCGCGGGCACCCCCACACCCCCGGCCCCGGGCTCCCCGCACTGCATCACACGCGGCAGCCGCAACGCCATCACCGCCCCCAGCAACAACAGCCCCGCACTCACCAGCAGCGTGACATGCAGTCCGTGCACGAAACTGTCCTGGGCCGCCCGGCGCAGGGCAACCCCGGCCGGCCCGCCCAGCCGCCCGGCCACGTCGTACGCCTCGCCCAGCGAATGCCCCGCCGACGCGGACGCCGCCGCCGGCACCCCCGGCACGGAGGCCAGCCCGGGCGCGTACGCCGCGTTCATCACCGTGCCGAGCAACGCGATCCCGATGCCCGCGCCCAGTTGGTACGAGGTCTCGCCGATCGCCGCCGCCCCGCCCGCCTGCTCCGGCGGAGACTCGCTCAGCATCGACTCGTACGCCCCGAACAGCGTCGTCTCCAGCCCGAACCCCAGCAGCACGAACCCGAAGACCAGCAGCCCCGCGTTGTCCTCGCCGCCCATCGCGGTCAGCAGGCCGACGGCCACCGCCGTCAGGAGGAACCCGCAGCTCACCATCCGCCGCGGCCCGAACCGCCGGAGCAGCCGCGCCCCCGCCAGCCCCGCCGCCATCGCGGCGATCGTCAGCGGCAGCAGCCGTAGACCGGTCTGCAGCGGAGACAGTCCGAGCACCAGTTGCAGGTACTGCGCCGCGATCAGCTCCAGCCCGACGAGTGCGAGCATCGCCAGCACGATGCACCCGACCGATGTGCTGAACGCCGGCCGCGCGAACATCCGCAGGTCCACCAGCGGATGCGTCAGCCGTCGCTGCCGCCGTACGAAGAGCACGATCAGCACGGCGCCCAGCACCAGCGGCGCCACGGTGAACGGCCCCAGTTCCCCGCCGCCGAGCCGTTTCACGCCCAGCACCAGGCAGAACAGCCCGGCCGCCGCCATCAGCGCGCCCACCACGTCCCAGGGCCCCTTGCCGTCGCCCCGCGACTCCGGCAGCAGCAGCCGTCCGATCGGCAGGCTGACCAGCATCAACGGTATGTTGACGAGGAACACCGAGCCCCACCAGAAGTGCTCCAGCAGAAAGCCGCCGAGCAGCGGACCGATCGCCGCGCCGACCGCCGCCACCGCGCTCCACATGCCGATCGCGAGCGCCCTCTCCCGCCGGTCCGGGAAGACCTGGCGCAGGATCGACAGCGTCGCGGGCATGATCATCGCGCCGCCCACCCCGAGCAGCGCCCGGGCCACGATCAGCACCTGGGCGGTCTCGGCGAGGGCGGCCATCGCGGAGGCGACGCCGAACAGGGCGTAGCCGAGCAGCAGGATCCGTCTGCGGCCGACGCGGTCTCCGAGCGTGCCGAAGAGGATCAGCAGCGAGGCGCAGACGAGCGGATAGACGTCGACGATCCAGAGCAGTTCTATCGCGCCGGGCTTGAGGTCCTCGGTGACGGCGGGCACCGCCACGTGCAGCACGGTCGCGTCGAGGGCGACCAGGAGCAGGCTGACGCAGAGGACGACGAGAACGACCCAGCGGTTGGCACCGGCCCCGGCCGCCCGACGGCGCAGCGCGGCGGCGGCCGTGGTCGTCCCGGACATGCACGTACCTCCCAGATGTTCCCTCGCGGTCGGCGGGGCTCACGGGGTGGGGACTCCCCATGACTCGGCCGGAGAGGAGCGGTGGTCTCCGGCCCGCGCAACGAAGGCGAGTGACACGCCAATGTACGCGAGTTCCTGTCGGTGCCCAGTGGCGGACCTCTCACACTCGTGGGGAACACGTGTGGCGTGCGCCACTCCCGCTCCCCTCTCTCCCCCTCCTCGTCGGGCACGGTCCCGGGGGCCGGCCGGTTCCGGACCCGGTGGGGACGCGGTCGGGACGCGGTCGATAATCAGCCCCGTGACCGATCTTGAAACGCGCGGCGCCGCGACCCTGCGCCGAGCGGCCCCGGCCCTCCTCGGGTACGCGGCCGTACGCGCCCTGGGCCTGCTGACGCTGGCCCTGTGGAGCGCCGCGCGCGACAAGAGCGCGTACACGCTGCTGACCGCTCGCTGGGACGCTCTCTGGTACACCCGGGTCGCCGAGCTGGGATACGGCTACGAGGTGCGCCTGCCCAATGGCGATGTGCACTCCAACCTCGCGTTCTTCCCGCTGCTGCCCTGGCTGGAGCGGCTGCTGGCCGCCACCACCCCGCTGTCGTACGCCGACGGGGGCTTCGCCGTCGCCCTGCTCGCCTCCCTCGCCGCGGCCTGGGGCGTCTTCGCCGTCACCGACCATGTGTACGGCCCCCGCGCCGGCGTCTGCGCGGCCCTGCTGTGGGCCGTGCTGCCCGTCGGGATCGTGCAGTCGATGGCGTACAGCGAGTCCCTGTTCACGGCCCTGGCCGCGTGGTCGCTGTACGCCGTCCTCACCGGCCGCTGGGTGACGGCGGGCGCCCTGGCCTCCTTGGCGGGCCTGACCCGGCCGGTGGGCCTCGCGGTGGTCGCGGCGGTGTGGGCGACGGCGATCGCGTCGTTCGTACGGGACCGGAGAATGCCCGCCGGTGCCGCCTCGCTACCGGGGCCGAAGGCCCCAGGCGCCGACGCGCGTCGCGTCCTCGGCATGCTGCTCGCCCCCCTGGGTGCCGCCGCCTACGTCCTGTGGGTCGGTCATCGCACCGGCAAGGGCCCGCTCGGCTACCTCGACATCCAGGCCGGCTGGCGCAACGGCTTCGACGGCGGCTACGCGTTCGCCCGCTTCGTCGCCGACAAGTTCACGTCGTTTCCGTCGGCCCTGGCGGGCGTGGGGCTGATCGTCGGGGTCGGGCTGATCGTCTGGCTGTACGTGGTCTGCGTACGACAGGGGCAGCCGCTGCCGCTCCTGGTGTACGCGGGCGTCGTCACCGCCCTCGCCCTGTGCGCGTCGAGCTACTTCGGCTCGAAACCGCGCCTGTTGCTGCCCGCCTTCCCCCTGCTGCTGCCGCTCGCCCGGGCCCTGGCCCGCACCCGAACGCGCTGGTCGGCGCCGGCGCTCGGCACGGTCGCGGTGGTCGGCGCGGTGTACGGGGCGTTCTGGCTGAACGGCTCCGGCCCCCCGTGATCACCGCGGGCCGTCAGTGAGCGTCCGGGAAATTCCGTCCCATGATTCGGTGAACGAATTCATAAGGGCTACAAAACCGCCAGTCGGAACGATCAAAGGAATTAAAGAGGGCGGCGTTCCGGCATTGTGGATTCCTCGGAAAATTGCCTCCACCTGAGAGGAATCCCACATCACATGGTCATCACAAAGCCGTGGATTCGACAGGGAAGTGAGCTCACTCGCTGTAACGTCGATTGGGTGCGTACCGAACGAAACCTCACCCGTCTGGACCGGGTGTTCGCCAGGCTGGACCGTGAGCCGGAACGGCCGGCCCACATCGACGTGCCGAAGATGAGCCGGCACCGGGTCGCGCTGCTGGCCGGAACTCTCGCGTTCTATCTGGCGATCGTGTGGCTCGTGGTGATCACCTCTTGGCTGGTCCGTCTCGACTGGCAGGTCATGTTCTTCCGCCCGTACCAGCAGTGGGCGGGCATCCACTGGTTCGTCGACTACTACGTGGTGCTCGGCCAGCGCGGCCCGACCGCCGTGATGGTCGCCGCCTGGCTCGGCTGGCGCTCCTGGCGGCAGCACACGCTGCGCCCGCTGCTGACGCTGGGCGCCTCGCTGCTGCTGCTGAACATCACGGTCGGCGCCGCCAAGCTCGGCATGGGCAGACTCGGTCCGCACTACGCGACCACCGTCGGCTCGAACGAGATGGGTCTGGGCGGCGATATATTTCCCAGCGGCCATACCGCCAACGCCGTGGTGACCTGGGGAATCCTGGCCTATCTGGCCTCCACCCCGAGAGCCCGGCGCTGGCTGTCCGCGGTGTCCGCGGTGACCTCGCTCGGCGTCGGCATGGCCACGGTCTACCTCGGTACGCACTGGCTCAGCGACGTCCTCCTCGGCTGGACGGCGGGTCTGCTGGTCCTGCTGGCCCTTCCCTGGTGCGAGCCGTTGATCGCCCGCGCCGAGACCGGGATCTTCGATCTGCGCGACCGCTGGCGCGCCCGGCGCCGCGCCCCGGCACCGTTGTCGCCCGTCGAGACTCCGGTGCGCCTCAAGCCGCGTACGACGGCTCCCCAGAACGAGACGGCGGCCCGCTCGGCCCGGGCGCCCGTCTACCTCGCCCCGGGCCCGCACACGGCCCGCTCGGAGCGCACGCCCGTCACCCCGGTCGGCAGCCGCAGGCCGCCGCACTCGGACCGTGTCCCGCGGGGCACGAACTCGACGGCCCGCCCCCTGACGGGCGGCGGCCCACCGAGCTGACCACCGGAGGGGCCGACCACCAGACGGCGGGGCCGGTACGCACAGCCCATCCCCGCAGAACAGCCCATCCCACGCGGACAGCCCACCCCAGCACCCGGCGACGGCCCCGGTTCCTCGACAGGAACCGGGGCCGTCGCCATAGCCGTCGTCCGGCCCGTGTCGGGTCGGTCAGCCCTTCCAGGACCGCGCCACCCGGCCGTCCTTCACCTCGAAGTTCAGGCGGCCGCTGCGGTACTCCATCGTGATGATGGCCCCGGGCGGCAGTGCCCGGACCGTCGACCACCCCCGCTCGCGGGCGAGTCGTTCCGCGCTGTCGGCGTCGAGGCCGACATAGGTGTTTGGGCTGTCGTCGGGTTCGGCGGGAGGTGTCGGAATGGGTGCCATACGGCCACGCTAGGCGCTGTCCGCCAACCGGGGAAGTGCGGGCTCGTACGCCGGTCGGGCGTCCCTCTCCGGTCACGCTTCTGTCACAGACTCACGACACGCGTTTTGGGTCTACTTCGTCACACGTACGAGCGGTTTAGTACGCCTTCTTCGGGGAATCGAACGTAATTCCCATGGGCGGCGCCGACCGGAGGAAAAGCCCCCGTGGAAAGTGCCCGGGGAGCCGTCCACGGCCCTTCTTTCCGTCCGCGATTACGGACGGGTCCGACAGAACTCTTGCCGTCGAGGAAATATCCGGATGCAGCACAGAACCGCCGTACGCCCCCTGTCGGAGCACCTGTCGGCGCGAGCATCATGACGTGAGCTCGCGGGTACGCGTGGCGCGGGCTTCAGCGGGCCCGGGCAGGCGAGCGAAGGGGCGGAGTGAGCGATGGGGACGCAGACCGTGCAGGCGACGGCACGACCCGCGCGGACCGAGCGGGGCGGGCGCGTGATCGTCGACTGGCTGACCACCACCGACCACAAGAAGATCGGCCACCTCTACCTGATCACGTCGTTCCTCTTCTTTCTGATCGCCGGTCTCATGGCGCTGCTGATGCGGGCCGAACTGGCCCGGCCAGGGCTGCAGCTCATGGACAACCAGCAGTTCAACCAGTTGTTCACGATGCACGGCACGATCATGCTGCTGCTGTTCGCGACGCCCAGCTTCGCGGGCTTCGCCAATGAGCTGATGCCGTTGCAGATCGGCGCCCCGGACGTGGCGTTCCCACGGCTGAACATGTTCTCGTACTGGCTGTTCCTCTTCGGCGGTCTGATCGTGCTGGGCTCGCTGCTGGTGCCGTCCGGTCCGGCCGCCTTCGGCTGGTTCGCCTACGCGCCGCTCAACGACTCGGTGCACTCCCCCGACGTCGGTCCGGACCTGTGGATCATGGGCCTGGCGCTGTCCGGGTTCGGCACGATCCTCGGCGCGGTCAACTTCATCACCACGATCATCGGGATGCGGGCGCCCGGCATGACGATGTTCCGGATGCCGATCTTCACCTGGAACACCCTGTTCACGTCGATCCTGATCCTGCTGGCGTTCCCGGTGCTCGCGGCGGCGCTGCTGGTCCTGGAGGCGGACCGGCGGTTCGGCTCGCAGGTCTTCGACGCGGCCAACGGCGGGGCGATCCTGTGGCAGCACCTGTTCTGGTTCTTCGGGCATCCCGAGGTGTACATCATCGCGCTGCCGTTCTTCGGCATCATCACGGAGATCATCCCGGTCTTCAGCCGCAAGCCGATCTTCGGCTATCTGACGCTGGTCGCGGCGACGATGTCGATCACCGGTCTGTCGGTGGTGGTGTGGGCGCACCACATGTTCGCCACCGGCGCGGTGCTGCTGCCGTTCTTCTCCTTCGTGAGCTTCCTGATCGCGGTGCCCACGGGAGTGAAGTTCTTCAACTGGAGCGGCACCATGCTCAAGGGCTCGCTGTCCTTCGAGACGCCGATGCTGTGGGCGACCGGCTTCCTGGTGTCGTTCCTGTTCGGCGGCCTGACCGGGGTGATCCTGGCCTCGCCGCCACTGGACTTCCATGTCACGGACACCTACTTCGTGGTCGCCCACTTCCACTACGTCGTCTTCGGCACCGTCGTCTTCGCGACCTTCGCCGGCTTCTACTTCTGGTGGCCGAAGTTCACCGGCAAGTTCCTCGACGAACGGCTCGGCAAGATCCAGTTCTGGACCCTGTTCGTCGGTTTCCACACCACGTTCCTGGTGCAGCACTGGCTGGGCGCGGAGGGCATGCCCCGCCGGTACGCCGACTACCTCGCCGCCGACGGGTTCACCGCGCTCAACACGATCTCGACGATCGGCGCGTTCCTGCTCGGCATCTCGACGCTGCCGTTTCTGTACAACGTCTGGAAGACCGCGAAGTACGGAGAGAAGGTCGAGGTCGACGACCCCTGGGGCTTCGGCCGCTCCCTGGAGTGGGCCACCTCCTGCCCGCCGCCCCGGCACAACTTCAACGAGCTGCCGCGGATCCGCTCCGAGGCCCCGGCGTTCGATCTGCACCATCCGGAGTACGCGGCGTGGATTCCCCAGCCCGAGCCAGAGAGCGAGCAAGCCGGTCGCGAGCCGTCCTGACCGCCTCGGTCAGCTCCGCGGGCCAGGCCCGCACACTGAGCGGCCCCGCGACGGGGCCTCCGGGGGCGTCCGGTACGCCCTGGGGCCCCATCCGGACGGCGGACCGGATGGGGCCCCATGCCCGGGACGAGGGGGAGCGAGCCTCAGATGTCGAGGCGCTGCCCGGGCACGATCACGTCGGGATCATCGCCGATGGCGGCCTTGTTGGCGGCGTAGAGCCGCTGCCAGGTGGTCCCGTGCCGGGCGGCGATGCCGCTCAGCGTGTCGCCCGCGCGGACGGTGTAGTCGCCTCGGGACCCACCGCGGGTGATGTGCTGGGCCGATGCCGGCCTCTCGGGTGCCTCGGCCGCCCTGGCCGAACGCTCCGGTGCCTTGTAGGGCTTCGACGGCGCCTTCGACGGGGCGGAGTTCGTGTGCGTCGTGCCGGAGGCGGAGACGCCGGGTGCGCTCCCGGACGCTCCGGCCCGCGCCGAGCAGGTGGGCCAGGCGCCCCATCCCTGGGCCCGCTGGACCTTGGTGGCGACGGCGATCTGCTGGTCCCTGCCCGCCTGGTCGGCCGTCGGCGCGTAGGCCGTGCCGCCGTACGCCCGCCAGGTGGAGGCGGAGAACTGGAGTCCTCCGTAGTAGCCGTTGCCGGTGTTGATGTGCCAGTTGCCGCCGCTCTCGCACTGGGCGATGCGGTCCCACACCCCGCCGTCCGCCGCCGCGGCGTTGCCGGTCGCGGCCAGCACTCCCAGCGGGGCGAGCAGTGCGGCTCCGGCGAGGACCGCCGCGGTCCGGGTCTGGTTCCTGCCGGGAGCCTTCCGCGCCTTACGGACGTCGTCGCGGGTGGTATCGGCACATTCGGACATGTAGTTCCCTCTCCACGTACCCGGGGTCCCCCAAGGCGAGGCGCCACGCCCCGTGTTCCACCACGGTCGTCACGCCCGCCCCGTCCGCCGGGGATCGCGCGGCTCGCCGGATGTCGAGACATCGGCGAAGCGCGCGGTCAGCGGACGTTCCCGAGCGGTGCCAGTTGCACACGGCCGAGAATGTAGAAGGGCGACCAGCCGGTATCAACCAACTGCTTGTCATGCCAGGCCAGTTGATTGTTACCGCGAGTATCGACGATTTTCGGCCACCCACTTCATTCGCTGATTTCCGGATTTGTCGGCCAGCCCGCGTGACGACCTGTGACCCACTTCACCACCCCAACGCCCGTAATACTCCCGTGACTTGACTCAGAGTGCCGCATTCCACACCGAGCGTGACGCTGCGCATCGGTTGGTTCGATTCCGTTCGCCCTGGAGCGTGACTCCGGCCACAGATCGCCCGTTGTCTCCTTCATGAGCCCGGGACCCCGCCCGGTTCACGGGCCGGGAGCCACCCGGTCCCGCCACGCACCACATCCCGAGGGAGCCACCCGTGCCGCGCATGCTCGACGTCAGCGACGAGGTACGCGCCGAGATCGGCGACGAAGAGGCCGACCGGCTGCTCGCCGGAGAGAACGCCCCCGGCAGTTACGACTGCACGTCCTGTCGCACCCCGGGCGACTCCGAACAGGAGCGCACCAGCACCGTCCTGTTCGTCGGCGACGAGACCGCGGTGCTCGCCTTCGCCCACGCCTCCTGTCTGCCCTCCCAGGTCGTCCAGGTCACCGAGGAGCAGCTGCGGGGCGCGGTGAAGTCCATCACCGGCGACACCGTGGACCTGGAGCCGGAGAGGTTCGCACCCGAGCAGGCCGTGCTCGGCGTGACGAGCGGACTCGTGCTGATCTCCGGAGAACTGCACCCCGCGCTGGTCGTCGAGCCGACCGCGCCGATCGTGCGACCGGGTGCGACGGGGGCCGGCGACGACTTCCTGCCGCTGCTGATCGAGCAGGGGTTCATGCCGGTCACGGCGGTCGAGAGCGCGCCCTCCGTGCTGCACGGCTGGTCGGTGCTGTTGGCGATGGGCCAGCTGCACGCGGTGCTGCAGCCCTCGCCGAGCGGCGGGCAGCCGGTCGCCTGGTGGCAGGCGCATCAGCCGTTGCATGTCACGGAGGGCTGGCGGGCGGCCGCGAACAAGCACCAGCAGGTGCTGATGTTCGCGGCGCCGGTGGGGTCGATCGGGCGGCAGCCCCGCGAGGACCTGCTGCGGGACGCGCTCGACAGGGCCGCGGCGAACGGGAAGTTGGTCGCGGCGGCGCTGCCGCTCGCGGGGACGTGAGCGCGTTGCCCGACCGCATCTCCTAGGGCCCGGGGTCGTTTGGACATACGTGCACACCTACGACGTTCCCCGCCGCCCGTTCCAGCCGCTGCCGTCCGCACGAGTGGCTCAGGACCCCATGGGCGGCCCATCGGCCACACCGATCTACGACGCGCTCTACGCCGAGTACGTCAAGTCGTTCCGTTCGCTGCCGGGTGACCGCACGGGCGAGGACGACCTGGGCTTCACCGCCTTCGGGAACATCCCGCACAGTACGGGCTCGTTCAGCAACGGTTACAGCGCCTACAGCGCGGGCGCGTACAGCGCGCGTCAGCAGTCGCAGTGGCAGCGGGTGGGGCAGATCGGGCAGCAGCACGGCACCGGCGGGTTGCACCACGTTCCGGCGGCGCTGCCGCCCGGGCCGCGCAGAGGCGCCTGAGGCGTCTGCGGTAACCGCGGTGTCTGCGGTACGTGGCATCTGAGACTGCGGTACGTGGCCTCTGAGACATGGGGGAAGGGCGGCCCCGGGTCCGGGCCCGCCCTTCCTGACGCGTTTCTGCCTACTTCTTCCGGCCGCGCTTCTCACGTACCCGCACCGAGATATGGATCGGCGTTCCGTCGAAACCGAACTCCTCGCGCAGCCGGCGCTCGATGAAGCGCCGGTAGCCCGCCTCGATGAAGCCGGAGGCGAAGAGCACGAAGCGCGGGGGCTTGGTACCGGCCTGGGTGCCGAAGAGGATGCGCGGCTGCTTGCCGCCCCGGATCGGGTGCGGGTGGGCGGCGACCAGTTCGCCGAGGAAGGCGTTCAGGCGGCCCGTCGGGACCCGGGTCTCCCAGCCGGCCAGGGCGGTCTCGATCGCCGGGACCAGCTTCTCCATGTGCCGTCCGGTGTGCGCCGAGACGTTCACCCGCGGCGCCCACGCCACCTGGAGGAGCTCGGTCTCGATCTCCCGCTCCAGGTAGTAGCGGCGCTCCTCGTCGAGGGTGTCCCACTTGTTGAAGGCGAGGACGATCGCACGGCCCGCCTCGACGGCCATGGTGACGATGCGCTGGTCCTGCACCGAGATGGACTCGGAGGCGTCGATCAGGATGACCGCCACCTCCGCCTTCTCGACGGCGGCCGCGGTGCGCAGCGAGGCGTAGTAGTCGGCGCCCTGCTGGAGGTGGACGCGCTTGCGGATGCCCGCCGTGTCGACGAACTTCCAGATCACGCCGCCGAGTTCGATGAGCTCGTCGACCGGGTCGCGGGTGGTGCCGGCGATCTCGTTGACGACGACCCGCTCCTCGCCTGCCACCTTGTTCAGCAGCGAGGACTTGCCGACGTTCGGGCGGCCGATCAGCGCGATGCGGCGCGGGCCGCCGACCGCGGTGCCGAAGGTCTGCTCGGGCGCCTCCGGCAGGGCCTCCAGGACGGCGTCCAGCATGTCGCCGGTGCCGCGGCCGTGCAGCGCGGAGACGGGGTGCGGCTCGCCGAGGCCCAGCGACCACAGGTACGCCGCGTCGGCCTCCGCGCTCGGGCCGTCGACCTTGTTGGCGGCGAGGACCACGGGCTTGCCGGCCTTGCGCAGCAGTCGTACGACCGCTTCGTCGGTGTCGGTGGCGCCGACCTTGGCGTCGACGACGAACACGACGGCGTCGGCCGCCTCGATGGCGTACTCGGCCTGCGCGGCCACGGAGGCGTCGATGCCGAGGACGTCCTGCTCCCAGCCGCCGGTGTCGACGACCTTGAAGCGACGGCCCGACCACTCGGCCTCGTAGGTCACCCGGTCGCGGGTGACGCCCGGCTTGTCCTCGACGACGGCCTCACGGCGGCCGATGATCCGGTTCACCAGAGTCGACTTGCCGACGTTCGGACGCCCGACGACGGCGAGCACGGGCAACGGCCCATGGCCGGCCGCGTCGATCGCCCCCTCGACGTCCTCGGGATCGAAGCCCTCTTCCGCGGCGAGCTCCATGAACTCCGCGTACTCGGCATCGCCGAGCGCCCCGTGATCGTGCTCGGCCGACCCGTCGGGCTGGATGTGGTCGTTCATGAAGTCCGTACCTCGTCGTTCATTCGTGGTGATCGGTGGATCACCCGGGTTCTTCCGGCTGATCCACTACTCAGTGTCGCCCGACGCCCCCCTGGGGCGCCCGGCGTTTTACCGGCGGCCGGTCAGCCGCCGGGCGTGCTCCAGGTGCGCGGTGAGCTGCTTCTGGATGCGCTCGGTCGCCTCGTCGAGCGCCTTGCGTGTCCGTCGTCCGCTGCCGTCACCCGCCTCGAAGGGGTCTCCGAAGACGACGTCCACACGGCTGCGCAGCGGAGGCAGCCCCTTTACCAACCGACCGGGCCGGTCGGAACTTCCCAGGACGGCGACCGGGACGATCGGGGCACCGCCGCGTACCGCGAAGTACGCCAGTCCGGCGCGCAGCGCGGCGAAGTCGCCCTCGCCCCGGGTGCCCTCGGGGAAGATCCCGAGGACGCCACCGTTCTCCAGGACGCCCAGGGCCTGGGTGATCGCCGTGCGGTCGGTGGTGTGACGGTCGACCTTGACCTGCCCGATGCCGAGCAGGAAGGGGTCGAGGGGCCCGATGAACGCCTCCTTCTTGATCAGGAAGTGCGTCGGCCGGGGCGCCACGCCCATGACCATCGGGCCGTCGATGTTGTGGGAGTGGTTGACGGCGAAGATCACCGGGCCGGTGACGGGAACCTTCCAGGCACCCAGCACCCGCGGCTTCCACAGCCCGTACATCAGACCGACGCCGATGCGCCGCCCGACCTCGGCGCCCTTCAGGGAGGGCACGGACGCTGCAGTCACTTCGCGGCCCGCTTCTCCTCGACGAGCGTGACGACGCACTCGATGACCTGCGCGAGGGTGAGCTCGGTGGTGTCCACCTCGACCGCGTCGTCGGCCTTGGCGAGCGGCGACGTCTTGCGGCTGGAGTCCGCCGCGTCCCGCCTGATCAGGGCCTCGCGAGTGGTGTGGACGTCGACGCCCTTCAGCTCGCCGCTGCGGCGGGCCGCGCGGGCCTCCGCGGAGGCGGTCAGGAAGATCTTCAGGTCGGCGTCCGGCAGCACGGTGGTCCCGATGTCGCGGCCCTCGACGACGATCCCCTTCTCGGCGCCGGCCGCGACGGAGCGCTGCAGCTCGGTGATCCGGGCCCGCACCTCGGGCACCGCGCTGACCGCGCTGACCTTGGAGGTGATCTCCTGGGTGCGGATCGGGGCGGCCACGTCGGTGCCGTCGACCGTGATCGTCGGATTCGCCGGGTCGGTGCCGGAGACGATGTCGGGCTTGCCGGCCACCGCCGCGATCGCCGTGGGGTCGTCGATGTCGATCCCGTTGGTCACCATCCACCAGGTGATCGCCCGGTACTGGGCGCCGGTGTCCAGGTAGCTGAGGCCCAGCTGGGCGGCCACGGCCTTGGACGTGCTCGACTTGCCCGTGCCGGAGGGACCGTCTATGGCGACAATCACGGGCTGGGCGGCGCCGTTTTCCACGGGGGGACACCTTCCTGGTGCGCGCTGGGTGTGTGCGGGGACGCGAAAGCGCCCCGCACAAGGTTACTGGCTCGCCGGAGGCCTCCTTACTGGCGGATGGCCCAGCCCCGCTCCTTCAGCGCCGCGGTCAGTACGGGCGCCGCCTTCGGCTCCACCAACAGCTGCACCAGACCCGCCTGCTGCCCGGTGGCGTGCTCGATGCGCACGTCCTCGATGTTGACCCCGGCCATCCCCGCGTCCGCGAAGATGCGGGCCAGCTGGCCGGGCTGGTCGTCGATGAGGACGGCCACGACCTCGTAGGCCCGGGGGGCGGACCCGTGCTTGCCGGGGACGCGGACCTGGCCGGCGTTGCCGCGGCGCAGCACGTCCTCGATACCCGCGGTGCCTTCGCGGCGCTTGGCCTCGTCGAAGGACTGCAGGGCCCTGAGCGCCCGGACCGTCTCCTCCAGGTCGGCGGAGACGTCCGCGAGGAGGTCGGCGACCGGCCCCGGGTTCGCGGAGAGGATGTCGATCCACATCCGGGGATCGGAGGCCGCGATCCGGGTCACGTCCCGGATGCCCTGCCCGCACAGTCGTACGGCGGCCTCCTCGGCGTGCTCCAGGCGGGCGGCGACCATGCTGGAGACCAGGTGGGGCATGTGGGAGACGAGCGCGACGGCCCGGTCGTGAGCGTCGGCGTCCATCACCACCGGCACGGCCCGGCAGTGCGAGACCAGCTCCAGGGCGAGGTTCAGCACCTCGGTGTCGGTGTCCCGGGTGGGGGTCAGCACCCAGGGGCGGCCCTCGAACAGGTCACCGGTGGCGGCCAGCGGGCCGGACTGCTCGCGGCCCGACATGGGGTGGCTGCCGATGTACGCCGACAGGTCCAGGCCCAGCTCCTCCAGCTCACGGCGCGGACCGCCCTTGACGCTGGCCACGTCGAGGTAGCCGCGGGCCAGGCCCCGGCGCAGGGCGTCCGCGAGCACTGAGGCCACATGGGCGGGCGGGGCGGCGACGATCGCCAGGTCGACGGGCTGGTCGGGCTCCTCGTCGGTGCCGGCGCCCAGCGCGGCCGCCGTACGGGCCTGCTCGGGATCGTGGTCGGTGAGGTGGACGGCGACGCCGCGCTGGGTCAGGGCGAGCGCGGCGGAGGTACCGATGAGGCCGGTTCCGATGACCAGTGCGGTCCTCACTGGGCGATGTCCTTGCGCAGGGCCGCCGCGGCACCGAGGTACACGTGCGCGATGTCGGCGCGGGGCCGGTCGGACTCGATGTGGGCGAGGACCCGGACGACCCGGGGCATGGCGCCCTCGATGTCGAGCTCCTGGGCGCAGATCAGCGGCACATCGGCGAAGCCGTCGCCGAGCTTGCGGGCCGCGGCGGCCGGGAAGTCGCTGTGCAGGTCCGGCGTGGCCGTGAACCAGATGCTGATCAGGTCGTCGGCGGTCAGACCGTTGCGCTCCATGATGGCGGTGAGCAGGGCTCCGACCTGCTCGTCCATGTGGCCGGCCTCGTCCTTGTCGAGTTGGACGGCGCCCCGGACCGCTCGTACCGCCACGGCGATGCTCCTTGCTGGTGTGCTGATGTACGGCTCTTGGCGCGTCCAGCCTAGTCAGCCCCTCCTCGGGCCGATGGCCGGCGACCGCACACTGAGACGGCGGCGGCACCCGTCGGATCAATCTCGCCCGAATCGCCTTATTCCGCCACTTGGGGTGAGAAACACCTGTGCGCCTCTTTACGCCGGGGCCGCCGTTCCGCTCTGATGACAGGACACCCGCCTCGGGGGAGGCCAGTCATGAAGCGTCCCGGCCCGTTGTTCACTCTTCTCGCGGGGCTGCTGCTCGGCCTCTTCATGCTCTCTCTCAACTCGACGACGGGCACGGAGACCGCCTCGTCCGGCTACCGGGAGGAGACGCCGAGCCCGACGCCCAAGAAGTCGGCCACCGCGTCCGCGCCCACCAGCTCACCGTCTCCCTCGGTGGCTCCGTCCCCCTCGAGGAAGCCGGCCGTGAACGCCGACTACGCCGGCCGGACCGACGACGACTCGGCCTCCGTCGCCGTGTCCGTGCGTGACGGAAAGGGGATCGCGTACTTCTGCGACGGCCACGCCGAGGAGTCCTGGTTGAAGGGTGACGTCGAGGACGACGGAACGATGCGCCTCACCGGCACGCACGGCGCCGAGCTGAACGGCACACTCCAGCGGGGCCGGCGGATCCGCGGCACGGTCGAGGCCGCCGGCGGGCGCTACGCCTTCACCGCCGACAGGGCCACCAAGCCGTCCGGGCTGTACCGGGCGACGGCGACCGTGCGTGGCGCGAAGATCGACGGCGGCTGGATCGTGCTGCCGGACGGCCGGCAGGTCGGCATCCTCACCCGCGCCGGCAAGCCTGCCGCAGCGCCCCGGATCGACCCGGAGACCGGTGCGGTGACGGTCGACGGACAGCTGCTCACAGCCCGCCCCGTCACCCCCTGATCCCTCCGGTTGACCCACCTGGGAGCGCCCATGCCCGTCGACCCGAACGCCCTCACCCAGGACTTCCCCTCCCCCGAGCCCGGCCACCGCCGCCCGCACCCCGCCCGCTATCTGGTCCCGGCGGTCGTGGCCGCCGCGGTCGCGGTGGCCCTGGGCGTGTACGGCAAGGTCCACGATCCGGCGCGCACCGCGTTCAACCTGGCCGGGTTCAGCAGCACGGGGGCGGTGAAGTCGTGGCTGGCGACGACCGCGTTCGTCTTCGCGCTGGTCCAGCTGGTCTCCGCGTTCATGGTGTACGGGAAGCTGCCGGGCCCCCTCTGGTCCCCGGCACTGCACCGCTGGTCGGGCCGCGCCGCGTTCCTCGTGGCCGTGCCGGTCGCGGTGCACTGCCTGTACGCGCTCGGCTATCAGACGTACGAGCCGCGCGTGGTGTGGCACTCCGTCCTGGGCTGCTTCTTCTTCGGTGCCTTCAGTGCCAAGATGCTGCTGCTCCGTTCGCAGCGGCTCCCCGGCTGGCTGCTGCCGCTCGTCGGTGGGCTGGTCTTCACCGTTCTCACCCTCATCTGGCTGACCTCTGCCCTCTGGTTCTTCCGCACCTTCGGAGTGACGACATGACCGACAGCCCGACGCGGCGCACCCTCCTTCTCGCCGCGGGCGCGGCGGGCGTGACCGCGCTGACCGTGGGGTGCGGCGAGTACGGCAAGGACGGCGGCTCCTCGGCCGGCGCCTCCAGCGGTCAGGAGCTGGCCAGGACGGCCGACATCCCGGTCGGCGGCGGCAAGGTCTTCGCGGACGAGAAGATCGTCGTCACCCAGCCGAAGAAGGGCGAGTTCAAGGCCTTCTCGAACATCTGCACCCACCAGCAGTGCCCGGTGGCCAACGTCTCGGACGGCACCATCAACTGCACCTGCCACGGCAGCAGGTTCCACATCACGGACGGCTCGGTGGCCCGCCCGCCGGCGACGAAGCCGCTGCCCGAGAAACAGATCTCGGTGCAGGGCGACGTCATCACACTGGCCTGACCGGCAGGGACCGCGGAGAGGCCGTCAGGCGTCCCAGAGCGCCCCCAGCGTCGCCAGTTCGCTCTGGTACTCGATCCGGTCCGCCCACTCGCCGGGCCACGCGTCGGCGCCCAGGTGGGCGCCCGCGAAGGCGCCCGCCAGGCACGCGATGGAGTCCGAGTCGCCGGAGGTGCAGGCGGCCCGCCGCAGGGCCGTCACCGGCTCGTCGACGAACAGCAGGAAGCTCAACAGTCCGGTCGCCAGAGCCTCTTCGGCGATCCAGCCCGCGCCGGTGGCCAGGCACGGGTCGGTCTCGGGAGAAGGGGAACGCAGGGCGTCCTGGAGACGGTCCAGGATCCCCAGGCACTCGTCCCAGCCGCGCGTGATGAAGTGCTCGGGCGTCGGGTCCTGGCTCCGCGTCCACAGGTCGCCGAGCCAGCGCTCGTGGTAGTGGCTGCGGTTCTCCAGGGCGTACGACCGCAGCAGCGCGACCAGCCCGGCCGGCTCGGCCCCCTCCGCGAGCAGCCGTACGGCGTGCGCGGTGAGGTCGGACGCGGCGAGGGCCGTGGGGTGCCCGTGGGTGAGAGCGGACTGCAACTGGGCGGCGCCGGCGCGCTGTTCCTCGCTCAGCCCGGGAACGAGACCGACCGGCGCGACCCGCATGTTGGCACCGCAGCCCTTGGAGTCGATCTGGCTGGCGTCCTGCCAGGGCAGGCCGGGACGTTCCAGCAGGTCGCAGGCGCGCAGGCAGGTGTTGCCCGGGGCACGGTTGTTCTCCGGGGAACGGTTCCAGGCGATGAACTCCTGCCGCACCGGCTCGACCATGCCCTCGGGGCCGAGCACGCCCCGGTCCATGGCCGCCCGCAGCCCTCGTGCCAGCGCCAGCGTCATCTGGGTGTCGTCGGTGACGAGCGCGGGTGTCGGCAGCTGCAGCCCCCGCCACGGTCCGAACCGGTCGGTGATCGACGACACGCTGTGGAACTCGGTCGGATAGCCGAGCGCGTCTCCGAGGGCAAGCCCGACGAGCGCCCCCGTGGCGGCGCGCTTGGTGAGGAGGGTGGTCATGTGGGGCGTCCTTCCCGGGACGGTCTGAGGAGAGGCGGTTGCAGGGCGGCGGCCGGACCCGCCCGGTACAGCGCGGCCGGTTTGCCACGGCCGCCGGTCAGCCGGGCGGCACCGGGTACCGCTTCGACGAACCCGGGCGTGGCGAGCACCTTGCGTCGGAAGTTGGGCCGGTCGAGCGCGGTGCCCCACACGGCCTCGTAGACCCGCTGCAACTCGCCGAGCGTGAACTCGGGCGGGCAGAAGGCGGTGGCGAGGCTGGTGTACTCGAGCTTGGCGCCGACGCGTTCGTGGGCGTCGGCCAGGATCCGGTCGTGGTCGAAGGCGAGCGGCCGGGCCGAGTCGTACGGCGTCCAGCGCGCCTGTGCCGCGTCGCTGCCGCCCTGCGGTTCGGGCGAGGCGAGAGGGGGGTCTCCCCGGACGAAGTCCGGGGGCGGGTCGGGCAGCAGCGCGGCGAAGGCGACCGAGACGACCCGCATCCGGGGGTCCCTGCCGGGTTCGCTGTAGGTCCGCAACTGCTCCAGGTGCAGCCCGGAGACGTCCGACAGGCCGGTCTCCTCGGCGAGTTCACGCCGGGCGGCCGTCTCGGCCGACTCGTCCGGCCGCACGAACCCGCCGGGCAACGCCCACTGTCCGGCGTACGGCTCCTGCCCTCGTTCGACGAGCAGCACGTGCAGTGCGCCCGCGCGAAGGGTGAGCACGGCGAGATCGACGGTGACGGCGAAGGGCTCGTAGGCGTACTTGTCGTAGACCTGGTCGCCGTCGCCCACTCGCACCCACCCCATTTATAGTCAGTACGACTATAAAAAGGTGGGCGCGTTTTCCGCAACCGTTCCTGAGGACCGAGCAGGCGTGAGCCCGATCAGCCACGGAACAGCCACGGTGTCTCTGGCGCAGCGGGGCCCTCAGCGGCTCCTCGGGCGGCTTCGACGGCCCACCGGGCCCCGACTGGCCCCGAGGGCGGGACGGGCCGCGCACGGCCCTCCAGGGCCGTCAGACACGCGTGGGCGGGACCGCCACGCCCGCAGGGACTTACAGCTCGACTTCCTTCATCAGCATGCCGACCTCCGTGTTGGACAGCCGGCGCAGCCAGCCCGACTTCTGGTCGCCCAGGGTGATGGGGCCGAAGGCGACGCGGACCAGCTTGTCGACCGGGAAGCCGGCCTCCGCCAGCATGCGGCGGACGATGTGCTTGCGGCCCTCGTGGAGGGTGACCTCGACCAGGTAGTTCTTGCCGGTCTGCTCGACGACCCGGAAGTGGTCCGCGCGCGCGTACCCGTCCTCCAACTGGATGCCGTCCTTGAGCTGCTTGCCCAGGTCGCGGGGGATCGGTCCGACGATGTGCGCCAGGTAGGTCTTCTTCACGCCGTACCTGGGGTGGGTCAGCCGGTGGGCCAGCTCGCCGTGGTTGGTGAGCAGGATGACGCCCTCGGTCTCGGTGTCGAGCCGGCCGACGTGGAACAGGCGCGTCTCGCGGTTGGTGACGTAGTCGCCGAGGCACTGACGGCCGTCCGGGTCCTCCATCGTGGAGACGACACCGGCAGGCTTGTTCAGCGAGAAGAACTGGTACGACTGGGTCGCCACCGTCAGGCCGTCGACCTTGACCTCGTCCTTCTCCGGGTCGACCCGCTTGCCCTGCTCCAGCACGATCTCGCCGTTGACCTCGACCCGCGCCTGCTCGATCAGTTCCTCGCAGGCCCGCCGCGAGCCGTAGCCCGCGCGCGCGAGGACCTTCTGCAGCCGCTCGCCCTCCTGCTCGGCGCCCGGGAAGGTCTTGGGCAGCTTGATGTCCTTCTTGCCCGCGTACCGGTCCCGGTTGCGCTCCTCGGCCCGCGTCTCGTACTCACGGGAGGTCGCCGGGGCGCTCCGCCCGCGCTGCTGGGGCTTCTTCGGTCCGCCCTTGGCGCCGCCGCGGGCCGCGCCGCCGCGCCCGGCCTTCGGGCCCTCGTGGGACGCGCCGGGGCCCACGTCGTAGCGGCGCTCCTCGGGGCGGGGCTTGCTGGGACGGCCCTGGCCCTTGGCCTGACCCTGCCCCTGTTTCTGGTCCCTGTTGTTGCCGGCCCCGCGGTGGTTACCGCGCCCGCCGCTCTTGCCGCTACCGCTACCGCTGCCACTGCTTCGCATCAAAGTTCCGTCGTCGTCGTGTTAGGCATGTTCGTCCTGGGCCCGTCGTCCGTGTCCGGTGCGTCCGGATCGAACGACGGCACGCCTTCCTGGGTCTCGGCCTCGATCGCCTCCGCCTCCGGGAGGAAGGGCGCGAGCTCCGGGAGCTCGTCCAGACCGCGCAGGCCCATCCGCTCCAGGAAGTAGTTCGTCGTCACGTACAGGATCGCACCTGTTTCGGGTTCCGTGCCCGCCTCCTCGACCAGACCCCGCTGCAGAAGGGTGCGCATCACACCGTCGCAGTTGACTCCGCGCACGGCGGAGACCCTGCTGCGGCTGACCGGCTGACGGTAGGCGACCACGGCGAGGGTCTCCAACGCGGCCTGGGTGAGGCGGGCCTGCTGGCCGTCCAGGACGAAGCCCTCGACGGCCGGCGCGTACTCCGGGCGCGAGTAGAAGCGCCAGCCGCCCGCGATCAGCCGCAGCTCGAAGCCGCGACCCTGGACGGTGTACTCGTCGGCCAGTTCCCGCAGCGCGTCCCCGATCTGCCGCCTGGGCCGCTGCAGTATCTTCGCCAGGTGCTCCTCGGTCGCGGGCTCGTCCACGACCATGAGGACGGCCTCCAGGGCCGGCTTGAGGTCGAGGTCGGCGACGGTACGCGGCCCGGCCGCCACATCGGTGGTGTCCTCGCTCACGCCTTCTTCTCCTTGGCATCGTCCTTGGGTACCTCGGGCGGCCGGTCGAACTCGTCCGTGACCGTCGGCGTCTCGTCCCCGTCCCCGCCGGTCCAGCGCACCAGCAGCTCCCCGAGCGCGGTCTCCTGGTCGAGGGCCACGGCCTTCTCCCGGTAGAGCTCCAGCAGGGCCAGGAAGCGCGCGACGACGGTCAGGGTGTCACCGGCGTCCTCGATCAGCGTCCGGAAGCCGGCCTCCCCCAGCTCCCTGAGCCGCGCGACCACGATCTGGGCCTGCTCCTGCACACTCACCAGCGGCGCGTGGATGTGGTCGATGTACACCTGCGGCCTGGGCCTGGGCTGCATCGCCTTCACGGCGAGCTTGGCGAACCCCTCCGCCCCGATGCTGATGACCACCTCGGGCAGCAACTCGGCGTGGTGCGGTTCCAGTCCGACGGTACGGGGATGGCGCCGGGCCTCCTCGTCCAGCCGGCCGCTGAAGATCTCGGCGATCTGTTTGTACGCGCGGTACTGGAGCAGCCGCGCGAACAGCAGGTCCCGGGCTTCGAGGAGCGCGAGGTCGGCCTCGTCCTCGACCTCCGCGGCGGGCAGCAGCCGGGCCGCCTTGAGGTCGAGCAGCGTGGCCGCGACGACCAGGAACTCCGTGGTCTGGTCCAGGTCCCAGTCCGGGCCCATCGCCCGGATGTGCGCCATGAACTCGTCGGTCACCTTGGACAGCGCGACCTCGGTGACGTCCAGCTTGTGCCGGGAGATCAGCTGGAGGAGCAGGTCGAAGGGTCCCTCGAAGTTGGAGAGACGGACCTTGAAGACTCCGTCCGCGGGTTCTTCCCCGTCCGGGGCGGACGCGGGCTCCTGCACGGGAGGCGGGTCCGCTGGATCGGATGGTTCCACCGGAGCGGGTGGCTCCGGAACCGGCGGGGGTTCGGCGGGGGCCGAAGGAGGTTCGGCGGGGGCCGGCGGGGGTTCGACCGGAACCGGGGGGAGTTCGACCGACGCCCGCGCGAGTTCGACCGGCGCCGGCGGGAGTTCGGCCGGAACCGGCTCCGCCCCCGGCCCCCGCCCCAACGCACGCCGACGACCGGCGGATGCGCCGGTGCCGGCGGAGGGAACGTCGTTCGAGGTCATGGCCCCCGCAGGCTACCGTTACCGCCCGCGCAGCCGTCGAACCAGGATGCTCGCGTCCCCACGGGACTCCAGGTCGGCCAGCACCACGGCGACGGCCTCCCGCACGATCCGTCCACGGTCGACCGCCAGCCCGTGCTCGCCCCGCAGCACCAGACGCGCGTGCTCCAGGTCCATGAGCTCCTCGGCGGACACGTACACCGTGATCTTCTCGTCGTGCCGCTCCCGCCCGCTGGGCCGCCGTGCGGCCGCCCGCCCGCGCTTGCGCGCCGCGGCGGCCGGGGCAGAACCTTCCTGCGCCCCCTCGCGCCGCCCGGAGCGCTCGGCGTCACGGCTGCGGGACTCGCCGGAGCCGCCCGGCTCCGTCGCCACGTGCTCCGCGCCGTCGCCGTCACCGCCCTGGGCCGGTACCGCGTGCGGCGCGTCCTCGGGCGAGGACGGCCCGGTGGTCGAGGGCGACCCGGCCGCTGCCTGGTCGCTCTCCCCCGCCGGAGCGGGCACCCGGGCCTCGCCGTTGACCGGGCGCCGTGGAGTGGACGGCTGGAGCGCCGTCCCCCCTGTCGTACGGAACAGTTCGTCGGCCCCCGGCAGACTCACTCGGCGTGACACCGGGCGAGCACCTCCCTGGCGAGCTGGCGGTAGGCGGCGGCACCGACGGAGTTGGAGGCGTACGTGGTGATCGGCTCGCCGGCGACCGTGGTCTCCGGGAAGCGGACCGTTCGCCCGATGACCGTGTGGTAGACGTGGTCGTCGAACGCCTCGACGACCCGCGCGAGCACCTCGCGGCTGTGCACGGTGCGCGAGTCGTACATCGTGGCGAGGATCCCGTCGAGCTCCAGCTCCGGGTTGAGCCGTTCCTGGACCTTCTCGATGGTCTCCGTCAGCAGCGCGACACCGCGGAGGGCGAAGAACTCGCACTCCAGGGGCACGATCACCTTGTGCGCGGCCGTCAGGGCGTTCACCGTGAGCAGGCCGAGCGAGGGCTGACAGTCGATCACGATGTAGTCGTAGTCGGCCATGAGCGGCTTGAGGGCGCGCTGCAGCGTCGACTCGCGCGCGACCTCGGAGACCAGCTGGACCTCGGCGGCGGACAGGTCGATGTTGCTGGGCAGCAGGTCCATGTTGGGGACCGCAGTCTTCAGGAGCACCTCGTCGGCGGCCATGCCCCGCTCCATGAGCAGGTTGTAGACCGTGAGGTCGAGCTCCATCGGGTTGACACCGAGACCGACCGACAGCGCGCCCTGCGGGTCGAAGTCCACGAGCAGCACGCGACGGCCGTACTCCGCGAGGGCGGCACCCAGGTTGATGGTCGACGTCGTCTTGCCCACGCCGCCCTTCTGGTTGCACATCGCGATGATCGTCGCGGGGCCGTGACTGGCCAGCGGGCCCGGGATCGGGAAGTACGGCAGCGGGCGGCCGGTCGGGCCGACGCGCTCGCGGCGCTGGCGGGCAGCGTCGGGCGCGAGCGTGGCCGCGTACTCGGGATCAGGCTCGTACTCGGCGTCGGGGTCGTAGAAGTGCCCGTCGGGCAGTTCGTCGTAGTCGGCGAAGTGGTTGTGGGGCGCGCCACTCCCGTCGCCGGCCATGGCGTTCACGTGATGGCCATCCATGCTCTGGTGTGCTGGCTGAGTCACCCCTGAGGTCCGGTGACTCCGGTGGGCTGCGAAGGTGCGCACCGCGACGGAGCCGACAGCCTCGACCCCCGCGGGGCCCTCGGCCCGTGCAGACATTCCTGGGTGACCACCCCCGGGAGAAAATGTCGACTCATTCACAAGTCGTCTTACCTCCTTGGTGACCAGGAAACTTCTAGACAGGTCAGCGTGGCACCATGCCGACGGTTGGCGACTCTATGGCGTGTCGGGCGTCCGCAGCAACACAATCCGCCGGACCCGGCAGGATGTGTCGGCAATGAAACATCCCTCTGTCAAGGGCGTACGACCGTCGCACGGTGGGTTTCACCGGTGTACGAATCGGTCCAAGGGTTACGTTCGAGGCGAGTTGACCTAGAGCCGCAAAGTGACCATACACACACCCGGCGGGACCTTCTCGGGCAAGCTCCGGCCGGGTGCGCGGCGTTGACGACCTGTGTTGACGTATCGACCTTTACCAAAAGGAGACTTAACGTCGGCGGTCAGGCGAGCAGCGTTTCGAGCTCCACGTGCTCCAGGCCGTGCGCCTCGGCGACCTCGCGGTAAACGACCTTGCCGTCATGGGCGTTGAGGCCCTTGGCGAGCGCGGGGTCGCGGCGCAGCGCCTCCACCCAGCCGTGGTCGGCGAGTTCGACGATGTAGGGAAGCGTCGCGTTGGTGAGCGCGTAGGTGGAGGTGTTGGGCACCGCGCCGGGCATGTTGGCGACGCAGTAGAAGACCGAATTGTGCACCGGGAAGGTCGGCTCGGCGTGGGTGGTCGGGCGGGAGTCCTCGAAGCAGCCGCCCTGGTCGATCGCGATGTCGACAAGGACACTTCCCGGCTTCATGCGCGAAACAAGCTCGTTGGTCACCAGCTTCGGGGCCTTGGCGCCCGGGATGAGCACGGCGCCGATGACGAGGTCGGCCTCGAGGCAGGCCTTCTCCAGCTCGTAGGCGTTGGAGACGACGGTCTGGATCTTCGTTCCGAAGATCTTGTCGGCCTCCTTGAGCTTGTTGATGTCCTTGTCGAGCAGGGTCACGTGGAAGCCCATACCGATGGCGATCTGCGCGGCGTTCCAGCCGGAGACGCCACCGCCGATGACGACGGCCCTGGCGGCCAGCACACCCGGGACACCGCCGGGCAGCACACCGCGGCCGCCGTTCGCGGCCATGAGGTGGTAGGCGCCGACCTGGGGGGCGAGGCGGCCGGCGACCTCGGACATGGGGGCGAGCAGCGGGAGGGCCCGGGTGGGCAGCTCGACCGTCTCGTATGCGATCGCGGTGGTGCCGGACTCGACGAGGGCGTCGGTGCACTCCTTGGAGGCGGCCAGGTGCAGGTAGGTGAAGAGCGTCTGGTCCTTGCGGAGGCGGTGGTACTCCTCGGCGATGGGCTCCTTGACCTTGAGCAGCAGGTCGGCGGTGGCCCACACCTCGTCGGCCGTGTCCAGGATCCGCGCCCCGGCGCCGACGTACTCGGCGTCGGTGATCGAGGAGCCGACGCCGGCGCCCCGCTCGATGACGACCTGGTGACCGTGGCGCACCAGCTCGTGCACGCCGGCGGGGGTGATGGCCACCCGGAACTCGTTGTTCTTGACCTCGCGGGGGATGCCGACCTTCACGTCGATCACGGTCCTTGGCTCAGAGGATGTCGGGGCATTACAAGACATACCCAGGCATGCAGGGGCACACCAGGATGCACCGCAGGAGAAGGTGCGGCAGAGCCAGTCTAATGAAGGTGTTCCCGCTGTCTAGCCTTTCATTGCATCAATCTTCAGCGGATGTGCTACGGATTTCGCAGGCGTTAGCGTCGTGTTCCGGTGGATCGACCGGTTCCCGCTCCGGATCGGCCCGCGTTTCGGGCTCCTGGAGCTCCTCGCCCAGCAGCCGCTCGGCGGTGCCCCGGTGCAGTGCGGCCGCCGCCGGATCGCCGAGGCGCTCCAGGGTGTCGGCGATCCGCAACTGGAGCGCGGCCTGGAGGCGGACGTCCTCGGCGCGGCGTGCCCACTCCACCGCCTCCAGGCAGGTGCGCATCGACTCCTCGGACCGTCCGGCGTACTCCTGGACGCGCGCGATTTCGCTCAACGCCCGCGCGTGGGCTGCCACATCGCCGTTCTTGCGGTGTCCGGCGGCCGCGGCCCGCCAGTTCCGCAGCGCCTCGCCGTAACGGCCCGCGAACGTGTGCGCGGCGGCGATACGGCCGTACAGCCGGGCGGCGTCCGCGCGCTCGTCCCGGGCCAGCCGCTGGGCCAGGGCGCGGCCGAACCAGTCGGCGGCCCGGTCGTAGTCCGCGAGCTCCAGATGGGCTCCGCCCACGGATTCCATCGCGCGGCCGGTCGCGTACGGGTCGTTCGCCTCGCGTCCGGCGTCCAGCGCCGCCCGGTAGCGCGCCAGTGCCTCGGTCGTCCGGCCGGTCCGGGCGTCCAGGTCGGCGAGGTTCAGCAGGGCGGCGGCGCGCTCGCGGGGCAGCTGGCGGCGCTCGGCCACGTCGAGGACCAGGCGGTGGATGCCGTAGAGGTCGGGCGCGGCTGCCCGGGTGCCGAAGTGGGCCACCATCGCCCGCACGAGCTGGGACATCAGGCGCCGGGCGAGGGTGTCCAGCTCCCCGTCGGCGACCGCGCACCGGGCCGCGGCGAGCAGGGCGGGCCTGCGGAGGGTCAGCCACTCGGCGGCCGCCCGGGGGGTCGGGAACCGCAGGGCGCTGGGCATGCCGAGGAGCTTCTCGCGGGCCTCGGGGCTGTCGGTCTCGGTGATCGCCCGGCAGGACTGCAGCAGCCGTACCGTCCGCTCCAGCATCCGGGCGCGGGCCAGCTGGAGCTCGGCGGGGCGCTCCTGGCTCTCGGCGAGGGCCGCGAGCAGCGGATGCAGACAGCCCGGGACCTCGTACTGCGGCAGCGGCGAGTCCACCGCGTGCAGCAGGCCGAGGCCGACGAAGTCGTCCAGGGTGGTGCGGGCACCGTCCACCGAGCTGCCCGCGAGCGCGGACGCGGTGTGCGGGTCGACCAGGCCGGCCGGGGCGAGGGCGAGCAGCCGCAGCATCCGGGCGGCGGGGCCGCGCAGGGACGCGTGGACGAGCCGGAAGACCCGGCTGAGCGCGGTGCCCTCGCCGTCCTCCGCGTGCAGCTGCTTGGCGAGGTCGGCCACGGCCGCCTTGGGGCGGGCGGCGAGCCAGCCGCCGGCCAGCATCAGCGCGGCGGGCTGGCCCTGGCACTCCTCGGCGAGGGTCTCGGCGGCCCGTGGGTCGACGGTGATGCGGACCGACCCGGTGTGCCGGGACAGCAGCTCCACCGCGGACTTGGTGTCGAGGCCGCCCAGGGTGCAGGGCCGGACGTCCGCGATCCCGGTCAGCGGGCCCCCGGACACGGCGACGACCAGGCATTCCGGGGTGTCCGGCAGCAGGGCGTCGACCTGTTCGGCGGTGGCCGCGTCGTCCAGGAGGAGCAGGGTCCGGCGGTCGGCGAGGGCCTCGCGCAGCGCCGCCGTGAGGTCGTCCTCGGCGGCTCCGGCGGGGGCGGGCACGTGGAGGGCGGTGAGCAGGTCGCGGGCGGCCCGTTCGACGGGGACGGGCGTGCCGTCGGGTTCTCCGAGCCGGGCCCGCAGCACCCCGTCTTCGTAACGGTCGGCGACCTGCCGCACGAGTTCCTCGGCGAGGGCGGTGCGTCCCGAGCCGGGCCTGCCCGCGATGAGCAGCACGCGCGCGCGGGGGGACTTGCGGCCGGC
Source organism: Streptomyces violaceoruber (assembly GCA_000720805.1). GTDB lineage: Bacteria > Actinomycetota > Actinomycetes > Streptomycetales > Streptomycetaceae > Streptomyces > Streptomyces cellulosae_A. The sequence continues at coordinate 50,561 of JODI01000047.1, forward strand.
GATCGTGTCCAGTCCGGCCCGTTCGATGTCGGCGCGCAGTTCCTTCAATTCCCGTGTGCGGCCGAGGAATTGGCTCTCCGCGGGATCCTGTGCCGACAGCCGTACACCGTCTGCGTCCACCGCCTGATCCGTCACGGGCCACACTCCCGTCCCACACCGCACGCGCAAGCCCGCCGGGACTCCGGTTCGGGCGTTTCCTGAGCCTAGTTCACGCTCTGCTACGTTCCGGTCCGAGCGCGGCGGACACGTCCCCCGATCGGATCAGCAGATCGTCAGACCGCAGAATTGGCACATGGGTCGGCGCGTGCGGTGGCCGAGGGAGCGGCGGCGGATCGCCGGAGGGTTCAGGAGTCGAACGGACGCGCCGGCCACGGCGCGTCCGCGGGACGCAGCGCGTCGAGGCCGTCGCCGCTCCGTGCGGCGACCAGCGACAGCACGCCCACGACGAGGCAGTTGTTGTGCAGTTCGCCGGCGAGCGCACCCCGGACGAGCTCGTCGACCGGCACGCGCGCGTGCTCCATGTCGGCCTCCTCGTCCTCCACCTCGAAGCGCTCCTGGTCGGCCTCGGACAGGTCGCGCGCGAGGAAGATCCGTACGGCCTCGTCGCAGCCGCCGGGCGTGGTGTAGACGTCGGTCAGCACCCGCCAGTCCTCGGCCTTGACGTGCGCCTCCTCGTAGAGCTCGCGCTGGGCGGCGTGCAGCGGGTTCTCGCCGGGCACGTCGAGCAGGCCGGCCGGGATCTCCCACAGCTTCCGCCGCACCGGGTGGCGGTACTGCTTGATGAGCAGGACGCGGTCCTCGGCGTCGAGGGCGAGGACGGCCACCGAGCCGGGGTGGACCTGGTAGTCGCGCTTCACCACCGAACCGTCGGGCATGACCACCTCGTCCGTGCGGACGGAGGTCTTGTTGCCCACGAAGGGGGTCTCCGTCGCCCGGATCTCCCACTCCTCGGGGGTGTCCTTGATCGTCATGCTCTGTCCTTCCAGACGTACGCGAGCCACATACGAGAAGCAGCCGGGGTGCCCAACCTTTGAAGGTTTGCACCCCGGCCACCGTACAACTGGTGTGTTACTTCGAATTCTCCCGCGCCGCCTCGGCCCTTTGGACCGCCGCCTTCACGAGTCCGGCGAACAGCGGGTGCGGACGCGTCGGGCGCGAGCGCAGCTCCGGGTGGGCCTGGGTGGCGACCAGGTAGGGGTGGACCTCGCGCGGGTACTCGACGTACTCGACGAGCTTGCCGTCCGGCGAGGTGCCGGTGAACTGGATGCCCGCCTTCTTCTCCAGCTCCGCGCGGTAGGCGTTGTTCACCTCGTAGCGGTGCCGGTGGCGTTCCTCGACGTACTCCTTGCCGTCGTACACCTCGCGCACGATGGAGCCCTCGGCGAGCTTGGCCGGGTACATGCCCAGGCGCATGGTGCCGCCCATGTCGCCCTCACCGGCGACGATGTCGAGCTGCTCGGCCATGGTGGAGATGACCGGGTGGGCCGTGGCCGGGTCGAACTCGGTGGAGTTGGCGTCGGAGATGTCGGCGAGGTGGCGCGCGGCCTCGATCACGATGCACTGCAGGCCGAGACAGAGGCCGAGCAGCGGGATCCTGTTCTCGCGGGCGTAGCGGATCGCGCCCACCTTGCCGAGCACACCGCGGTCGCCGAAGCCGCCGGGGATGCAGATGCCGTCGACGTCCTGCAGCTGCGCCCTGGCGTCGGCCGGGGTCTTGCAGTCGTCCGAGGTGACCCACTTGATCTTCACGCGGGCCCTGTTGGCGAAACCGCCGGCGCGCAGCGCCTCGGTGACCGAGAGGTAGGCGTCGGGCAGGTCGATGTACTTGCCGACCAGGGCGAGGGTGACCTCGTGGTCGGGGTTGTGGACGCGGTCGAGCAGGTCGTCCCAGGTCGTCCAGTCCACGTCGCGGAAGGCCAGGTCCAGCTTGCGGACCACGTAGGCGTCCAGGCCCTCGCCGTGCACGGTCTTCGGGATGTCGTAGATCGAGCGGGCGTCGGGGCAGGCGACCACGGCGGCCTCGTCGACGTCGCACATCAGCGAGATCTTGCGCTTGATCGCGGTGGGCACCTCGCGGTCGCACCGCAGCACGATGGCGTCTGGCTGAATACCGATGTTCCGAAGAGCCGCAACCGAGTGCTGGGTCGGCTTCGTCTTCAGCTCCCCCGAGGGACCGATGTACGGCAGGAGCGAGATGTGGACGACGAAGACGTTGTCACGGCCGACCTCGTGCCGGACCTGGCGGACGGTCTCCAGGAACGGCAGCGACTCGATGTCGCCGACGGTGCCGCCGACCTCGGTGATCACGACGTCCACCTCGTCCGTCGCCATGCGGCGGATGCGGTGCTTGATCTCGTTGGTGATGTGCGGGATGACCTGGACGGTATCGCCCAGGTACTCGCCGCGGCGCTCCTTGGCGATCACCGTCGAGTAGACCTGACCGGTGGTGACGTTGGCGGAGCCGTCCAGGTCGCGGTCGAGGAAGCGCTCGTAGTGGCCGATGTCCAGGTCCGTCTCGGCGCCGTCGTTGGTGACGAACACCTCACCGTGCTGGAAGGGGTTCATCGTGCCGGGGTCGACGTTCAGGTACGGGTCGAGCTTCTGCATCACGACACGCAGACCACGGGCCTTGAGCAGCATGCCGAGGCTGGAGGCCGTCAGTCCCTTGCCGAGCGAGGAGGCGACACCCCCGGTGACGAAGATGTGCTTGGTCGTCGTGGCTGTGCTGTTTCGGAAAGCAGCGGGCGGCATGGCCAAGAGGGGGCTCCCGTGGTCGCGGTCTGGAGGTGCGGTGCGGCTTCCCGGAGGCTTTCACCAGGGGCTTGTGCCGGAGGTTTCCGGGGGTGCCGTCGCTGCGGTTCGGGGGTTTCGTGCCCACCGGTCCACGGGCTACCAGGGTATCAGCGCCCGGGGGAGATGGCTTCCGGCCACGCTCCGCGCACAGGTCGACACAGACCCGCCCGGGACGACTCATTTCTCACCCGTTGCTCACCCGTTCGGCTCACCCGCGTTGCCCGGAGCGGCACGCAGATCATCTACGTGCGTCGTATCCTGCTCGGACACTCGCTGCCGAGCCCGGCCGGGAAGACGGCACCACCCCCGCCCGTATCTCCCGGAACAACGAGAGCTCGTCAGATCGTTGAGCAACAGTTGCCGTTTTGCCTCACAGCAGCATGACTGTTTTGATTCACCGCTCAACGACGCATGACAAAGACCCCTTGACCGCACTAGCGACAGCCCTCCGCATATGGGGGGCGACGTGGCCGTTCGACTGGAGTTGCACGTGGCCGGGCGCATCGAAGACTACGCACTCATCGGAGACATGCAGACCGCTGCCCTGGTCTGCCGGGACGGCACAGTGGACTGGCTGTGCCTGCCCCGCTTCGACTCGCATGCCATCTTCGCCGGTCTGCTGGGCACCGAGGAACACGGCTTCTGGCGGATCGGCCCGGCCCACGCGTCCGACGCCGAGCCGCCCACCGCGGCCCGGCGCGGCTACCGCGGCGACTCCCTGATCCTGGAATCCGAGTGGGACACCCCTCGCGGCACGGTCCGTGTGACCGACTTCATGCCCCCGCGTGACGGCGCCCCGCAGCTGATCCGGATCGTGGAGGGCGTCTCGGGCCGCGTCCCGATGCGATCGGCCCTGCGCATGCGGTTCTCCTACGGCCGGGTCGTCCCGTGGGTGCACAAGCACGAGGGCCGCACGGTGGCCGTCGCGGGCCCGGACTCCGTGTGGTTCGACACAGAGGCCGAGACCTACGGCAAGTCGCTGACGACGTACGCCGACTTCACGGTCGCCCCGGGTGAGCGGATCGCGTTCACCATCTCCTGGGAGCCCTCTCACAAGCAGCCGCCGCCGCTGCCGGAGCCCGAGCAGTCGCTGGAGGCCACGGAGGACTTCTGGCGGGAGTGGGTCGAGCACTGCACGTACCACGGCCCCTACCGCGAGGCGGTCGTCCGCTCGCTGATCACGCTGAAGGCCCTTACGTACGCCCCCACGGGCGGCATCGTCGCCGCGCCCACCACCTCCCTGCCGGAGGAGATCGGCGGCGTCCGCAACTGGGACTACCGCTACACCTGGCTGCGGGACGCGGCGATCACCCTGTCCTCGCTGCTGCGCACCGGCTACCGCGAGGAGGCCCGCGCCTGGCGCGAGTGGCTGCTGCGGGCCGTCGCCGGCGACCCGGAGAACCTGCAGATCATGTACGGCATCGCGGGCGAGCGGGAACTGGGTGAGGCCGAGCTGGACTGGCTGCCCGGCTACGAGAACTCCGGGCCGGTCCGGGTCGGCAACGGCGCCGCGCACCAGCTCCAGCTGGACGTGTACGGCGAGGTCACCGAGGCCCTGCACCTGGCCCACATGACGGGTCTGGCCCGCAACGACTACGCCTCGCTGCTCCAGCTCAAGCTCATCCGCTACCTGGAACAGCACTGGGACGAGCCGGACGAGGGCATCTGGGAGGTGCGCGGCCCGCGCCGCCACTTCGTGCACTCCAAGGTCATGGCCTGGGTGGCCGTGGACCGCACGATCAAGCTGATCGAGTCCGGCGACGCCGACGGCCCGCTGGAGAAGTGGCGCGAACTGCGCGACGACATCCACCGGGACGTGTGCGAGCGGGGCTACGACAAGGAGCGCAACACCTTCACGCAGTCCTACGGCTCCAAGGAACTGGACGCCTCCCTGCTGCTGATCCCGCAGATGGGCTTCCTGCCGCCCGACGACAAGCGCGTCATCGGCACCATCGAGGCGATCCAGCGCGAGCTGTCCACCCCGGACGGCTTCATCCTGCGCTACCCGACCTCGGGCGAGAACGAGGGCGTCGACGGCCTGCCCGGCGACGAGGGCGCCTTCCTCGCCTGCTCGTTCTGGATGGCGGACGACCTCGCGATGATCGGCCGCGTCGACGAGGCCCGCAAGCTGTTCGAGAAGCTGCTGTCGCTGCGCAACGACCTCGGTCTGCTGGCCGAGGAGTGGGACCCACGCCTGAAGCGTCAGGTCGGCAACTTCCCGCAGGCCTTCAGCCACGTTCCGCTGATCGACACGGCGCTGCGGCTGACGGCTTCGGGGGCGTACGGCGGCTGAGCGCGTCCCCCCTCCGGGGGAGTACCGGCCGGAAGCCCTCGTACCGCACGTACTTGGGCTTTCGGCCGGTGCGGCGAGAGGGCGTGCCGAACGCCGCTCCTTCTCCCACGGAGATCCATCAGAAGGGCACTAGGCTGGAAGCGGACATATTGCCCCTTTGCGAAAGGGGGCGGCCATGGCTTCCCTCTCGAAGGCGGGCGCGGCCCTGAACGCGTTGCGCGAGGATCTGGCCGGCGACGTGTTCGCCCCGGGCGACTTCGGATACGACGAGGCCCGGGCCGTATACAACGGCATGATCGACCGGCGGCCCGGGGTGATCGCGCAGTGCGTGGACGAGGCCGATGTGGTGCGCTCGGTGCGCTTCGCCCGGGAACTGGACCTGCCGGTCGCGGTGCGCGGCGGCGGGCACAGCGTGGCGGGGTCGGCGCTCAACGACGGCGCAGTGGTGGTCGACCTGCGTCACATGCGGGGGACCACCGTCGATCCGGCGGCCGAGGCGATACGGGTCGGCGGCGGCGCCACGATGAGCGACCTCGACGGGGCCACCCAGCCGTACGGCCTCGCCACCACCGGCGGCCGGGCCTCCACCATCGGCGTCGGCGGCTTCGTCCTCGGCGGCGGCACCGGCTGGCTGGACCGCTCCTGCGGACTCGCCGTCGACAACCTGCTCGGTGTGGAACTGGTCACCGCCGACGGCAGCCGGGTGCACGCGAGCGCCGACGAAAACCCGGAATTGTTCTGGGCGCTGCACGGTGGCGGCGGCAACTTCGGCATCGCCACCGCTCTCACCCTCGCGCTGCACGAACTGCCCGAGTTCTCCATCGCGTTGGTGCTGTACCTCCCGGAGGTCGGCCCCGAGGTCGTCCGCACCTACCGCGAACTGATCACCGCCGCCCCCGTCGAGGCCTCCGGCGGAATCCTCTATCTCACGGGCCCGCCCGCGGAGTTCGTCCCGCCGCACCTGGTCGGCACGCTGGTGTGCGGCGCGCTGCTGGCGTACGCGGGTGCCGAGGAGGACATGCGCAAGCTCGCCGAGCCCCTGCTGGCGCTGCCGCACGAGACGGAGGTCGTCACCGAGATCCCGTACGCCGACTTCCAGACGATGTTCGACGATCCGCCCGGGCTGCGGAACCACTGGTCGGTGGAGTTCACGGCCGACGCGCCCGACGACTTCGTGGACGCCTTCTGCGACCGCGCCCGCTCCATGCCGGTGCCCACCGACACCCAGCACATGCTGTTCCCGCAGGGTGGCGCGATCGCCGACGGACCGCGCGAGTACCCCGTGCCGTACCGGGACGCCCGGTGGGCGGTGCATCCGTTCGCGGCCTGGGAGGACCCGGCCGACGACGAACGCGCCGTCCAGTGGGTCCGGGACGTCCGCGCCGCCGTGCGGCCCTGGAGCACCGGCGCGGTCTACCTCAACTTCATCGGCGACGAGGGCGCGGACCGCGTGATCGCCGGCCTGGGTGCGAAGAACGCCCAGCGGCTGGCACGGGTGAAGCGGCGCTACGACCCCGACAACGTGTTCCGCTTCAACCACAACATCCGGCCTGCCTGAGGGCTGCCTGAGGAGCAGCCGTCAGGCCGGCCCGAGAGCCGTCAGCGTCCGCTCCCCCGCCGGGTCACCCGCCGTGGCCGGCACCAGGGCGATCTCGTCGAGCCCGGCCTCCGCGTAGGCGTCGATGCGCGCCCGTACGGTGCCGGGATCGCCCACCAGGGCGACCGTGCCGGCGGCCCGCGGTGGCAGCGCGCGCACCAGGCTCTTGCGGTCGGCGCCGGCCGCGGCCAGCTCGACCGCCTCGCCGAGGCCCGCCGCGGTGAACATGTCGCGGTAGCCCGGCACGGTCAGATATCCGGCGATGCTGCCCAGCACCTGGGCCAGGGACTCCGGTTCCGGGTCGACGGCCGCGGGCAGCCACGCTGTCAGCCTCGGCGGGGTACGTCCCGCCCGCTCGGCCGCCGCGAGCAGCTTGGCCCGCAGGGCCGTCACCTGCTCCGGGGAGACGATGTCCAGCAGCATCCGGTCGGCGTGCGCGGCGGCCGTGGCGATCGCACGGTCGCCGAAGGCGGCCACGGTGAGCGGCCCGCCGGGCGGTGTCAGACGGCGGTGGAAGGTGCTGCCGGGTACGACCGGCTCGCCCACGGCCGTGTGCAGCAGTCCGCGCAGGGCGGCCGCGCTCTCCTCAAGCGCCGCGGCGGGCCGCTCCCGGGGCCGGCCGTGCACGCCCTCGACGACCCGCTTGCTGGAGGTGCCCAGGGCGACCCCGACCGGCCGGCCGGTGACCACCGCGACCCCCGCGGCACCCCGGGCGATCGTGTAGGCGTCCCGCACGGACACCGGCACCGGTCCGGCCGTCAGCGCGACGCGCTCGGTGGCCTGTCCGATCGCCGTGGCCAGGACGAAGGAGTCCCAGGTCGGTCCCTCCCCGGCCCACACCTCGCGGTATCCGAGCCGGTCGGCGAGGACCGCGACCCGCAACGGCTCGTCGACCGGACTGTCGTCCTCCCGCCCCACGGCGACCACGCTGATGTCCATGGCCCGCCGCTACCCGACGGCACGCGTCCCAAGCATGCGGTGATCGTTGCCGTGGCCGCCGGAGATGTCACCGGAAGGGGTGCGCGGGTAGCGTCCGCTGCATGGACAGCGGCACGGACCACCGATTCGAGAGCCAGGGCGCCGGGATCACCGTCCAGCGCGCGCTGGAGCTGCCCGGCCTGCGCAGCGGCCTGCCCGAGGTTCTCGCGGGCGCGGACCGGCTGGGGCGCACCGTGCGCTGGGTGCACGCGGGCGAGGTGCCCCATATCGCCTCGCTGCTCAAGGGCGGCGAACTGCTGCTCACCACGGGGTACGGCCTCGGCACCCGCCCGGCCGACCAGCGCGCGTTCGTCCGCACCCTGGCCGAGCGCGGTATCGCCGCCCTGGTCGTGGAACTCGGCCCCCGTTTCACCCGGCTGCCCGCGGCGCTGGTCGACACGGCGCGCGCGGCCGGTCTCCCGCTGGTCCAACTGCACCGCGAGGTGCCGTTCGTGACGGTCACCGAGGAGGTCCACACCGAGATCGTCAACGGCCACTACGCCCTGCTCCAGCGGGCGGAGGAGGTGCACCGCCGCTGCACCGAGGCCCTGCTGGGCGGAGGCGGGGTGCCGCAGGTCCTCGGGATCCTGGCCGACTTCAGCGGCAACCCGGTCTTCCTGGAGACCACGGACGGCCGGCTCCTGTACGCCGCCGGGGCGGGCCCCGAGGGCGCGGACCCGCTCCAGGTGTGGGAGGGGCTGCGCGGCCAGCACCAGGACACCCCGCCGGCCGGTTCCGTCCTGGTGGACGTGCCGGGCGGCGGTCCGGGCACCGGTGCGGTCCGCGCCCGGCTGGTCCTGCTGCCCGTACGGGACCGGCTGGCCCTCGTGCACCGGATGGCCGCCGAACGGGCCGCGGGCCTCCTGGCGGTGGTCCTGATGCAGGCCCGGCAGGAGGAGGAACTGGCGGCGCGGGGGCGGGGCGACTTCCTGACCGACCTCGCCGAGGGCCGTATCGCCCCGGAGGACGCCCCCGCGCAGGCGCGTGTGCTCGGCTTCAAGCCGGGTGCCGGCCCGCTGCTGCCCGTCGTGATGCGGCTCGCGGACACCTTGGCCCCGGGCGGCGGCTGGGCGGTCCTGGCGCGCGCGGTCGCGGAGGAGCTGGCGTCGGTGGGCGTGCCGGTCCTGTTGGGCGTACGGCCCGTCGAGGGCCGGGTCCCGCTGCTGCTGGGCCTGCGTACGGAGACGGAACGGCCGGCCGTCGCGGACCGGGTGGCGGCGGCGCTGCGGGCGGGTGTGGAGCGGGCCGGAATGCAGCGGCCGGGGGCGCGGCCGCCGGTGGTCGTCGTCGGGGTGGCCGGCGGCTGGGCGGCGGCCTCGGCGGGCCTCAGGCACGCGGCGGAGACGGCGACCGCGGCACAGGGCCTGTCCGACCGTCCCTGGTACGACGCCCGCCGCCTCGACATCGACCTGCTGCTGTGGCGGCTGCGCGAACACCCGGACCTGGCGGCCTTCGTGGACCGGGCGATCGGACCCGTCCGCGACCACGACCACCGCTCCAGGCCGCCGCTGCTGCCCACCCTGGAGACGTACCTGGCCCACGCGGGCCGCAAGGCGGAGACCGCCCGCGAGCTCCACCTCAACCGGCAGACCCTGTACAACCGCCTCGCCCGCATCGGCGAGTTGCTGGGCACCGACCTGGACGACCCGCAGACGGTGCTGGCGTTGAGCCTGGCCCTGCGGGCCCGCAGGTTGGTGCCGGCTTCCTAGGGCCCTAGATCAGGGGCCGCGGCTGGGTCAGCTCGTCGTACACACTGAGCACTTGGGCGACGGTCTCGTCCTCGGTGGGCCAGGTGGCCGCCTGGCGCAGGCCCTTGTCCCGGAGCAGTTCCTGGCGCTCGGGATCGTCGAGCAGCCGTACCACCGCGTCCGCGAGGGCCTCCGCGTCCCCCGCCGGGACGAGTTCGGCCGCGTCGCCGACGAGTTCGGGGACGGCGCCGCAGGCCGCGGCGACGAGCGGCACGCGCGCGTGCAGGGCCTCCTGGGCGAGCACGGACCGCGACTCCCCGCCGCTCGGCAGGAGGGCGAGGTCGGCGGCGGCGAGCAACTCGGTGGCGTCGTCCCTCCGGCCGATGAGCCGGACCGGCAGTTGCTCGTCCTCGATCCGCTGCTGCAACTCGGCGCGCAACGGCCCCTCCCCGGCGATCGCGACCAGCGGTACGGGGTCGAGGCGCCGCCACGCGCGGGCGGCGTCCAGCAGTGTGTCGTAGCCCCGGTGCCGGTCGAGGGAGCCGACGGCCATCAGCAACGGGCGTCCGGTGGCGCCGAGTTCGGCCCGCACCTTGGGCCGCAGCCGGTCGGGATCCTCCGGCTCGAAAGCCTCGCGGGGCCCGGGCAGCGCCACGGCGGCGAGCCGCGCGTCGCGCGCGCCCGTCCGGCGGGCCCGGTCGACGAGGGTCGAGGTGGTGCCGAGCACCACGGCGGCGGTCTTCACCACCCGCCGCTCCAGCAGGCGCAGGAAGTGAGCCCGCGCACCCTCGGCGTACGCCCGGTCGTGCCAGGTGACGACGAGCGGGGTGTGCCGCCCGCTGAGCGCGAGCACGGCGCGGAAGGAGGCGTGCAGTCCGTGGGCGTGCACCAGGTCGGCATGGGTGCACGCCTGGCGCAGCGCGGCGACGGAGGCCGGGTCGCTGCTGCGCGGCACGTGGACGTGTTCGGCACCGGCGCCGGTGAAGTCGTAGGCGTGATCGGCCTCGACGGGGGCGCACACCGTGACCCGCACGCCCCGCGCCACCAGCCCGGTGGCCAGGGAGCGCACATGCGCGCTGCTGCCGGCGTTGCCTCCGCCGAGCACCTGCACGGTGCGCAGCGGCGCCTGGCCGTGCGGTGAGTGGCTGCTCACGGGGGTCACGTGGCCGGGGCTCCTGGTTCGGGTCGGGCGGTCACGAGGAAACGTACAGAAGGTGTCGAGCGGGAGGTGTACCGCGCGCTTCCTACGCGTACTGCGTTCTACGCCAAGGATGCCAGGCCGTACGGGTGTTCCGGGAACGCCGGGGGTCGGGCGGCCGGGCGGTTCGGCGAGCGGGGTCACTCACACGAGTGAAGAGACCCGGGTTCCGTACGGATAGGCGTACGGAAGGTTCCTCGCGTCTGCCTCGCCGCCACGCTCACCTTGTCCCCGTACACGGCGGCCGCGACGAGCGCGGCGGCGTGCACGGCCGGCCCCGCCCGCTCCCAGCCCGCGACGACGGCGGCCCCCAGAGTCGCGCCCAGCGCGTGTGCCCCGGTGTCGCCGATCACCGCGCGCTCCCCAGATCCGCGGGCAGCACGGCTTACGGGACGGTCGCCACGCACCAGCCCAGGCCCGGCAAGGACACCCTCCCCGACCGCGCGTCGACGCTGCCGTCCCCCGCGGCAGGGGTCCAGGGCGCGGCCGGGACCGCTCCGGTCGCGGGCGCCGTACCGAAGTTGAGGCCGACCGCGACGGCGGCATCGCTTCCGGTATCCGCGAGGACGTAGGTGAGCACCGTGTCGTCGAGGGTGTGGACCTGGGTCCGGGCCCGCACCAGCCAGGGGTTGCGCCGGCGCAGCCCCACCAGTGACTGATGGAGCTGTTCCACCCACAGGTGGTCGGAGCCCAGGTCGCCGGGATCGGCGGGGAACGCCGGGCGGACGGCGTCGTCCCCGCCCTCCCGCTCCTCCTTCACGCCCCGCCAGGCACGCTCGTCGCCCGCGTACACGGACGGGATCCCGCCGACGGTGAACAGCACGGTGAGGGCGTGCGCCAGATGCCGGGGCTCGTGCAGCCGGCTGGCGATCCGGGTGACGTCGTGGTTCCCGACGAACGTCTGCGGTACGAAGGTGTCGAGCAGAGCGTTGTGGCGCCCGAGCGTCCAGGCCAGTTCGTGCGGATTGGTGTCGTTGAGCGAGCTCCAGACCGCCTTCCACAGCTCGTACTGCGTGACGGAGTCAAGACCGCCCTCCGTGACGTACTCGGCGTAGTCCCCGTGGATGACCTCCCCGCAGAACCACGCCTCGGGATGGCGGGCCCGCACCCGGTCGGTGACGGTGCGCCAGAAGGGCCGCGGCACGGCGTAGGCGGCATCCAGCCGCCAGCCGGAGACACCCCGCTCCAGCCAGTGGTCGAGGACGGCGACCACATGGTCGGCGACGGCGGGGTCGGCGTGGTTGAGGGCGACCAGGTGGCCGTGTCCCTCGAAGGTGCGGAAGTCGTCGCCCTCGGGGACGAACCAGTTCGCGTACGGAGAGGCGGAGCCGCTCCGCACCACATCGGCGAACGGGCCGAAGGAACGGCCGACGTGGTTGAAGACGCCGTCCAGCAGCACCCGCACCCCACGGTCGGCCGCGCTCCGGATCAGCTCGGTCAGGTCGTCCTCGGTGCCGAGGCGGGGGTCGATCCGGAAGTGGTCGACCGTGTCGTAGCCATGGGTCTCGGCGGCGAAGACCGGGCCGAGGGCGAGGCCGTTGCAGCCCAGCCCCACCAGGTGGTCCAGCCAGCCGGTCAGCATCGGGAGTCGGTGACGCGGCGGCTCGCCCGGGGGCAGGGCGGCGCGTTCGGCGCCCAGGAAGCCCAGGGGATAGACGTGCCACCAGATGGCGTGGTCGGACCAGGGCACGGGTGCCTCCGTCAGCGGGGTCGGGACGGACGGCCGGGGCGGCCGGCCGGTGGGTCGGTGTGCGCGGACGCCTGACGCCGCCGCGGTCCGGAGCCCGCAGGACCTGCGCCACGCCGACGTGCCGGTCGCGGTGCCGCCACGCTCCGGCGCGTAGGTCGGAGTGTCACCCGGGCCCTACACCTCGGCGCGTGCCGTGGCCAGCAGCTCCTCCGCGTGTGCCCGGGCCGTCTCCGAGTCCTCCTGTCCGGCGAGCATCCGGGACAACTCCCGGATCCGGTCCTCGCCCTCCAGCACCTTCACACCGGACCGGGTCACGGAACCGTCGTTGGTCTTCTCCACCAGCAACTGCCGGTCGGCGAAGGCGGCCACCTGGGGCAGATGCGTGACGACGACGACCTGCGCGGTCTTCGCCAGCCGGGCCAGCCGCCGCCCGATCTCCACCGCGGCCTTGCCGCCGACGCCGGCGTCGACCTCGTCGAAGAGGTACGTCGGCACCGGGTCGGTCCCCGCGAAGACGACCTCCACCGCCAGCATCACCCGCGACAGCTCACCCCCGGACGCGCCCTTGGCGATGGGCCGGGGCGGTGCCCCCGGATGCGGGGCCAGCAGCAGCTCGACCTCGTCGACACCGGCCGGCCCGTAAGCGACCGCGCGTCCGCCGACCTCGACGCCCTCCGGGTCCTCGGTCTGCCGGATGTCGAAGGACACGCGCGCGTGCGGCATCGCCAGCGAGGCCAGCTCGGCGGTCACGGCGGCCGCGAACCGCTCGGCGGCCTCGGTCCGCGCGTCCGTCAACGCCTGCGCCATCCCGCCCAGTTCGGCCCGCAGCGCGTCCCGTTCGGCGGTCAGCTCGTCGATCCGGTCGTCGTCGCCGTCCAGCTCGGTGAGCCGCGCGGCACTCTGCTCGGCCCACGCCAGCACCGAGGCGACGTCCTCGCCGTACTTCCGCGTCAGCGCGGTCAGCGCGGCCCGCCGTTCCTCCACCGCGGACAGCCGCAGCGGATCGGCGTCCAGATCGTCGGCGTACCCGGCGAGCTCGCCCGCCACATCGCCGAGCAGGATCCCGATCTCCCCTATCCGGTCGGCGAGCGCGGCCAGCTCCGGGTCGTGCGACCGTACGGCGTCCAGGGCCCGCTGCGCCCCCGCGACGAGGGTCGCCGCGTCGATGCCCTCGGGGTCCTCCGGATTGCCGGCGAGCGCGGCGTGGGCGGCCGTCGCGGCGGACGACAGCGCCTCGGCGTGGCCGAGCCGCTCCGCCTCCTCCGCAAGCTCCACGTCCTCCCCGGCGCGCGGTTCGACCCCGGCGATCTCGTCGAGCCCGTAGCGCAGCATGTCGGCTTCCTGAGCGCGCTCACGGGCCCGGGTGACGATCTCCTCCAGCTCCACCGACACGGCTCGCAGCCGCCGGTACGCCTCCGCGTACTTGGCCAGCGGCACCGCGACCGCGTCCCCCGCGTACCGGTCCAGTGCCTGCCGCTGCCGGGACAGTTTCAGCAGCCCCTGCTGGTCGGTCTGTCCGTGCACGGCCACCAGGTCGTCGGCCAGCTCGGCCAGCAACCCCACCGGCACACTGCGCCCGCCGAGGTGCGCCCGGGACCGTCCTTCGGCGGAAACGGTACGGCTGATCAGCAACGCCCCGTCGTCGAGCTCCGCGCCGGCCTCCTCGGCCCGCACCACGGCCGACTCACCGGCGGACACACTGATCCGCCCCTCCACGACCGCCTTCTCGGCCCCGATCCGCACGAGCGCCGCATCCGCCCGCCCGCCCAGGAGCAGGCCGAGGCTGGTGACCACCATGGTCTTGCCGGCACCCGTCTCACCCGTGACAGCGGTGAACCCTGGCGACAGCTCGACGACCGCGTCGTCGATGACTCCGAGCGACCGTATCCGCATCTCCTCCAACACGGACACGACCTTACGAGGTCGGGGAGGGAAAGGGCGACGGCCCCCGGTCCTGTTGTGTGAAGGTGCAGGTAACGAATGCGCACCGACCGCACAATGTCACTCGGCCGAGTGGAGCTGCCCAGGGGCGCGGGGCCGTGTCGATGTGCGGCTCCTCCCCCACTCGATCCACCCCTGCAGAGCGCTAGGTGTTCTGTCCCGGGAGGTTGTGGACGGGTGGGGCAGGTCTCGGCTGAGGGGTCTTGAACAGGTGAGGGCCTTCCGGTTCGGTGTGGATTGCGA
>JODI01000048.1 GCA_000720805.1 Streptomyces violaceoruber
CTGGCAAAAGCCCTGGAGCGGGGGGAACGGGGGGAACGCGGCGGGTGTCCGCTTGTCGGACCACCACTGCCACCGCTCGACTCCCGTCGGCCGGCTTCACCTCGTCCGACGCTTGGGGCCGAGGCAGTTCAGGCCGATACGGGGTTCTGGCGGCGGAACCCGCAGGGGCGGCGGTCGTCACCACCCCCGGAACCGTCAGCACCAGGTCCCCGTACCCGTCGCTCCCCACCCGCGCCAACGCCTGCTGATGCAGTTCCCCGAGATCGGGCCGCCGCCCGCTGCGCAGAATCGTGGCGATCGTCTTCATGTACGCCGGTGCGGCCACCACCCGCCGGGAGGACGACGGCGGCGCGATCCGGCCGTACACCGCGATGCCTCGGCCCGAGTCCAACGGGTTGGCGCGCAGCCACGACCACGTCTCCGCGTCCGCGTGCAGGTCGAGGAGCAGGGTCGTCGACCCGGGGGTGCGCAGCCGGAGTTCCTCGCGGATCCAGTGCCAGGGGAAGGCGGTGTAGCGGACGGTGGAGGGAGTGGTGCGGGCCAGTGCGAGGTGGGGCAGGTGCTGGCGGCGGTCCAGCGTGAGCTGGCCGGTGATGAACACCGTCAGCGGGCCGGGGGCGGTCGCGGCGGCCCGCAGCCGGGTGAGGACGGCCTGCGGCTCCAGCGGGTCGGCGAGCTCGACGACGTTCGCCGTGTCGGCCCCCGACAGCACCGCGGGCGGCACGGCCGCCAGGACGGGAAGCACGGACGCCGCGTCCACCAGACAGCCCTTGCCCACCGGTGAGGCGGCGAGCAGCAGCACGGTTCCGGGCATCGGTCCCTCCCCATCCCCCGTCGATCACGTACGTCAGCACCGTAACCGCTGCGGCTGCAAAGCAGGACCTCAGGACTGCAAACGTCCCTTTCGGGGGGTCTCGTCGCCCTCGTGGTCTTCGTCGCCCTCGTGGTCTTCGTCGCCCTCCTCGATCTCGTCGGCGTCATCGGCCGCGTCGGTCCGCCGTACCGCGAACACCGTCGTGTCGTCGGCCAGTCGGCCGCCGCAGTGGCGCAGGGTGCCGTCGCGGACCAGGGCGACCAGGCGGTGCGGGTCGGCGACGGCGGGGTCGGCGGCGACCGCGCGGACCACCTCGTCGGTGAGCGGGTAGAAGGCTCCGTCGCCGTCACGTGACTCGGTGACGCCGTCGGTGGTCAGCAGGATGGTGGTGCCGGGAGCGAGGGGGATCCGGCGCAGCGGGGGCAGCCCGTTCCCCAGGTCGGCCAGTCCGAGCGGGAGGCCGTCGCCGGGCGGCAGCTGCCGTACGCCGTCGGGGCCGATCGCGAGCGGCGGCTCGTGGCCGAAGACGACGGCCTCCAGCACGCCGGGGGCGTCCGCGGGGAAGCCGAGCAGTACGGCGGTGGCGAACCGGTCACCGTCCTCCCGGCCCTGCGCGGCGACATGCAGCCCGTGCCGCCGCATCCGGATCTCCAGCCGGTCGGCGACGGTCGCGAGGTCCGCCTCGTGGTACCCGGCCTCCCGGAACGTACCGAGCAGCGCGGCCGCCGTCTCCACCGCGCCCAGCCCCTTGCCCTGCACGTCACCGAGGAGGACGCGGGTGCCGTGCAGGCCGGGCTGGATGTCGTAGAAGTCGCCGCCGACGCGGGCCTGGCTGTCGGCGGCGAGGTAGACGGCCGCGTGGTCCAGACCGCCCCACAGCGGCGGGAGCGGACGCAGCACGGTCCGGCGGATCGTCTCCGTGATGTCCCGCATGTGCAGCATGTCCCGCTCGCCGCGCACCCGTACCGCGCAGGCCAGCGTCGCGAGGAGACCGCCCAGGGCGACGAGGACGAAGTCCGCGAGGCCGATCCGGTACTGGTGCGGCCAGGCGACGTCGACCAGGAAGTACGTGAGGAGCGCGGCCACCCCGAACGCGGCCGTCAGCGCCACCCCGCAGATCGCGGCGGCGATACCGGGCACCAGCACGATCCAGGAGATGATCCGGAACCTGCCGGTGGTGTTGAAGTCGATGCCGGTGACGGCGAACAGCAGCAGCAGCGGGGGCATCCAGGCGACACTGCGTCCCCGGACGCGCAGCACGTTCTGCCGGCGCAGGACCTCCCCCCGCCGCCCCGCCACCCGGCCGAGCGGACCCCGGCGGACGGGCCGGCCGTCGGCCGGCCGCAGCGCCCGGCCCGGCCCACCGTCATTCCCGGCCCTCATGGGCCTCAGCGAACCACGACACCCCGGCGCCCGCATCCGCACCGCACCAAGTCGAACAGGCCGCTCCGCCGACTTGCCAGGGCCTGTCCCCAGGTGTGCTCTGGAAGGCGGGGGCGAGGAGAGAGAGGAGCGCTCTCATGGCTCATGCGGCACCCACGTCCGGCCGACTGCGCGCAGCGCGACGCCGGGCCATGGCCCGTCAGGTCAGGCCGGTCCGTACACCCGACATCTTCGACGAGCGGGTCCACCGGATCGCCAGGTTCGCGATCCCGGTCGTCCTCGGGCTCGTCTACGGCTACTGGGCGGCGGCCAACCGGCGCGACGGCGGCCCCCTCACCGGCTGGAACGTCCTGTTCGGCTTCGTCACCGCGATCGCGTTCATCGTGCTGTGCATCGCCGTGGCGACTTTCGCCCCGCTGCTCCAGCGCGAACTGCACTCGGGCGTGAAGTCCGCGTTCGCCGGCGCGGCCGTCGGCTTCCTCTACAGCCAGACCGGCGAGAGCGTGCTCCGGTCCACCGCCCTGGGGCTGGCGGTCGCGGTGGCCGTCTACGGCGTGTTCTTCTACCGCTACTACACACGCGAGGACGCGGAGGGCAACCGCATCCGCTGACCGCCCGAGGCCGACCGCCCGTGCCGACCGCCTCCACGGACGGCACGACCTTGCGCGGACGACACAGCGGTCGGGCCCCGGCGCGTTCGCCGGGGCCCGACCGCTGTCGCCCTTCTTCGGCCGCTCAGTCGGCCCAGGTCTCGTTCCCACCCGAGTCGCTCCGGTCGCTCTGGTCGGCGTCGCGCCAGTCGCGCCAGTCGCGCCAGTGGTCGTCCTTCCACCGCGGACCGTGGTCCGCGCAGGTCGGCACCGAGCGTCCGCCCGTGTCGACGAACGCGGCGCTCGCCCAACCGTGGGCGCCGGCCAGCCGGTACCAGTTCGGGTTGCCGTTGACGCGCTGGCCACGGACCACGCACGTGACATGGACCCGGCTGCCCGGCGGGAGCCGGTCGACGACGGCGGAGTGCGTGGTGGGCGCCGCCCGCACGTTGAGGGCGGTGCGGGAGACGACGGTGCCCCGGATCGGGCCACGGCCGTGTCGGCCGTCGTCGCGCCCGTCGCCGTCACCGTGGCCGTGGCCGTGGCCGTGGGCATGGGTCGGTGAGGTCGTTGAGGTAGGTGAGGTAGGTGAACTCGGCAGGGCCGCGGCTGCCGCGCCGGTGCCCGCCGTGGCGGCGACGAACGTGCCGCCGGTGAGCAGGATCGCGGCCATGGTCCGCAGGGCCGGAGTCGTGCGCATGTATCGGCCTCCTTCTCCCCAGAACCAGGAAACACCCGTTCAGGTGAACCCTCCACCGGAGGGCGGACTCCCCAGTTCCACCAAGGGTTCCGGCCCGTTCCACGGGCCGTGGCACCCCGGTGCCCGATACGCCCATCTGCAGTCACCCCGCTCGCACTCCCGGCCCGCAGCCACTTGTCTGGAAACCGCCACGTCCGGTCGAGGCCTGACCCGGCTCGAAAAGGAGTACGACGTGCTGGATGTCGCCGGTTTCTGGCTGCCCGTCACGGCGGCCGTCCTCGCGGTCGCCGTGATCGCCGTCGCGGCCTGCCGCCGCCGCGCGGTCACCGCGACCTCCCTCGGCACCGCGCTCGGCGGCGCCCTCCTCGGTCTCACCGTCGCGATCGGCCGCCGGCTCACCCTGGCCGATCTGTCCGACCGTGCCCACCGGTCCGCCTCCGGCACGATCTACGACGCCCTCACCGCCACCCTGCGCACGGTCTCCTGGCTGCTCGTCACGCTCGGTCTGACGGTGGCCCTGACCTCCTGGCTCACCGTCCGTTACGGCCGCCTCGTGCCACGTCGGCGAGCGTCCGCAGCGCCCGCCGCAGATCAGGTTCAGCAACCGACGCGAGCCCGAGTCTGACCGCGTCCGGTGTGCGGCTGCGGTCCACGACGAAGTCGGGACCCGGCGTGACGGCGATCCCGTGCGCCGCCGCGGCGGCCGTGAAGGTGTCCGCACGCCAGGGGGCGGGCAGTTCCCACCAGGCGTAGTAGGCGCGCGGATCGGACCGTACGCGAAAGCCGTGCAGCTCCGCCGCGAGGATCCGCTGCCGCCGCGCCGCGTCCGCCCGCTTCGCGGCGACCAGTCGCGCCACCGTCCCGTCCCCGGACCACCGCACCGCCGCCTCCAGCGCGAACCGCCCCGCGCTCCACCCGCCGGACCGGACGGCGGCGGCCACGGCGGCCACCCGGTGCGGCGGTACGACGAGAAAGCCGACGGTGAGCCCGGGCGCGACCCGCTTGGACAGGCCGTCGACGACGTGGGTGAGGCCGGGGGCGTGGACGACGAGCGGGGGGACCGGGTCGGCGAGGAAGGACCAGATGCGGTCCTCGACGACCGGGATGTCCAAACCGGTGACCACGACAGCGAGTTGCCGCTTGCGCTCCTCACTCATGGTCAGGGACGTCGGGTTGTGCAGCGTCGGCTGGAGGTAGAGGGCGGACAGGGGCGCCGTGCGGTGCGCCGCGGCGACGGAGTCGGGCCGTGGACCCTCGTCGTCCGAGACCAAGGGCACCAGCCTGATGCCGAGCCGTTCGGCCACCTCCTTGACCACCGGATACGTCAGCGCCTCGACTCCGACCCGGCCGCCCGGCCGCACCAGGGAGGCGAGGACGGCGGCGATCGCCTGGCGGGCGTTGCCGGCGAACAGGAACCGGTCGGGCGCGGGACGCCAGGCAGGGCCGGCGAGCAGGGCGGCGGCCGCCTCCCGGGCCTCGGGGGTGCCGGTGGCGGCGGCCGGGCGGAGGGCCTCGGTCAGGACGTCCGGTCGCAGCAGCGGCGCGAGGGTGGGCGCGAGAATCTCCGCCTGGCCCGGCGCGGACGGATAGTTGAGCTCCAGGTTGACGGGAGCGGGCGTGGCCGCCTCGGTGAGCGCCCGGCCCGTCGGCCCCGCCGGAGCCGCCCGCACGAAGGTCCCGCGTCCCACCTCGCCGACGACCAGTCCCCGCCGTACGAGTTCGCCGTACACCCGCTCCGCCGTGGACCCGGCGATCTGGTGCCGCCGCGCGAACAGCCGCTGCGGGGGCAGCCGTTGGCCCGGCTTGAGCCGTCCGGAGGTGATGTCGTCGGCGAGCCGGTCGGCGATGTGCCGGTAGTCGTTCACGGAGAGCCCCCAGGATTGCACCGAGGGCAAAGATCTTATTGCACCGAGGAGTTGGGGCGCTCTAGGGTCCTTCACATGACCCCTTTCCCGGCGTCCCTCGCATACGAGGACAAAGGCTCTGATACTTCCCGCGCTCCCCTGGTCCTGGTCCACGGCCACCCCTTCGACCACACCATGTGGGCCCCGCAGATCGCGGAGTTCTCCGCCACCCGCCGGGTGATCGCCCCGGACCTGCGCGGCTACGGCGCCTCCCGCACAGCCCCGGGAGCCAACGGCGCCCCGACAGCCCCCGGCGTCACCGACTTCGCGCAGTTCGCCCAGGACATCGGTGCGCTGCTGGACGACCTGAAGGTGGACACCTTCGTCCTCGCCGGTCTCTCCATGGGCGGCCAGATCGCGATGGACGGCTACCGCCAGTTCGGCGACCGCGTCCGCGGCCTGGTCCTCGCGGACACCTTCCCGGCGGCGGAGACCCCCGAGGGCGTGACCTTCCGCAACACCCTCGCGGACCGCCTCCTCGCGGAGGGCATGCGGGGATACGCCGACGAGGTCCTGGACAAGATGGTGGCCCCGTCCGCCGACGCCGAGGTCAGGGCCCACGTCCACCGCATGATGACGGCCGCGCCCCCCGAGGGCGCCGCCGCGGCCCTGCGCGCCCGGGCCGGCCGGCCCGACTACCGCGAGCTGCTGACCCGGATCACCGTCCCCGCGCTGGTCGTCGTCGGCGCCGACGACACCTACACCCCCGTCTCCGACGCCGAGGCCATGCACGCGGCCCTCCCCGACTCCACGCTCCGGGTGATCGAGGGCGCCGCCCATCTGCCCAACCTGGAGCGGGCGGCGGAGTTCAACGAGGCGCTGCGCGAGTTCCTGGCGCGGGTGGACGACGCCTCGTAACCTCGGGACGGTGGACAAGCGGCGGGGGCGGCTACTCGGTGTCTGGGCGTCCGCTCTGCTGTTCGCCGGTGTCAGCGTGGTCGTCGGATGCCGGCTCGCTGACACCGACGGCATCACCCCCGTCCCCCAACTCCTCGCCTTCCTGCCCTGGTTGCTGGCACCCGCCGGCCTGGGCCTGGCGCTGGCGCTGCTGTCCCAGTGGTGGACCGGAGTGGTGTGGGCGGTCGTCGTCCTGGGGCTGCTGGCCTGGTACACCGAGCCGTACGGCAGGACCACCGACCCCGGCGGCAGGTCGCTGGCCACGTTCCGCGTCCTGACCTCGAACGTCGAGTTCGGGCGGGCCGCCGACGCCCTCGTCACCGCCGTCCGGCGGGAGCGGCCGGACGTCGTGTTCGTCGAGGAGTGCGAGTACACCTGCGCCGCGACCCTCGAGCGCGACCTCGGCGCCGCCTACCCGCACCGGCGGGCCGTGGTGGCGGGCGGCTCGGAAGGCTCCGTCATCCTCAGCCGCTTCCCGCTCAGGCCCACCGGCGGCCTGCCCGGCGCGATGGCCATGCCCGGCGCCCTCGCCGACGTGGACGGGAACCCCGTACGCCTCCAACTCGCGCACCCCATGCCCCCGCTGCCCGGCCAACTCGGCGTCTGGCGGCGTGAACTGGGCGAGCTTCGCGACTTCGCCGCCGCCCACACGGACACCCCCACCGTCCTGGCCGGCGACTTCAACGCCTCCCAGGACCACGCGGCCTTCCGCCGCATCCTCGACACCGGCCTGCGCGACTGTGCCCGCCTCGCCGGAGCCGGCCGCACCCCCACCTGGCCGGCCCGCACCACCCCCACCCTGGGCGCGCAGATCGACCACGTCCTGGTGTCCCGGCAGTTCTCCGCCCGCGACGCCCGCTTCCTCGACCTGGCCGCCACCGACCACCGGGCGCTGCTCGTGGACATCACGCTGCACCGGCGGGAATGACGGGCGTACAGGTGGAGGGGAGGCGGTACGAGACCGCCCCCTCTCCCCTTCCTCTGCCTCTCCCGGTCAGACGCCGATGTCCTCGCCGTCGGCACGCCACACGGCCACGACGGCCGGACGGACGATCTTCCCGGGCCCGTCGGGCCAGGTGCTGGCGGGCTTCTCGACGCTGGCGCCGCTGATCTCGCCCGGGTGCTGTACGGCGACCAGGACACGCCGGTCCTGGACGAGCGGGCCGCAGGTCTCGGCGCCGATCGGCATGGACAGGAACTGCTTGAGCTCACCGCGCCGCTCGCCCTTCGTGGCCACGCCGAAGAGGCCGTCGTGGTGGCCGAGCTGGGCGCCGTCGGTGGAGATCCACAGGTTGCCGTGCGGGTCGAAGGCCACGTTGTCCGGGCAGGAGATCGGGCTGACCCTGTCCTTCGGGAACCCGGCGAAGTAGGTCGCGGGGTCGTTCGGGTCGCCCGCGACCAGGAACAGCGTCCAGGCGAACGTGGTGCTGTCCGCCCGGTTCCAGCGCTCGGTGAGCTCCAGGACGTGGCCGTGCTTGTTGGCGCTGCGCGGGTTGGCCTCGTCGGCCGGGGCGTTCGTACCGACACCGCGGTTGGTGTTGTTCGTCAGGGCGACGTACACCTTGCCGGTGTGCGGGTTGGGCTCGATGTCCTCGGGCCGGTCCATCTTGGTGGCGCCGACCCTGTCCCCGGCGAGCCGCGTGAAGACGAGGACCTCCTCGGCGCTCATCCCCTCGACATGCGAGACGGCACCCTCGCCGGTGGCCGTGACCAGCGGAATCCACTCACCGCTGCCGTCGAACTCCCCGTCGGCGGGCAGGTTCCCCGTGCCGTCGATCTCCAGGGCGGGCGAGTCACCGGTGAGCTTGGCGACGTACAGCGTCCCCTCGTCGAGCAGCGAGAGATTGTGCTCCCGTACGGCACGACCGGTGCCGTGCTTCATGCGCTTGCCGCCGACGAACTTGTAGAAGTAGTCGAACCGCTCGTCGTCACCGGAGTACACGACCGGCCGCCCGTCGGGGGTGAGCCGCACGGTCGCGCCCTCGTGCTTGAACCGGCCGAGGGCGGTGTGCTTGCGGGGCGTGGAGTGCGGGTCGTACGGGTCGAACTCGACGACGTACCCGAAGCGGTGCACCTCGTTGGGCTCCTGGGCGACGTCGAACCGCTTGTCGAACCGCTCCCACTTGCGCTCGCTGGCACCGGCCCCGATCCCGTACCGCTTGTCGGTCGCCCGGCCGGCGTTGGCGAAGTACTGGTTGAAGTTCTCCTCGCCGTGCAGGGTCGTCCCCCAGGGGGTGGTCCCGCCGGAGCAGTTGTTGAGGGTGCCGAGGACCTTGCGCCCGGTCGGGTCGGCGGACGTCCTCAGCAGCGCGGACCCGGCGGCGGGCCCGGTGAGCCGGAACTCGGTGGTGGCGGTGACCCGCCGGTTGAGCGGATGCCGGGAAACGGCGGTCAGCTTCCCACTCCGCCGGTCCTCCTCCACGACGACGGCGGACAGCCCGTGGGCCGCCCAGGCGATCCCGACCTGCTCACGGGTGGGATCGGCGGCGTCGTAGCCGCGGAACATGAGCACCTCGTCGGTGTACTCGTGGTTGGCGACGAGGATCTGCCGACCGCGCTCACCCGGCAGCGGGAGCAGGGCCAGGAAGTCGTTGTTGTACCCGAACTGACCGGCCTGGGCGGCGGCGGACTGCTTCTCCGGGTCGAACGCGGGCGCACCACGCAGGATGGGCTCGCCCCAGCGGATGACGACGTTCTGCCGGTACCCGTCCGGAACGGTCACCGTGTCGGCGGTGTTCGGCGCGACGGCGGCGAACCGCAGTCCACGGGCGGCCTTGGACGGCGTACGGCCGCGGACGGTGGTGTTCTCGGCCGCGGCGACCGGCGAGGCGAGGCCGGCCCCCGCGGCACCGGCCACGGAGACGACGGCGGCGGCCCGCATCATCGAACGGCGGCTGAGCGCACCGGCAATGACGTCACCGACGTACTCGTTGGCGGAGGTGTTGGGCGCCGGGTGGAAACAGGCGTCACCACACCGGAACCGACAGGTCAGGGCCGAACGTCCACCGGGATGCGACTCGGACGCCCCGGACGACCCGGACGACCCGACCGACCCGACCGAGACACTGATCAACGGCAACTGGTTGCGCACTTTTACGATCCCCTTGCTTCCCCTTGAATCCGGCTTGACGGACGGTAGGGGAACGTTTGCGCGGGAACAGGACCTGCCGGTGAACCGTGAGTGAACCCGGGGTGCATCTGGGCCGTCTGACTGCGGCCGGATGTCGACCTTGACGTCCGGGACGGCACATGACCTGCCCCTGCCCAAGATCACCCCCTGGGGCGGCTAACCTTACGTGTCCGTCCTGGCCAGGGATTGACGGGCTTCAACTCACGCGAAGGGTTGCGCACATGGGCATTCTCACTCTCCTGCGGAATGCGTTGGGCAGGTCACGCAAGGGGCGTACCGCCGAGGCAGAGGGTGTGGAACAGACTCCTTCGCAGGCGACGGAACAGACCTCCTCGCAGGTACCGGAGCAGGCATCGCCGCAGGTGACAGAGGTGAAGGTGCCGTCCCCGGCAACCGAGCCGACCGCGGAACCGGCCCCTGAACCGACGCCGCACCCGACGGCGACGACGCCTGCGGCCCAGGTCCCGGAGCCCCGCACCTCCACCCTCTCCACGAAGGAAGAGCACGACCTGGTCGCCGCCGCCTTCGACAAGGTGACGGTCCCGAACCAGATGCCTCTGGGAGAGCAGCGGGAACCGGTCACCGAGGAGCGGGTTGCCGAGGTCACGCCGGTTGACTCCGGACCGGCGGCTGAGAAGCCGGTCGTTGCGGAGCCGGTGGCTGAGAAGCCGGTCGCTGAGGAGTCGGCGGCTGAGAAGCCGGTCGCGGAGAAGCCGGCCGCAGAAGAGCCGGTCGCGGAGAAGCCGGCGGCTGAGAAGCCGGTCGCGGAGAAGCCGGCGGCTGAGAAGCCGGTCGCTGAAGAGCCGGCGGCTGAGGCTGACCCGGTGAGCTCTGAGGCCGGGGTCTCCGAGCCGGTGGTCGAGGAGCCGGTGGCTGAAGAGCCGGCGACGCCGGAACCGGAGCCGGTGGCCGAGAAGTCGGCCGAGAAAGAGCCGGTCGCCGAGGAGCCTGCGCAGGCAGCCCCCGCGGTCGAGCCGGAGCCCGAGCCGGTCACGGCTACGGCTACGGAGACCACGCCCGAGCCGGTGACCGAGGCCGCACCCGACCCGGAGCCCGAGAGCAAGCCCGAACCGGTTGCCGAGGCCGCCCCCGAACCGGACCCCGAACCCACCGCTGAGCCGACCCCCGAACCCACCACCGCAGCCGCAGCCGCCGACGGCGAGGACGCCCCACAGGGGCCACCCGCAGCCGACAACGAAAGCAGCACGGGTGGTGCGGGTGGGAACACCCCGTCCGAAGGCGAAGCCGAGGACGCCAAGGCCGCCCAGCAGCCGCAGGCAACCCGTGCGGCTGGGAACACCCCGTCCGAAGGCGAAGCCGAGGACGCCAAGGCCGCCCAGCAGCCACAGGCACCCGTCCCCGCAAGCCTCCGCACCGCCTACAACGCCGCCGCGACCGCCCTCGAAAAGGCCGGCCTCGCCAACGCCCGAGCAAAGATCTACCTCGTGCTGGACCGCTCCGCGAGCATGCGCCCGTACTACAAGGACGGCTCCGCCCAGGCCCTCGCCGAGCAGACCCTCGCCCTCGCGGCGCACCTGGACCCCGAGGCTCCCGCGGCAAAGGTCCACGTCGTCTTCTTCTCCACGGAAGTGGACGGCACCGGCGAGCTCACCCTCACCGACCACGAGAACAAGATCGACGAGCTGCACGCCGGCCTCGGCCGCATGGGCCGTACCAGCTACCACGCCGCGGTCGAGGCGGTCGTCACCCACCACGACAAGCACGCCGCCGGCACCCCCGCCCTGGTCGTCTTCCAGACGGACGGCGCCCCCGACGCGAAGACCCCCGCCACCCAGTCCCTCACCGAGGCCGCGAAGGCCCACCCTTCCGTCTTCTTCTCCTTCGTCGCCTTCGGAGAGCACGACAACAAGGCCTTCGACTACCTCCGCAAACTGAAGACCGACAACACGTCCTTCTTCCACGCGGGCCCCACCCCCCGCGAGCTCACGGACACCGAGCTCTACGAGGGCGTACTCGCCACCTGGCGCCCGTAGCACCTCACAACGCCACCCCCACTCACCCCTCCCACCCCACAGCCCTCACGCCGCCCGCTTCCCACCCCGTAAAACGGGAGGCGGGCGGCGTACCCGTGTCGGCTACGATTTCAAGGTTCCGTACATAGCAACCTGGGAGCAGCCCCCGATGGCTCGACACCTCATCACCAGCGCCCTTCCGTACATCAACGGAATCAAGCACCTGGGCAACATGGTGGGGTCCATGCTCCCGGCGGACGTGTACGCCCGGTACCTCCGCCAGCGCGGCCACGACGTGCTCTACATCTGCGCGACGGACGAGCACGGCACCCCGGCCGAGCTGGCGGCGAAGGAGCAGGGACTCCCCGTGGCCGAGTTCTGCGCGCAGGCGCACGACGCCCAGAAGGCGGTCTACGACGGCTTCGCCCTCGCCTTCGACTACTTCGGCCGGAGTTCCTCCCCCCAGAACGTGGAGATCACCCAGCACTTCGCCCGCCGCCTCAACGAGAACGGCTTCATCGAAGAGCGCGCGATCCGCCAGGTCTACTCGCCCACCGACGGCCGCTTCCTCCCGGACCGCTATGTCGAGGGCACCTGCCCCCACTGCGGCTACGACAAGGCCCGGGGCGACCAGTGCGAGAACTGCACCCGCGTCCTGGACCCGACCGACCTGATCGACCCGCGCTCGGCGATCTCCGGCTCCACCGACCTGGAGGTCCGCGAGACCAAGCACCTCTTCCTCCTCCAGTCGAAGCTCCAGCACGAGGTGGAGGAGTGGGTGGCCGCCCACGAGCAGGAGTGGCCGCAGCTGGCCGCCTCCATCGCCCGCAAGTGGCTGACCGAGGGCCTGCACGACCGTGCGATCACCCGTGACCTGGACTGGGGCGTGCCGGTCCCGGCGGACACCTGGCCGGAGCTGGCGGCCGAGGGCAAGGTCTTCTACGTCTGGTTCGACGCCCCGATCGAGTACATCGGCGCGACGAAGGAGTGGTCGGACGCGGCGCCCGCCGGCGAGACGCGCGACTGGAAGTCCTGGTGGTACGAGGCCGACACCGGCGAGAACCCGGTCCGCTACACCGAGTTCATGGCCAAGGACAACGTCCCCTTCCACACGGTGATGTTCCCGGCCACGGAGCTGGGCGTGCGCGAGCCCTGGAAGAAGGTCGACTACGTCAAGGCCTTCAACTGGCTGACGTACTACGGCGGAAAGTTCTCCACGTCCCAGAAGCGCGGCGTCTTCACCGACCAGGCCCTGGACGTCCTGCCCGCCGACTACTGGCGCTACTTCCTGATCGCCAACGCCCCCGAGTCCGACGACTCGTCCTTCACGTGGGAGCACTTCACGGCGACGGTCAACAAGGACCTCGCCGACACCCTCGGCAACTTCGTCAACCGCGTCCTGTCCTTCTCCCGCAAGCGCTTCGGCGACGAGGTCCCGGCGGGCGGCGAGCCCGGCGAGGCGGAGACGAAGCTGGGCGGGCAGATCGCCGAGCTCCTCGCGGAGTACGAGTCCCAGATGGAGGCCCTCCAGTTCCGCAAGGCCGCGGCCGCCCTGCGTGCCCTGTGGTCCGCGGGCAACTCCTACCTGGAGGAGAAGGCCCCCTGGCTGGCGATCAAGACGGACAAGGACGCCGCCGCCCTGACCCTCCGTACGGCGATGAACCTGATCCACCTGTACGCGGTGGTCTCGGAACCCCTCATCCCGAGCGTGTCCGCAGCCATGCGCGCGGCCTTCACCCTCCCCGACGACACGGCGGCCTGGATCACGCCGGACGAGGCGAAGTCCCTCACCGCGCTCCCCGCCGGCGTGCCCTTCACCGTCCCGCCGGTCCTCTTCGCCAAGCTGACGGACGAGGACCTGGCGGCGTACAAGGAGCGCTTCGGCGGCGAGGAGGGCTGAGTGCATGGACGACGTGAAGGCGTACTACGTCACGACGCCGATCTACTACGTCAACGACGCCCCTCACCTGGGCCACGCCTACACGACCGTGGCCTCGGACGTGCTCGCCCGCTGGCACCGCCAGCGCGGTGAGCGGGTCTGGTTCCTCACCGGCACGGACGAGCACGGTCAGAAGATCCTGCGCACGGCCGAGGCCCACGGGGTGACTCCGCAGGACTGGGCCGACAGGCTCGTCGACGAGTCCTGGCGTCCCCTCTGGGAACACCTGGAGATCTCGAACGACGACTTCATCCGCACCACGCAGCAGCGCCACACGGACCGGGTCCAGGAGTTCGTCCAGGACCTGTACGACAAGGGCGAGATCTACAAGGGCGGCTACGAGGGCCCGTACTGCGTGCACTGCGAGGAGTACAAGCTCCCCGGTGAACTCATCGACGGCGAGGGCGAGTTCGCGGGCCAGAAACTCTGCGCGATCCACCGGAAGCCGGTGGAGATCCTCAGCGAGGAGAACTACTTCTTCAAGCTGAGCGAGTACGGCGGCAAGCTCCTCGAGCACTACACCGCCCACCCCGACTTCATCCAGCCCGAGTCGGCGCGCAACGAGGTCGTGAATTTCGTCCGCCAGGGCCTGCAGGACCTCTCCATCTCCCGCTCGACCTTCGCCTGGGGCGTCCCGGTCCCCTGGGACCCGCAGCACGTGATCTACGTATGGGTCGACGCGCTGCTCAACTACGCCACGGCGGTCGGCTACAACGAGAACCAGGAGAAGTTCGAGGCCACCTTCCCGGCCGACGTCCACCTGGTCGGCAAGGACATCCTCCGCTTCCACGCGGTGATCTGGCCCGCGATGCTCATGGCGCAGGGCCTCCCGCTCCCCGGCAAGATCGCCGCGAACGGCTGGCTGATGGTCGGCGGCGAGAAGATGTCCAAGTCCAATCTCACCGGCATCAAGCCGCAGGACCTCACCTCCCACTTCGGCGTCGACGCGTACCGCTGGTACTTCCTGCGCGCCATCGCCTTCGGCCAGGACGGCTCCTTCTCCTGGGAGGACTTCACCGCCCGCTACACCAGCGAACTGGCCAACGACTACGGCAACCTGGCCTCCCGCGTGGCGGCGATGGTCGGCAGGTACTTCGACGGCGCGCTGCCGGAGGCGACGGCGGACGGCGAGGCGGAGCAGGCGATCCGGGAGGGTCTGGTGAAGGCGGTCACGGAGGCCGACCACCGCATCGGCGACGCCCTCGACTTCCAGGGCGGCATCCTGGCCGTCTTCGACTTCGTCAAGCAGGTCAACGGCTACCTCACGGAACAGGAACCGTGGAAGGTGGCCAAGGACCCGTCCCCCGAGGCCCGGGCCCGCCTGGCGACGATCCTCTGCACGGCGGCGGAGTCCCTCCGCGCGGTGGCCGTACTCCTCAACCCGCTCATGCCGGAGACCTCCCAGAAACTCTGGGACTCCCTCGGCGCGGAGCCGTCCCTGGGCGCGCTGGCCGACCAACGGCTCCAGGAGGCGGCCGACTGGGGCAAGCTGCCCCCCGGCTCCACGATCACCAAGGGCGCGGTGCTCTTCCCCCGCCTGGAGGAGAAGCCGACGGCCTGACGGGACGGACGACCCGCCTCGCCCCACCGCAAGCTCCCTACTTCTCCTTGACCGACCTCAAAAGGGCGACCAGACCATCGCGGGTGACGGGAAGTATTCGGGTTGGGTCGTCGCTCTCGCGGAGGAGCACCGAGCGGTCTTCGTGAGCGAGTTCGACACAGGAGGCCCCGTCCGAGCCGCTGGAGAAGGACGACTTCTGCCACTGGACCACGTCTAGAGCTCCTTCGCGAGGCGGTGGATGAAGTCCCGCGACCGGGCGGGCTCAAGTGATGCGGACTCCACTTTACGGAAGAGTGTTCGCATCGACTGGAGCTGTGCGGCAGCATCCACGAAAGCCGCTCCGGACGGTGTGTCTTTCTGCACGGTGTCCAGCGCGGGCACGCGGCCACCCGCGTACAGCAGCGCTGCGCTCGCCCCGGCGAACCCGTCGACGTCGAAGGGGATCACCCGTACGGTAACGCCGGGCCGCTCCGACTGGCGGAGGACTTCATCGAGTTGGGAGCTCGCCACCCGTCGGTCGGCCACCCGGGTCCGCAGCACCGACTCGTGCAGTACCGCCGTGTAGGGACACTCGCCGTCCCTCGCAAGGGCCTCCTTGCGATTCATACGGTGGGAGACCCGCGCCTCCAATTCGCTCGCCGGGAGCTCCGGCCGCCAGTAGGCGAAGACGGCACGGGCGTAATCCTCGGTCTGCAAAGGGCCGGTGACATGCGTGGTGCCGATCTCCTGTACGAAAGTCGCGTGGTGCTCCAGTTCTGCCAGATCGAGGAAGGACGGCGGAAGCACATCCCGGTACTCCTCCCACCACCCGTCGACACGATCCGTCGCCATCCCCACGAGTGCCTCGATCAACTCCGCGTCGGCACAGGCGTACTGAGCCGCCAAACGCCGCACTCGCGCTTCACTGACGCCGGCGACACCTGACTCGATCTGGCTCATCGTCACCGAGATCGTGCCCAGTTGGGCGGCGGCCTGGCGCGCCGTCAGCCCTGCCGCCTCGCGCAGTCTGCGCAACTCACGTCCCAGCCGCTGCTGTCGGGCCGTCGGCTGCTTGCGTGGCACCTCTGCCTCCTCCGATCCCACCACATTGAGTGAACAGACTACGACAACGAGTTGCGCCATACTAACTTTATTCTCTACCGTCGGTGACGCGACGCACACACTGCGACACCGGGACCCCGGAAGCGCACCGCTCCGTCCTGCCACGACGGCTGCGGCAATGCCACCGCCCGCTGACCGCACCCCCCTCACCACCTGCACGGAGTTGACGCATGCCCGAAAACGGTGATCCCTGGGAGTACTCCCTCTCCATCCCGAACGACCCCCGAGCCGTCCCCATCTGCCGCCGCACCCTCCGCCTGGTCCTGACGATGCACGGCCTCATCAGCCTCGTCGACACCGCCGAACTCCTCGCGGCGGAACTGATCGGCAACGCCGTACGCCACACCAAAGGCCCCGCCGTCCTCCGCATCCGCCACTCCGACGGAGTCCTCCGTGTCGGCGCATGGGACGCGGACCCCGAACCGCCACCGCCCCCCACCCCCTTCGACGAACTCACCGATACGGAGGACGGCCGCGGCCTCGCCCTCATCCGCGCCTGCGCCGACCTGTGGGGCTGGCAGCCACTGTCCCGGAACGGCAGCCGGGGCAAGTACGTCTGGTGCGATCTCCCCACGGCAGGGTGAACGACTTCCCGCCCCTCGAAAGGGTGAACGCGTCCCGTTTCCCCGGACACCCCACCCCTTGATCCACCTAGGTTGCCGACATGGTCACATCCACCCACGAGGCGTCTCACCGGATCTTCCAGGACAGGCCTGAGCTCCTCACCCCTGTCTTCGGCCTCCTCGGGATCCCGATGTCCGGCAAGGCATCGGCGGTGGTCCTGAGTCCCGACGTGACGGAGATCCAGCCGCTGGAGCGAAGAGTGGACAGCGTGCTGCGCGTCGAGCCGTCCGACGGGGACGACTTCCTGCTCGCCCTCGAGACACAGGGACGACGCGATCAACGCAAGGCGACGAGCTGGCCGTATTACGTGACGTATCTGCGGGAGAAGTTCAGCCTTCCCGTGCTGCTGCTCGTGACCTGCACGGACCGGGCCACGGCAAGGTGGGCGACCGGACCGTTCACCTGCGAGGTCCGGGGCTGGACCACCCACAGCACGCACCCCCTGGTCCTGAGCCCGGACAACGTCCCGGTGATCACCGACCAGCGGACGGCCGCCCGGAACCCGGCCTTGGCGACGTTCTCCGCCATCACGCACAGCCGCAACCCGGAGGCCACCGCCATACTTGAGGCACTGGCCGGCGCCCTGCGGACAACGGACTCGGAGACCGCCCAGTACTTCGGCGGCCTGCTGGAAATCGGCCTGGGAGACACTCCGGCCCGACAGACATGGAGAAAGCTGATGGGTTTCACCAACTACTTCCCCGGCCGGGGCACCCTCCTGGAGGAGACATACCTCGAAGGTGAGGCCAGGGGCGAGGCCAAGGCCATCCTCCGCTTCCTGGAGGGGCGCGGCATCTCCGTCCCGGAGGACGCCCGGAACCGCATCACCAACTGCACCGACCTGGACGTCCTCAACCGGTGGTTGGACCGGACCCCGCACGCGGAGTGTGTCCACGACCTCTTCGCCGAGGACACGGGAGACTCCCCCGAGCAGACCACCGCCTGAACCGCGAGGAGATGTTCGTCGCGGAACAGGCGAACGGCACGTAGGGCTGTGCACCCCGGGAGAAAACACTCCGGCCCCCGTCGGCGTACCTGGGACAACCACGAGGCCATCGGCGAAGGACTCGAGAAAGCCGGGGGTGCGGTGGGTTCGTCGTCACTGAGGTCAGGAAGCATCCTTCCGCAACGACGCGATGAGGAGGTCAAGGTCCCCGCGTGCCGTGTACGTACGGATCGGGTCGATGTAGTCGCGTGACTCGATGATCTGACCGTCCCGCACACGCATGACGAAGACGCAGGGCACCTTGGCCATGGAGTCGTCCGGCAACGTGAACTCGTAGGCGAACTCGGCGACGATCACTTCAGGATCGGCAGTCTCGTGGACGACGACATCGACGACACTCCTCTTCGGCAAGGACTCCCGAACTTCCGGCGGCACCGTGAAGTGCTCCCGGAGCGCACGCCGACTCGTCAACGGCTCGGACTCCGGCGTCGCCATCGGATGCCGGACATCGGTGACCTCGCCATACAGGTCAGGCAACTCGCTTGAGTTCCCGTCGGCGACCCCATGAACAAGCCGGAGAAACACCTCGCGCGGACTCAGACTCACAAGACCCCCCAAGTAATACGCACAGGCAGCTGACGATCATTATCACCTCAGCGATCGCGCGGTCGCCCGATTCGGCAGGGCTTCTCTGCACCGATGCAAATCCCGTGGGCAGCCTGGCAGTTGACGCCGTAGTCTCCCCGGATGACTACCGTTTCCGTCGAAGATCTTGCACGTGCATGCACATCTGTCGGCGACCTGCTCGCCGAGGTCCGCCCCGAGCAGTGGAAGGAGACGACGCCGTGCACGGAATGGAACGTGCGCGAGGTGGTGGCCCACCTGGTCGGCATGGACCTGGTGTTCGCAGCCATGATCGAGGGCGGCCCGATGCCCGACCGCGGAGTAGACCGCCTCGGTGACGACCCGGTCGGCGCCTACCGGTCCTCCAGTGCTTCACTGCTGGCAGCTTTCTCCGCCCCTGGGGTGCTCGCGCGGAGCTATAGCGGCCCCTTGGGGAGCGCCACGGGCGCCGAGCGTCTGCAGATCCGCCTGTACGATCTGCTCGCTCACGGATGGGACCTCGCCCAAGCCACCCACATCCCTGCCCGGCTGCCCGAAGACCTTGCCGAGCAGGCTCTGGCGTTCGCTCAGGCCCACATCTCCCCCCAGTCCCGAAGGGGACGATTCGCCGAGCCGCGACCCGTCGAGGAGACCGCTCCGGCCATTGATCGCCTTGCCGCGTTTCTCGGCCGGCCGGTCCCACCGCGGCTGTGAGACCGATCGAGTGCAACTGAGCGCCTCGAAGCCATGCCCGCTGATGATCTCCGGGCATTGATGAAATGCAGGCCGTGAGCGCCTGATTGGCAGGGGACTCATTCGTTCCTGGCGGGGTGCTCGATCTGGTCGTCGAGCAGGTTCTGGGCGAAGGCGGCGTAGCGGCTCGCGGTGGTGTGGGACAGGTTGAAGACCAGGGCGAGATGCAGCGGGTCGGCGCCGACGGTCAGGGCTTCGTGCCGCGCTCCGGTCGGCCGCGGCCCTTGCCCGTCCCGCGCTGATCGACGCCCACCCGCTCGGGCGGGCGGCTCGCCGTCGACGCCGTGGCCGTCGACGCGGTGTGAGATCGAGGACACGAACCCACAGGTTGTCAGTGGCGTACGACAGGATGTGCGGGGGCAACAACTGTCATGGGGGCGTGAGGACATGACGACGGAACGGACACCGCTGGTCGGCAGAGAGGCGGAACTCGCGCGGCTCGACCGGCTGCTGGCGGACATGGTGGGGGACGTGCCCGGCCGCCCGGCGGTGCTGGACGTCGGTGGTGAGGCGGGCATCGGCAAGAGCCGGCTGGTCCACGAGCTGTGCCTGGCCGCGACGCGGCGCGGGGCGGCGGTGCTGCGCGGCCGGGCGACGGAGTACGAACGTCACATCCCCTTCCAGCCGTTCACCGACGCCTTCTCCGACCTCGCCCCGGAGGCCGTCGAATCCTTCCCGGAGGCTGCCGAGGTCGCCCCGGTGCTGAGCGGCGCTCCCCGCAGCACGGACCGCTTCCACCTGCACCGGGCCACCGCCGCCCTGTTGACCCACGCCGCGGCGTCTCCGCTGGTCGTGGTCCTGGACGACATGCACTGGGCGGACGCCGCGTCGCTGGAACTCCTCGACCATCTCGTACGGCACCCCGTGCGCGCCCGCGTCCTGCTGGTCCTCGCCCGCCGCGACCGACAGAGCCCCGCGCCGCTTGCCGCGACCCTCACCCGCGGCACGGAGACCGGCACGGTACGGCGGACGGTCCTCGGCCCGCTCGGCGAGCGGGACTGCGTCGAACTGCTCACCCCTGACCTGGCCCGCGACCAGGCCGTACGGCTCTTCACAGCGAGCGAGGGCAACCCGCTGTACCTGCTGACCCTGCTCCAGGCGCACCGCGAGGGCGCTTCGGTGAGCCGACTGTCCACGACCGGCCTCGGGGCACTGCTGCTCGACGAGCTGACCCCGCTGACGCCGTCGCAGGGCCGGCTCGTCCAAGTAGTGGCAGCTCTGGGCGACCACGCCACGCCCGCGCTGCTCGGCTCGGTGACCGGCCACGAGCCGGGGCGACTGGCCGACGATCTCGCCGTACTGACCCGGCGCGACCTGCTGCGCACCGGCGCGCACGGGCGGATCGCGCTGCGTCACCCCGTGCTGCGCAGCCTCGTCCGCGACGGCACCGGCCCCTGGCAGCGCACGGAGATCCACCGGCTCATAGGTGCCGAACTCGCCCGTACCGGCGCCCCGTTGGCCGGGCGGGCGCACCACGCCGAGCAGTCGCTGTCCGGCTGGGACCCCCGGGCGGCGGCGGTGCTGGACGAGGCCGCCCAGCAGGCCGCGCAGACGGCACCCGCGAGCAGCGCGCACTGGCTTGAGGTGGTGCTGCGGCATCTTCCGCACACGCCGGAACACGCGGCCAGACGGCGCGAGTTGATGCTGCGGCGGGCCCGGGCGCTGGGCGTCGGCGGCCGGCTCCGGGAGAGCCGGGACCTGTTGCACCAGGTGATCGCCCTGCCCGACCCGGGCGACGGGACGGGGTCGCGGGCGTCCGCTGTCGTGCTGTGCGCCGTCATGGAGCGCCATCTGGGGCGTTACTCGGAGGCGGTCGCCCTGCTCCGCCGCGAGTTGCACCGCACTGATCCCGCGCCGTCGCTCGCCGACCAGGTGGCGCTGGGCCTGGAGCTGGGCTCCTCGGCCCCGCACGACACCTCGTACCCGGCGGTGCGCTCCGAGGTGGCACACACCCTGGAGGTGGCCCGCTCCCTCGGGGACGACACGGGGGTGGCGGGTGCGCTGAGCGTCGCCGCGTTGGGAGAGGCGTACGAGGGGGAGACAGCCGCGGCGGACGACTTCACCCGCCGGGCGGCGGCCCTCGTGGACTCGCTGCCGGACGGCGATCTGACCGGCCTGTGCGAGCCGCTGGTACGGCTGGCCTGGGCGGAGGCGTTCCTGGAGCGCTTCGCCGACGCCGAGCGGCACGCCGATCGCGGCCTGGCCATTGCCCGCCGCACCGGCCAGATCTACCTCCTGCCCCACCTTCTCCTGTGCAAGACACACGTGCGCACCCAGACCTGCCGGCTGGCGTCGGCGGTGGAACTGTCGGAGGAGGCCGAGGACATCGCCCGCGGCATCGGCAGTGACGAACTGCTCGCCTTCGTCCTCGCCACCAGGGCCCACGCCCTGGTCGACGCCTGCCCGCCCGGCGATCCGCGGCCACTGGCCACCGCCGAGGAGGCGGTCGCCGCGGCGGGTCTGGGCGTCAACTGGTGGGCGTCCATCGCTTGGTGTGTACTCGGCTACGCGGCGCTCACCGCCGGCGACCCGGCTCGTGCTCGGGAGGCGGTCCTGCGTGCCGGCGGCCCCGGCCTGCGGCGGATGCAGCCCTCCATGCGTCCGCTGTTCCTCGAGGTCCTGGTGACCGCCGCCGTCGCCATGGGGGACCTGGACGCGGCGAAGGACTGGGCCGAGCGGGCCCGCGAGGAGGCCGAGCGGCTCGATCTGCCCGTGCAGCGCGCCTCTGCCCTGCGCAGCGCCGCGCAGATTCGCCTCGGTCTCGGTGACGACAAGGCGGCGGCGGACCTGTTCGTGGCCGCGGCCGACGAGAGCGCCCGCAGCGCAGCTGTGTTCTGGGAGGCGTTCTCCCTGCTCTTCGGCGCCTCCCTGTCGGCGGCGGACCCGGGCGGCTCGCGGCGCGGGCAGGCGGCCTGGCACCGGGGGCGGCGGCTCGCCGTGGCCGGGGGCTGCGGGATGCTGACCGGTCTTGCCGAGGCGATTGGCCCGGCGGTGGCCGCCGCCGCTGACGGGCCCGAGCGCCGCCTCGCCGAACTGACCGCCCGCGAACGGGAGATCGCCGACCTCGTCACCGACGGCCTCACCAGCCCGGCGATCGCCGAACTGCTCTGCCTGAGCCGCCGCACGGTCGAGACCCACATCTCCCGGGTCTACCGCAAGACGGGAGTCTCATCGCGGGCAGCTCTGGCGGGCCTGATGGCGGGGCGCACGCCGAGGCCCTCCTTGAGAGGATGAGCCACGCACGGTTCGAGCCGCGGATACCGGGGGCCCTGTGCATCATCCACAAGTCAGCAAGCCACGAGGCGACTGGTTCACGAACTGCTGCGGGGCTGCATGTTCCCGGCCGGCAGACGCTCGGCCATCGGCTGAATCGACTTGCGCCGGCCGTCGAGCATCAGGCCCCGCAGACAACACTCGCCCCACCGCCGCCGATCCCGCCGCGGCAGCGACCCGAACACATCGGCAACGAACTCCGCTGATTCACCCCGGAGTCGTTCCACCTCCCCAACCTCATACCAGGAAGGCGCCCACCACCAGGCGATATCACTCAACGTAACGAAGCACTACTAGGAGAGCGCCCCGGCCCCCGTCGATGTCCCCAACGACGTCGGCAGGTTCTTCGCCGAC
Source organism: Streptomyces violaceoruber (assembly GCA_000720805.1). GTDB lineage: Bacteria > Actinomycetota > Actinomycetes > Streptomycetales > Streptomycetaceae > Streptomyces > Streptomyces cellulosae_A. The sequence goes on from JODI01000048.1 coordinate 22,546, forward strand.
GTCTCCAGGCCCGCCGTGAGCGTCGGTGTCCAGTTGACGGTCGTCTTCAGCTTCTTGGAGTTCGCGGCGTTGTACGCGGCCACCAGGTCCGTCGTCGTGCCGTTGACGAGGTTGCCGCCGCCCGCGACCGACCCCGTACCGTCGCCGCTGAGCAGCTTGGCGACCTTCCCGCCGGACGGCACCGTCCAGTAGTTGTTCTCCGCGACGACCTGGGCCTTGGCGCGGGAGTTGATGCTGTACTGCGGCGCGTAGCCGTTGACGGTCGTGACGTCGTAGACGTTGTTGTAGATGTGGATCTGGCCGATCCGGGCCAGCGGCGCGCGCTGCACGATGCCCTTCCACACGTTGTGGTGGATGGAGACCCGCAGCTTGCCGACGCTGTCGGTGTCGCTGCTGCCGATCAGCATCGTCTTGTCGTGGTTGGTGAACTGGTTGCGGGAGACGGTCACCAGGTCGGAGCCCTTGGTGATGTCGAGGGCGCCGTCGTGGATCTGGTACTCGCGGCCGTAGTACTTCGGGTTGGCGCTGTCGAAGTGCGGCGCGTCGGTGAACGTGTTGTGGTCCGCCCAGACGTGGGTCGCGCCGCGCAGGGTGACGGAGTCGTAGTTGGAGTTCCAGTTGCCGTCGTCACCGTCGGTCGGGTCCCACTGCGGGAAGCAGTCCTCGGTCGCGGCGAAGGTCAGGTTGCGGACGATGACGTTGTCCACGTTCTGGATCTGGAGCATGCCGCCGGAGATGCCCGCCTTGGTGCCGGGGGCGCCCACGATCGTCGTGTTGGCCGGCACCTTGAAGACGACGTTCTTCGCCTGCTTGGCCTGGGCCGCTGCGCGGGCCGTCTCCTGCGTGCCGGAGGGCAGCTTGGACCGGCCGTAGGTGGCGGGGTCGAACGCCTTCAGGTAGGCGGAGAGCGAGTAGCCGGTGCCCGCCGCGTAGTCCGCGCACGTCAGCTTCTTGCCCGAGTCGTCGGTGTTGGCGTCGATCGTGCCCGTGACCTTGATGATCCGCGGGGTGGTGTCGGAGGCCGAGCCCAGCGCCTTCACCAGCTGCGCGCGCGTGCTGACGGTGAAGGTGTGCGCGGTGTCGGCCTTCGTACCGCCGGTGGTGCCGGTGCCCGAGGACGCCCAGCCGTCCTTCGCCGCGAGCGTCTGGTGGTACAGGTCGACGGTTCCCGCGTTCGCGTTCATCACGAGTAACGAGGCGCCGAGGCCGGCGGTCGTGACGGCGGCTGCGGAGACGATGAGGGTGCGCCGCTTGCGGAGGGACCGGCGGTGGGAGCGGATGGCCACGGAGGGAGATCCTTACGGGTGGGTGGAACGTACTGTCACCCCGTCAGTGGCCGCAGGATCCCGAAGGGTTGCCGCCCTCACTCACATCTCCCGCACCACTGTGCACAGTTACCCCACAAAAGGACTCGCGGCGCGTACAACTCTTCCGGCTCATGAGAGGTCATCTATGCGCCTGCACGTATATCCCGGAGAGGAACCCATGCCCCAGTCCCCTCACAAGCGCTCCCGGCGTCGCGTCGTCCTGGGCGTCACCGCCGTGGCGGCCGCCTTAGCCGGTGGTCTGCTCGTCGCCCTGCCCGGCGGAGCCAGTGCCGCCGCGTCGGGCCTCGCCGACGACTTCAACGGTGACGGCTACCGCGATCTGGCGACCGGCGCCCCCGGGGCTGTCGCGAGCGGGAAGGCGAAGGCGGGCGCCGTGGTCGTCAACTACGGCTCGTCCAGCGGTATCAGCGGCGCGCGCCACAAGACCACATCGCAGAGTTCCTCCGGCGTGCCCGGCGCCTCGGAGACCTCCGACCGCTTCGGCACCGAACTCGCGCACGGCGACCTCAACAAGGACGGCTACGGCGATCTCGTCGTGGGCACCCCGCTGGAGGACGTCGGCGGCGATGCCGACGGGGGGTCGGTCACGATCCTGTGGGGCGGCTCGTCCGGCCTGTCGGGCGGCACGACGATCAGCGACCCGAACGCGTCGGGCCACGACCGGTTCGGCCAGTCCCTCGCGGTCGGCGACTTCACCGGTGACGGGAAGGCCGATCTGGCGGTCGGTTCCACCGGCAAGGACGTGTGGATCTTCAAGGGCGGCTTCACCAAGTCCGGCGGCGCGGCCGGCAAGCTGCGCTTCGACGCGCAGATCGAGTCCGGCGCGTACCCCAGGGGCGCCGTCCAGCTGACCGCCGGGGACTTCGACAACGACGGGGCGGACGACGTGGTGGTGGGGTCCTCCGCCGGCAACTTCGTCTACCGGGGCGCCTCGACCGGCCCCACGCTGCAGACCGAGGCGGGCCCGGGGTACGCGAGCGCGCTCACCGTGGCCGACTTCGACCGCGACGGGCACGACGACCTGGTCGTCGGCACCGACTTCGCCGACATCCTGGACCAGACGGCGAAGGGCGGCTACGTCACCGTGTTCTACGGCGGTGCGGCGGGCGTCGACACCACGCGCAGCGCCGTCTTCAGCCAGGACACCGCGGGTGTGCCGGGAGCGGACGAGTCCAACGACCTGTTCGGTGGCACCCTCGCCGCGGGCGACGTCAACGGTGACCGCTACCCGGACCTCGCCGTCGGCGCGAGCTTCGAGACCATCGGCTCCGCCGACCACACCGGCAGCGTCTGGGTGCTGCGCGGCGGTGCCTCCGGCCTGACGGGGACCGGCGCCCAGTCCTTCAACCAGGGCACCGCGGGTGTCCCGGGCGCCAACGAGTCGTCGGACCTGTTCGGCGATGCCATCCACCTCGCCGACCACAACAAGGACGGCCGCGCCGACCTGTCGGTGAGCGCGGGCGGCGAGAACAGCGACGACGGCGCCGTATGGGTCCTGCGCGGCTCCACCGGAGGCGTCACGGCCACCGGCGCGGTGAACTTCGGTGTGGGGTCCGTGGGCATCGGGAAGTCGGGGGACGACCCGATGTTCGGGGACTCCATGTCGGGCTCCTGAGCACGTAGACAGTCAGGCACAGAGCCGATCGAGTGGGGGATGGATCCACATGGGCATGTTCGGAAACGCGCACACCGTCGACCCGGGCCAGGCGCAGCAGGACTACGCGCGTCTGCTGGGCGCCGGTGAGCAGGTGCAGGCGGCGTACCAACTGGTGCGTGACGTCATCCTGTTCACCGACCGCCGGCTGATCCTGGTCGACAAGCAGGGCATCACCGGCAAGAAGGTGGAGTACCACTCCGTCCCGTACCGCAGCATCACCCACTTCGCCGTGGAGACCGCGGGCACCTTCGACCTCGACGCCGAGCTGAAGATCTGGGTCTCGGGCAACTCGGTGCCGATCGAGAAGACCTTCACCAAGGGCGTCGACATCTACGAGGTGCAGGCGATCCTGACGCAGTTCGTGGCGAGGTAGCCATCACGGTCTCGCGTCACGGAGACGACACCGCCCGGGCAGTGGTGCCCGGGCGGTCCGAAACGGCGGTCGACGCACCGGAGCAGCCTGGGCGTCCGTGCTGCCCTCGGAATCCGCGTGTGACGCCGGCGCACCGCGGGTGCGTCTGAGTCAGAGAGGCTCACTCACATGAACAGCAGTTCATCCAGAGGCGGTTGGAGACGGGCCGCTGTCCTGCTCGCCGGACTGATGGGGGCCTCGCTGCTGGTCGCCTCCCCCGCGGCGGCCGTGCACGGCGCCGTGCCGGGCGACTTCAACGGTGACGGCTACCGCGACGCCGTGCTGCCCGCGCCGGGCGCGAACGTGTCCGGCAAGGAGGCGGCGGGAGCGGTGGTCGTGCTGTACGGGTCGGCCGCCGGGCTGGCGGCGCCCCGGCGCAGGACCATCACGCAGAACACCGCGGGCGTCCCGGGCACGGCCGAGGCCCACGACCGCTTCGGCACGGCCACCGCGACGGCCGACCTGAACCGGGACGGATACGCCGACCTGGTGGTGTCGTCGCCGAACGAGGACACCGCCAAGGGCGCCGACTCCGGTGCGGTCACGGTGCTGTGGGGCAGCAGGAACGGGCTGGCCGGCGGCACGGACCTGCCGACGCCGGCCAAGGCTTCCGACGACCCCACGTACTACGGCCTCGATGTCGTCGCGCTCAGCACCGGCCCCGGCGAGAAGACCCGTGTCGCGGTCGCCGGATACGACGGAACCGTGTTCTTCAGCGGGCCGTTCAGCCGGACGGGCACCTTCGGTTCCGTCACGTACAACCGGGAGACTCCCTCCGCCGAGTCCGTCGCCCTCGGCGACTTCGACGGCAACGCCGTCCCCGAGCCGGCCGTCGTCACCACGCGGCTGCATGGCCTGAGCGGCGGCCAGGTGTACGCGAACCCGGCCGTCGGAGAGGAACTCCAGCAGGGCAACGGCCTGATCGCCGCCACCGGTGACCTCAATGGCGACGGGTACGCCGATCTCGTGGCCGGCGACCCCGACGATCCCGAGGTCGCGGGCGTCGACGGCACGTTGGGCGGTCGTGTACTGGTCTGGTACGGCTCGAAACGCGGCATCGAGACCGACTCGAAGCCCGAGCAGATCACGCAGAACACCGCGGGGATACCCGGCGCGAGCGAGAAGGACGACAACTTCGGCGGCGCGCTGGCCGTGGCGGACCTGAACCGGGACGGCCTCGGCGACATCGTGGCCGGCTCACCGTACGAGGACCTCGCCAAGGCCGACGCGGGCCAGGTGACCGTCATCCCGGGCCGCCGTTCGGGGGCGCTCGGCACCGGTGCGTACGCGTTCTCCCAGGACACCGCGGGCGTCCCGGGCGCCTCCGAGGCCTACGACTGTTTCGGCGCGACGGTCTCGGCCGGGGACATCGACAAGGACGGCAAGCCCGAGCTGTTCGTCGGCGCGTCCGGCGAGAACGACTACACGGGGGCCGTCTGGACGTTCCCCGGCGCCGGCTCCCGCCCCACGGCCACCGGCAGCCGCCTGTTCACGGCATCCTCGGTCGGCCTCACCCAACGGGACAGCACGTACCTCGGCGGCAACGGCCTGCTCTGGGTCATCTGACGGTCGCCCACGTCCGGTCTTCGTGGTCGAGGCGCCCGGGGTGTGATCACCCCGGGCGCCTTCCGGTTCTCCCATCGTTTTTCTCCGGCCCTCAGGAGACGACCGGCCGCGCGCCCGGCTCCGGTGCGGTGGTCCGCGCGGGGGATTCCGGCGTTCCGCGGGTGTTCCTGACGTAGAACACCCCGATCACCGCGAGCAGGGACGCGGCGGAGAGGGTGTACAGGCCGCCGTTGGTGCTGCCGGTGGTGTCCTTGAGGTAGCCGAAGAGGGTGGGCGAGACGAATCCGCCCAGGTTTCCGATGGAGTTGACCACGGCCAGTCCCGGCGCGGCGACCTTGAGGTCGAGCCCGGACTGGGCCATCGGCCAGTACAGGGTCGCCGCGCACTTGCCGCCGACCGCGGCGAGCGTGAGAGCGGCGAGTCCGAACCAGGGGGAGCCCAGGGTGGCGAGGAAGGTGCCCACGGCCGACAGGACCAGGGCGATCGCCAGATACGGGCGGCGGTCGGGCGCCTTGTCGGTGTAGTGGCTCACCGTGTACATCGCGATCACGGCGCAGATCCAGGGGACGGCGGTGAGCAGCCCGACCTGGAAGGGGGAAAGACCGCCGATGTCGTCGACGAGGCTCGGCAGCCAGAAGGTGATCGCGTAGCCGGTGAGTGCCATCGCGAAGAAGACGCCGGTCAGCAGGGCCACCTGGGGGTGGAACAGGAGCTTGAGCCGGGAGACCTTGGGTGCCCGGGCGCGGGCCTCCTCGTCCCGGGCGACCGCCGCGCCGAGCGCGTCCTTCTCCTCCCGGGTGAGCCAGCGGGCGTCCTCGATGCGGGAGACCAGGAAGAAGCCGGCGACGATCCCGACGACGATCGAGAAGGCGCCCTCCAGCGCGAACATCCAGCGCCAGCCGGCGAATCCGCCCGCCCCGTGCAGCTCCAGCAGCGCACCGGTGATGGGCCCGGTCACGATGTACGCCGTGGCCGAGCCGCCCAGGAAGATCGCGCTCGCCCGGCCCCGGCTGGAGTCGGGCAGCCACTGGGTGAAGTAGAGGAGCACACCGGGGAAGAAGCCCGCCTCCGCGACTCCGAGCAGGAAGCGCAGGGCGTAGAACATCGTGACGTTGTGGATGAAGCACATCGCCACGATCACCAGGCCCCAGGTGATCATGATCCGGGTGAGCCAGACCCGGGCGCCGAACCGCTCCAGGAGCATGTTGCTCGGCACCTCGAACAACGCGTACCCGATGAAGAACAGGCCGGCGCCGAGACCGTACGCGGTGGCGCTGACGCCGACATCGGCACGCAGCTCGTCCTGGACGAACCCGACGTTCGTCCGGTCCATCTGGTTGACCAGCAGCATCAGGACCAGGATCGGCAGCATGCGGCGCAGGAACTTGCCGACGGCCCGGCGTTCGGCGTCGGGTGTCACGCCCTCTGACGTCTCTGGTGTCTCTGAGATCTCTGACATCGTTGTCTCCCTCGTGTGCACATACGCGAACCGCAACCACGTACGCGAGTCCGGGGGACGTTACGGAGGGCGATCTTCCGGGTCAATGGGTTGGACCGATAATCATGTATGCGAACATGGGACCTCTACAAGGCGCATACAGACCACTGCACATCACCCATCGACCCGGTCGACGATCCTCGGTTTCCGGACGACGATCAGGTGCCGTCGTGCGTCTCGTCCGGCGCGACGCCCATCGTGAGGGAGCCGAGGACACCCTTGGCGATGTGCTTCTTGTCGTACTTCAGTTTGAGGAGACCGCCCGCGGTGCCGCTCTGGTCGTAGATGTGGTCCTCGGTGAGCGTGGTGCGCTCGGTGGTGCTGGTGGAGTACGGCTCCACCTCGGCGGAGGCCAGCACGGACTCCTCGTCGAAGAAGAACTGCCCGGTGTGGCAGGTGTGCCCGCCCTCGTATCCGGCGTCGGTCCACTTGCCGTCCACATGGACCTTGGTGTGGATGTGGACGGTGCGGCCCCGGTACCAGCCCGGGAAGATCGTCCTGAAGGTGACCCGGCCCTGCTTGTCGGTCCGCCAGGTGCCACGCAGATAGCGCTCGTCGTCGGTGGGCTCCTCGTGCCCTCCACCGCCGGTCCCGCCGGACGGCGGGCCCGAGGGCGGCTCACCTGTCGGAGTGCCGGTGGGCGTGCCCGAGGGGGCGCCGGTCGGGGGCGTGCCGCCGCCTGCGCCACCGCCTCCGGTCGACAGGCTCTCGTACCCCGAGTAGATGCCCAGCGCGTCGCAGTGCCAGATGTCGACGGCCGCGTTGCTGATCGGCTTGCAGGTATCGGAGTCGATCACCTTGAGGGTGAGAGTGAGCGGGATGCCCTCCTTGTCCTCGGTGATGTCCTGGCGAAGCTTGTCGGCGTCGATGTAGTAGGGGCCTTCGGTGGTCTCCGAGGTGAGCCTGTAGCACGTCTCCGCCGCACTCGACGTACTCGACGCCGTGCCCGACGGCCCGGTGGTCGCCGTCGACTCGCTCGCGGACGCCGTCATGGCGAGTCCGCCGCCGGCACCCACCGCCGCCACGGCGGCGCCGCCCGCCATGATGACCTTGCGACGCGTCAGGTCCTGCTCGTGCTCGGGTCCGTGGGCCTTCTCGATTTCCGTCATGAGCCGGAAAGTTAGGTAAGAAGCCTGTCCAGGACCTGGGAGAGACCTGTGGTTTTCCGAGCCCATGCGAAGAGGCCCGAAACCGACGTCGGTTTCGGGCCTCTTCAGCAAGGACTACGGCTGCACGGCTACTTCGGCTGCGGCTTGCGCACCGTCAGGTGCAGTTCCCTCAGCCGGGTCTCGTCCAGCTCCGTCGGCGCGCCCATCATCAGGTCCTGGGCGTTGCCGTTGAGCGGGAAGGCGATCGTCTCGCGGATGTTGGGCTCGTCGGCCAGCAGCATCACGATGCGGTCGACCCCGGGGGCGATGCCGCCGTGCGGCGGGGCGCCGAAGCGGAACGCGCGGAGCATGCCGGCGAACTCGCGCTCGACGGTCTCCTCGTCGTAACCCGCGATCCCGAACGCCTTGAGCATGATGTCCGGCTCGTGGTTCCGGATCGCGCCGGAGGACAGCTCGACGCCGTTGCAGACGATGTCGTACTGCCAGGCCAGGATGTCGAGCGGGTCCTGGCTCTCCAGGGCCTCCATGCCACCCTGCGGCATCGAGAACGGGTTGTGCGAGAAGTCGATCTTCCCGGTCTCCTCGTCCTTCTCGAACATCGGGAAGTCGACGATCCAGCAGAACCGGAAGACGTTCTCCTCGAAGTGCCCGGCACGCTTGGCGGCTTCGACCCGCACCGCGCCCATGATCTTCGAGACCTCGTCGAACTCGCCCGCGCCGAAGAACACCGCGTGACCGGCGGCCAGGGACAGCCGCTTGGTCAGCTCGGCGACGTTCTCCTCGGTGAGGAACTTCGCGATCGGGCCGGAGAGGGAACCGTCCTCGGCGACGCGGACCCAGGCCAGGCCCTTGGCGCCCTGCGAGACGGCGTAGTCACCGAGCTGGTCGAAGAACTTGCGGGGCTGGGACTGGACGTCCGGCACCGCCAGCGCGCGCACGTGCTTGCCGGCGAACGCCTTGAACTCCGAGCCCTCGAAGACGTCGGTGATGTCGACGAGCTCCAGCTTGGCGCGCAGGTCCGGCTTGTCGGAGCCGTACTTCAGCATCGCCTCACGGAACGGGATCCGCGGGAACGGGGAGGTGACGTGACGGCCGCCCCCGAACTCCTCGAACAGCTCGGTCATCAGCTGCTCGATCGGCTGGAAGACGTCCTCCTGCTCGACGAAGCTCATCTCGACGTCGAGCTGGTAGAACTCGCCCGGCGAACGGTCGGCGCGGGCGTCCTCGTCGCGGAAACAGGGGGCGATCTGGAAGTAGCGGTCGAAGCCGGAGATCATCAGCAGCTGCTTGAACTGCTGCGGGGCCTGCGGAAGGGCGTAGAACTTGCCCGCGTGGATGCGGGACGGGACGACGAAGTCGCGGGCGCCCTCAGGGGAGGTCGCCGTCAGGATCGGCGTGGCCATCTCGTTGAAGCCGAGCGTGACCATCTTGTGCCGGATCGACGAGATGACCGCCGTACGCAGCATGATGTTGCGGTGCATGCGCTCGCGGCGCAGGTCCAGGAAGCGGTACTCCAGGCGCCGCTCCTCGTTGACGCCGTCCTCGGTGTTGATGGTGAAGGGGAGCGGCTGGGCGGCGCCGAGCAGCTCGACCTCTCCGACCTCGACCTCGACCTCACCGGTGGGCAGGTCGGGGTTGATGTTCTCGGTGCCCCGGGAGACGACCTTGCCGTCGACGCGGACCGTCGACTCCTTGGTCAGCTTGTCGAGGGCCTCGTACGCGGGCGTGCCGGGACGGGCGACGAGCTGCGTGATGCCGTAGTGGTCGCGCAGATCGATGAAGAGGATGCCGCCCAGGTCGCGCCGATTGTGCAGCCAGCCACTCAGCCGGACGTCGGTGCCGACGTCAGAGGCGCGGAGCTCGCCGCAGGTGTGGGACCTGTACCGATGCATCGTCGTTCATCCAGCCTTCGCAGATCGGGGTCTGTTCCACGCGTTGTTTCACGTGAAACCCTCCCCAGCGTACCGGCCACCCCACGCTGGGCTCCCCACCATTGAGGGCCGGCGATCGGTCGTCCGTGACAGGAGCGATCAGTCGTCCGTGACGGAAGCGATCAGTCATCCATCACGGGCCGGTGATCGGTCATTGAGAACCGCTGATCTCGCTGATCAGTAGCACTCTCCGTCCTCGTCTTCATAAAGTGGGCCAATGCGCACTGGTGAGCCCCTGCCCGCCGTGGGGCAGGTTCTCGCCGCCCTCGCGACCGGTCTGTGGCGTTGGGACAACACCGCGGGGCTTGTCATGCTCGACGCGGAGGCCGCCCGGCTGGTCGGCATGCCCGCCGAGGCGGCGACGCTCACGGAGGGCGGGATCCGCGCCCGCTTTCACCCCATCGACTGGAACGAGATCGACGGCATCGTCCAACTCGCCGTCGCCGAGGGCACCCTCGCCGAGGCCCGACTGCGGGTCATGGACGAGCACGGCCATGTCATCCGAACCATCCGCAGCCGCTCCAAGCCGATCATCGACCCCGCCACCGGGGATTTCGAACTGATCGGCACCTTCCAGGAGGTCACCGAGCCGCCTCCGGGCGCCGCCGCGCGCAGCCCGATCACCGGCGACTGGCGCCGCTCCCGCGAGGCGTTCCTGCTGGACGCCGGCCGGGCGCTGGCGGAGGCCCGGTCCACGGCGGAGGTCCTGCGGGTCGCGGCCGGTCTGTCCATGCCAGGCTTCTCCCCGGACGGTCTGGCCGTCTTCGGTCTGCAGGGCGACCGCCTGACGATCATCGGCCATCACGGCCACCAGCCGGGCGACGAGAGCCCTTTCCAGCAGATGGCCCTCGCCACGGACTACCCGGCCGCCGAGGTGGTCCGCACCGGCCGCGCGGTCTACCTCTCCTCCCCCGAGGACTACAGGTCCCGCTACCCGGTGACCTGGTCGCTCGCCGAGCGGTTCGGCCGCCAGTCCTGGGCGTTCCTGCCGCTGACGGTCGCCGGCCGCACGATGGGCGCGTGGATGGCGGCCTTCGCCTACCCCGTGGCCTTCACCCCGGACGAGCGCTCGGTCCTGACGACGGTGGCCCGCATGCTCGCCCAGGCCCTGTCCCGGGCAGGCATCGCCGAGTCGGAACGGGAGCTCACGGACGGCCTCCAGCGCTCCATGCTCCCCACCCTCGGCCCCCAGATCCCGGGCATGAGCCTCGCCGCGCGCTACGTCCCCACCGGCGGCGGCCTCCAGGTCGGCGGCGACTGGTACGACATGATCCCCCTGCCCGGGGGCACCTCCCGCACGGAACCCGGGGGAGGCCGTTTCGCCCTGGTCATCGGCGACGTCCAGGGCCACGACGTGCGGGCGGCGGGCCTCATGGGCCAGCTGCGTATCGCGCTCAGGGCCTACGCCTCGGAGGGCCACCGCCCCGACGCCGTCCTCTCCCGCGCGTCCCGCTTCCTGCACGGCATGACGTACGGCGACCCGGACGCCGCCGACCTCCGCTTCGCGACCTGCCTGTACGTGGAGGCCGACCCCGCCACCGGCATCCTGGACGTCGCCCGCGCCGGCCACCCCGACCCGGCGATCCGGATGGCGGACGGCACGGTCCTCACCCGCCCCACGGCCGGCGGACTGCCACTGGGCATCGATCCGGACGCCGACTACCCCACCACCCGGGTCACCCTCGAACCCGGCGAGACCCTGCTGATCTGCACCGACGGCCTGATCGAGACCGGTGGCCACGACATGGAGACCGGCTGGAAACGCATCCGCACGATCCTCGAGGACCACGAAGGCGACCTCGAAGAACTCGCCGACGCCCTGGTCCAGGCCGTGCACGGCCCCTCTTCCCACCACACCACCGGCCCCCTGGCCGACCGCCGCGAGGACGACATAGCGGTACTGCTGCTGTCCCGGCAGGGAGAGGAGTACGGCTCCGGCGACACGGTGGTCATACGGCCGACGGTCCGCCGCACGATGCTGTCGGTGGCCCAGGCGGAACCGGAACGCGTGGCGGTGGCCCGGCAGCAGCTGAGGGAGCTGCTGCACGACTGGAGATCGGCGGACCAGGTCGACTCGGCGGTCCTGCTGCTCTCCGAGATGCTGACCAACGTCCTCGTCCACACCGACGCCGACGCACTGCTCCTGGCCGAGGTGCGCGGCGGGCGCACCGGCCCGGGCGGACGCCGGATGCGGGTGGAGGTCACCGACACCAGCGACGCCCTCCCGCACAAGCGCAGACCCGGCGAACTCGCCTCCTCGGGCCGAGGCCTGATGCTGATCGAAATGCTCGCGGACGTGTGGGGGGTGGATCCGCGGGGCGAGGGCAAGAGCATCTGGTTCGAGCTGTACGAGGCGGTGGACCAGCCAGCCCTACGAGGCGGGGGGCCATCCGACTCCGGGAGGCGGGGGGACTAGGGCCCTAGCCGGTGCTGCGTGGCGGTGGACGGGGAGACTCCGCCGCCCCTGGATACAGGCCCCGCAGCTCGTGCAGGATCCCGAAGACGGCGGCGGTCAGCGGCACGGCGAGCAGCATCCCCAGAACGCCGGCCACGGACGCCCCCGCCGCGATGGCGACCATCACCACCGCCGGATGCATCTGCACGGTCCGGCTCTGGATCAACGGCTGCAGCACATGCCCCTCCAGTACCTGCACGGCGAGCACCACCCCGAGCGCCCACAGCGCGATCACGAACCCACGGTCGGCGAGGGCGACGAGCACGGCGACGGCACCGGACAGGACGGCGCCGAGGTAGGGGATGTACGCGCCGACGAAGACCAGCGCCCCCAGCCCCACGGCCCCCGGTACACGGAGGACGAGCAGCCCTACGGTGATGCAGGTGGCGTCGATGACGGCGATGAGAGTGGTCCCCCGCATGAACCCCTCGACAGCCTCGAAGGCCCGCCGCGCCATGGCCTCGACGAGGTCACGGCGCGCACGCGGGGAGACGGACCGCAGGGTCTCGGCGGCCCGGTCGGAGTCCCGCAGAAAGAAGAAGACGAGCAGCAGGGCGAGTACGGCCATCGCGATGGTCTCGCCGACGACACTGACCCCGCTGATCACGCCCGAGGCTGCGGTCCCCCCGAACCTGCCGAGCAGTTTCTTCGCGTTGGAGGCGAGGTCGTCCAACGAGGTCCCGGCCGACCCGAAGTGATCGGCGAGCCCCTGCGCCGCGTCCTTGAGGGAGGCGAGGATCTCGTCCCCCGTGTCGATGAGCGCGGCCACCACGATGTACACGGCCCCACCGACGACGGCGACCACCGCGACACAGGTGAACCCGGCCGCGAGAGACCGATTGACCCCGGCCTTCACCAGCCGCCGGTGAAGAGGCCGCAGCAACGCGGTCCCGAGCAACGCGAGCAGTACGGGCACGACGGCGGTCCGGAACTCCACACAGAGCCGGATCCCGACGTAGACGACCCCTGCGACGAGCAGCAGGACAGCACACCAGGCACCGAGCCGCCGGACGGGCTCGGGGAGGAGCGGTTGCGGTGCGGGCACCCTCCCATCTGGCCATATGTCAGGTGGGGGTGTCGCGGTGGGGCGGCCGAACGGGGGCGTCGGTGCGCCGGATCGATACGTCTGACCGCTTTCGGATGAACATCCTTGCGTTGAACGCGAGTTGCACCCCCTTGTGCCTGCTTTCCGAGGCGGAGGTGATGCTCGATGTACGAGCAGAACAACATTCCGCCGGAGCGGTCGGCGGGGCGGAAGCAGGACGCGATCGACATCAGCGACTTCGTGTTCGCGGCCACGGGGCGCGGGTGCGGCGGCTGACCATGCCGGATGGGGAGCACTGGTTCCCGGCAGTGGATGTGGCCACTGAACTCGGCTACGCGAACACCCGGGATGCACTGCGTCACGGCGTCGCGCAAGAACTCACAACATCCCTCGACGCATGCGGCAGACGGGCTGCGCCGTCGACGGAGCGCCCATCTACGTGCTGCCGTAGCGACGCCACTGCCGTAACGACGCACGACAAGACAGGCCCGAAGCCGCAACCCAAACTTGCGGCTTCGGGCCTCGTCCTACCTATCGGCCTTCTCAGCCTCTACAGGCCACCCTCGGTCATCCCGTGCACGGCGGGGATCGTTCCCAGCCGCCCCTTCTGGAAGTCGTCGAACGCCTGCTGGAGTTCGTCACGCGTGTTCATCACGAACGGGCCGTAGTGGGCCATCGGCTCACGGATCGGCTGTCCGCCCAGGAGGACGACCTCGAGGTCCGGCGTGTGGGAGTCCTGCTTCTCGTCCGCGCGGACGGTCAGGGAGGAACCCGCACCGAAGACCGCCGTCTGGCCCAGCTGGATCGGACGCCGCTCCGCGCCCACCGAGCCCTTGCCCGCGAGCACGTACGCCAGACCGTTGAAGTCCTCACGCCACGGCAGGGTGACCTCCGCGCCCGGCGCCAGGGTGGCGTGGATCATCGTGATCGGCGTGTGCGTGATGCCGGGGCCGTCATGGCCGTCCAGCTCGCCGGCGATGACGCGCAGGAGGGCACCGCCGTCGGGGGTGGTCAGCAGCTGGACGTTGCCGCCGCGGATGTCCTGGTAGCGCGGGGCCATCATCTTGTCCTTGGCGGGGAGGTTCACCCACAGCTGCAGCCCGTGGAAGAGACCGCCGGACATGACCAGCGACTCCGGCGGGGCCTCGATGTGCAGCAGCCCGGAGCCCGCCGTCATCCACTGGGTGTCGCCGTTGGTGATGGTGCCGCCACCGCCGTTGGAGTCCTGGTGGTCGAAGATGCCGTCGATGATGTAGGTGACGGTCTCGAAGCCGCGGTGCGGATGCCAGGGGGTGCCCTTCGGCTCTCCCGGCGCGTACTCCACCTCTCCCATCTGGTCCATCATGATGAACGGGTCCAGGTGGCGGTAGTTGATCCCGGCGAACGCCCGGCGCACCGGGAAGCCCTCGCCCTCGTAACCGCTGGGCGCGGTCGTGACGGTGAGTACGGGACGGGCCACGGCGTCGGCGGGTGCGGCGACTCGCGGCAGCGCCAACGGGTTCTCGACGGTCACTGCAGGCATATCGGTACCTCCTTGTGCTCCGAGTTTAGTTGAGCGTTGAACTTTCTGCTACCCCTAACCGGGAAACCCGTGCGGGCATTCCCACCGGCCCGGTGAGGCACCGGCGAGGCACGGCCCACGGACGGGTGGCGGCAGACGCGGACAGCGCCGGAGGCCGGTGCCCCGCGCAGGGGCACCGGCCTCCGGCCACCACTCAACCAGGCTCAAGCGACCAACTCGGCCTCCTTGAGCGACTCCGCGTCGATCTCCGCCCCGTCGTCCGCCCCACGCCTGCCGTCCCGCATCACCAGCGTCGCCACCGCCGCCGCCACCAGCACCCCGATCGCGCTGACCGTGAAGGTCGTCGACATCGAGGCCGTGAACGCCTCCCGGGCCGCCCGGACCAGACCGCTGTCGCCGTTCGCGACCGCCAGCGCCCCGGCGATCGAGTGCCTGGCCTCCTCCGGCGACCCCGCCGGCATCTCGGCGGCGAAGCCGCTCGACAGCAGCGAGCCGAGGATCGCGATGCCCAGGGCCGTACCGGCCTGCTGGATGGTGTCGTTCAGGGCCGAGCCAACGCCCGCCTTGTCCGCGGGGATGGTGGCCATCAGGGCGCCCACCGCGGCCGGCATCGCCAGGCCCGCGCCGAGGCCGAGCAGGCCGAGGGCGATCGCCGGGACCGTGAAGCCGGAGTCGGCGTCCACCGTGGTCAGCAGGGCGAAGCAGGCGACCATCACCAGCATCCCGGCGAGGATGACGTACCGGTTGCCGTAGGCCGCGGCCAGCTTGACGCCCACGCCGTTGCCGAGCAGCGCGGCCACCGCCAGCGGCAGGAACGCCAGGCCCGCCTCGACGGCCGAGTAGCCGAGCACGAACTGCAGGTACTGGGTGAGGACCAGCAGCAGACCGCCGTTGCCGATCTGGACCAGGGCCAGGGACAGCGAACCGCCGCTGAAGTTGCGGTGCCTGAAGAGGACCAGCGGGACCATCGGGGCCTTGGTGACGTTCTCCCAGAGCACGAACCCGGCCAGGGACACGACCGCCACCGCCAGCGTGATCGACGAGCGCCCGCCGAAGGCACCGTGCTGCGGGAGCTCGATGATCCACCAGACCAGGGCCGTCATCCCGGCCGCGGACAGCACCGCGCCCAGCGGGTCCGCCTTCTGCCAGGGCGCCTTCGACTCGGGCATCAGGGTCACCCCGGCGAGCAGGGCGAGGGCGACGACCGGCACGTTGATGAAGAAGATCGCCTGCCAGGAGAAGTGGTCGATCAGCACGCCGCCCAGGACCGGGCTGCCGACCAGCCCCAGCATGGACACCGAGCTCCAGGCCGCCATCGCCCGGCCGCGCTCCTCCTCGTCGAAGACGGTGATGAGGATCGAGAGGGTGGAGGGCATGATCAGCGCTCCGCCGACCCCCATCGCGACGCGTACGGCGATCACCTCGCCGGGGCTGGTGCAGAACGACGCGGCCAGTGAGGCCGCCCCGAACACCAACAGCCCGATCAGCATCACCTTCCGCCGGCCGAAGCGGTCGCCGAGGCTTCCGGAGGTGAGCAGCAGACCCGCGAAGACCAGGATGTAGGAGTCGAGGATCCACTGGGTGTCCTGGGCGCTCGCCCCGATGTCCTCGGTCATCGCAGGCACCGCGACCGTCAGGGCCATGCTGTCGACCACCAGGACCAGCGTGCTCAGGCAGAGCACGACGAGGATCCACCAACGACGTGACGTGCGGGCTTGCGTACCGGCTTCCATAGCGGTTTCCTTCCAACCTCGGGCGAACACCGTTCGTTCGATGCGAACACTGTACGCAGAGCGGAACAGTGTTCGCAAGACTCAATCGCTGTACGCTCGGCGCGAACGACGTACGCATCGGAGGAGAGCCGTGGCAGCCAAGGCGACAGAGCAGAACCCGGTCCCGTCCGTGTGGGCCCGCCCCCGCCCCACGTCGGACCAGCCGTCCCTCAGCCGGACCACGATCGTCCGCGAGGCGATCGTCATGCTGGACGCCGAGGGCATCGAGGCGCTGAGCATGCGCAAGCTGGGCGCCCGCCTGAACGCCGGCGCGGCCTCGCTGTACCGGCACGTGGCCACCAAGGACGAGTTGCTGGAGCTCGCGGTCGACGAGGTCGCCGCCGAACTCCACGTACCGTCCGTTGGGAGCGGTGACTGGCGGACCGCCGTCACCGAAGCCGCCCGCTCCTTCCGCGCGGCGGCGCTACGGCACCCCTGGCTGCCCTCGGTCCTCGGCCAGGTGGGCCTCGTCTACCTCGGCCCGCACCTGATGTCCTTCTCCGAGCGGCTGTCCGGCCTGTTCGTGGAGGCCGGCCTTGCCGAGCCGTCCGGGGCGATGGACACGGTCCTGTCGTACGTCATCGGGATGAGCACCACCGAGGCGGCCTGGCTGAGCACCGTGGCCCGCTCCGGCGCGAGCGAGGCGGACTTCGTCGCCCGCCTGCTGCCGACCGCCCAGGAGACCGCCGCCGGTCCCGGCCTGCCCGCCGGCCCCCGCGAGGACATCACCGCCGCGGCCACCGACCCGGCGGCGCTGCGGGAGCAGAAGTTCGCCTACGGCCTCGAAGTCGTCCTCGACGGACTGGCGCTACGGCTCACCGGGTGACCGGGGGCCGGGGGCCGGGGGCCGGGTGACCGTACAGTCGGACGTTCGGAGCGTCTAGCCGTACATCCGGCGCATCGCGAACTCGACCATCTGCTCGACGGCCTTCGCGTCGAACACCATCCGGTGCTCGCCCTCCATGTCGAGGACGAAGCCGTAGCCGGTCGGGAGCAGGTCGATCACCTCGGCGCCGGTGATCACGAAGTACTTGGACTCCTTGCCCGCGTACCGCCGCAGTTCCTTGAGCGAGGTGAACATGGGGATCACCGGCTGCTGAGTGTTGTGCAGGGCGAGGAAACCGGGGTTGTCGCCGCGCGGGCAGTACACCTTGGAGGTGGCGAAGACCTGCTGGAAGTCCTCGGCGGTGACCTGCCCGGTGGTGAAGGCGCGCACCGCGTCGGCGAGCGAGGGCGGGGACGGCTCCGGGTACAGCGGCTGCTGCTGCCCGTAGCCGCCGGACATGGGCTGCTGCGGCGGGGCGTACTGCTGCTGAGCGCCGACGTTCTGGTCGTAGCCGTACATGGGCGCAAGAGTACCGAGAGCGGCGGGGCGCGCGGGAGGAGCACGATCAATCACAGCAAGAAGCGGCAGGACAAAGGGAGGCGGCCATGCACCGACACCACGCCGACGAGCGCGAAGACGAGCACGCGGACGAGCACGACCGGGGGCTCTCCCACGACCTTCCCGTCCTCGCCCGCCGTCGCATGATCCGCCTGCTGGCCGGGGCCGGCCTGGTCCCGCTGGCCGGCTGCTCCGCCGAGGACGGCACCTCCGACGAGTGCGCGACCATCCCCGAGGAGACCGCGGGCCCCTACCCGGGCGACGGTTCGAACGGCGTGAACGTGCTGAAGGAGAGCGGGGTGGTCCGCGGCGACATCACCTCCAGCTTCGGCCCCTCGGCCGGCGGCACCGCCGAGGGCGTGCCGCTGACCGTCACCCTCACGGTCGTGGACGCGGCCTCCGGCTGCGGGGCCCCGAAGAAGGGCGCCGCCGTGTACGTGTGGCACTGCGACCGGGACGGCGCGTACTCGCTGTACTCGGAGGGCGTCAGCGACGAGAACTATCTGCGTGGTGTCCAGGAGACCGACGACCGGGGCCGGGTCACCTTCACGAGCGTCTTCCCGGGCTGTTACCCGAGCCGCTGGCCGCACATCCACTTCGAGGTGTACGGCAGCCTCGACGCGGCCACGGCGGCCACCGCCGCCGCGTCCCTCACCAGCACCTCGCAGCTCGCGCTGCCGAAGGACGTCTGCGAGACGGTGTACGCCACCGAGGGATACGGCCGGAGTGTGCCGAATCTCGGACAGCTCTCCCTGGAGTCGGACAGCATCTTCGGTGACGGGTACGAGCAGCAGCTGGCGGCGGTGAGGGGAAGTGTCGCGGAGGGCTACACCGCGACGCTGACGGTGCCGGTGTGACCTGTCACAGATGAGCCGGTGGGGTTGCTTCTTATTACCGGCGGGTAGCATCATCGTAGCTACTTGTTGGTACGTGAACTACGTGAGTCAGGTGAATCCGCTGACTCACGTGAACCAGGTGCGAGGAGTTCGTGCCTCGCCGATCCGCTACGGAGCCGTCGCCATGGGGCACTACAAGTCGAATCTCCGCGACATCGAGTTCAACCTCTTCGAGGTCCTCGGGCGCGACAAGCTGTACGGGACCGGTCCGTTCGCGGAGATGGACACGGACACCGCCAAGAGCATTCTCGAGGAGCTGACCCGGCTCTCGGAGAACGAGCTGGCGGAGTCCTTCGCCGACGCCGACCGCAACCCGCCGGTCTTCGACCCCGAGACCAACACCGCACCGGTACCCGCGTCCTTCAGGAACAGCTACCAGGCCTTCATGGACTCGGAGTACTGGCGCCTCGGCCTGCCCGAGGAGATCGGCGGCACCACCGCGCCCCGCTCCCTGATCTGGGCGTACGCGGAACTGATCCTCGGCGCCAACCCGGCCGTGTGGATGTACTCCTCCGGCCCGGCCTTCGCGGGCATCCTCTTCGACGAGGGCAACGACGTGCAGAAGCACATCGCGAAGATCGCCGTGGACAAGCAGTGGGGCTCCACGATGGTGCTCACCGAGCCGGACGCCGGCTCGGACGTCGGCGCCGGCCGCACCAAGGCCGTACAGCAGGAGGACGGCTCCTGGCACATCGAGGGCGTGAAGCGGTTCATCACGTCCGGCGAGCACGACATGTCGGAGAACATCCTCCACTACGTGCTGGCGCGGCCGGAAGGCGCCGGTCCCGGCACCAAGGGGCTCTCCCTCTTCCTCGTGCCCAAGTACCTCTTCGACTTCGAGACCGGCGAGCTGGGCGAGCGCAACGGCGTCTACGCCACCAACGTCGAGCACAAGATGGGCCTGAAGGCCTCCAACACCTGCGAGATGACCTTCGGCGACCGCCACCCCGCCAAGGGCTGGCTGATCGGCGACAAGCACGACGGCATCCGCCAGATGTTCCGCATCATCGAGTTCGCCCGCATGATGGTCGGCACGAAGGCGATCTCCACGCTGTCGACGGGCTACCTGAACGCGCTGGAGTACGCCAAGGAGCGCGTCCAGGGTCCGGACCTGGCCAACTTCATGGACAAGACGGCACCCAAGGTCACCATCACCCACCACCCCGACGTACGCCGCTCGCTGATGACGCAGAAGGCGTACGCGGAGGGCATGCGCGCCCTGGTGATGTACACCGCGGCCGTGCAGGACGAGATCCAGGTCAAGGAGGCGAACGGCGAGGACGTCTCCGCCGAGAACGCCCTCAACGACCTGCTCCTGCCGATCGTGAAGGGCTACGGCTCCGAGAAGGCCTACGAGCTGCTCGCCCAGTCCCTGCAGACCTTCGGCGGCTCCGGCTTCCTCCAGGAGTACCCGATCGAGCAGTACATCCGGGACTCCAAGATCGACACCCTGTACGAGGGCACCACCGCGATCCAGGGCCAGGACTTCTTCTTCCGGAAGATCGTCCGCAACCAGGGCGCCGCCCTCAACTCGCTCGCCGAGGACATCAAGAAGTTCCTGGCGCTCGGCACCGGCGGCGAGGAGCTGGCCGGCGCCCGCGAGCACCTCGCCAAGGCCGCAGTCGAGCTGGAGGCCCTGGTCGGTCTGATGCTGACCGACCTCGCGGCCACCGAGCAGGACGTCAAGAACATCTACAAGGTCGGCCTGAACACGACCCGTCTGCTGATGGCCTCCGGTGACGTCGTCGTCGGCTACCTGCTGCTGAAGGGCGCCGCGATCGCCGCCGAGAAGCTGGAGACGGCCTCGGCGAAGGACAAGGCGTTCTACACCGGCAAGATCACGGCGGCGAAGTTCTTCGCGGCCAACGTCCTGCCCGGCGTCACCCTGGCCCGCAAGGTGGCCGAGGGTGTCGAGCTGGACCTGATGGAGCTGGACGAGGCTGCGTTCTAGACGTACTGGACGTAGTAGATGTAGGCCCGCTTCTCCCGAGGGGAGCGGGCCTTCGTCCGTCGTTAAGGTGAACCCATGAGCGAACCCTCCCGCTTCGACCGCGGACTCACCGATGACCTGATGTCCTTCCTGGCCGCGAGCCCGTCGCCGTACCACGCGGTGGCGAACGCCGCCGCGCGGCTGGAGAAGGCCGGTTTCCGACAGGTCGCGGAGACGGACGCCTGGGACGGGACGAGCGGCGGCAAGTACGTACTGCGCGGCGGGGCGATCGTGGCCTGGTACGTCCCCGAGGGCGCCGAGCCGCACACGCCGTTCCGGATCGTCGGCGCGCACACCGACTCCCCCAACCTGCGGGTCAAGCCGCGGCCCGACACCGGGGCGCACGGCTGGCGGCAGGTGGCCGTGGAGATCTACGGCGGACCGCTGCTCAACTCGTGGCTCGACCGCGACCTCGGGCTGGCCGGCCGGCTGTCGCTGCGGGACGGCTCGACGCGGCTGGTGAACGTCGACCGTCCGCTGCTGCGGGTTCCCCAACTCGCCATCCACCTGGACCGTTCTGTGTCGGCGGAGGGCCTCAAGCTGGACAAGCAGCGCCATCTGCAGCCGATCTGGGGCCTGGGCAACGACGTGCGCGACGGCGACCTGATCTCCTTCCTGGAGGAGGAGAGCGGTCTCGGCGCGGGCGAGGTGACCGGCTGGGACCTGATGACGCACTCCGTGGAGCCGCCGGCCTACCTGGGCCGTGACAGGGAGCTGGTCGCCGGGCCGCGCATGGACAACCTGCTGTCGGTACACGCGGGGGTGACGGCACTGACGGCGGCCTGTGGCACGGACCTGCCCTACATCCCCGTACTGGCCGCCTTCGACCACGAGGAGAACGGCTCGCAGTCGGACACCGGCGCGGACGGGCCGCTGCTCGGCGGGGTGCTGGAGCGGTCGGTGTTCGCGCGCGGAGGGGCGTACGAGGACCGGGCGCGCGCCTTCGCGGGCACCGTCTGCCTGTCCTCCGACACCGGCCACGCCGTCCACCCCAACTACGCGGAGCGGCACGACCCGACGCACCACCCACGGGTCAACGGCGGCCCGATCCTCAAGGTCAACGTCAACAACCGCTACGCCACGGACGGTTCGGGCCGAGCGGTGTTCGCCGCCGCCTGCGAGAAGGCGGACGTGCCCTTCCAGTCCTTCGTGTCCAACAACTCGATGCCCTGCGGCACCACGATCGGCCCGATCACCGCCGCCCGGCACGGCATCCAGACCGTCGACATCGGCGTGGCGATCCTGTCGATGCACAGCGCCCGGGAGTTGTGCGGCGCGGACGACCCGCACCTGCTGGCCAACGCTCTGGTGGCGTTCCTGCGGGGATAACGGCCGTCGCGGAACGGATCGTGGCTGCTTGACGGTTGCCGTGGCGTGAGGGGTGACCTGGCTTGCGAGTCGGCGCGGCGTGAGGGTTGACGCCGTAGGAGGGTTGATGCGGCATGGGGGTTGACAGCCGGGGTACCCGCTGTCTCGGACCGGAACGACCGGACCGGACAGGGAGGCAACAGCCATGGGCCTCGGCGGATGCATCATCCTCATCGCCGTGGGAGCCATCCTCACGTTCGCGACCGACTGGGACATGCAGGGGGTCAATCTCGACCTCGTCGGCATCATCCTGATGGTCGTCGGGCTGATCGGTGTCAGCACGTTCAGCAGCATCGCCCGGCGCCGACGGGTCGTGCTGCCGCCCTCGACGCCGGTCGTCGAAGAGGAACGGCGCACCACCCGCAGGGACGGCTACAGCGACGGATACGGCGTCTGACATATCGGCACATGAGCGGCCGAAACCCTCGATTCAGGGCACATGCACTGCGGCGGCACAGGACCCCCCGGCACGGTATGCACAGGGCAAGCACCGACAACCTTGAGCATTCCGTGACCCGGGGTGTCTTGTGCGCTTGTGTGAATGTCGTAAAGAGTTGGGAGTCCTGAGGCTCCGGGGGACGCAGTGCCGGGCCGTACCACTTGCACCCGGGGGCTCACGTGCTCGACCTCGTTGCCCCCTCGGCGACCGCCCCGCCCCGCGATCCGTACGGACGCCACCCCGGTCGGCACGCGGCCCGCCGCGCCCACGCCGCTCCCGACGCACCCGGCCCCGTGCCGCGGCTCGCGGCGCTGATACCGGCCCACAACGAGCAGGACCGCATCGCGGCCGCCATCCAGGGCCTGTGGGACCAGACCCGGCCGCCTGACCTCATCGTGGTCGTCGCCGACAACTGCACGGACGACACGGCGGCCGTCGCCACCGCCCACGGCGCGCAGGTCTTCGCCACCCGTGGCAACACCCACAAGAAGGCCGGCGCCCTCAACCAGGCCATCTCCTGGATCCTGCCCCACCTCGACGACCGGGACCTGCTGCTGGTGCAGGACGCCGACACCGTCCTCGACCCGTCGTTCGCCGAGACCGCCCTGGCCACCTTCAACCGCAAGGTCGGCGCCGTCGGCGGCGTCTTCTACGGCGAGCAGGGCGGCGGCTTCCTCGGCCTGCTCCAGCGCATGGAGTTCCACCGCTACGCCTGGGAACTGGAGCGCACCGGCGGCAGGGCCCAGGTCCTCACCGGCACCGGCACCATGTTCCGCGCCCGTGTGCTGCGCGAGGTGCGCGCCGCCCGCCGCTCCCAAGTGATCGGCGGCGGCACGAGCTACTACAGCCTCGCCTCGCTCACCGAGGACGACGAGATGACCAAGGCCGTCAAGACCCTCGGCTACCGCACCATGTCACCGGCCGCCTGCGCCGTCACCACCGAGGTCATGCCCACCCTGGGCAAGCTGTGGCACCAGCGGCTGCGCTGGCAGCGCGGCGCCCTGGAGAACCTGCGCGACTACGGCTGGACCCGGGTCACCGCCCGCTACTTCGCCCAGCAGTTCCTCATGGGCTTCGGCGCGCTGTCCTTCCTCGTCTACCTGACCTTCATGATCACGTACACGACGCTGTACGGCTGGCCCGGCTTCTCGCCGTTCTGGACCTCCATCGGCCTGATCTTCATGGTCGAGAAGACCGTCTCGGTACGCCGCGCCGGCCCCAGGGCCGTCCTGGTCGCGGCGCTGATGATCCCCGAGATGCTCTACGACCTTTTCCAGCACGCCGTCTACTTCTCCTCCCTGTGGGGCCTGCTGCGCCGCAGCGAGGAGAAGTGGGTGGCCACGTAAGGCCGCCGCGTACGGCCCACCCCCCGAACCGCCCCCCACGCACCAACCCTCCTAGGAGACGCACGATGTACGGAAGAGTGATCGGCGCCGGTACCACCGGCGCGGGCGGCGCCACCCTGGCCGCCACCGGCCTGTGGCTGAACAGCATGGCGCTGATGGTCACGGCCACCACCCTGCTGGCCGCGGGCATGGCCCTGTACAAGCTGGCCCCGCGCCCGCGCCGCCGCTGACGGCGAAGCCCACCGGGCGTCGCCGAGCCCCGCGAGCACCAACGCCGGCCGGTCCGCCGCACCCTCGGTGTGGCGGACCGGGACGCGGTCATGGATCAAGCCTGCCACCCAGCACTGACAGTCAGCTCAGCGCGTGGCCGGTGGTCGCGTCCACATGGGCCGGTATCTCGTCGTGGCGGTCGCCGACCGTAAGGGTGCCGGTGGGTTCGAAGAGCAGGATGGCGGTCGGCCGCGGGGCGTAGGGCTTGTGTTCCGTGCCGCGCGGGATCGTGTGCACGGACCCCTTGGGGAGGACGACCGTGCGTTCGCCGTCCGGCTCCCGCAGACAGATGTGCAGTTCGCCCTCCAGGACCAGGAAGAACTCGTCGGTGTGGTCGTGCACGTGCCACACGTGCTCGCCCTCCACCTTCGCGACACGGACGTCGTAGTCGTTGACGGCGGTGACGATGCGGGGGCTCCACGGCTCGGTGAAAGAGGCGAGCGCGTCGGACAGCGAAATCGGTTCCGCGAGCGGCGGAACACGGTCCGCGGGCGGCGAGATGGGTTCCATGGGGCCATCGTGCGGGGTGCCGGATGCACCGTACGAGTGCTAGAAATCGCATATGGCGCAAGGATCCTCTCAACCGCACACGGTCGTCCTCGTCGTGGACGAGAACTCCAATCCGTTCGAAATGAGCTGCGCCATCGAGGTGTTCGGGCTGCGCCGGCCCGAGCTGGGCCGGGAGCTGTACGACTTCCGGCTGTGCGCCGCCGACCCCTCGACCCGGATGCGGGACGGGTTCTTCACGCTCACCGGAGTCGCCGGGCTGGACGCGGCCGAGGCGGCGGACACCCTGATCGTGCCGAACCGGCCGGACACCGACGCCCCTCGCGATCCGCGCGTCCTGGACGTCGTACGACGGGCGCACGCGCGCGGCAGCCGGCTCATCGGCTTCTGCTCCGGCGCGTTCACGATCGCGGAAGCCGGACTGCTGGACGGGCGCCGCGCCGCCTGCCACTGGATGTGGGCGGAGTCCTTCCGGGCGCGGTTCCCGCGTGTGCGGCTCGAGCCCGACGTGCTGTTCGTCGACGACGGCGACATCCTCACGGCGTCCGGGAGCGCCTCCGCGCTCGACCTCGGCCTTCATGTCGTACGACGGGACCACGGCGCCGAAGTCGCCAACCACGTCTCCCGACGGCTCGTCTTCGCCGCGCACCGGGACGGCGGGCAGCGCCAGTTCGTGGAGCGGCCGGTGCCCCACGTGCCCGACGAGTCGCTCGGCCCGCTGCTCGCGTGGGCGCAGGAGCGGCTGGGGGAACCGCTGACGGTGGCGGACCTGGCGGCGCGGGCGGCGTTGTCACCGGCCACCCTGCACCGGCGCTTCCGCGCCCAGCTGGGTACGACCCCGTTGGCCTGGCTGACGGGGGAGCGGGTGGCACTGGCCTGCCGGCTGATCGAGCGGGGGGAGGAGCGGCTCGACGTGGTGGCGGCGAAGAGCGGGCTGGGCACGGCCGCGAACCTCCGCGCGCGCGTGCGCAACGTCACCGGGCTCAGCCCGTCGGCCTACCGACGGCGTTTCGGACACCGCCAGGGACGCGGTGAGGGTATGAGGAGAGTATGAGATTCCTCGTGCGCGACCGGCTCCTCGGCCTCGGTGACGACTACTGGATCGAGGACGACCACGGCAACAAGGTCTTCCTCGTCGACGGCAAGGCCATGCGGCTGCGGGACACCTTCGAGCTGAAGGACACCCAGGGGCGGGTCCTCGTCGACATCCACCAGAAGATGTTCGCCCTCAGGGACACCATGGTGATCGAGCGGGACGGCGAACCCCTCGCCCGCGTCAAGCGCAAACGACTGTCCCTGCTGCGCAACCACTACCGGGTGGCCCTGGCGGACGGCGGCACGGAACTCGACGTCAGCGGCAAGATCCTCGACCGCGAGTTCGCCATCGAGTACGACGATGAGCTGCTCGCCGTCATCTCCCGCCGCCGGCTGCACGTGCGCGAGACGTACGGGCTCGACGTCGTACGGGAGGACGCGGACCCGGCGCTGCTGATCGCGGTGGCGGTGTGTGTGATCCACCTGGCGGAGAAGGAGCGGGAAGACGACCGGGACGACTAGGAGGACCCCGGGGAGCCCAGGGCGACCAGGTCGTGATCAATACACCTGGCGCCGGTGCGGTGTGGTGATCCCGAGCACCCGGTCCTTCAGGGCCGGGAACTGCTCGCGGGTCGTCGCCACCCTGCCGGGGTCGAAGTCGACCGTGAGGACTTCCTGGTCGGCACCGGCCTCCGCGAGGACCGCGCCCCACGGATCGACCACGATCGAGTGACCCGCCTGCGGAACCCGGGCGTGTGTCCCGGCCGTTCCACACGCGAGCACGAACGTCTGGTTCTCGATCGCCCGCGCCTGAGCCAGCAGCGTCCAGTGCGCCCGGCGGCGCTCCGGCCAGCCCGCGGGGACGACCAGGGTCTCGGCGCCGGCGTCGACGAGAGAGCGGAAGAGTTCGGGGAAACGGAGGTCGTAGCAGGTGGCCAGACCCAGCGTCGTGTCGGGCAGCCGGACGGTCACCAGGTCCTCGCCCGCGCTCATCAGCACGGCCTCGCCCTTGTCGAAGCCGAAGCGGTGGATCTTGCGGTAGGCGGCGGCCAGGTCGCCGGAGGGTGAGAAGACGAGGGAGGTGTTGTAGAGGGGCCCGCCAGGGTCACGTTCCGGAATCGAGCCCGCGTGCAGCCACACGCCCGCGTCGCTCGCCGCCTTGGCCATGGCCTCGTACGTCGGCCCTTCGAGCGGTTCGGCCTCGCTCCCGAACTCCTCGAACGCGAAGGCACCGGTGGTCCACAGCTCGGGCAGGACGACCAGATCGGCACCGGCCTGTTCCCGCACCAGCGCGGCCACGCGCCGTCGGCGGGACTCGACCGATTCGCCCTCGTCCACGGCGATCTGGATCAGAGAGGCGCGCACACTACCACCGTCCTGGCATTCGAGCCGTCCACACGGGCCTACGATCGTCACACGAAAGCACTGCCGGGGTGCCTCAGAGCAGCGTAACTTAGCGTCCCAAGACACCCGCCGACAGCTACCTCCCGCAGGCAACGCCGCCGCCACCACCACCCGAGTACCGACCGCCGAGGGGTCCCGTTCCGTGAGTCTGCATCCCACTCTCCAGCCCTACGCCGACGCCTGGACCCACTCCATCGAAGCGATATCCGAGCTGGTGCTGCCCCTTGTGGAGGGCGAGTGGAACCGGCGCACCCCCTGCCCCGGCTGGTCGGTGCGGGACGTGGTCTCCCACGTCATCGGCCTGGACTGCGAGATGCTCGGCGACCCGCGCCCCATCCACACGCTCCCGCGCGACCTGTTCCACGTCACCAACGACCACCAGCGCTACATGGAGATGCAGGTCGACGTCCGCCGCCACCACACGGCGCCCGAGATGACCTCCGAGCTGGAGTACGTGATCATCCGCCGCAACCGCCAGCTGCGCAACGACTCGCGCGACCCGGGAACCAAGGTGCGCGGCCCTCTGAGCACCGAGATCACCCTCGAAGAGTCCATGCGTTCCCACGCGTTCAACGTGTGGGTCCACGAACAGGACCTGCGTACCGCCCTCGGCCGCCCCGGCAACCTCGACTCCCCCGGCGCGCATGTCGCCCGTGACGTGCTGCTCGCCGCCCTCCCGGAGGTCGTCGCCGTCAAGGCCGACGCCCCGCGCAGCTCGGCCGTCGTCTTCGACGTGCACGGCCCCGTCGAGTTCCTGCGCACGATCCGCGTCGACATCCAGGGCCGCGGCACCCTCGAATCCACCCCGGCCCTCGGCCCGGCCGCCACGCTCAGCCTCGACTGGGAGACGTACGTCCGCCTGGCCTGCGGCCGTGTCACGCCGGAGGCGGCGACGGACCGCGTGAAGGCGGAGGGGGATCCGACGTTGACGGGGGCGATCCTGAGGAACTTCGCCGTCACTCCCTGACGGGAGCTACGGGAGCTCAGGCGCCGGTCGAGTCGGGGGTCTGGGGGCGGCAGCCCCCAGCAACGCCCGCCCCAGGGGCGACCGCCCAGAGCGGCCGCCCAGCACACGGCACCGTCACGCGGGAACGTGCACCGTCTCCACCCGACTGGCCACCAACCGCTCCCGCTCCCGCCGGGCCGCCCGCTTCCGCAGCCGCAGCACCTGGCTGACCCCGAGCGCCTGCAGTACGAACACCGAGGAGAACGCGACCCGGTAGTCGTCCCCGGTCGCGTCGAGCAGCACGCCGATCGCGAACAGCGTCGTCATCGAGGCGACGAAACCCCCCATGTTCGTGATCCCGGACGCCGTCCCCTGCCGCTCCGGCGGATTCGCCGGCCGCGCGAAGTCGAAGCCGAGCATCGACGCCGGCCCGCACGACCCCAGCACCGTGCACAGCACCACCAGCAGCCACATCGGCGCGTGGTCACCGGGATAGGCCAGCGTGGCCGCCCACGTCAGCGCCGTCGCGCCCACGGTGCCCAGCGCCAGCGGCAGCCGGGCCTCGTGGTGCCGGGCGACGATCTGGCCGTACACCAGTCCGATCAGCATGTTCGACAGCACGACCAGGGTGAGCAGTTCGCCCGCCACCGCCCGCGACAGCCCCTGCGCCTCGACCAGGAACGGCAGCCCCCACAGCAGCAGGAACACCATCGCCGGGAACTGGGTCGTGAAGTGCACCCACAGCCCCAGCCGGGTCCCCGGCTCCCGCCAGGACGCGGCGATCTGGCGCCGTACGTACGCGGCCCCCTGGTGCGGGAAGGGCTCCGGCTCGTGCCCCTCCGGGTGGTCCTTGAGGAAGAGCAGCACCAGTACCACGACGACGGCGCCCGCGAGCGCGCTGCCCGCGAAGGCCGCCGTCCAGCCGACGCCGTGCAGCAGCCGGGCCAGCACCAGGGTGGACACCAGGTTGCCCGCCATGCCGATCAGACCCGCGAGCTGCGCGATCATGGGGCTGCGGCGAGCCGGGAACCAGCGGGTGCCGAGCCGCAGTACGGCGATGAAGGTCATCGCGTCCCCACAGCCCAGCAGTGCGCGCGAGGCGAGGGCCATGCCGTACGACGACGAGAACGCGAACCCGAGCTGTCCGGCCGTGAACAGCACCGCGCCCAGGCTCAGCACCTTCTTCGTGCCGAGCCGGTCCACCAGCAGGCCGACCGGTATCTGCATGCCCGCGTAGACGAGGAGTTGCAGGATCGAGAAGGTGGACAGCGCCGAGGCGCCCACGTGGAAGCGGTCGGCGGCGTCGAGGCCGGCGACCCCGAGGGACGTACGGAAGACGACGGCGACGAAGTAGACGGAGACGCCGACGCCCCAGACGGCCATCGCGCGCCGGCCGCCCGGCGGATCGCCCGGCAGCGAGACCGACGAGCCGGAGGAAGCCGAGGCGCTGCTCATCGGACCTCACCCCGGGCCAGATGCGAGAACCAGCCGACGTGCCGGTGGACGACCTCGACCGCGGCCTCCGGGTCGCCGGAGCGCAGCGCTTGAAGGATCTCCTCGTGTTCGACGAGGGTCTTGGCGATCCGGTCGGGGTGGGAGTGCAGCACCGCGACACCCATCCTCAACTGCCGGTCGCGGAGCTGGTCGTAGAGGCGGGAGAGGATCTCGTTGCCGCCACTGCGGACGATCTCGGCGTGGAAACAGCGGTCGGTGACGGCGGCCGCGGCCAGGTCGCCGGCGGCGGCCTGCTCCTTCTGCCTGGCCAGCAGTCCCTCGAGCCGGTCGATGAGCCCGGCGGGGGCCGGTACGGCCTTGCGGGCCGCGTGCTCCTCGACCAGGAGCCGGGTCTCGACGACGTCCGCGATCTCCTGGGCGGAGACGGGCAGGACGAGGGCTCCCTTTTTCGGGTAAAGCTTGATGAGCCCCTCGACCTCCAGCCGGAGCAGCGCCTCGCGCACCGGTGTGCGGGAGACACCGACGGCCTCGGCGAGTTCGCCCTCGGTGAGGAGAGTGCCGCCTTGGTAACGGCGGTCCAGGACACCCTGCTTGACGTGGGCGTAGACGCGGTCGGCGGCGGGCGGGTGCTTCACGGCCAGGGACATGCCGACATCATAGATACAACAGGTACACATGATGGAGACCGGTCCGGCATACGGGACGGTAGCGGTGCCCCGGGGACCCGAAAGAGGGATCTTCCGGCAAAGAACCCGGACCCGGCCCAGCGGCGGCACAACCTTCTGTGCTACTTACGTGTCACACACCTGCGGCCCCACTTTCCTTGCACCACGTCAACGCGGCCGCATAACAGGGGCATTCGAGACAATCGGGGTTTCTCAGTTGATAACCGGCATCAAGGACGGCTTCCAGGTTGTCCGCTTCCGCCGAGCCGCAGCCGTCGCCGTGACAGCCGGCGCGGTCCTCGCGACCGGAGCCCTCGCCGCGGTCCCCGCGCAGGCCGTCACCGCGCCCACGATCGTCGCCAAGGGCGGCTACGTGATGAACAACGCGAACGGCGCGGGGCTGTACGGCAAGGCCGCGGACACCCGGCGCTCCACCGGCTCCACGACGAAGATCATGACCGCGAAGGTCGTGCTCGCGCAGCCGAACCTGAACCTGGACGCCAAGGTCACCATCCAGAAGGCGTACAGCGACTACGTCGTCGCCAACAACGCCTCCCAGGCCCATCTCATCGTCGGCGACAAGGTCACCGTCCGTCAGCTGCTGTACGGGCTGATGCTGCCGTCGGGCTGCGACGCCGCGTACGCGCTGGCCGACAAGTTCGGCTCCGGCACGACGCGTGCGGCGCGGGTGAAGTCGTTCATCGGCAAGATGAACACCCAGGCGAAGAACCTCGGTCTGACGAACACCCACTTCGACTCGTTCGACGGCATCGGCAACGGCTCCAACTACTCGACGCCGCGCGACCTGACGAAGCTCGCCAGCAGCGCGATGAAGAACGCCTCGTTCCGCGCGGTGGTGAAGACGAAGGCGTACACCGCCAAGACCATCACCAAGACGGGCAGCACCCGCACGATGGCCACGTGGAAGAACACCAACGGGCTGCTCAGCAGCTACAGCGGCACGATCGGCGTGAAGACGGGCTCCGGCCCGGAGGCGAAGTACTGCCTCGTCTTCGCCGCCACCAGGGGCGGCAAGACGGTCATCGGCACCGTCCTCGCCTCGACCTCCATCGCGCAGCGGGAGGCGGACGCCAAGAAGCTGATGAACTACGGCTTCGCGAAGCTCGGCTGACCAGAGGTCAGGTGACAGCAGGTCAAAGGCCCCTCGCCGTCGGCGGGGGGCCTTTGCTCCCGGCGGACGGCGACGCGGGAGGCGAGCAGCCGGCAGGTTTCCGCAGAGGCGGAGCGGGAGTCGTACGTCTGGGCGACGACTACTTGCCGACCGGCTCACCGGCGAAGACGTCGTACATGCACGAATGACATCCCGCACCGGATTCGGCGATCTTTTCCCTCGCAATCGTGAACATCCCTGCGCGGACTGGCATATTCGATTTGCTCCGCTCTACGTTCCGCGGCGGAGGTGGTTCACGTGATCGAACCCAGCAAGCACCAGCCCGCCCCCCGGGCACAGCACGACGCGATCGACGTCAGCGATTTCGTGTACGCGGCAACGGGAGCCCGCGTCCGGAGGCTGACGACGCCGGACGGGACGCACTGGTTCCCCGCGGTGGATGTCTGCAAGGAGTTGGGGTACACCACCCCTCGAAAGGCGCTCCTCGACCATGTCCCGGAGGAGCATCGAGAGATTCTCGAGACAGTGACTGGAGGTCACTCTCTCAGCATTCCCGCAGGTCGGGAGTGGCGCCGAGACTTGCGCCTCATCGATCTGCAGGGCCTGATCCTTCTCGTCAACGGCTGCACCAAGCCCACCTGCGCCCCCTTCAAACAATGGGTGGCCGAGGTGATCGAGACGGTCCAGCGGGAGGGCTCCTACAGCCTTGAGGAGGCCGAGGTGCAGCCCGCCGATCCGGGGGCTCCGATCGCCTACGCGATGCCGGAGCAGGTCGCCGAGGCCATCGTCCGGCTTGAGACGCACAACCTTCAGGTCGACGAGGAGCTTGCGGTCGCCCAGCGCGAATCGCTCGCTGTGCAAAGGGAAATGCTGGAGATGCAACGGGCGACGCTCGCCACGCAGCAGGCCATCGCCCACGCCATGGAACGCATCGCGAACCGGCTCGACGTCATGACGCTCGACCGTCCGGCGCCCACTGCCGACTTCTCCGCGCATCCGACCACGGAGTCGGTACTGGCCGACTGGCGGCAGCGGCTGTCCGTGACGTCGGACGTCTGGGCGGTGGCGGTGGTGATCGCCCCGGTTCTGGTCGAGCAGGGCGAGCTGCGTCAACCGCTCGACTCGATCGCGGCCCGTACCGGGCTGTCGGTGCACCGGGTCAACGAATGCCTGCGTCTGTTGCGCAAGCACGCCTGCATCCACTCCCGGGGCGGGACGGAGGACGGGGCGCCGGTCTACGTACTCAACCAGTCCTGACGGACGTACTCGACCGATACCGACCGACTGGATGTGCGACTGGAACGAAAGCCTGAAGGGCGGAAGGGGCGGTCGCAACTAGAACTTGCGGCCGTCCCTTCCTCGTTCAACCTATCCGGTCCCGGAGCGTCACGCCCAGCTGATCAACCGCTTCGGCTGCTCCAGGACCGCCGCCACATCAGCCAGCACCTTGGAGCCCAGCTCCCCGTCCACCAGACGGTGGTCGAAGGAGAGCGCCAGGGTCGTGACCTGGCGGGGCTTGACCTTGCCCTTGTGGACCCATGGCTGGAGTCTGATCGCGCCGACCGCGAGGATCGCGGACTCGCCGGGGTTGAGGATGGGCGTGCCCGTGTCGACGCCGAAGACGCCGACGTTGGTGATCGTCACCGTGCCGCCCTGCATCGCGGCGGGGGACGTCTTGCCCTCCCGTGCCGTCGAGACCAGCTCGCCCAGGGACTCGGCCAGTCGCGGAAGCGTTTTGGCATGCGCGTCCTTGATGTTGGGGACGATCAGGCCGCGAGGGGTGGCCGCCGCGATGCCCAGGTTGACGTAGTGCTTGAGCACGATCTCCTGAGCCGCCTCGTCCCAGGACGCGTTGATCTCCGGATTGCGCTTGATCGCCACCAGAAGCGCCTTGGCGATCAGCAGGAGCGGGTTCACGCGCAGGCCGGTGAACTCCTTGTCCTGCTTGAGTTCCTCGACCAGCTTCATCGTCCGGGTCACGTCGACCGTCACGAACTCCGTGACATGCGGCGCCGTGAACGCCGAGCCGACCATCGCCGCCGCGGTCGCCTTGCGGACACCCTTGACCGGGATACGGGTCTCACGCGCCCCGTCGTACGTCACCACCGGCGCCGGAGCCGGGGCCTGGACGCGGACCGGCGTCTCGACGATCGGCGCGGTGGCGGGAGCGGGCTGTGCCCGGGCCACCGCCGCGTGGACGTCCTCCCGCGTGATGATGCCGTCCGGGCCGGACGGGACAACCGTCGCCAGGTCCACGCCCAGGTCCTTGGCCAGCTTGCGCACCGGCGGCTTGGCCAGCGGGCGGGGCCCCGCCGGGGCGGCCGTGCCGTGGCCGTTCAGCTCTGCCTGGGCCGACGTCGACGCCTCCTGGACCCGGATCTCCGGGCCCTTGCGGGGGCGGCGCTTGGTGGAGGAGGTCGCCACCCCGTAGCCGACCAGGACCGGCTGGCGGCCGGAGCCCTCCGGCTTCTTCTCGGGCTGATCCGGCTTCTTCTCCGGGGGAGCAGGGGCCTGCGCGGCAGCCGGCGTCTCGGCGGCGGGCGCCCCGCCGCCCGCCACGTCCACCGCGATGATCGCCGTACCGACGTCCACCGTGGTGCCCTCGGCGAAGCGGAGTTCGCGGACGACTCCGTCGTAGGGGATCGGCAGTTCCACCGCCGCCTTGGCCGTCTCGACCTCGCACACCACCTGGCCGTCGGTGACCGTGTCACCGGGCTGGACGTACCACTTGAGGATCTCCGCCTCGGTGAGCCCCTCGCCCACGTCCGGCATCCTGAACTCGCGTACGGACGCTTCCGTCATCGTCGTCACGACCCTCTCCTCAGTACGCCAGCGAGCGGTCGACGGCGTCGAGTACCCGGTCCAGGCTCGGTAGGTACTCCTCCTCCAGACGCGCCGGCGGGTACGGGGCGTGATAGCCGCCGACCCTCAGCACCGGTGCCTCCAGGTGGTAGAAGCAGCGTTCCGTGATCCGAGCCGCGATCTCCGCACCCGAACCGAAGAACACCGATGCCTCGTGCACCACCACCAGGCGACGGGTTCTCTCCACCGACGCCTGAACGGAGTCGAAGTCGAGGGGGGACACCGACCGCAGGTCCAGCACTTCGAGGGACTTGCCCTCCTCGGCGGCGGCGTCGGCGGCTTCCTGGCAGAGCTTCACCATCGGGCCGTAGGCCACGAGGGTCAGGTCGGTGCCCTCGCGCACGACGCGCGCCTTGTGCAGCGGGCCGGGGATCGCCTCGGTGTTGACCTCGCCCTTGTCCCAGTAGCGCCGCTTCGGCTCGAAGAAGATCACCGGGTCGTCGCTCTGGATGGCCTGCTGCATCATCCAGTACGCGTCCGACGCGTTCGACGGGGAGACCACCTTCAGGCCCGACACGTGCGCGAAGAGCGCCTCGGGCGACTCGGAGTGGTGCTCGACCGCGCCGATCCCGCCGCCGTACGGAATCCGCACCACGACCGGCAGCTTCACCTTGCCCAGGGACCGGGCGTGCATCTTCGCCAGCTGGGTGACGATCTGGTCGTAGGCCGGGAAGACGAAACCGTCGAACTGGATCTCCACCACCGGGCGGTAGCCGCGCAGGGCGAGGCCGATGGCCGTGCCGACGATGCCCGACTCGGCCAGCGGGGTGTCGATGACCCGGCTCTCGCCGAAGTCCTTCTGCAGACCGTCCGTCACCCGGAAGACGCCGCCGAGCTTGCCGACGTCCTCGCCCATGACCAGGACCTTGGGGTCGGTCTCCAGCGCGCGGCGCAGCGACTCGTTGATGGCCTTCGCCAGCGGCAGGCTCTTTGACGTCATCGTCTCGGCCATCTCAGTTGCCCCCCTCTGCGTCCGCGAACGACGCCTGGTAGGCGGCGAACTGCGCGCGCTCCTCGTCGACGAGCGCATGCCCGTCCGCGTACACGTTCTCGAAGATGGCGAAGTGGTCCGGGTCCGGCATGGCGCGGACCGCTTCGCGCACTCGCCTGCCCAACGCCTCGCTCTCCGCCTCCAGTTCCGCGAAGAATCCCTCGTCCGTGTGGTTTGAGGCCTCCAGGTGGCGGCGGAGGCGCAGGATCGGGTCCTTCGCCTCCCACGCCTCGCGCTCCTCGTCGGCCCGGTACTTGGTCGGGTCGTCGGAGGTGGTGTGGGCACCCATGCGGTACGTGTACGCCTCGACCAGCGTCGGACCCTCGCCGCTGCGGGCCCGCTCCAACGCCCACTTGGTGACCGCGAGGCAGGCCAGCACGTCGTTGCCGTCGACGCGGACGCCCGGGAAGCCGTACCCCTGCGCGCGCTGGTAGAGCGGGACGCGGGTCTGCTTCTCGGTCGGCTCGGAGATCGCCCACTGGTTGTTCTGGCAGAAGAACACCACCGGGGCGTTGTAGACCGCGGAGAAGGTGAAGGACTCGGCCACATCGCCCTGGCTGGAGGCGCCGTCGCCGAAATAGGCGATGACCGCGCTGTCCGCGCCGTCCATGGCGACGCCCATCGCGTAGCCCGTGGCGTGCAGTGTCTGGGCGCCGATGACGATCGTGTAGAGGTGGAAGTTGTTGCTGTTGGGGTCCCAGCCGCCGTTGTTCACGCCGCGGAACATGCCGAGGAGGTTGGTCGGGTCGACCCCGCGGCACCAGGCGACGCCGTGCTCGCGGTAGGTCGGGAAGACGTAGTCGTCCTCGCGGGTCGCCCGGCCGGAGCCGATCTGGGCGGCCTCCTGACCGAGCAGGGAGGCCCACAGGCCGAGCTCGCCCTGACGCTGCAGCGCGGTGGCCTCGGCGTCGAAGCGGCGGGTGAGCACCATGTCGCGGTACAGACCGCGCAGCTCGTCGGGGGTGATCCCGGCGACGTACTTGTCGTAGGCGGCGCTCTTGACGCGCTTGCCCTCGGGCGTCAGCAACTGGACGAGTTCGGGGTCGCCCCCTGGCGCGTTCTTTGCGGTCGCCGAGATCTTCTTCGCGGGCGCGCGCTTGCCGGCCGTGCTCTTTGTACCGGTCGTACCTGCGCTGCGTCGCGGTGTGCGCGCGGCAGTGCTCTCCACGGTCACGTGTGCTCCTCCGTCGGTCCGGCTACCCGGGTTCGCCGGGTGCCAGTGCGGCTCGCCTGTGGCCTCACGGACGCACGGGGTGGGTGCGGCCCGTTCGGAACAGGTGACAGGTGCCCCGGCGAGCGCCCTGCACAAGGCACGTTACCCACTGCTCCACATTTCTGTGAAACCCCTCCTGACCTGCGATTTTGCTTGGATTTCCAAGTAAATCGCGAAACCGGGAACAGTTCCTGGTCACAGCCTTGCAGGGGGCCGGAACAACGGCACGTTATCCCGGTGACCCAGGTCACGGGAAGAGCCGCAGGGCGGAAGACGACCATCAGGACCATCAGGTGGTCCGCCGGGTGCCCGCACGAAGTCTCGGCCGGCGTGGTCGGCGTGGCCGGAGTGGAGGTCTCGGGCGAGTTCGGTACGACGGCCCACACGTCGACACACATTCCGGCCACTCGTCCGGTCGGCGTGGTGTCTGAGTACGGCTCCCCGGACGGCCGCTGAAGCCACTTCGAGCACCTCTCGTGAACAAATGCGACTGTCTGTGACTACCCCCAGCTCAGAGGCCCTGTTCATGTACGACACCGTGTGCGACGCGTTCGCGGACTGAACCGCCTGCCTGATGGGGCCTGCTGGACTGTGGGAACAGCAGTACGCGCGCGTGGAGCCCGTTTCCGGGTCGCACGCGCGCGTGGAGGCTGCTGCGGTGAGCGGTTCGGCGCGGGCCGGCCGGTCAGTTCCCGGCGCCGCCGCCGCCGTCGACCCCGCCGTCCCCCGTGACGCCCCCGGCGGTGGGGTCCGACGGAGCCGCGGTCGTCGGGTTCTCCGGCGGTGGGGAGGTCGTCGGGTCGTCCGTCGGTGCGGAGGTCGTCGGGTCGTCCGTCGGCTCGTCGGTGGGGTCCTGCGAGGCCGGCTGAGACGGCGTGTACGACGGCCGGGACGACGGCGTGTAGCCCGGACCGGACCCCGTGCCCGTGTCGTAGTCCGTGTCCGGGTCGGTGGGCTCGTCGCTCGGCTCGTCGCTCGGCGTCTCGCTGGGCGTCTCTTTGTCGGTGGTCTGCGAGGTGGTCGGCGACGTGCTCTTGCTGGGGTCGCCGCCGCCCGGGTTGTCGCCGCCCTGGAGCGCCAGCGCCACGCCCGCCGCGATGGCGATCACCGCGAGGACGGCCAGGATCCACAGCTTGCCGCGGCCGCCGCCGCCCCGGTTGCCGTGCCCCTCGAAGCCGCCCTCGTCCCCGCCGCCGTAGCGGTTGGGCAGGATCGGCTGCGGGATCTGCGTGGTGCCGGAGGAGTCGCCCCCGGGGTGCGGCAGTACGGCCGTGCCGGCCAGGCCCGCCGCCGGGGTGTGCCGGCCGTCGTGCGTGTCGACGGGGCCGGTGTTCCAGGTGCCGGTGTGGCCGCCCTGCTCGTACAGCATCTGCAGGCCGTACTGGACCAGGCCGCGCATCTCCTCGGCCGTCTGGAACCGGTCGTCCGGCTCCTTGGCGAGGGAGCGCATGACGAGGCCGTCGAGTTCCGGCGGGACGCCGTCGGAGACCTGCGACGGCGGCGTCGGGATGTCCTGGACGTGCTGGTAGACCACCGACAGCGGGGTCTCACCGGTGAACGGGGGCCGCAGCGCGAGGAGTTCGTACAGCAGACAGCCCGTGGCGTACAGGTCGGAGCGGTGGTCGACGGCCTTGCCGAGCGCCTGCTCGGGGGAGAGGTACTGCGGGGTGCCCATGACCATGCCGGTCTGCGTCATCGTCGTGGACGCCCCGTGCAGGGCGCGGGCGATGCCGAAGTCCATCACCTTGACCGCGCCGTTGTGCGTGATGATGACGTTGGCGGGCTTGATGTCGCGGTGCACGATGCCGTGCTGGTGCGAGTAGGCGAGCGCCTCCAGGACGCCGGAGACGATGATCAGGGCCTGCTCGGGACCCGGCGCCTCGGCGTTGAGGAGCAGGTCGCGAATGGTGCGGCCCTCGACGATCTCCATGACGATGTACGGCACGGACTGGCCGCCGACGAAGTCCTCGCCGGAGTCGTACACGGCGACGATCGCGTGGTGGTTGAGGCCGGCGACGGACTGGGCCTCGCGCGTGAAGCGGGCCTTGGAGGTCGGGTCCTCGGCGAGGTCGGCGCGCAGCAGCTTGACCGCCACGGTGCGTCCGAGGCGTACGTCCTCGGCCGCGAAGACCTCGGCCATGCCGCCCCGGCCGAGTCTGCGGGTCAGCCGGTATCGGCCGTCCCCGACCAGTCCGCCGTTCCCCCACATTTCCGGCGCATCTGACATCCCGCCGCCAGTCGCCTCGGGGTCGGACGGGCCCTGAGCGCGCTGCTGCTGTGCCATCAGTCCTCGCCGTCGTTTCTGCCCGCGGTGCGCGCGGTGTTGTTACGGTCTCCGTCGGCCACGCTACAGCCTCCGCGCAAGCCTCCGGTCCGGGAAGGCCCCGGGGGCCGACCCGAGGCCGACCGGCCATCAAACCTTCAGAACATACCGGTGTGCAAATCCTGTGTGCCGGCCGCACGGCAGCTGTAACGCTTCCGCGACGCTTCTTTCGCGTACGGTCACGGAACGGGCACCGAGCTTGACGTGTCAGTGCCCTCGGGCAGACTTGGCCGGGAATAGCCCATTGGATCAACGACTTTTCGGGATCCTGTGGATCGACGACTCGGCACCCACCATCGCCGGCGTCTGGAAGGCTACGGGGGACGCAGAACATGAGCCAGGACGCCGCACACGGCCGGTATGCGGGGCGGGCGCTGGCGGGCGGCCGCTATCAACTGCGCGACCTGCTCGGCGAAGGCGGCATGGCCTCGGTCCACCTCGCGTACGACGCGGTGCTCGACCGCCAGGTCGCGATCAAGACCCTCCACACCGAGCTGGGCCGCGAGCAGGCCTTCCGCGAGCGCTTCCGCCGCGAGGCCCAGGCCGTGGCCAAGCTCACGCACACCAACATCGTCTCGGTCTTCGACACCGGCGAGGACGAGCTCGACGGCACGACCATGCCGTACATCGTCATGGAGTACGTCGAGGGCCAGCCCCTCGGCTCCGTGCTGAACGCGGACGTACGGCAGTACGGCGCGATGCCCGCCGACAAGGCGCTGAAGATCACCGCGGACGTGCTGGCGGCGCTGGAGATCAGCCATGAGATGGGGCTGGTCCACCGCGACATCAAGCCGGGCAACGTGATGATGACCAAACGCGGGGTCATCAAGGTCATGGACTTCGGTATCGCGCGCGCCATGCAGTCCGGGGTCACCTCCATGACCCAGACCGGCATGGTCGTCGGCACCCCGCAGTACCTCTCGCCGGAGCAGGCCCTCGGACGCGGGGTGGACGCCCGCTCGGACCTCTACTCGGTCGGCATCATGCTGTTCCAGCTGGTCACCGGGCGGCTCCCGTTCGACGCGGACTCACCGCTGGCGATCGCGTACGCACACGTCCAGGAGGAGCCGGTCGCTCCCTCGTCGGTCAACCGCGCCCTGCCGCCGGCCGTGGACGCGCTGGTCGCCCGCGCGCTGAAGAAGAACCCGAACGAGCGCTTCCCCAGCGCCGAGGCCATGCGCGACGAGTGCCTGCGCGTGGCCTCGTCCTTCCAGCCGGCCGCCCCGAGCATCGTCCCCGGGGCCCAGACACCGAGCGGCGCCGGCGTCGGCGCCGCCGTGTTCCCGCCGCTCGACCAGCCGCCGTCGCCGCCCCAGGGCCACGTCCGGACGCCGTACCAGCCGACCCCGAACCCGTACGGCAACCCGCCCGCCCCGGCGGCTCCCTCCCCGGGGTCGCCTTCGCACGGGGCGCCTTCTCCGGCGTACGGCTATCCGCAGCAGGGCGGTTACCAGACGCCCGGCCCGGCCGCGTACGCCCCGCAGCACGGCCCGTCGACGCCGCCGCCGTACAACCTCACGCCCCAGCCCCAGTCGGCGGGCCCTTCCGGGGGCGGCGGCAAGAGCAACAAGCCGGTGATCATCGGCTCGGTCGTGGTCTCGCTGGTCGCGGTGGGCGGGCTGATCGCGGCGCTGCTGATGAACGGCGGCGGCAGTGGGAACGAGGGAGGCGGTGGCACCAGCGTCAGCCCCTCGACCTCCTCGTCCACGGTCGCGGGCTACCGCGGACCGGACACGACGAAAACGGTCGACACGACCGACTGCACCGAGCCCGAGGAGTCGTACAACGACCCCGACAAAGTGCGGATGCCGGACTTCCAGTACAAGAACTGGGACTCGGTCGTCAAGTGCCTTCAGGCCGCCGGCTGGCTCTACCAGGACAACGACGTCGACGAGAACACCTTCGGCGACGGCACCGTGATGAAGCAGTTCCCCTCGGCCGGCACCGACTTCGACCCGAAGGAGCCGCCGAAGATGCAGTTCGACGTCTCCACGGGCAACCCGGCCTGATCGCGGCGGAGCAGGCCGAGGGTCCGGCAGCGTCGGCTGCCGGACCCCGCCCGCTCGTCGTACCTCGGTCCGGTCAGAGGTACGGGCCGCCCGAGCGGCCGCCCGCGCGGGGGTCGTCGGTGCCCTCGGGGCCGCCCACGCCCGGCGGAAGGGCGCGGCGCATCTGCTCCAGCTGGGCGCGCGCGGCCATCTGCTGGGCGAACAGCGTGGTCTGGATCCCATGGAAGAGACCCTCCAGCCAGCCGACCAACTGGGCCTGGGCGATCCGCAGTTCCGCGTCGCTCGGCGTCGCCTCGTCCGCGAAGGGCAGGGAGAGCCGCTCCAGCTCCTCGACGAGCTCCGGAGCCAGACCGTCCTCCAGCTCCTTCACCGAACTGGAGTGGATCTCCTTCAGCCGCACCCGGCTCGCCTCGTCGAGGGGAGCCGCGCGGACCTCTTCGAGCAGCTGCTTGATCATGCTTCCGATCCGCATGACCTTCGCCGGCTGCTCGACCATCTCCGTCACCGGAAGCTCGCGGGAGTCCTCGTCGCCTCCGCCACCGAGAGTCATTCCGTCCTGACCCACGACCAGGATGTGAGGGTTCTCCGGCGACCGTTCGTTCCTCGGCATCTCCATGCCGCCATTCTCTCGCACCACGACATCTCATCAGCGTGGTGCCCCCGATAAGAGCTGATCCACCCTTCACGACGCCCGTCGACCCTCTGGACCCCTCAGGAATGCCGGGTTGGTGAGCAAATGCCAGGCTTGTTCCGTGACTCCATGGGCGCGGGCGACGGTACTGGTCATCGTGGTCGGGGCGGGTGGCGGCGTGGCCTCGTG
>JODI01000049.1 GCA_000720805.1 Streptomyces violaceoruber
GCCGCAGGCACCACCGCCCGCCCCCCGTCGGCAGGCCCCACCGGCATCGCCCCCACCAGCAAGATTGACGAATCATGCAGAGGTCTGCATACTCATGCATGACACCGCACGCACCGTGAGGAGAACCCCGTGACCGAGCGCGTCGTACTCGCCTACTCGGGCGGTCTGGACACCTCCGTCGCCATCGGCTGGATCGCCGAGGAGACGGGCGCCGAGGTCATCGCCGTCGCGGTGGACGTCGGTCAGGGCGGCGAGGACCTGGACGTCATCCGCAAGCGCGCGCTCGCCTGCGGGGCCGTCGAGGCCGAAGTGGCCGACGCCAAGGACGAGTTCGCCGACGAGTACTGTCTTCCGGCGATCAAGGCCAACGCCCTCTACATGGACCGCTACCCGCTGGTCTCCGCGCTCTCCCGGCCGACGATCGTCAAGCACCTGGTCGCCGCAGCCCACAAGCACGGCGCCACCACCGTCGCTCACGGCTGTACCGGCAAGGGCAACGACCAGGTCCGTTTCGAGGCCGGCATCGTCGCCCTCGCCCCCGGCCTCAGGTGCATCGCCCCCGTCCGCGACTACGCGATGACCCGCGACAAGGCGATCGCGTTCTGCGAGGCCAGGAACCTCCCGATCGCGACCTCCAAGAAGTCCCCGTACTCCATCGACCAGAACGTCTTCGGGCGTGCCGTCGAGACCGGCTTCCTCGAGGACATCTGGAACGCCCCGATCGAGGACATCTACGAGTACACCCAGAACCCGGCCGTCCCGCGCGAGGCCGACGAGGTGGTCATCACCTTCAAGGAGGGCGTCCCGGTCGCCGTCGACGGCCGGCCCGTCACCGTCCTGCAGGCCGTCCAGCAGCTCAACGAGCGTGCCGGCGCCCAGGGCGTCGGCCGGATCGACATGGTCGAGGACCGCCTCGTCGGCATCAAGTCCCGCGAGGTGTACGAGGCCCCGGGCGCCATCGCGCTCATCACGGCCCACCAGGAGCTGGAGAACGTCACCGTCGAGCGTGAACTCGCCCGTTACAAGCGGCAGGTCGAGCAGCGCTGGGGCGAACTCGTCTACGACGGCCAGTGGTTCTCCCCGCTCAAGCGCGCCCTGGACGGCTTCATCGACGAGGCCAACCAGCACGTCAACGGCGACATCCGGATGACCCTGCACGGCGGTCGCGCGGTGGTCACCGGCCGGCGCTCCGAGTCGTCGCTGTACGACTTCGACCTCGCCACCTACGACACCGGCGACACGTTCGACCAGGCCGCCGCCAAGGGCTTCATCGACATCTACGGCCTGTCGTCGAAGATCGCGGCCAAGCGGGACCTCGCGTAGGCGATAGCGTGAACGCCGCCTCCCTGACCGCGGGTGCGCAGGGAGCCAGTGACACACCAGGTGA
Source organism: Streptomyces violaceoruber (assembly GCA_000720805.1). Classification (GTDB taxonomy): domain Bacteria; phylum Actinomycetota; class Actinomycetes; order Streptomycetales; family Streptomycetaceae; genus Streptomyces; species Streptomyces cellulosae_A. The sequence goes on from JODI01000049.1 coordinate 1,388, forward strand.
CCTGGGTGACCTGCGTGACCCGGGTGACCCGTCAACAACCTCCGAGACTCCGAGGAGCAACGCAAGTGAGCAGCAACAGCGGTGACGTACGGCTCTGGGGCGGCCGTTTCGCCGACGGTCCCGCCGAGGCCCTGGCGAAGCTGTCCGCCTCCGTCCACTTCGACTGGCGGCTGGCGCCCTACGACATCGCCGGGTCGCGTGCCCACGCACGCGTGCTGCACAAGGCGGGGCTGCTCACCGATGACGAGCTCCAGCGCATGCTGGCCGGACTTGACCAGCTCGAACAGGACGTGGCATCAGGCGCTTTCGTCGGCACCATCGCCGACGAGGACGTCCACACCGCCCTGGAGCGCGGCCTGCTGGAGCGCCTCGGCCCCGACCTCGGCGGCAAGCTGCGCGCGGGACGGTCGAGGAACGACCAGGTCGCGACCCTCTTCCGGATGTACCTGCGCGACCACGCCCGGATCATCGGCGGCCTGATCGCCGATCTCCAGGACGCGCTGATCGGCCTGGCCGAGGCCCACCCCGACGTGGCGATGCCCGGCCGCACCCACCTCCAGCACGCCCAGCCGGTGCTCTTCGCCCACCATGTCCTCGCGCACGCGCAGTCCCTGTCCCGGGACGCCGAGCGGCTGCGCCAGTGGGACGAGCGCACCGCCGTCTCGCCGTACGGCTCCGGTGCCCTCGCGGGTTCCTCCCTCGGCCTCGACCCGGAGTCGGTGGCCGAGGACCTCGGGTTCGAGCACGGCAGCGTCGGCAACTCCATCGACGGCACGGCGTCCCGCGACTTCGCCGCCGAGTTCGCGTTCATCACCGCGATGATCGGCGTCAACCTCTCCCGGATCGCCGAGGAGATCATCCTCTGGAACACGAAGGAGTTCTCCTTCGTCACCCTGCACGACGCGTTCTCCACGGGCTCGTCGATCATGCCGCAGAAGAAGAACCCGGACATCGCGGAGCTGGCGCGCGGCAAGAGCGGCCGTCTCATCGGCAACCTCACCGGCCTCATGGCGACCCTCAAGGCCCTCCCGCTCGCGTACAACCGCGACCTCCAGGAGGACAAGGAGCCCGTCTTCGACTCCTGCGACCAGCTGGAGGTGCTGCTCCCGGCCTTCACCGGCATGATGGCGACGCTCACCGTGCACCGCGAGCGCATGGAGGAGCTTGCCCCGGCCGGCTTCTCCCTCGCCACCGACATCGCCGAATGGCTGGTCAAGCAGGGCGTGCCCTTCCGGGTCGCACATGAGGTGGCCGGCGAGTGCGTCAAGGTCGCCGAGGCCGAGGGCAAGGAACTCGACGAGCTGACCGACGAACAGTTCGCGAAGATCTCCGCCCACCTCACCCCCGAGGTGCGGTCCGTCCTCAACGTCCCGGGCGCCCTCGCCTCCCGCGACGGCCGCGGTGGTACGGCGCCCAGCGCGGTCGCCGTCCAGCTCGCCGAGGTGAAGGCGGACGTGGCGGGTCAGCACCAGTGGGCCACGGCGAAGGCGAAGCGGTAACGGAGACGCCCGGTAAGGAGCGGGGGGAACGGCACCACAAGCCACGACGCACCGGCACCCGCACTCACCGCACCACCGCACGAACCGAGCTCCGAGGCGAAGGCCATCGCGGGTTACGTTGGTCGCAAGCCGTACCGGAGCCGACCGAACGGAGCCCGCGATGCCCTTCGCCCGCCTCGCCTCAGCGACGACCCCGACCTGCCACCTCGGCCTCGGCCTCGCCGCAGTCGGCCGCCCCGGCTACATCAACCTCGGGCGGGATCGTGACCTCGGAGCCGATCGCGGCGTCGAGACCCTGCGCACGCGCACCCACGAACTCCTCGACGCCGCCTACGCCCAGGGCGTCCGCTACTTCGACGCGGCCCGCTCCTACGGCCGTTCGGAGGAGTTCCTCGCCGAGTGGCTCGGCGCCCGCCCCGGCATCGACGACGTCGTCGTCGGCAGCAAGTGGGGCTACACGTACACGGCCGACTGGAGCACCGACGCCGAGCAGCACGAGGTCAAGGACCACAGCGTGCCGACGTACCAGCGGCAGCGCGCCGAGACCGCCGCGCTGCTCGGCGACCGGCTCGACCTGTACCAGATCCACTCGGTGACCCCGGACAGCCCGGCCCTCACCGACAAGGAGCTCCACGCCAGGCTGGCGGAGGCCGCGGCCCAGGGAGTGAGCATCGGCTTCTCCACCAGCGGTCCCGCGCAGGCCGACGCCATCCGCGCCGCGCTCGCGGTCACGGTCGACGGCGAGCCCCTCTTCCGTACCGTCCAGTCCACGTTCAACGCGCTGGAGACCTCGGCCGGGCCCGCCCTCGCCGAGGCGTACGACGCCGGCCTCACGGTGATCGTGAAGGAGGGCATGGCCAACGGGCGCCTCGCCGGCCCGCAGGCGCCCGACGCCCTGAAGGCGGTGGCGGATGAGACCTCGCTCGGCTGCGACGCCGTCGCCCTCGCCCTGATCCTGCGCGAGCCCTGGGCCGGTGTCGTCCTCTCCGGTGCCGCCACCACCGGCCAGCTCGCCTCCAACCTGCACGCCGCGGCCGTCGACCTCGACGAGGACCAGACCGCCCGGCTCGCCACGCTGGTCGAGGACCCGCGCGCCTACTGGGAGCGGCGCGGCAGCCTGCCCTGGCACTGAGCGGCACAGCACGGAACTCGAAGCTCAACTGTGAGGCACGCATGCCCACAATGAGACGTTGGTGTCTCACGTGGATTAGACTTGTCTCATGGCTGTCGATCGTGACCACGTGCTGCGCACCTCCGCGGCCCTGCTGACCCGCAAATCCACCGCGACCATGGACGAGGTCGCCAAGGCCGCCGGGATCAGCCGGGCCACGCTGCACCGGCACTTCGCCGGACGCGACGCGCTCGTACGGGCGCTGGAGGCGCTCTGCATCGCGGAGTGCGAGGCCGCACTGGAGTCCGCCCGGCTCGACGACGGGCCCGCGAGCGACGCCGTACGGCGCATGGTGCGCGAGATCGAACCCGCCGCCGGTCTGCTCGCCTTCCTCTACACGGAGAGCCAGCTGTTCGAGGGCGAGGAGCAGAACACCGGCTGGGCCCGGATCGACGACCGCATCGCCGCCGTGTTCCGGCGCGGCCAGCGCAGCGGTGAGTTCCGCATCGACCTCACCCCCGCCTGGCTCACCGAGGCGATCTACGGACTGGTCGCCTCCGGTGCCTGGGCGGTGTCCGAGGGCCGCGTGGCCGCCAAGGACTTCCATTTCATGATCGTCGAGTTGCTGCTCGGCGGAGCGCTACGGAGAGAGGAATCATGACCAGCACCCTGCAGCCGGCGACCACGACCGAGGCGGTGAAGCGCCCGGGCCGTTGGCTCGCGCTGTCCGTCCTCGTGCTCGCCGTGCTGCTGGTGGCCGTCGACGCGACCGTCCTCGGTCTCGCGACCCCCTACATCAGTGAGGATCTCAAGCCCACCGGCACCCAGCTCCTGTGGATCGGCGACGTCTACTCCTTCGTCATCGCCGGCCTGCTCGTCTCCATGGGCAGCCTCGGCGACCGCATCGGCCGCAAGCGGATCCTGCTCGTCGGCGCCACCGCGTTCGGAGCGGTCTCCGTCCTCAACGCCTATGCCACGACACCCGAGATGATGATCGTCGCCCGCGCCCTGCTCGGCGTCGCCGGCGCGACCCTGATGCCCGCCACCCTCGCCCTCATCCGCAACCTCTTCCACGACCGGCGCGAACGCAGCCTGGCGCTGGGCATCTGGGGCGCGACCGCCTCCGCCGGTACCGCCGTCGGCCCGATCGTCGGCGGCTTCCTGCTGGAACACTTCTGGTGGGGCTCGGTCTTCCTGATCAACCTGCCGGTGATGGCGGTCCTGGTCCTCGTCGGCATCAAGCTGCTGCCCGAGTCGCGGAACCCGCGTCCCGGTCCCTGGGACATGCGCAGTGTCGTCCTGTCGCTGGCCGGCGTGATCGGTGTCGTGTACGCCGTCAAGGATGCGGCCACGCACGGCATCACCTGGGAGGTCCTCGCCGCGGCCCTGCTCGGCGCGGGGGCGCTGTACGGCTTCGTACGCCGCCAACTCGCCCTCCCGGCACCGCTGCTGGACATGCGGCTGTTCCGCAACCGCGGCTTCAGCGGCGCGGTCCTGGCCGACCTGCTCACCATCCTCGGACTGTCGGGCCTGGTGTTCTTCCTCTCCCAGTACCTGCAGCTCGTGCAGGGCAGGCAGCCGTTCGAGGCGGGCCTCGCCGAACTGCCCGCCGCCGTCGGCGCGGTGGCGTCCGGTCTGGTCGCCGGTACGGTCGCCCGGCGCTTCTCGGTACGGTCCGTCGTCTCCGCCGGTCTCGCCGCCGTCGGCCTGGCCCTGGCCTCGCTCACCGTCATCGGCCAGTCCACGGGCTACCCCCTGCTGGGAGCCGCGCTGCTGGTCGTGGGCGTGGGCGCGGGCTTTTCGTTCACCGTGACGGCCGACGTGATCCTCGGATCGGTGCCCAAGGAGCAGGCGGGCGCGGCGTCCGCGGTGTCGGAGACGGCGTACGAACTGGGCGCGGCCCTCGGAATCGCCGTACTCGGCTCCATCGTGACCGGCGTCTACCGCGACTTCACCGGCCCGGCGGGCACTCCGCCGCAGGCCCACGAGTCGCTGGGCGGCGCGGTGGAGGCGGCGGCGACCCTGCCCGCGCAGACGTCCGAGGCGCTGTTGGACGCGGCCCGGCAGTCCTTCGTCGACGGTCTCGCACTCGCGGCGGGCGCGGGCGCCGCGGTGCTGCTCGTGGCGGCGGTGGCGGCCTGGTTCATGCTCCGGGGACAACGGCTCGACGGCGGGCGCCAGGATCCTGGGGTTCACGTCCCCGCCCCCCGGGGGGACCAGTGACACACGAACGGCGGGCCGCCGGAAGAGCGGCCCGCCGTACGAACCGTCCAGCCGGACGGCCCGGTACATCCCGAAACGGCCGTGTCGAAGCTCCGCGGCTTCTTACGCCGCCTTGGCCTTGGTGGCGTACATGTCCACGTACTCCTGCCCGGACAGCCGCATGACCTCGGCCATCACGGAGTCGGTCACCGCTCGCAGGACGTACCGGTCGCGGTCCATGCCCTCGTACCGGGAGAACTCCATCGCCTCGCCGAAGCGGACCGTGACCCGGCCGGGGCGCGGCATGCCGGAGCCGCCGGGCTGGATCTTGTCCGTGCCGATGATGGCGAACGGCACGACGGGCGCACCGGTCATCATGGCCAGCCGGGCGATGCCCGTACGGCCCCGGTAGAGCCGGCCGTCGGGGGAGCGCGTGCCCTCCGGGTAGATGCTGAAGACCTTGCCCTCCTCCAGCACCCGGCGTCCCGTCATCAGCGCCGCGACACCGCCGCGGCCACCGTCCCGGTCGACCGGGATCATGCCGCAGCCCGTGAAGAACCAGGCCATCAGGCGGCCCTTGACGCCCTTGCCGGTGACGTACTCGTCCTTGCCGATGAAGAAGACCTGACGGTCGCAGAAGAGCGGCATGATCATCGAGTCGATGAACGTGAGGTGGTTCCCGGCCAGGATCACCGGACCCTCGCCGGGGATGTGCTCCGCGCCTTCCACCCGTGGGCGGAACATCAGGCGCATGATCGGTCCGAGCACTGCCTTGATGAGTGCGAAGCGGGACAACGGGCCCTCCGGTGTCAAGAGAACGGCCAGGGAATCTGTATGAGTCTGTGCAGGTGAGGACATTACTCGCGGTTCAGTGACTCGCGCACATCGGGCACACGGGGTTCACCGAGGTCTTACGCGCTGTTGACGCTCGTTCACCTGCGGGGGCCTCGCGTTGCCCGGCGGAAACCCGCCCGGAACGATGTGACGCAGGTCGCGTACCCCGGCGTCCCCGCATGAAGCCGACGGAGCATCAGACAACTGTTCCCATCGATCCCATGCGACATCCCGTGTCACCCACGTGTTCCGCCGCGGGTCTCCCGCCCGCCATGTGCGCCCACCTACGATCGGCGCGCATCACGAGCCGACGTCAGGGAGAGCGCTCATGGCACCGCAGGAGTCGCAGCACGAGTCCACCAAGTCCACCAAGTCCACCGGTCCCACCGAGGCCGCCGAGCAGGGGCGGACGGGACGCCGGGCGCTCCTCGGCGCCGCGGTGCTCGGCGCGGGAGGAGCGGCCCTCGGACTGTCCGGCACCGCGAGAGCGGCGGGCGCGGGACACGGCGGCGGTCTGAAGACCCTGCCCGTACCCACGGTCATCGGCCACCGGGGCGCCAGCGGCTATCGCCCCGAACACACCTTCGGCTCCTACCAGCTGGCCCTCGACCTGGGCGCCGACATCGTGGAGGCCGGTGACCTCGTCCCCACGAAGGACGGCCACCTCGTCTGCCGTCACGAGCCGGAGATCGGCGGTACCACAGACGTCGCGAACCACCCCGAGTTCGCCGGCCGCAAGACCACCAAGGTCCTCGACGGCGTCTCCACCACCGGCTGGTTCACCGAGGACTTCACGCTCGCCGAGCTGAAGACGCTGCGCGCGATCGAACGCATCCCGGCCAACCGTCCGCACAACACCCTCTACGACGGCCGCTGGCAGATCCCCACCTTCGAAGAGGTCCTGAAGTGGCAGGACGAGCAGACCCGCAAGCGCGGCAGGCAGGTCTGGATCTACCCGGAGACCAAGCACCCCACCTACTTCCGCAAGCTGGGCCTGGGCCTGGAGGAGCGGGTCGCCAAGCTGCTGCGCAAGTACGGCAAGGACAAGCGGAACTCGCCGGTCATCCTGCAGTCCTTCGAACCCACCAGCATCCAGCGCCTGAACAAGCTCGTCGACAACCCGCTGGTGGTGCTGCTGTCCGCCGCGAACAGCCGTCCCTGGGACTTCGTCGAGTCCGGTGACCCGCGTACGACCGCCGACCTCATCACCCGCAAGGGCCTGAGGGAGATCGCCGGCTACGCCCAGGGCATCGGCCCGACCCTGGACCTGGTCATCCCGAAGGACGCCGCCGGAAAGCTCACCACCCCGACCACCCTGGTGAAGGACGCCCACGCCGTCGGCCTGGTGCTGCACCCCTACACCATGCGCAACGAGAACCCCTTCCTGCCGGCCGAGTTCCGCAAGGGGACGGACGCCGACGCCTATGGCGACGCCTTCGGCGCCTTCCAGATCTACTTCGCCACCGGCATCGACGGCGTCTTCACCGACAACCCGGACACCGGCCTGCTGGCCCGCCAGGACTTCGTCAACCGCTGAGCCACCGGCCCCGGTTGGGGTGACATCCGGCGGCCCGGGCAACCCGGAGCCCGGGCCGCCGCGTCGCCCTGAATATGACGCACGACCTGCTCACCACCCTGCGCCCCTTACTCACCGCCGAGGCCTCCGCGGAGGCACATGCCACCGGAACGGAGCCCGGCGACCTGGAGCAGGCGGTCTGGCTCCGCCTCCTGGAGCGCCTCGACGCCCAGGACCCGCCCCTCGACCCGCACGGCTGGCTCCGCCGTGCCGTCCGCTCGGAGTCCCGCCGCACCCGCCGTACGAACCGTCTCGAACGGCCGTACGGCATCGAACCGGCTGACGACGGGAACCGCACTCCCGAACAGCTCGCCCTCGCCGCCTCCCGCCGCCGCGCCCTGCACGACGCCGTGCGCCGGCTGCCCGGCCGCTGCCCCCGTCTCATGGAGGCGCTTCTGTCGCCGCGGGACCTCACCTATCGCGAGATCGCGGGGGAGTTGGGTATCTCACAGGGCAGTCTCGGCCCGGAACGTTCCAGATGTCTGGGATGTCTTCGTCGATTGCTCACACCGGAGGTTGCGGCCCGCGGAGGGCGGGGATAGGAGTGAGGGACAACAGGCGATCAGGTGAGCGGGAGGCATGCGCACATGGGCATGAGCGTGACCATCTCTGCGGCGACCGCGCAGGACGCGGAGCAGATCTTCAGGTTGCAGTACCTGTGCTTCCAGAGTGAGGCGGCGCTGTACGGCAACTACCGCATCGACCCGCTCGTCCAGACCTTGGACTCGGTCCGCGAGGAGCTCGCCGCCGACTGCGTCTTCGTGGCCCGGCTCGGCGACGAGGTGGTCGGCTCGGTCCGCGGCCGCGTCACCGAGGACGGCTCGGCCGCCATCGGCAAGCTCTGCGTCCACCCCCGCCTCCAGGGCCACGGCATCGGCGCACGGCTGCTGCGTGCGGCGGAGTCGGCCCTGGCGGAGGAGCGCGGCGCCAAGAAGTTCCGCCTCTTCACGGGCCACCGCAGCGAGGGCAACCTGCGCCTGTACCGCCGCGTGGGCTACGAGACGGTGGGCACGTCGAAGGGCGCGGACGGAGTCGAGATGATCGTCCTGGAGAAGCACGCGGGCGCGTACGCGGCCACCGCCTGAGAGGCGCCGGGGTACCTGGCTCGGGTCTACTCGGTGCGTGCCCTGCGCAGCCAGTAGATGGCCGACACGGGCAGCAGCACCGGGATGAACAGGTACCCCATGCCGTAGTCGGACCAGACGGTCGCGTCGGGGAACGCCGAGCGATCCACGAGTGTCCAGGTGCCGACGGTCAGTACGCCCACCAGCTCGGCGGCACAGCACACCAGCGCCGCCCTGCGCGCCGTCTCCCCGCCGCGCACCAGCGTGTACGTGATGAACCCGTAGACCACACCCGCGACCGCCGACAACGCGTACGCGAGCGGCGCCCGGTCGAACTCGGTCGCGATCTGGTAGACGGACCGCGACACCGCCCCGACCACCATCACGCCGTACAGCCACACCAGCAGCGTGCCCGGCCCGCTGATCAGTCGAGACCTGGTCCGCTTCCGCTCCGCCACGGCCACCTCAGCCTCCCCAGATGTCATAGAGCCGTACCTCCAGCACCGCCAGCACCACACCGCCCGCGGCGACCGTCACCGACCCCCACCTGGTGCGCTCCGCCAGCGACATGAACCCAGCCGCCGGTACGCAGGCGAAGGCGCCCAGCAGATACGCCACGAAGATCGTCGTGCCCTGGTCCGGCTTCTGGCCCCGCGCCAGCTGCACGATCCCGATCACCAGCTGCACCAGCGCCAGCACCGAGACCACGGCCATCCCGATGAAGTGCCAGTCCTTCGTGGGCTGGTCACGGTAGGCGGCCCAGCCGCACCACGCGGCGAGCAGAAGTGCGGCGACGCCGGTCACGAGCGTCAGGGCATCAAGCATGCCGTGACCCTATTACGGGCCAAAAGGCCCGGCACGGGCGACCCCGCGGTGGGTCGTAGGGTCGGAGGCATGAAGATCCACGCCCAAGCCCTCCTGTTCGACAACGACGGCACCCTCGTCTCCTCCCTCGCGTCCGTGGACCGCTGCTGGACGCAGTGGGCCGCGGAGTACGCAATCACCGTCGAGGACTTCGCCCGTGTCGAGCTGCACGGGCGGCCGGCCGCGGAGATAGCCGCCGACCTGCTGCCCGCGGACGTCGTCCCGCAGGCCGTCGCGCGGATCGAGAAGCTGGAGGTGGAGGACGTACCGAACGGCGGCGTGCACCTACTGCCCGGCACCAGGGCCCTCCTCGACGTGCTGCCGGCCGACCGCTGGGCCGTCGTCACCTCCGCCACCCGGCGCCTGGCCGAGGCCCGCCTCGACGCCGTCGGCATCCTCCCCAAGACGCTGATCGCCGCCGACGACATCACCCGGGGCAAGCCCGACCCCGAGCCCTATCTGCTCGCCGCCCGCGAACTGGGCGTCGACCCCGCCCACTGCGTCGTCTTCGAGGACGCCCCGGCCGGACTCCAGGCCGGCCGCGCCGCCGGAATGACCACCGTGGCCTTGACCACAACCCACCAAGCCCACGAACTCACCGCCGACTTGGTGGTGGAGGACCTGTCGGCCTTGTCCGTCCTGGTCACCGACGCGGGAGTGGAGATCTCCCGCCGGGCCTGACGGACGTCCGCCACTGTCCAGTATGTGGACAGTGGCGCTCCGTCAGGACCGTAGGTCTGTTTTACTGATCGCATGACCACGACGAGCGACCGCACCCTTGCGACCGAGGCGATCCTGACGCCCGGTGTTCGTTGTATGTGTCGAATGTGCGCTTCCTAGAGGGTCCCCGCACCACCCCTGAGTTCGCGCCCCGAAGCGAGCCGCCGTGGCCTGTCCGTACGCCCCATCCCGTACGTGACCGACGCGGCCCCCGCGCACATGTTCTCCCCCGGCTCCCGAGCCACCGCACGAGAACCGTGCCGCGTTCCGACCGAATGCACCCGCCAGGGCACACCCACGCCCTGCGCACGACAGTGACGGAAACCCACGTGATCACCACATCGGGCCTCACCAAGGTCTACCGATCCCGCGGCCGCGAGGTCACCGCCCTCGACGGCGTCGATCTCCACGTCCGCGAAGGCGAGGTGTACGGCGTCATCGGCCAGTCCGGCGCCGGCAAGTCCTCGCTGATCCGCTGCATCAACCTCCTGGAACGGCCCACCGCCGGGACGGTGACCGTCGCCGGGCAGGACCTCACCGCCCTGGCCGGGCGCGGACCCCGGGCCGGCCGGGAACTGCGCCGGGCGCGCAACCGTATCGGCATGGTCTTCCAGCACTTCAACCTGCTGTCGACGAGGACCGTGCAGGACAACGTCGAGCTGCCGCTGGAAATCCTCGGCACGTCGGGGAAGGAGCGTTCCCGCAAGGCGCTGGAACTCCTCGACCTCGTCGGTCTCGCCGACAAGGCCAGGGCCTACCCCGCCCAGCTCTCCGGCGGCCAGAAGCAGCGTGTCGGCATCGCCCGCGCCCTCGCCGGCGACCCCAAGGTGCTGCTGTCCGACGAGGCGACCAGCGCCCTCGACCCGGAGACCACCCGTTCGATCCTCCAGCTGCTGCGCGACCTGAACCGGCAACTCGGTCTGACCGTCCTGCTCATCACCCACGAGATGGACGTCGTGAAGTCGATCTGCGACTCGGCCGCCCTGATGGAGAACGGCCGCGTCGTCGAGTCCGGCACGGTCAGCGAACTCCTCGCGACCCCGGGCTCCGAACTGGCCTCCGCGCTCTTCCCGGTGGACGGCGAGGCCTCCGGGCCCGACCGGACCGTCGTCGACGTCACCTTCCAGGGCGAGGCGGCGACCCGGCCCGTCATCTCCCAGCTCTCCCGCACCTACAACATCGACATATCGATCCTCGGTGCAGCCATCGACACCGTCGGCGGCCTCCAGGTCGGCCGGATGCGGATCGAACTCCCCGGCGGCTACGAGGAGAACGTCGTGTCGATCGGCTTCCTGCGCGAACAGGGCCTGCAGATCGACGTACTCGGCGCGGCGGGCCAGGAGTCCCCGCTGGTGAAGGAAGGTGCCAAGTGACCTGGACGGAGATGCGGCCCCTTCTCGGGCAGGCGTGTTGGGACACCCTCTACATGGTCGGCTGGTCCACGCTGATCGCCGTCGTGGGCGGGCTTCCGCTCGGCGTCCTGCTCGTCCTCACGGACCGGGGCGGACTGCTCCAGAACCTCGTCGCGAACAAGGTCATCGGCCAGGTCGTGAACATCGCCCGCTCGATGCCGTTCATCATCCTGATGGTCGCGCTGATGAACTTCACCCGTTCCCTCACCGGGACGACCATCGGTCGCGAGGCCGCCATCGTGCCGCTCGCGATCGGCGCGATCCCGTTCTTCGCCCGCCTGGTCGAGACGGCTGTCCGCGAAGTGGACGGCGGCCTGGTCGAGGCCGTGCAGGCGATGGGCGGCAACACCTGGACGGTCGTGCGCAAGGTGCTCGTACCGGAGTCCCTGCCGTCCCTCGTCTCCAGCACCACGACCACGATCGTCGCCCTCATCGGCTACTCCGCGATGGCCGGCACGGTCGGCGCCGGCGGCCTCGGCGACATCGCCATCCGCTACGGCTACCAGCGCTTCGAGACCGACCTGATGTGGATCACCGTGGCGATCCTCGCGGTCGTCATCTCGGTCATCCAGTTCGCCGGCGACTACGCGGCCCGCTCCCTGTACCGCCGGGGCGGCCGCTCCGGGTCCGCGCCGAAGCTGCGCCTGCTGAAGGCGAAGGAGCCGGCCGCGGCCGACATCAGCAAGGTCGCCTGACCCCTCTCCCAGACTCCCCGCACACCCATCGCGGGGCCGCTCCACTGATACGGAAAGGCACTTTTCGTGCGTCACACCGCCAAGATCACCACCGCCGTCCTCGCCGCCGGAGCCCTCACCCTCGGGCTCACCGCGTGCGGCTCGGACAAGGACTCCGGCTCGGACGCCGACGGACCGCTGGTCGTCGCCGCGAGCCCGACCCCGCACGCCGAGATCCTCGGCTACGTCAAGGACCACCTGGCGAAGAAGGCGGGACTCGACCTGGAAGTCAAGGAGTTCACCGACTACGTCACGCCGAACACGGCGACGGAGGACGGCTCCGTGGGCGCCAACTACTTCCAGAACCAGCCCTACCTCGACGACTTCAACAAGAAGAACGGCACCCACATCGTGCCCGTCGTCACGGTCCACCTGGAGCCCCTCGGCCTCTACTCCCACAAGGTCAAGAACGCCGACGACCTCAAGAGCGGCGCCACCGTCGCCGTCCCGAACGACAGCGTGAACGAGGCGCGGGCACTGAAGCTCCTCGCCGCCCACAAGATCATCACGCTCAAGGGCGGCGTGGGCAACGACGCGACCCCCTCCGACATCGCGAAGAACCCGAAGAACCTCAGGTTCAAGGAGCTGGAGGCGGCCCAGACCCCGCGCTCCCTGGACGACGTGGACGCCGCGGTCGTCAACGGCAACTACGCCATCGAGGCCGACCTCAAGCCCGCCAAGGACGCCCTCGTGCTGGAATCCGCGAAGAACAACCCGTACGGCAACTTCCTCGCCGTCAAGGAGGGCGAACAGGACGACCCGCGGGTGAAGAAGCTGGCCCGGCTCCTCACCTCCGCCGAGGTCAGGAAGTTCATCCAGGACAGGTACGACGGCTCCGTCATCGCGTCCTTCTGATCCCCGCCGCCTCCCGCCGGCCCCGGCCGACGGCGCGTATACGGCGTATCACCACGCACGGGGTCCATCCGATGACCAAGGGTGGACCCCGTCGTGCGGTTGGGCGCTCACATGCTGCATGCTGGCAGTTCAGCAGGCTGAAGGTTTCCCCACGGTTACGGAGCGGCGCATGACGAGCACCTTCCCCAACATCTCCATCAGCACGGAGCGGTTGGTGCTGCGTCCCCTCGACGAGGACGACGTGCCCGCGCTGGCCGAGATGATGAACGACGAGCAGGTCGGTGCCTGGACCGACGTCCCGCAGCCCTTCACCGAGGACGCCGCCCGCAACCTGATCACCCAGTACGCGCCCGCCCAACGCGAGTCGGGCCGCGGCCTCGCCCTCGCGGTCACCGAGTTCCTCACCCAACGACTCGTCGGCGTCGTCCAACTCGGCAGGACCAACTGGCACATCCGCTCCACCGAACTGTCGTACGTCATCGCCCCCTGGGCCCGCGGCGAGGGCTACGCCTCCGAGGCGGCCCTGGCCACCGCCCAGTGGCTGCTGGGCGACCAGAAGTTCGAGCGCGTCGAGCTGCGCACGGCGGCCGACAACACCGCCTCCCAGCAGGTCGCCCAGAAGATCGGCTGCATCAGCGAGGGCGTCCTGCGCAATGCCTGCATAGCGCACGTCCGCGCGGAGGACGGCACCTGGAGCGACGTCCGCACCGACTTCATCGTGTGGAGCCTCCTCCCGGAGGACCTGGACGGAGCGGGCGAGCAGCTGGCCGACTCCCGCGGATTCACCTCCTTCTCCGACTGGAACTGAACCGGCTGCCACGACCCGGCCGCCTCCACCAGGTACCCTCACGGAGCCCGCACCCCCGGGTGCTGCCCTGACAACCTGCGCAAACCCCCTGGAGACTGAGAGACGATGGCCGACCGGGTCACGGTGATCGGCTGGGACGGCTCGCCGCTGACCGCCGCGGCACGCTCCGCTCTGGGCGCCGCCACCCTCGTGGCCGGAGCCGCCCACCACCTGGCGCTCCCCGAGGTGCCGGCCCGCGCCGAACGCATCCGCCTCGGCAGTGTCGCCCTCGCCGCCCGCCGCATCGCAGGCCACCGCGGCACCGCGGTCGTCCTCGCCGACGGCGACCCCGGCTTCTTCGGCGTCGTACGCACCCTGCGCGCACCCGAGTTCGGCCTCGAGGTCGAAGTCGTCCCCGCCGTCTCCTCCGTCGCCGCGGCCTTCGCCCGGGCCGGTATGCCCTGGGACGACGCCCAGGTGGTCGTCGCACACCGACGCACCCTGCGACGCGCCGTGAACGTGTGCCGCGCCCACACCAAGGTCGCCGTCCTCACCTCGCCCGGCGCCGGTCCCGCCGAACTCGGCCTCCTCATGGAGGGCGTCCACCGCACCTTCGTCATCTGCGAGGAACTCGGCACCGAACACGAGCAGGTCACCGTCGTCACCTCCGACAAGGCGGCCGACCACACCTGGCGCGACCCCAACGTCGTCATCGTCATCGGCGGTCCCGCTGGTGCGGGGGCCGGGGAGAGCGGCGGCTGGATCTTCGGACGCGACCCGGGCACCGGACCGCGCGGCTGGGCCCTGCCGGCCGAGGCGTACGGTGGTGACCTCGGCGAAGGAGAGGCGGAACTGCTCCGCGCGGCCCAACTCGCCCGCCTGGGACCGCGCGTCGGCGACCTCGTGTGGGACATCGGCTGCGGAAGCGGCGCCTTCGCCGTGGAGGCCGCCCGGGCCGGCGCCGCCGTCATCGCCGTCGACCGGGAACTTTCGGCGTGCGTCCGCACCGAGGCCGCCGCACGTGGCTTCGGGGTCCAGCTGCAGGTCATCGGCGGCACCGCCCCGCACGTCCTGGAGGACCTGCCCGAACCGGACGTGGTCCGCGTCGGCGGCGGGGGAGCGGCCGTCGTCTCGGCGGTGGCGGACCGCCGCCCGCAGCGCATCGTCACCCACGCGGCGACCCGCGACGTGGCCGAACGCGTCGGCCGTGACCTGACCGAGCACGGCTACCAGGTCGAGTGCGCACTCGTTCAGTCCGTCGAACTCGACACCCGGGCCTGGACGGAGACCGAGCGAAGCGTCGCGTTCCTGCTCAGCGGCCTGCTGCCGGACCGTACGGCCTGACCGCCGTTCCGTCCCGGATGCTGTCCCCGTGATCCTGTTGTCGTACCGCGCGCGGTAGGCTGGCCGATCGTTGTACCGCACTCGGACACCCGGCGCTTCGTAGGCCAATGTCCGGAAAACGCGCCCCTTTTGGGGTGGGTGTGGTACGGCAGAACCGGAGGACGCGCAACGTGGCGCAGTCCACAGCGGGCCGTCGCGGATCAAGCTGTCGCGACGGAGCAACGGCCGCGACAATGCCAGTTAATGGCTTTGTCGTCTTTTGGCGACGGGTCGTTCGTGCCGCTGGGCACGCACGCTCGTTCTTCACTGCGGGGCGGTCGGTGCGCCGTTCCGGGTGAACCGGCCGTAGAAGCACTAACCGATGGGCGAGGGGAACGCATGACCGACACCGGCCAGATCCCGGCCGAGGGGCTGCCGGAGAACGCAGGCATGGTGGATCAGCCGGGCGCCCCCGCGCACGGTGCGTACACCTACCTCTCCGAGACCACCGCCGAGGACGAAGACCTGTTGCTGCTGCCGGGCGCCCAGGGCGCGTGGGGCAACGAGGTCCCGCCGCCCGCGCCGGAGCCCGTCGTCGAGGCCGTGCACGAGCCCGGCCCGCACGAGATCTCGGGCCGCGACAGCGGCTCCGTCGACCTCAGCGCCGTCCGCCTCCCCAACCCTCCGGTCCAGCCCACCATGCCCAACCCGCCCCGCCGCCCCCTCCACCTCGGGCCGCCCATCCCCGACACCTCCGCGAGCCCGGTCCGTTCCCTCGCCGACCGTGGCGCGGTCGGCGCGCCCGTCCGGCACTCCGGCCCGCCCACGACGGACCCCGAGTACCTCGATGTCCCGCAACCGCGCGAGCTGTCCCCGCAGGGCGCGACGCCGTGGGGTGCGCCGGCGGTGGTGCAGACCGGGGTTCAGGGTGTGGCGCAGGGCGCGGCGCAGGCGCCGGTGAGCGCGCAGGCCACGGCCGCTGAAACGGTTGCTCCGGTGGACGGTCAGGCGGTGGACGGTCAGGCGGTGGAGGGCCAGCCGGCGGGGAGTCGGCCCGCCGAGCCGACGGATCCCGCACGGACGACCGCGGAAGCGGTCGACGCCGCGGCTCCGCAGGACGCGGAGACGGCGGCGGTACCGCCGTCGGCGGATCCCGGTGTCGGGCCGCAGCCGATGGAATCCGGCCTCGCGCCGCAACCGCAGCCCGAGCCGCAGTCCGCGGACGCGGGTCTCGCGGCGCCGGGTCACGAGGCGGCGCCGGACGCGCGGGCTCCGCAGGGGAGCGAGGCGCCGGTCGGCGACGCCGCCGAGCCGGATCCCGCGTCGGCGCAGAGGTGGGATGCCGGCCAGTCGACGGAGGGTGCCTACGCCCCGGACGCGGTCGCGCAGCCGACAGAGGGGGCCGAGGTCCCGGATACCGGGCAGACGCCGGATGGTGCGTACGCCCCGGATGGCGGTCAGTTGCCGGTGGGCGCTCCTGTCGTGGACGCCGGACAACCGTCGGAGAGCACTCAGGTCGCGGATGCCGGGCACCTCGCGGCGGACGCGCACGGTGAGGATGCCGGTCAGCTGCCGACGGCCGCTCCTGTTCCCGACTCCGGTCAGCCTTCGGAGGGCGCCCCGGCTTCGGGAGGCGCCCCCGCTTCGGACGACGAGCGGCTTTCGGACGCGGTGCCTGTTTCCGACGCCGCCCAGAACGTGACGGCGACCGAGCCCGTGTCGGACGTCGCCCCCGGCCCGGACCCCGAGCCCGGCGCGGTGGCGGCCGTGAGCGACGATCAGACACCCGTGGCCGAGGCCGCCGCCGACACCGGCGAGGTTCCGGCGACGCCCGCTGTGCCGCACTCCGGTCAGGATGAGGCGGGTGCGGTTGGTCCGGGTGACCTCGCTCCGGGTGGCGATGACGGTGTGTCAGGCCCTGCGGCCGCGGACGCCGGTGAGCTTGCGGCAGGCGCCGAGGCGCCGGACGCCGACGGGTTGCCGGAAGCTGCCGAGGCCCCGGACGCCGGTCAGCTTCCCGAAGGCGTCCCGGTCGAGGACGCCGGGCAGGGAGTCGAAAGCGTGGCCGTCGCCGAGCCGGCGCCCGCGACGGACGTCGCCCCCGCTTCCGCGGCGGCCCCTTCCGGTATCGCGTCGACGCCCGAGGCCGGCACCCCCGAGCCCGCGACCCAAGGCCACGGCTCAGCCCTGACCGCCGGACAACTTCCCGAAACGGACGCCGTGCAGGCGCCCGGCACCGACTCGGCCCGGGTCGCCCACGCCACCCCGGTCGCCCACTCCACCTCGGTCACCCATCCCACCCCGGACGCCGTGACCTCCCCGGCCACCGGGCAGATTCCGCTGGCTGCCCCCACCCCGGGCCACGCCGCTGTTGCCGCTGACGCACCGCAGTCCCCCGAAGCCGTGCCCTTCCCGGCCGCTCCGGACGCCACGCGCGACGCCCAGTTCACGAACGGCGCCCCCGCCCCCCTCCCGGACACCGAAGACACCGCCGCCGCGATGCCTCACGCCCCGTCCCCGCAGCAGGCGATGCCCGAGCACGCCGTACCGCACACCGGCCAGGCACCCACCGCTGGGGACGTCCACCAGGTCCAGGGCCCGCAACTCGCCCCCGCCCGGTCCACCACGCCCGCCGCCGAGCAGTCCCCGGCACAGGCCCCGGACGCGGAGTACGCGCCGGCGCCCCCGCACGCCCTTACCCTCCCCCCGGAGGACCAGTCGGCCCCGGAACCCGTCACCGCCGTCCCCGCCCCCGGCGACGGTGACCCCGGACTCACACAGCACGCGGAGGACCTGGCCACCCGGGCCGCCGACCAGGAAGACCAGCGCGACCCGCGCGACCCGGAAGAAGAGAGCACGGCCGCAGTGGAAGACGTACGACCGTCCACCGGCCCGGCCGCGCCCGCCTACGACGAAGCCGAGCGCGAGGCCGTCCTCAAGGTCATGCGTGAACGCAGAGACATCCGCAACGGTTTCCGCAGCGACCCCATCCCGCACGAGGTGCTGCTCCGGGTCCTGGAGGCGGCCCACACCGCGCCCTCCGTGGGTCACTCGCAGCCGTGGGACTTCGTCGTCATCCGCTCCGCGGACACCCGCCGCTCGATGCACGAACTGGCGATGCGTCAGCGCGACGCGTACGCCAAGTCCCTTCCCAAGGGCCGGGCGAAGCAGTTCAAGGAACTGAAGATCGAGGCGATCCTCGACACCCCGGTGAACATCGTCGTCACCGCCGACCCGACCCGCGGTGGCCGCCACACCCTCGGCCGGCACACCCAGCCGCAGATGGCCCCGTACTCCGCCGCCCTCGCGGTCGAGAACCTCTGGCTCGCCGCCCGCGCCGAGGGCCTCGGCGTCGGCTGGGTCAGCTTCTTCGACGAGCGCGAGGTGGTCCGCGTCCTCGGCCTGCCCGAGCACCTCGAGGTCATCGCCTACCTCTGCGTCGGGTACGTCGACGAGTTCCCGGACGAGCCCGAGCTGATGCAGGCGGGCTGGTCGAAGCGCCGTCCGCTGTCGTGGGTCGTCCACGAGGAGACGTACGGCCGACGCGCACTGCCCGGAGAGGAACCGCACGACCTGCTTGCCGAGACCGTCGCCCAGATCCGCCCGCTCGACGCCAAGGCGCTCGGCGAGGCGTGGGAGCGCCAGAAGCGCATGACCAAGCCGGCCGGCGCGCTCGGCATGCTGGAGATCATCTCCGCCCAGCTGTCCGGCCTGTCCCGGCAGTGCCCGCCGCCGATCCCGGAGCCCGCGGCCGTCGCCATCTTCGCGGGCGACCACGGGGTGCACGCGCAGGGGGTCACGCCGTGGCCGCAGGAGGTCACCGCCCAGATGGTGGCCAACTTCCTGGGCGGCGGCGCGGTCTGCAACGCGTTCGCGAGCCAGGTGGGAGCCGAGGTCTGCGTCGTGGACGTGGGGGTCGCCTCCGACCTCCCGGCCACCCCCGGCCTGCTGCCCCGCAAGATCCGCGCGGGCACCTCGGACATGACCACCGGCCCCGCCATGACCCGCGAGGAGGCCAAGCAGGCCATCGAGGTCGGCATCGAGACCGCCCGCGACCTGGTGGCGGCCGGCAACAAGGCCCTGCTCACCGGTGAGATGGGCATCGCGAACACCACGGCGTCCGCGGCCCTCATCTCGGTCTTCACCGGCGCCGACCCGGCCGAGGTCACCGGCCGGGGGACCGGCATCAACGACGAGACCCTCGCCCGCAAGACCGAGGTCGTCCGTCGCGCCCTCGACGTCCACCAGCCGGACCCGGCCGACCCCATCGGCGTTCTCGCGGCCGTCGGCGGATTCGAGCACGCGGCGATGGTGGGCCTCCTCCTCGGCGGCGCCTCCCTGCGTACGCCGGTGATCCTGGACGGTGTCAGCGCCGGCGCCGCCGCCCTGGTCGCCCGCGCCATCGCCCCCGAGGTCCTCGCGGCCTGCATCGCCGGCCACCGCAGCGCCGAACCCGGCCACGTGGCCGCGCTCAACAAACTGGGCCTGCGCCCCCTGGTCGACCTCGACCTCCGCCTGGGCGAGGGCACCGGCGCCCTGCTGGCCCTGCCGCTGGTCCAGAGCACGGCGAGAGCCATGCACGAGGTGGCGACGTTCGACTCGGCGGGGGTAACCGAGAAGTAGGGGTTGCCCGCGACAGGGAGGGGGACTCCGGGACGACGGTCCCGGGCCCCCTTTCTCCTGCCGCCGCAGTGCCCACATCCCCACCCGGCCGTGCCCAACCGCTGGGCCGCCTGAGCCACCCCACCCCACAGCCCCGTAAAATCCGCACGTCAGGGCCACCGCACCGCACCGCCCCAAGAGGAGCCGCACCCTCATGGCCGAACACCCCGCCTACCCCGTAGGCCTCCGCCTCAGCGGCCGCCGAGTCGTCGTCCTCGGCGGCGGCCAGGTGGCCCAGCGCCGCCTCCCGGCCCTGATCGCGGCAGGCGCGGACGTCCTCCTCGTATCCCCGGATGCCACTCCCTCCGTCGAGGCGATGGCGGACGCGGGCGAGATCGCCTGGCGGCGGCGCCCGTACGCCGAGGGCGACCTCGCCGACGCCTGGTACGCCCTGATCGCCACCAGCGACCCCGAAGCGAACGCACGAGCCTCCGCCGAGGCAGAGGCCCACCGCGTCTGGTGCGTCCGCTCCGACGACGCCGAGGCCGCCACCGCCTGGACCCCGGCCACCGGCACCAGCGAGGGCGTCACGGTCGCCGTCCTCACCACCAGCGCCCGCGGCCGCGACCCCCGCCACACCGCCGCCATCCGCGACGCGGTCGTCGAGGGCCTGCGCGACGGAACCCTGGTCGCCCCGCACCACCGCACCCGCACCACCGGCGTCGCCCTCGTCGGCGGCGGCCCCGGCGACCCGGACCTGATCACGGTCCGCGGCCGTCGCCTGCTCGCCGAGGCGGACGTCGTCATCGCGGACCGCCTGGGCCCCCGCGACCTGCTCGCCGAACTCCCCCCGCACGTCGAGGTGATCGACGCGGCCAAGATCCCGTACGGCCGTTTCATGGCCCAGGAGGCCATCAACAACGCGCTGATCGAGCACGCCAAGCAGGGCAAGGCGGTCGTCCGGCTGAAGGGCGGCGACCCGTACGTCTTCGGCCGCGGCATGGAGGAGCTCCAGGCGCTCGCCGAGGCCGGCCTCCCCTGCACCGTCGTGCCCGGCATCTCCAGCTCCATCTCGGTGCCGGGCGCGGCCGGCATCCCGGTCACCCACCGGGGGGTCGCCCACGAGTTCACGGTGGTCAGCGGCCACGTCGCCCCGGACGACGAGCGCTCCCTGGTCGACTGGCCGTCCCTCGCGAAGCTGACCGGCACCCTCGTCGTCCTCATGGGCGTCGACAAGATCGGCAAGATCGCCGAGACACTGATCGCCCACGGCAAGCCCGCCGACACCCCCGTCGCCCTCGTCCAGGAGGGCACGACCGCAGCTCAGCGCCGGGTCGACGCCACGCTGGCGACCGTCGCCGAGGCCGTACGGACCGAGGACGTGAAGCCGCCGGCGGTCATCGTCATCGGCGAGGTCGTGACAGTCGGCCCGTCCGTACAGGCGTGATCACGCGTAACCCGGGGTAACACTCCCGTTCCCAGCCGTTGGCACCGCTCCCAGGACAAGGCAGTATCACCCTGTGGCCGATCTCATCACCGTCGAGGATCCCGACGACCCGCGCCTGCGCGACTACACGGGCCTGACCGACGTCGAACTGCGCCGCAAGCGCGAGCCTGCCGAGGGCCTGTTCATCGCCGAGGGCGAGAAGGTCATCCGACGGGCCAAGGACGCCGGGTACGAGATGCGTTCCATGCTGCTGTCCGCGAAGTGGGTCGACGTCATGCGGGACGTCATCGACGAACTCCCGGCCCCCGTCTACGCGGTCAGCCCCGAGCTCGCCGAACAGGTCACCGGCTACCACGTGCACCGCGGCGCGCTCGCCTCCATGCAGCGCAAGCCCCTGCCCACGGCGGCCGACCTCCTCCGCGGTGCCCGCCGGGTCGTCGTCATGGAGTCGGTCAACGACCACACCAACATCGGTGCGATCTTCCGCTCGGCCGCCGCCCTCGGCATGGACGCCGTCCTGCTCTCCCCGGACTGCGCCGACCCCCTCTACCGCCGCAGCGTGAAGGTCTCGATGGGCGCCGTCTTCTCCGTGCCCTACGCCCGGCTCGACACCTGGCCCAAGGGCCTGGAGTCGGTCCGCGAGGCGGGCTTCACCCTGCTCGCCCTCACCCCGGACGCCAAGGCCAGGACCCTCGACGAGGCCGCCCCGCACAAGATGGACCGGGTGGCCCTGATGCTCGGCGCCGAGGGGGACGGCCTGTCCACCCAGGCCCTCGTCGCCGCCGACGAATGGGTCCGCATCCCCATGGCCCACGGCGTCGACTCCCTCAACGTGGGCGCGGCGGCCGCGGTCGCCTTCTACGCGGTGGCCACGGGCCGTCCCGAGCTCTGAGCCCCGCTCGCGGGGGCGAGCCCGGGTCGCCTAGCCGTCCCGATGCGACGTCGACTCGTACCGCTGGGACATCAACTGCCCCTTCACGGGCTGATGGTCCGCCGGCGCCCGTACCTGCTCCCGCCGCTGCTCCGGTACGACGCCGGGGTCACCGCCGAGGCCCCGTGACGGCCCCTGGCAACCCTGGGCCGCCGCGATACCGAGGGCCACGAGCAGCGTGACCACGACGAACACGACCAGCCGTTGACGCAGCAGCCGTGGATTCGCCGGC
Organism: Streptomyces violaceoruber; assembly: GCA_000720805.1. Taxonomy (GTDB): domain Bacteria; phylum Actinomycetota; class Actinomycetes; order Streptomycetales; family Streptomycetaceae; genus Streptomyces; species Streptomyces cellulosae_A. Next base: position 23,581 of record JODI01000049.1, read on the forward strand.
CGCCGCCCGGTCCCCGTGTTCCTGGACGCCGGACGCCCCGTACCGCTGCGCGGTGCCGGACGGCTCCCGCTGCGGCCGGTGTTCCGCGAGGACGGCGTGGGCCGGCCCCCGGACCGGGAGGACGACGCCCCGCTGCCCCGCGTGCCGCCCGCGCCGCCGCTCCGTGCGCCCGCACCACGCGACGGCGTGCCACCCCGTACCGGCCCGGGCCCGCGTGACCCGGTGCCGCCGCGCGGCGGCGGAGTGCCCTGGGTGCCCGGAGCGCCCTGCGTGCCTGCTCCGCCACTCGACGGCCCCTGCGGCCGCCGCTGCGCCGCCCGCTCCGGATAGGTGTCGGCGATCCGTCCGGTGGGCCGGTCGGCCTCCGCGGAGCGCGGCGCCGGCGGACGCAGTTCCGCGAGCCCCTGCGCCTCCCGGGCCGCGATCTCCTTCAGCCGCAGCGACAGCTGAAGCGTGGTGGGCCGCTCCTCGGGATCCTTGGCCAGGCAGGCCCGCACCAGCGGGGCGAGCGCGTCCGGCACCCCGTGCAGCTGCGCCTCCTCGTGCACCACGCGGTACAACATCACCTCGGAACTGCCGTGCCCGAAGGGCGAGTCGCCCATGGAGGCGTACGCCAGGGTCGCCCCGAGCGAGAACACGTCCGTGGCCGGAGTGACCGCGGCGCCGCGCACCTGCTCCGGGGCGAGAAAACCGGGGGAGCCGACCGCCGTGCCGACGTGGGTGAGCGTCGAGGCACCGGTCGCCCAGGCGATACCGAAGTCGATGATCCGCGGCCCCTTGGGGGACAGCAGGATGTTGGACGGCTTGAGGTCCCGGTGCACGACACCGGCCTCGTGCACGGCGACGAGCCCCTCGGACAGCGCGGCTCCCACGGAGGCCACGTCGGCGGCGCCCAGGGGGCCCTCGTCGGCGACCTTGTCGTGCAGGGACGGCCCGGGCACGTACTGCGTGGCGAACCACGGCCGGTCGGCGTCCAGGTCCGCCGCGACGAGCCGCGCCGTGCACCCGCCGCGAATCCGCCGCGCCGCCGAGACCTCGCGCGCGAACCGCGAGCGGAACTCCTGGTCCTCGGCCAGGTCAGGCCGGATCACCTTCAACGCGACCCGCTGCCCCTTGCGGTCGGAGCCGAGATAGACGACGCCCATCCCGCCCGCTCCGAGCCGTCTGTGGAGCCTGAACGAGCCGACGACGCGCGGGTCCTCGCGCCTCAGGCGCATCATCGCCATGTTCATCCCCGCTGCCCGGTCCGTGTGACGTGCCACAGCTTACGTTTCCACGGCCCGCCGCGCGCAGAGGCCGCGCCCTCTCGGCCCGATGGATTGTCAGTGCCCGGTGGGACGCGTGAAGAGTGGTCAGGGGCCGCGCGAACGGACCGACTTCGCCGTGCCGGTGATCTCAACGGCCTGCCACAGAAGGGGGATTGAACCCGTGAAGGGTGACCGCGTGGAAACAGTCGTGGACGCCGGGGACACGACACGTACCTACGAGGTGGCGGCGGGCGGGCCGCCGGGTGGAGGCAGCGGTACGCCGAGGGGTGGCGGAAGTGAGTGAAGTCACCCGGTGGGGGTCCCCCCGCGCCGTTCAGGCAGGGGGAGAGGCTCGGTCATCCGGACGGCCCGCCTCATGGCGAACCGGGTGCTTGCGCTGGTCGAGCAGCCGGTCCCGCGGGAGGACAGCTCGGAAACATCGGGGCACTCCGGACGCCCCCTCCGGGAAGACCCCGAGACCCAGGACGTCGTCTCCACCCAGGGGAGTACTCCGCAGGTCATGGCTCATCCTCCGGGAGGCCCGGCAATCGGTACGAGGGCATGACGCCCGGGAGGCGCCGGACGCCTAGATTTGAGGTCAAGCGGCGGGTGCAGCACTCGTCCCCCGAGGTCAGACACCCGCCGCTGCCAACGACAACCGAGACGGTCAGGAGAGGGACCATGGCCCTGACGGCACCGCGGACACTGGTCCGCACCCAGGAGCGCATCGCGCTCCGCCCCCGCCGGACGGGTCGCCGCCACCCCCTGGTGGCGACACTCATGGCCCTTCCCCTGGCGGCACTGCTCCTCCTCGTCTTCGACGGGTGGGAGACAGTGGCCACACAGGCGTCGTCCGTGGGCGTGATGCTGGGGCGCTGAGCGGCGACCCCAGGCCCGGAAGAGCGGTCCGGGCGGGGACATCCACCCATGAAACCCCGTGGGGACGGGGGTGCGGCGGACGGCACAGATGCCGGCGCAGCTGGGGAGCTGCGCCGGCATTGCTGTGTGCCGAGCCGGGCGACCGCACCCTCGCGGCTCCCACCCCCGAAGACCTGCGTACCCTCACGGACGAGCGATCCGCCCGCCGGAGGAGAACCGTGACCGCCATCCCCCTCCTCACCGAGCTCAAGACCCGAGCCACGGCACAGGCCCACGCGACGACCTCGGCCTGCCCCTGCGGAGCGCCGGGCGGGACGTCAGGTGGAGGACGCGACACATCAGGCGGAGGACGCGGAACGTCGGGTGGAGGACGAGGCGAAGCGACAGCCGGCGAAACGACCACGATCCTCGCCGACCGCCCCGACGCCACCGTCGTCCGCCACGCCCACACCGTCGCCAAGGCCCACGCCCCGGACACGGCCACTGTGGAACTGACCCCCCGCCTCATCGCCGCCGCCCACCTCCCCGGCATCCTCCTCGCGCCGCTCAGCCCGACGCCCGTCACCCTGCACGGCCGGCTCGTCACGTTCTGGCCGTACGGCACTCCCGTGGACCCGGACAACCCGCAAGCGGCCCCCTGGGAGGCCGCCGCCACCCTCCTCGCCCGCCTCCACCGCTCCCCGGCCCCGACCGCCTCGCTGCCCCCCATGCGCGGCCCCGCCAAGGCCGCCCTCGCCGTGGCCCGTCTCCGTACCGCCGGCGCCCACCCCGCCACGCACCCCGTCCTGCGCGCCTGGTCCACCCTCCCCGCCTGGGCCCGCGCCGAGACCCCCATGCCGGACACCACCACCCTGTGCCACGGCGACCTCCACCTCGGCCAACTCGTCCGCCACCCGGCCCCCGACGGCCCGTGGCTGCTGATCGACGTCGACGACCTCGGTCCCGGCGTCCCGGCCTGGGACCTCGCCCGTCCGGCCGCCTGGTTCGCCTGCGGACTGCTCGCGCCCGACGACTGGACCCGTTTCCTCACCGCCTACCGCACGGCGGGCGGCCCGGCCGTCCCCGCGGACGGCGACCCCTGGCCCGCCCTGGACGTCCCGGCCCGCGCCCTCACCGTGCAGACCGCCGCCCGCTCGATCGCCAAGGCGGCGGCCGCGGACCGCCCGCTGGACGACGTGGAGCAGGCCCTCGTCGACGCCTGCGACCGCATGGGTTCCGCCCCGCCGGACGTGCCGCGGGATTTCCCGACGTAAGGTGCAACCGACCGCAGCCGGACGGAAGTCTGTCCTGGCGAAACGCGAAGCAGGACCGACCGGCGAGGAGTTGAGCCGACCATGCAGTGTCCGAAGTGCCATGCGCCGATGCACACGTACAACCGCAACGGCGTCCAGATCGAGCAGTGCAGCGGCTGCCGCGGCATCTTTCTCGACTACGGCGAGCTGGAGGCGCTGACCCGCCTGGAGTCGCAGTGGGGCGGGGGCCCCGCCGTTCCGCCCCCGCCGGCCGCCCCGCAGTACCCGGCCGGCTCCCAGTACCCGGCCGCACCCACCGCTCCGGCCTGGGGCGCCCCGCACGGCGGTCACCACGGCGGGCACCACGGCGGTCACCACAACCGCGGCTTCGGCCACATGCTGTTCTCCAGCTGACGGCAGCCGGTCGGCCCCGGCCGACCGGCACACGAAGAAGCCCCCGGCCGACCGGCCGGGGGCTTTCTCTGTGGACGATACTGGGATTGAACCAGTGACCTCTTCCGTGTCAGGGAAGCGCTCTCCCGCTGAGCTAATCGTCCTCGGGGTGTGATCCGAAGATCACGGATACCGCGTGCGCGATACTGGGATTGAACCAGTGACCTCTTCCGTGTCAGGGAAGCGCTCTCCCGCTGAGCTAATCGCGCGGGTCGAAGCCTCGCGGCTCCAGAAGCCCAAGGGCTTCAGTGGACGATACTGGGATTGAACCAGTGACCTCTTCCGTGTCAGGGAAGCGCTCTCCCGCTGAGCTAATCGTCCTTGGAGGTGGAGACGGGATTTGAACCCGTGTAGACGGCTTTGCAGGCCGTTGCCTCGCCTCTCGGCCACTCCACCAGGAGTGCGGGGACCGGTCAGATCCCCTAATTCCTTCGAGCGGACGACGAGGCTCGAACTCGCGACCTCAACCTTGGCAAGGTTGCGCTCTACCAACTGAGCTACGTCCGCCTGTCGTTTCGGTTCGCTTGCGCGCCCCGGCGACGTGTTGAACTCTAGCGGATTCCGGGGCCAGCACAAAAACGCGTTTGCGCAGCGTGCTGCGCTGCGCCTGCTCACAGCGGTGCGCGAGGCACCCGGAGGGACAACACCAGGTCACCGCCAGGACACCCGCCATAGACTCGGCCGCGTGCTCCACCTGCCTCCTCTTGCCCGTTTCGGTGACCGGGTCGCCTCCGGGCTCCTCGACGTCACCCGCGACCCCGCCGCCCTGGACTCCACCGGTTTCTGGGCCGTGGTCGCCGATTTCGAGGGCCGGCTGACCTGCGCCCGCTTCCGTGACGTACATCACCGGCCGGTTCCCGCCCCCGCGCCGGGGGCGTGGCGCGGGCCGGCCGCCGACGAGTGGGTCTCCTCCCTCGACCGGGCCGCCTACCAGGCGGGGGTGGCGCGTATCCGCGCCCGCATCGCCGCCGGGGAGGTGTACCAGGCCAACCTGTGCCGCGTGCTGTCGGCGCCCGTGGACCCGGGCGCCGACGTGGACGCCCTCACCGCCCTGTTGGCGCGCGGCAACCCGGCGCCCTACGCGGGAACGATCCGCCTGCCCGCTCACGGGGTGGAGATCGCCACCGCCTCACCGGAACTGTTCCTGCGCCGCGACGGCCGTACGGTCCTCTCCGGGCCGATCAAGGGCACCGGTCGGACCGGGGCGGACCTGCGGGAGAAGGACTACGCCGAGAACGTGATGATCGTGGACCTGGTCCGCAACGACCTGGGCCGGGTGTGCGTCACCGGCAGCGTGACCGTCCCGGACCTGTGCGCCGTGGAGAAGCACCCCGGACTGGTCCACCTCGTGTCGACGGTACGCGGCGAGCTGGTCGCCGACGCGGGCTGGCCGGAGCTGCTGGCCGCCGCCTTCCCGCCCGGATCGGTCACCGGGGCGCCCAAGTCGAGCGCGTTGCGGATCATCGAGGCACTGGAGACCGCGCCCCGGGGGCCGTACTGCGGCGGGATCGGCTGGGTGGACGCCGACCGCGGTACCGGTGAGCTGGCGGTGGGCATCCGCACCTTCTGGATCGACCGCGCGGACGGGGTGCTGCGGTTCGGAACCGGCGCCGGCATCACCTGGGGCTCCGATCCCGAGACCGAATGGCAGGAGACCGAGCTCAAGGCGGCCCGGCTGCTCGCGGTAGCGTCGGGAGAGTACTCGGGGCAGTACGACGCGAAGGAAGAGGGACCGACGTGAAGATCTGGCTCGACGGCGGGCTGCGGGACATCGAGTCCGCCCGTGTCTCCGCCCTCGACCACGGGCTGACCGTGGGCGACGGCGTCTTCGAGACGGTGAAGGCGGTCGACGGGAAACCGTTCGCGCTCACCCGTCACCTGCACCGGCTCACCCGCTCCGCACGCGGCCTCGGTCTGCCGGACCCCGACCTCGACGAGGTCCGCCGCGCCTGCACCGCCGTCCTGGCCGCCGAACCGATGCCGCTCGGCCGGCTGCGCATCACGTACACCGGCGGCTACGGCCCCCTCGGCTCCGACCGCGGCGAACACGGCCCGACCCTCCTGGTCGCCCTCGGGGAGTCCACGTGGCGCCCCGACGCGACGGCCGTGATCACCGTCCCCTGGACCCGCAACGAACGCGGCGCGCTCGCCGGCCTCAAGACGACGTCGTACGCCGAGAACGTGGTCGCCCTGGCCCGGGCTCGCCGACACGATGCCTCCGAGGCGCTGTTCGGCAACACGGTGGGGCAACTCTGCGAGGGCACCGGGTCCAACGTCTTCGTCGTCCTCGACGGCGAGATCCACACCCCGCCGCTGTCCTCCGGCTGCCTCGCGGGCATCACCCGCGCCCTGGCGGCCGAGTGGACCGGGGCCAGGGAGACGGACCTGCCACTGGACGTCCTGGAGCGCGCGGACGAGGTCTTCCTGACCTCCACCCTCCGGGACGTACAGGCCGTGCACCGCGTCGACGACCGTGAACTGCCGGGCGCCCCGGGCCCGGTGACCGCCAAGGCCATGCGGATCTTCGCCGAGCGGTCGGGGCACGACCTCGATCCGTAGCGGCGGACGAATCTCCGATGACGGTGGGCCCGAGGTACGGGTAGAACATCCGTGATGACCACCACTCTGCGGCCGACCGAGCCGCTTCAGCACCGTGCGGACGGCACGCGTTCGCGCCATTACCAGGTGTGTGTCAACAGCCGCCCCGTCGGCCGTCTGCGCCTCGTCACGCGCCCCGAGAACGGACCCGCCGTCGCCCGCGTCGAGGACCTGCACATCGACGAGCCGGACCGCAGGCGCGGCCGGGGCACGGTGGCCGCTCTCGCCGCGGAGGAGGTCATACGCGGCTGGGGTTGCCGGCGCGTCGAGGTGTCCGTGCCCGTCGGCGCCGACGCCGCACTGCGGCTCGCCACGGCGCTCGGATACCTGCCGAGCAGCCGGCATCTGGTCAAGCTCCTCGACGCCACCCCGCCCGAGCTGCCCGCCGGCAGTGCCGCCCGCCCCATGACCGAGGCCGAGTACGGTCCCTGGCTCGCGCACACGCGCGAGGAGTTCGCCCGCGACCTGATCGACAGGGGTATGCCCGCCGCCGAGGCGTACGCCAGGACGGACCAGGGCCACGCGAAGTTCCTGCCGGACGGTCTGGCCACCCAGAACACCCGGATCAGCGTCCTGGAGCACGAAGGCACCCGTGTCGGTGCCCTGTGGCTGGGGCTGTGGCCCGAGACGGCGTTCGTGCTCGACGTCGAGACCGAGGCGGAGCACCGGGGCCGCGGTCACGGCCGTACCCTGATGCTCCTGGCCGAGCGGCAGGCGGACGCGGGCGGGAAGGACCGTGTCACCCTCAACGTCTTCACGGGCAACACCCCGGCCGAGCGGCTCTACGAGTCACTCGGCTACCGGACGCTCACCCACCACCTCTACAAGGACCTGCTCTGACTCCTCACGCGCCCCCGGCCAGCAGCCGGTCGACGATCTCCTCGACGCGCTCGCGCAGACCTTCCTGGCTCTTGCCGCCGTCGAGGCGCTCGCCGCCGACGACGTAGGTGGGGGTGCCGGTCACTCCGATCGCCTTGCCCTCGGCCTGGTCCGCGTCCACGATCAGGATGTGCCGGCCGTCGATCAGCGCGGTGTCGAATTCCTCGGCGTCCAGGCCGAGTTCCCGGGCGGCCCCGATCAGGAAGGCCTCCCCCGCACGGTCCAGCTCCTCGACCCGCCCGAGCACCGCTTCGACGTACGGCCAGCCCTGCCCCTGCTCGGCGGCCTCCTCGGCGGCCTGGGCGGCGGCGAAGGCGTGCTGGTTCTTCTCCAGCGGAAAGTGCCGCAGCCGCAGCTCCAGCCGCTCGCCGTAGCGGGCGCGCAGGGCCCGCAGGTCGTCCAGGGCGCTGCGGCAGTCCGTGCACTGGAGGTCGCACCAGACATCGAGAACGGGGGCCGCGGGGCGGGCGGGGGAGGAGTCGCTCATGCCCCCAGTCTCCCAGTCCGGCTCGGCACGACCCAATCGGACCCGGCCGGTCACGTGGGCTGCGTGCGCGTATGACTCGTCCGCTCACGCAGCCCGTGTCGTCCGGCTCAAGCGGCACGTTGCCGGTCGTACGGCTCACGCCTCGTACGGCACCTGCGGAGGAGCCGACCCGGAGATGTCCCTGATGTCCGGCCGGAGCATGGCCCGGCGGGGTGGGACGGGTGCAGGATGGAAGGGACGAAAGCGGCCCCTGCCGACTCAGCCCCGCCTGGAGGACCGGATGATTGCCGAGACCGTCTGCTCCGCCGTCTCCGCGGCCGGCCTCGGCATCGCGGCGGTCACGGCGTACCGCAAGCGTTTCCTCGCGGCCACCCGCATCGCCGCCTACTCGCTCGTCCCCGTCGGTCTGGTCATGACCGGTGTGGTGGAGTGGGTCGCGGACAGTGCCTTCAGCCTGACGGCCTGGGCCGGCTTCGGGGTGCTCGGTGTCTCCTGGCTGTTGTTCATGACCACGCGCGCGGTGGAGCGCCGCAGGGGCGGTACCCGCAAGGAGCGCAGGGCGGCCGCGAAGGAGGCCCGGCGCGAGGCGGTGGCCCCGGCGGCCTCGGCGCCCTCCCTGGGCCCGGCCACCCGCCCGGCGGCCCAGCCCGCGAGCCGCCCGCGCAAGGAGTCGGCCGCCGACGACTTCAGCGACATCGAGGCGATCCTGAAGAAGCACGGCATCTGATCTGGCGGGCGGGGTGGCATATGACCTCCGCATGACGACTGAAACGTCACAGAGAGGTCCCCGCCCGTCCGGAAATGATCACGACCCGAACGGGACATCACGGAATACTGCGAACTCCCGCTCATTACGGGCGTGTTGATCGCGTGGCGTGCGCGGACTGCGTCATCATCGCCGCGAGATGCTGGACACGAAACAGAGCGACGCCGCGCCACCTCAGGACGAGCCGCGCGGATGCCTCTTCGCCCTTTCCCAGCCACCGCTGATGATCTTCCTTGCGGTGATCGGGTGTCTCCTGCTCATGGCAGCGCTGCACGATCTGCTGCTGCTCTGAGCCGTACCCGCGGTCTCCGGCGTCACCCGCCGGGGGCCGCGTCGACACTGCCGTGACGTCCGGCGTTCCGGACCTACCGCCACGAGTTCCGGACCTACCGCCACGAGTTCCGGACCTACCGCCACGAGTTCCGGACCGGCCGCGACGAGTTCCGGACCGGCCGCGACGGCCGGGTCTCAGCTCGCCGCTTCCTTGCGCCGCGCCCGGTACGCGGCCACATGCAGCCGGTTCCCGCAGGTGCGGCTGTCGCAGTAGCGCCGCGAACGGTTGCGGGACAGGTCCACGAAGGCGCGCCGGCAGTCGGGCGCCTCGCAGCGGCGCAGCCGTTCCTGCTCACCGGCCACCACGAAGAACGCCAGCGCCATCCCGCAGTCGGCGGCCATGTGGTCGGCGACGGAGGCGCCGGGCGCGAAGTAGTGGACATGCCAGTCGTAGCCGTCGTGGTCCGTGAGCCGCGGGGTGGTGCCCGCGGCGGCGACCAGTTCGTTGATCAGTCCGGCGGCGGTCCGCGGGTCCGGGGCGGCGAAGACCGCGGCGAACCGCCCGCGGATCTTGCGCACCGCCGAGAGATCGAACTCCGAGAGGACGCCGACATCGCTCATCTTGTGGTTCTGTACGAAATTCTCCAGGGCTGCGACGTCCTGCAGCCCGTCCGGCGTCGTGTCGTCGTCCGGCGCCGTGTTGACCAGATCCACCACGGTGTCGAGGGCGCACCGGGTGTCGTGGGTGATCAGCACGTTTCGCTCCCTGGCCTGGGGGTCGGGCGGACGCCCGCCGATGCTGGCCGATGGTAACGGCTCGCGGGGTGAGTCGGTGTCCGTCCGTTCCCGGTACCGGGAACGGACGGACACCGACTCACCGGGGCCGGGAGACACGCGCACCGGCGCCGCCCCGCGAGGATCCGCGGCGACGGCGCCGGTGTGTGCCGTATGCGGTTGTCTTGGCCCGAGCCGTCTCCCCGAGTGGACGGCGCCGGGCGGCTCTGTGCGGTCTCGCCCCTAGCTTTCCGCCAGGATGTGCGAGAGCTCCTGATCGAGATCGAAGTGCCGGTGTTCCGTGCCGGGCGGCACGGCGGCGTCAGTGCGCTTCAGGAAGGATTCCAGGGCCCGCGCCGGGGCCTCGAGCAGGGCCTCGCCCTCCGGAGAGCTCAGGGCGATGCAGACGACGCCCTGGCCATGACTGCGCGACGGCCAGACACGGACGTCGCCGGTTCCGGTGGGCCGGTGGAGGCCCTCCGCGAGGAGGTCACGGGCGAACACCCACTCGACGGTCTCTTCGGCTCCGGTGTGGAAGGTGGCGTGCACGGCGTAGGGGTCGGCCGTGTCGTACCGCAGGCCTGCGGGGACAGGCAGGGAGGACTCGCTCGACACAACGAGGCGCAGGTGCAGCTCGCAGCTGACCGTGGTGTTCATAAGCGCCAGGGCCTTTCGCTCAGTGTGCGCTCGGGGATTCGCACGTCGGCGAAATCGACATGCCACCTACGGTGCCGTTGTAAACCCCTCTGAGTGTTTTGCGTGCCTTTACGTAACTCTTCCGGCCGAGAGCGTGTTCGCACGGTACGGCCATTCCGGTGACTGGTTTCTGTCCGGTAGGGTTTGGCTGTATGAATACGGGGAGTGACGAGCCGGGCGAGGTTGCCGTGGCGGCGGACGGGGCGAAGGTGGACGGGTCGGCGAGCGAGCAGGGGCTCGGCTCCAAGGCGCCCGAATTCATCAAGGCGCGTCGCATGCTGCACCTGAGCTGGCAGGTCGGGATCTTCGTCATCGGGCTCGCGGTCGTGGTCCTCGGCATCATCATGCTGCCGTTGCCCGGACCGGGCTGGGTGGTGATCTTCGGTGGCATGGCGATCTGGGCGACCGAGTTCGTCTGGGCCCAGCTGGTGCTGCGCTGGACCAAACGCAAGGTCACCGAGGCGGCCCAGCGCGCGCTGGACCCCAAGGTGCGGCGGCGCAACATCATCCTGACGTCGGTCGGCTTGGTGATCGTGGCCGCCATCGTCGGCGTCTACCTCTGGAAGTTCGGCGTCGTGATGCCCTGGAAGATCAAGGACCAGTGATCCCCGGCGGGGGTGCGCGGGCCGGTCGCCGCCGGTCACCCGCACCCGCTGACATGCGGTAATGTTCTCCGTGCGCCCGGGCGATTAGCTCAGTGGGAGAGCGCTTCGTTCACACCGAAGAGGTCACTGGTTCGAACCCAGTATCGCCCACCCCGGATACGGCGGCCCGTCTGCGAGAGAAGCAGATGGGCCGCCGTCGTCTGTGCGTGAGGCGTGCGCGATCCAGCGATCAATATCCGCGCGTCCTGGGCCCGGTCGTGTTCGGTCCGTCGATCGTGTGCCCCTCACCTGCGGCATCGCCCTCCCTCGAGCGGTCGGCGGACCCGACGCTCCGTCAACTCGCCCTGCCCGGCGGCGAGAAATTCCTGTCCGAATCATTGACGCACTCCGGGGCCCTCCGTAACTTGTGCCAGCAAGCGCTTACTTGAAACGATTCATGCAGGCGGCAACGACGCTGCGCGGGGAGGCCCGACTGTGGGAACCAGCCGGAATGTTGAGAGACGTACGATCCTGAAGGCGGCCGGCGCCACGGCTGCCACGCTTGGGCTGGCGGCGACGACGGCGTGCGGTGGTGACGGAAGCACCTCGTCCGATGGGACGGTGACAATCCGTTACGCGTGGTGGGGAGCCGAGGACCGCGCCCAGCGGATCAACAAGACCATCGCGCTCTTCGAGAAGAAGTACCCGAAGATCAAGGTGAAAACGGACTTCCAGCCGTATGTGGACTTCTGGAAGAAGTTCAACACCCAGGCTTCCGGTGGGAACCCGCCGGACGTCTTCCAGAATGCCATTGGATTCCTGCGGAAATACGACGCGAAGAACGTGCTGCTGGATCTCAGCGAGCAGGTCAAGGCGGGCAACCTCTCCATGGACGGCTTCCGGGCCGGCCTGGAGAAGTTCGGCGAGATCGACGGCAAGCTGCTCGGAGTTCCGGTCGGCTCCAACTCGATGGCCCTGGTCATCGACAAGCCCGTCTACACCAGGGCCGGCGTGAAGCCCGAGCAGGGCTGGACCTGGGACGACTTCGACGCGGCGATGAAGAAGATCCGCGACAAGACGGGGCGCGCCGGCGACAGCGGCATGTACGGCGTCATGTACCTCTACGACCTCTACCTGCGCCAGAACGGCAAGGCGTTCTTCACCGAGGAGGGGCTCGGCTTCACCGAGGCCGATCTGACGGACTGGTGGACGAAGGCCGAGAAGGGCATCCAGGAGGGTGTCTTCGCCGACGCCAAGAAGGTCGCCCAGGTCAAGCCCAAGTCGGCCGTCTCCGCGGAACTCGCCGCCAGTGAGTTCACCTGGGACAACTTCACCGTCCGCTACACCTCCGAAGGCAAGAGCGAGTACGGTCTGGCCCCCATTCCGACCACCGACGGCAAGAAGACCGGCCAGTACCTCGGCTCCCTGATGCTCAGCGGCTCCAAGAGGACGCAGCACCCCAAGGAAGTCGCCCAGTTCATCGACTTCATGGTGCACGACCCCGAGGTCGCCAAGATCATGGGCTATGACCGTGGGGTGCCGGCGACACAGGCCCAGTACGACGCGTTCAAGCCGACCGACGAGGTCAACAAGGCGATCGCCGCCTACGAGGAGTCCCTCGTCAAGGCGGGCGTCCTGCAGCCGATCACCCCGCACCCGAACGGCGCCGACATCTGCGAGTCCGCCTTCCTGCGGATCGCCGAGGAGCTCGCCCTGGGCACGCGCTCGGTCGCCGACGCCGTCAAGCAGTTCTTCACCGAGTCGAAGACGGCTCTCGTCGTCTGATGGGAACCACCGTGACACACGCCCCTGCGATGGAGGGCCTGTCCAAGGACTCCGAGCCGCGGCACGGTCCGGTGAACTCCCCGCGCCCCGCCGCACTCAAGCGGCGGGGCCGCCGGGAGACCCTGGCCGGATATCTCTTCATGTCCCCCTGGATCGCCGGTTTCCTGCTGCTCACAGCGGGACCGATGATCGCCTCGCTGTACTTCGCGTTCACCGACTACAACCTGTTCGACGCGCCGAAGTGGATCGGCCTCGACAACTTCTCCGAGATGTTCGGCGACCCCCGCTGGCGCCACTCGGTGAAGGTGACGATGTGGTACGTCGTCGTCGGTACGCCGCTCAAGCTGCTCCTGGCTCTCGGGGTGGCGCTGCTGCTCGCCCAGAAGCGGCGCGGGCAGGCCTTCTACCGGGCCGCCTTCTACGCGCCGTCGCTGATCGGGGCGAGCGTCTCCGTCGCGATCGTCTGGAAGGCGATCTTCTCGGACGACGCCATCGTCGACCGTACGCAGAAGGTCTTCGGGATCGACGTCGGCGGCTGGACCGGCGACCCGAACATGATCATCTACAGTCTGGTCGCGCTCACCGTCTGGCAGTTCGGCGCCCCCATGGTCATCTTCCTGGCCGGTCTCAAGCAGGTCCCGCGCGAGCTGTACGAGGCGGCCGAGGTCGACGGGGCCGGCAAGTGGCGGCGGTTCTGGAACATCACCCTGCCGATGATCTCCCCGGTGCTGTTCTTCAACGTCCTGCTGGAGACGATCCACTCCTTCCAGATCTTCAGCTCGGCGTACATCGTCGGCGGCGGCGCCGGAAGCAACGCCTGCGGTCCGGCGGACGGCTCGATGGTCTACACCTGCTATCTCTACGTCCAGGGCTTCGAGAACAGCCGGATGGGTCTGGCCTCCGCCATGGCCTGGATGCTGCTCGTCGCGGTCGCACTGGTGACGGCGGTGCTGTTCTGGTCCCAGAAGCGCTGGGTGCACTACGAGGAGGGCGCCCGATGAGCGCGCAGGCCACCGACATCACGCAGGCCCGCTCCACGAAGGCGGGCAACCTCCGTCGCGGACTGCCCGGTTCCCTGGCCTGGCACATCGGGTCCCTGGTGATCCTCGCGGTGATCCTCTATCCGGTGATCTGGGTCATCGGCGGTTCCTTCAAGAAGAGCGGGGACATCATCGGGAGCCTGGATCTCTTCCCGGGCGACCCGATCATCTCGAACTACACCGGGCTCGCCGACGGCATCGCGGACATCTCGATCTCCACGTTCTTCGTCAACTCGCTCACGCTGGCGATCGGTTCGGTGGTCGGGATCCTGGTGTCCTGCTCGCTGACCGCGTACGCCTTCGCGAAGATCAGGTTCGCGGGCCGCAACCTGCTGTTCACGCTGATGATCGGCACACTGCTGCTGCCGTACCACGTGCTGCTGATCCCCCAGTACGTGGTGTTCCGCAACCTGAACCTGATCAACACGTACGCCCCGCTCCTGCTGGGCAAGTACCTGGCCACGGAGGCGTTCTTCGTCTTCCTGATGGTGCAGTTCATGCGCAACCTGCCCAAGGAGCTCGACGAGGCGGCCCGTCTCGACGGCTGCGGGCACTTCCGCGTCTACTGGTCGATCGTGCTCCCGCTGTGCCGGCCGGCCCTGATCACCAGCGCGATCTTCACCTTCATCAACTCCTGGAACGACTTCATGGGCCCGCTGATCTACCTCAACGAGCCCGACAAGTACACGGTCTCCCTCGGTCTGAAGATGTTCGTGGACCAGGAGGGCCTGGCGAACTACGGCGGAATGATCGCGATGTCGCTGGTCGCCCTGCTGCCGGTGCTCGCCTTCTTCCTCGCCTTCCAGCGCTATCTGATCGACGGCATGGCGACGTCCGGACTGAAGGGCTGAGGCGGTTCTCCATGGCCGAAGCACGCGTGAAAGCCCGCGCCCCGCGCAAGGAGTCCGTCTTCGCCGAGCGGTTCGCGGTCTTCGCCGAGTGTCTGCTCACCGGGGTGTGGATCGCGGTGGCCTCGCTGGGCGTGGTCACCTACCCGGCCGCCTTCGCCGCCGGGGCGCGGCACCTGCGTCGCCGTACCGCTCACGAGGCGGGCGGCTGGCGGGAGTTCGTCGCCGACTTCCGGGTGGCCGTACGCGGCGGATGGCTCGCCGGGCTGTCCGGCTGGGCCGCGGCGGCCGCGGTCTGGCTGGACGTGCAGGCCGTACGGGCCGGGATCCCGGGCGGGCCGCTGGTCGGGGCCGTCGGTGTGTTCGCGCTCATCGGGCTCGTCGTGGCCGGGCTGCGCGCGGCGGCGGTGTGGACGCCTGGCGCCACCTGGCGTTCCCTGCTCGCCGAGGCCGGCCGCCGGACCGTGCTCGACCCCGCCGGCTCCTTCCTGATCGTCGGCGGACTGGCTGTGGTGGCCGTGTCCGCGTGGTTCGCCACTCCGCTGGCGGTGCCCGTCCTCGGGGCCGTCGCGGCGGCCGCCGTAGCCGTGGAGGAGCGTCACCGGCGCCGCTGACGGGCGGCGCCCTCTCACCAGGTCGGCGCCCCGGGCGTCGCACCCTCTCTCTGTCATGCCCCTGACCACCCCTTGCCCCGCACGGAAGGAAAGGCTGCATCTCCATGTCTCCCATCCCCCGCAGGTCCATTCTCAAGGCGGCCGCCGTCGCCGGAGCCGCCGCCCAGTTCAGCTGGGCCCTGGGAACGAAGGACGCGCAGGCCGCCCCACGAGCCGCGGGCGCGGATGACGACCCCGTGACCCTGGACTGGCTGGAGGACGGCGGCCTCGGTGCCGCCCCCGGCTCCACCGTCGGCGTGCCCTGGCCCAAGGGCGTCCACCAGGAGAACCAGAACTTCTCGGTCACGGACGCCGACGGCAAGGCCGTGCCCGTACAGTCCTGGCCGATCGCCTACTGGCCGGACGGCTCGCTCAAGTGGACCGCTCACGCGGTGAGTTCGGGCTCCGGCAAGCTCACCCTCGCCGCCGGTGCGGCCGCCGCCCCCGACAAGAAGGTCACCGTCGGCCAAAGCGGCGGCACGATCACCGTCTCCACCGGCGTCATCACGGCCAAGATCGGCAAGTCCGGTGCCACGCTGATCAAGTCGGTCACCCGCGGCTCGACGGAGATCGCCAAGAACGGCCGGCTCGTGCTGATCCGCCAGCCCGAGATCGAGGACGAGGACCAGGGCTCGGTGAAGACCGAGCGCTTCGAGGGAGCCATCTCCTCGGTCACCGTCGAACAGGACGGCCCGGTCCGCGCGGTCGTCAAGATCGACGGCAAGCACCGCAAGGGCGACCGGAGTTGGCTGCCGTTCTCGATCCGGCTCTACTTCTACGCGGGCGCCGACTCCTTCCGCATGGTGCACACCATCACGTACGACGGCACGCAGGAGCCCGGCAAGGCGAGCGGTGACTTCATCCGCGGCCTCGGGGTCCGCTTCACCGTGCCGATGCGCGACCAGGCGTACGACCGTCACATCCGGATCGGCGGCGACGGCACGGGTCTGCTGCGCGAGGCCGTCAAGGGCATCACCGGACTGCGCCGCGACCCGGGCGCGGCCGTGCAGGCGGCCCAGTACGAGGGGAAGAAGCTGCCCGACCCGTCCACCTGGGACCAGCGGGTGACGACCAGGCTGCAGTACATCCCCGAGTGGGGCGACTACACCCTCTCCCAGCTCTCCGCCGACGGCTTCACGCTGCGCAAGCGCACCAAGAAGGGGCACGGCTGGATCGGCGCGGGCGGCGGCAAGCGGGCCTCCGGCTTCGGGTACGTCGGCGGCGCGAGCGGCGGGCTCTCCTTCGGCCTGCGGGACTTCTGGGAGAAGTTCCCGGCCCAGCTCGACATCCGCGACGCCCAGACCGACGAGGCCGAGGTCACCCTCTGGCTCTGGTCGCCCGAGTCGCAGCCCATGGACCTGCGCTTCTACCACGACGGCATGGGCCAGGACACGTTCGCCGAGCAGCTCGAAGGCCTCAACATCACCTACGAGGACTACGAGCCCGAGTTCGGCACCCCGTACGGCATCGCCCGCACCTCCGAACTCCTCTTCTGGGCCAACGAGTCGACGCCGAGCGCCGAGCAGCTCGCCGAACAGGTCGAGGCCGTACGGGTGCTGCCGCAGCTGGCCGCCCCGCCCAAGCAGCTCATCAAGGCCGGGGTCTTCGGCCCGAGTCTCTACTCCGAGCCGGACCGCTCCACGCCGGCCAAGGCGAAGATCGAGGACCACCTCGACTTCCTCTTCACCTACTACCGGGACCAGGTGGAGCAGCGCCGTTGGTACGGCTTCTGGGACTACGGCGACATCATGCACACGTACGACTCGGCGCGGCACGTGTGGCGGTACGACATCGGCGGCTACGCCTGGGACAACTCCGAGCTGTCGCCCGACCTGTGGCTCTGGTACGCGTATCTGAGAAGCGGACGCTCCGACATCTTCCGGTTCGCCGAGTCGATGACCCGGCACACCGGCGAGGTCGACGTCTACCACCTGGGCAAGTGGGCCGGCCTCGGCACCCGGCACGGTGTGCAGCACTTCGCCGACAGCGCCAAGCAGCAGCGCATCGCCAACACCACCTACCGGCGCTTCTACTACTTCCTCACCGCCGACGAACGGGTCGGTGACCTCATGCACGCCAACGTCGACTCCGACGAGACCTTCCTCGTCCTCGACCCGCTGCGCAAGGTCCGCACCGATGCCTACACCCCCGACCGGCACGCCCTGTCGGTCGGTTTCGGTACGGACTGGAGCGGCTTGGTGTCGGCCTGGCTGACCGAGTGGGAACGCAAGGGTCCCAAGTGGGAGAAGGCCAAGGCACGCGTGCTGTCGACGATGGAGGGCATCGCCGCCCAGCCCAACGGCTTCGTGCAGGGCAGCGGGTTGTACGACCTCGACACGGGCAAGTTCGCGGTCGCCGACAAGCCGGTGGTGTCGGTCTCGCACCTCTCCGCCGTCTTCGGCCTCAACGAGCTGTGCGCCGAACTCATCGACCTGGTCAACATGCCGAAGTTCAACGAGGCCTACTTCGACTACTGCCGCTACTTCAACGCCACCAAGGCCGAGCAGAAGGCCCGCTACGGCTCCGACTTCGGCTCACTGCTGCTGTTCCAGGGCCACTCGCGCCTGGACGCGTACACCGCCGTACAGACCGGGGACGAGAAGCTCGCCAAGCGGGCGTGGGACAAGTTCTACAACTCCGACGGCTACAAGGAGTCGTCGCCCTGGAAGACGGAGAAGCTGAGCGGACCGGCCACCCTGGTGCCGGGCAGCGAGGCCGCGTGGGTGTCCACCAACGACACCGCGCTCTATGGCCTCGCCGCCATCGAGAACCTGGCACTGCTGGGCGACAAGATGCCCTAGCCCGGGCTAGGGCCCTTCTCCCACGGAGATCCATCAGAAGGGCCCTAGTTCATCTTCCCCAGGACCTCCCGCACCCGTCGGACGTCCCGGATGCGCTGCTCGTACGTCGCCCCGAGTGCGAGCAGCAGCAGTCCGGCGAGGGCGGGAGGCACCCAACGCGGGAGCACTCCGGTCACCTGCACGAGATACGGGGCGAGTTCGTGCAGCGCGAGCAGGGTGAGCACCGACCCGCCGAGCAGCAGCGGTGCCTGGAGGTGGTGCCGGGCGCCCAGCAGGGTGACCGCCAGCGCCGCGCCGCCGAGCAGCAGCGGACGCGTCCAGTGGGCGTCACCCCAGGCCGCGAACAGGCTCGGGATCAAAGTGGCGGCGAGTCCGGGGCCGTACGCAGTCCAGGAGGATGCCTGCGGATCGCGGCGTCGGCGCAGGGCGCCGACAAGCAGCGCGGGGACGGTGACCGGGAGCGTGTACGCCTCGGGGGCGCCGACGTCCCAGGAGGCCAGGCGGACCCAGGTGGCCAGCACGAAGAGGGCGGTGGCCGCGTAGCCGAGGGAGCGCCGCTCCGGGCGTACGGCCGTCCCGGCGATGATCACCGCGCACAGGGCCAGGACGAGGGCGAGCAGGGGCGGGTCGGCCACGGCGAGGGTCACGGCGAGCAGTCCGGCCGCGGCACCCGCCGCCTCGACCGGCACGGTCGCCACAGAACTGCCCAGGCGTGCCGCGAGCAGGGCCGCGACCGCGGGCACCGCCAGCACGAGCAGGGCGGTGTGCGCGGGCGTCCAGTCCGCGGCGGCACCGGTCGCGCAGGCGAGCGCGGCGGCGTACGCGAGGGCGGCCGGGGCCGTGACGGGCGTGAGGCGCGAGGACCAGGAAGCGGTCGCACCCAGCGCGGTCAGGGCCGACAGCACGGTGAGGGTCGCGGTCTGGGTGGCGAGGGAGAGCGCGACGAGGCTGAGGGAGCTGAGCAGCGCGAGGAGGAGGGCGGTGAGCTTGGCGGGAAGGTGATGACGTACGTCGAGTGTGGGCGTGGTGGGCTGTATCGCCTCCGTACCCTGCGGCGACGGCTGCACCCGGTGTACGGCTCCCGCTGCTCCCACAGCCGCGGCGATCCCGACTCCATGGACCAACAGGCCGACACCGTAAGGGAGTTCCAGCACCGCCGGAAGGACCGCAGCCGTGGCCCAGGTCAGCCCCAGCGCGCCGGTCAGGGCTCGTGGGCGCCAGGTCGTGTCGCGGACGGTCAGGACGAGCACGGCCGCGACGGCCGCCAGCACGAGGGGAGCCGTCGCCGCGTGCGGCGGCCAGGGCACGTCCGCCGTCACGGCGGCACGGGAGTCCGAGGGCGCCCCGGTCCACGCGCGGGTCACCCAGCCGGCCGGTCCCAGCAGCGCGACGGCGAGGACGGGCAGTGTCCACAGCACGGCGAGCGCTTGCACCGCGCCGGAGGCCCACGCCAGGCCGCCTCGCACCGCGTCCGGCAGGAAAGTGGCACGTACCGCCGCCAACAGGGCGATCCCGCAGGCAAGATGAACCGGAACCGTCCACACCTCCGGGAGCGCGGGGCGTGCCGCACCGCCGAATGCGCCGACCGCGAGCAGCCCCGAGGCGACGACGAGACCGACGGCCCGCTTCTCGCCCCGGCTCCGCCAGGCGGCGCCCAGCGCGATCGCGGCGGCGAGGAGAAGGAGCGCCGCCGCACGGGCGGCGGCGCCCTCGCCGGTGGCCGTCCAGGACAGCCAACCGGCGGCCAGTACGCCCCAGGCGCCAGTGCCGTACGCGCCGACAGCGGCGACGATCCGCACGGCCCCGGAGCCCACCCGGAGCGCCAGCACCGTGTCGGCCCCGGCGGTCACCAGGAGCGCGGCCGTGATCCCGTACGGACTCGCGTCCGCCGCGACCGCCCACAGCAGCAGGGGGAACTGGGCTGCCACCAGGGCGGCGGGGAGCGGCAGACGCAGGGCGGCCGTGGCCGGCAGCAGACCGTACCCGGCCCACAGCAGGGCCAGTACGGCCGTCACTGCCGCCGCGTATCCGGTGCCGTCGACCCCCGCGAGCGCGGCCTCGTGCAAGGCGTACGCGTCCAGAATCGTCAGCGCGAGCCCGAGGCCCGCCACCGACTCGGCCGTCGAGCGCAGCCCCCGCCTCAACGACACCGTCGGCACGGCGAGCGCGGCCAGGGTGACGGCGCCCAGCACCACGGCCCGCCCGGTGATCCCCAGGTGCCCCCAGCTGACCAGGGTGAACACCATCGCCGCGACGGAGAGCAGGACGCCGCCGAGCAGGAGGAGAAGGTTCTGCACGCCGAGCGCGGAGGTCTCCGGGCGGGGCGGGACCACGGACAGCGACCGGGTCTGAGGCTGAGGCTGCGGCTTCTGCAGGGTGGCGACCAGCCAGGCGCGACGGGCCAGCAACTGGGCCCGGTGGGCGTCCAGTCGCCACAACTCGGCGTCGAGGATCCGCAACTCCTCGGCCGGTGGCGGAATGTGCGTCATGCCGTCGAGTGTGGTGCGCGTCACGTCGTACGGCATGAGTGCGCGTACTCAGGTCCTACTCAGCTACGCCTCACCGTGCCCGCCTCCGGGCAGACTCCGCTCATGGACTGGAACCGTTACCGCTTCCACAGCCTATGGCGGCTGCCCGTCGCGCCCACCGTCGTGTACGCCGCGTTGGAGCGGGTCGAGGACTATCCGCGGTGGTGGCGCCAGGTACGCGAGGTGAACCGGATCGACGACTCGACCGGCGTCGTCCGCATCCGCTCCCTCCTGCCGTACGACCTGACCGTCACCGTCCGCGAGATGCGGCGGGACCCGGCGGCCGGGGTCCTGGAGACCACCGTGTCCGGGGACATCGACGGCTGGGCGCGCTGGACGGTCACCGCGGACGGCACCGGCAGCCTGGCCCAATACGAGCAGGTGGTCGACGTCAGCAAGCCGCTGCTCAGGCGATTCGCCGTACCCGGACGGCCTGTCTTCCGCGCCAACCACTGGCTGATGATGCGGGCCGGGCGGCGCGGACTGGCCGGCCACCTGACAACGGTTTGAAGGAAACCCGCGGGGACCTGTATTGTTCAGTGCGTTCCCGGGCGATTAGCTCAGTGGGAGAGCGCTTCGTTCACACCGAAGAGGTCACTGGTTCGAACCCAGTATCGCCCACCGGGAAAGGCCGGTCCGCCTGAGGCGGACCGGCCTTCTTCATGCCGCGGCCGGCATGTC
The DNA here is from genome assembly GCA_000720805.1 of Streptomyces violaceoruber. Taxonomy (GTDB): domain Bacteria; phylum Actinomycetota; class Actinomycetes; order Streptomycetales; family Streptomycetaceae; genus Streptomyces; species Streptomyces cellulosae_A. The sequence continues at coordinate 44,785 of JODI01000049.1, forward strand.
CGGGCGCAGCGGCCACGCCGGATCCACCGTCTCCTCCGTGCCGCTGCGGGCGAACCACGCCTGCAGGCCCCGTGCCTGCGCGGCATGCCACACCGCCTGGAGCGTGTGCAGCTCGGCCGGGCTCAGCCGCCCCAGCCGCACCGCGAACCGGCGCCCCACCGCCCGTACGACATCCAGCGCGGCCAGTGCGTCGGCCCCCGCGTCGTGCGCGCCCTCCAGCGTGACGCCATACTGCGCGCACAGGTCGGTGAGCGTGCGGCGGCCCTTGCGGTAGCGGTCCAGGTGCTTGTCGAGAACCCTCGGATCGAGCACCAGCAGCGGGGAGGTCTCGAACCAGCGGTCAAGGGGCGAGGCACGGTGCCGGCGCAACTCCCGGTCCAGGAGCGTCAGGTCGAACGGTGCGTTCATCACCACCAACGGCCGCCCGGCCAGGGCCTGTTCGGCCAGCGCCTCGGCTATCTCGTACATCACCGGAGCGGGCCAGCGGCCGTTGTGCCGCAGATGCTCCTCCGTCAGTCCGTGCACCTCCGTCGCACCGGCGGGCACCGGCACGCCCGGGTTCACCAGCCACCGGGTCACCCGCGGCCGGGTGCCCGGGGCGTCCTGGACGACGACGGCGGCCGACACGATCCGGTCGGTCTCGACGTCCACGCCCGTGGTCTCCGTGTCGAAAGCAGCCAGCGGCCCTTCGTACCAGCAAGCCATACCTACCCAACCCCTCATCCACCCGCGGCAGCTGACGCCCCGTCGTCTGCCCCGTTTGGTGATACCCGGGCTGTTTGCGCCGTACGCCGGAAGGACACAACAGGAATACGGGTCTTTGCAGTTCAGCGGCCCGGCGCGGGATGCACTCGGCCCAGGCATGGGCATTACACCAGTTCTGGAAGGCTGTTGGTCATGGCGATAGCGCAGCCCGAGCGGGGCGGGCTGCTGCCCGAACGCACGGCTTCCCATCGCGGCACACTCGCCACCACCGCCTGCATGGAGACCCTGCAGGTGGGCTACTTGCACGCGGTCGCGGCGGCGGCCGGCTGCTCGTTGTCGCAGCCCTTTCCGGACAACGGCATCGACTGGCACGTCAGCCACGGCTCGCCCGGGCACACCGTCGACGACGAGGTCACCATCAAGGTGCAGTTGAAATGCACCTACCAGGTCCCGCCGAACCCTCCCGGGCGCACGTTCTCCTTCACGCTCGACAACGACCACCTGCGCAAGCTCGCCCGCAGTCCGGTCTCGGTGCACAAGATCCTCGTGGTGATGCTCGTGCCCAGAGCCCAGGACGACTGGTTGCGGGCCAGCCACGACCGGCTCGACCTGAGGCACTGCTGCTACTGGGTCAACCTCGCCGGTCACCCGATCACCGGCCGGACCCGGACCACCGTGCGGATACCGACCGCGCGCATCTTCGACGACCGGGCGCTGTGCGAGATCATGACGCGGGTCGGGACCGGAGGCAGACCATGACGCACCGCCCGCTGGAAGAGCCACTGCGGCCCGTACGACCGCATCCCGTCGACCAGGCCGCCGTCACCTGGACCCGCCCCCCCGACCCCGCCGACGTCGATCCCGCCGTGCTCGGCGCCCTGCTGCACCGGCACGGCTGGCAGCGGCGCGGCGGCGCGGCCGGGCGCTACGGCCGCTGGACCCCGCCCGGACCGGGCCGCGGCATGAGTCTGCTGGTGCCCGAGAGCCGCGCCTTCCCCGACAGCGACGACCTGCTCGGCGAGGCGCTGCTCGCGCTGTCCCGCAGCGCCGTGCCCTCCGCGCGTGAGGTGCTGGTGTCCCTCGCCGTGCCCAGCGACGAGATCCGCTGGTGGCGTGACGTCCCCACCGGACCGGCCGGCGCCGCTCCCTGGACGGTCGAGGAGCAACTGCGGACGGCCGCCCGGCAGATGCTGCTCGCCGGAGCGCTCGCCACGCGCGCGCGTGCCGGCTACTACGGCGCCCGCTACCGGCGCACCGCCGCCACGGTCCTGGGGAACGTGCTCGTCGGCACCGCGGGCGAGGGCCGCCGTCTGACCGCGTTCGTCCCCGTTGACACCGGCCGTCCGCTCGCCGTCCGCCTGCACCAGGCTCTGTACGCCGCCCGCGAGGCCGTCGACTACCAGCGCGCCACCGGCGGCATGGACGCCTTCGACGGCGCGGTGGAGGCCGGCGTGAGCCGTGAGCTCACGGAGGCGCTGATCGCCCTCGTGCGCGGTACGGAAGGCGCACGGGTCGCCGTCGAGTGGGCACCCGCGGCCGGCGTCCCCGAGGACTGCGCGGCCGGCGGCGAGCCCGTCGAGTTCTCGCCCGGCGACCTGCCCGTCCTGCGCGCGGCCGGCGCCCGCTATCTGCGCGAGGAGCCCTCCATGCCGGTGCGGATCACCGGGGCCGTGGTCCGGATGCGCAGGTCGGGGCCGCGCGGCGAGGGGGCGGTACGGCTGCGGGTGATCGCCGGGGCGGAGGTCCCGCACGTCCGGCTCACCCTGGACGAGGAGTCCTACCGGATCGCCGGACACGCGCACCTCGTCGGACTGCCGGTGCGGGTGCTCGGGCGGCTGGAGAGCCGAGGCGGCTTCCGGCGGCTGACGGACGCCTCCGAGGTCGTACCGGTGCAGGTGGACGAGGCGGAGCGGGACCGTCTGATGAAGTCCCTGCAGGACACCGCGGAGATCACGGCCTTCTTCGAGGAGACCTGCGGAGGGGAGTGAGGGCGGGGGCCTGCGGGGGAGTGAGGCGAAGGCGCGCGGGGGAGTGAGACCGGGACCCGTGGGACTCATGCGCCGGTGGGGGAGACCGGGGCGGTCGGGGCGGTGGTCATCCGTTTAGCGGTCGGGGGGCGCGGGTCGGTACGATCCGGTCATGCGCGCGCTCCCTGTATGGCGCCGCAGTCCGCCTTCAGTCAGGAGAGACCGGTGTCAGACGTCCGTGTGATCATCCAACGCGATTCCGAGCGGGAAGAGCGCGTGGTGACGACGGGCACTACGGCCGCCGAGCTCTTCGCCGGCGAGCGTTCGATCGTCGCCGCGCGGGTGGGCGGCGAGCTCAAGGACCTGTCGTACGTCCTGTCCGAGGGCGAGGAGGTCGAGGGCGTCGAGATCTCGTCCGAGGACGGCCTCAACATCCTGCGTCACTCCACCGCTCACGTGATGGCGCAGGCCGTGCAGGAACTCTTCCCCGAGGCCAAGCTGGGCATCGGTCCGCCGGTCAAGGACGGCTTCTACTACGACTTCGACGTCGAGAAGCCGTTCACCCCCGAGGATCTCAAGGCCATCGAGAAGAAGATGCAGGAGATCCAGAAGCGGGGGCAGAGGTTCTCCCGCCGCGTGGTCACCGACGAGGCCGCCCGCGAGGAACTGGCCGACGAGCCGTACAAGCTGGAGCTGATCGGCCTCAAGGGCTCGGCTTCGTCGGACGACGGCGCGGACGTCGAGGTCGGCGCCGGTGAGCTGACGATCTACGACAACCTCGACCCCAGGACCGGCGACCTGTGCTGGAAGGACCTCTGCCGCGGTCCCCACCTGCCCACCACCCGGAACATCCCGGCGTTCAAGCTGATGCGCAACGCGGCCGCCTACTGGCGCGGCAGCGAGAAGAACCCGATGCTCCAGCGCATCTACGGCACCGCCTGGCCGACCAAGGACGAGCTGAAGGCGCACCTCGACTTCCTCGCCGAGGCCGAGAAGCGCGACCACCGCAAGCTGGGCTCCGAGCTGGACCTGTTCTCCATCCCGGAGCAGATCGGCTCCGGCCTTGCCGTCTTCCACCCCAAGGGCGGCGTCATCCGCCGGGTCATGGAGGACTACTCGCGCCGCCGCCACGAGGAGGAGGGCTACGAGTTCGTCTACACCCCGCACGCGACGAAGGGGAAGCTCTTCGAGACCTCGGGCCACCTGGACTGGTACGCCGACGGCATGTACCCGCCCATGCAGCTCGACGAGGGCGTGGACTACTACCTCAAGCCCATGAACTGCCCGATGCACAACCTGATCTTCGACGCGCGCGGACGCTCGTACCGTGAACTGCCGCTGCGCCTGTTCGAGTTCGGGACGGTGTACCGGTACGAGAAGTCGGGTGTCGTGCACGGCCTGACCCGGGCCCGCGGTTTCACACAGGACGACGCGCACATCTACTGCACCCGCGAGCAGATGTCCCAGGAGCTCGACAAGACGCTCACCTTCGTGCTGAACCTGCTGCGCGACTACGGTCTGACCGACTTCTACCTGGAGCTGTCCACCAAGGACCCGGAGAAGTTCGTCGGTTCGGACGAGGCCTGGGAAGAGGCCACGGAGACGCTGCGCCAGGTCGCGGAGAAGCAGGGCCTGCCCCTGGTCCCGGACCCGGGCGGCGCGGCCTTCTACGGCCCGAAGATCTCCGTCCAGACCAAGGACGCCATCGGCCGCACCTGGCAGATGTCGACGATCCAGCTGGACTTCAACCTCCCGGAGCGGTTCGAGCTGGAGTACACCTCGCCCGACGGCTCCAAGCAGCGTCCGGTCATGATCCACCGTGCGCTGTTCGGCTCCATCGAGCGGTTCTTCGCGGTGCTCCTGGAGCACTACGCGGGCGCCTTCCCGGCGTGGCTGGCGCCGGTCCAGGCGGTCGGCATCCCGATCGGGGACGGGCACGTGGAGTACCTGGAGAAGTTCGCCGCCGCGGCCAAGAGGCAGGGGCTGCGGGTCGAGGTGGACTCCTCCTCGGACCGGATGCAGAAGAAGATCCGCAACGCCCAGAAGCAGAAGGTGCCCTTCATGGTCATCGCGGGCGACGAGGACATGTCCGGCGGGTCCGTGTCCTTCCGCTACCGCGACGGCTCGCAGGAGAACGGCATCCCGTTCGACGAGGCCATCGCGAAGATCGCGAAGGTCGTGGAGGAGCGGGCGCAGGTCTGATCCGCTGTCGTCGACAGGTCCTCGGGAGGCACAGCTTCCCCGGGGCCTGTCGGTCTTTCCTGGCCGCTGAAGACCTGGAGCGTGACCGGCACGACCTCGCCGTGGTCGACGCTTCCCGGCGTACACCGCCGAACATGGCCCAGGTCACGCAGGTCAGCGCCAGTGCGGAGTCCTGTACGGCGTCGGCAGGCCGTGCCCGAGGACCCGTACCGCGTACGAGCCCAGGTACAGCAGGGACGCGACGCCGAGCGGTACCTCGCTGTGGCGTTCCCGGCCGGCCAGGCGGTCGTCCTTGTCCACCGGGCCTGCTTGTCCCGGGCCGCTTTTCCCCCAACCCCGGCGACACGTTTCCCCCAACCCCGGCGACACGGCACGAACGGGCGAAGCCATATGCTGCACTGCATGACGAGTGAGCCGGAGCAGCAGTGGGGAGTGGGGACCCAGGACGCGTTCCAGCGTCTGTGGACGCCCCATCGGATGGCCTACATCCAGGGCGAGAACAAGCCGACCGGCCCGGGTGCCGACGACGGCTGCCCCTTCTGCTCCATCCCGGCCAAGTCCGACGAGGACGGGTTGATCGTCCGACGCGGTGAGCAGGTCTACGCCGTGCTGAACCTGTACCCGTACAACGGCGGCCACCTGATGGTCGTGCCCTACCGCCATGTCGCCGACTACACGGACCTCACGGACGCGGAGACGGCCGAGCTGGGCGCCCTGACCAAGCAGGCGATGACCGCCCTGCGCACCGCGTCCGGCGCGCAGGGCTTCAACATCGGCATGAACCAGGGCTCGGTGGCGGGGGCGGGCATCGCGGCCCACCTCCACCAGCACATCGTCCCGCGCTGGGGCGGCGACACCAACTTCATGCCGGTGGTCGGCCACACGAGGGTGCTGCCGCAGCTGCTCGCCGACACGAGGAAGATGCTGGCGGACGCCTGGCCCGCGTAGCCCGCCGAGCCGTGGGGCACGCGGGTGCGGGCATCGCCCCGCCCGTCCGGCGTTCTTCCCCGTCCGGCGTTTCTTCGAGGACGAGGCCGTTCAGGCCGAAGGGGGCCCGGGGCGGCAGGTCCCGGACGGGCCTCCGCGCCCAAGCCCCACCGCCGGAGGCCTACGCGTCGTACAGATCCGCCTTACTCGGCGCGGTGTCCTGCACCGCCGTGCTGAGGAACGCCGACCGTGTGCCGAACTTCTCCGTGTCCACGCCGTTCTCCGTCAGCACCCGGATCGCCGCCGCGTGCACCACCCGCAGGACCGGCGTCGCGGCACGCAGCGCGTCGTCGGCCATGAAGCGATGCCGCCACGGCTTGTCCGCCCAGGCGTGCCGCAGTCCGAAGGGCTCGGGGAGCGTCAGGCTGCCGCCGAGCCAGTTGAGCAGCGGGGGGTACCAGGTCAGGGGTGCCCGGGCCGTCAGTCGCACCACCTCGTCCGCGTCGACCAGCGGAAGCCTCACCTTCCGGGTCTCCCAGAACTTCAGTGACTTCGCGACTTCCTTCTCCTTGGCCTCCGGCTTCGAGGTGAACAGCCCGTGCACCGGCCCCAGCGCGTGCCCGGTCACCTCGATGCGCAGGGTCTCGTGCAGCACGGTCACCGTGATCAGCATGGTGATGACCAGCTGCCCGTCCCACAGCGTCCACTGCACACCCAGGTAGTGCCGGTCGCCCGCGCCGAACTGCTGCTTGTTGCAGATGTCCTGTATGGCGTGCGACTTGACCTGGTACGCCTCCACGTCCGTGCCCTCGGGCCGGGACACCTCCTTCGTGTTCTCCCCTACGGGGGTGACGATCCAGTGGCGTATCGACGGCTTCGTGAAACCGCCGGTGTTCAGCGGGCCGCGCTCCAGCATGCGCAGCTGGTCGTGGACCGCGCGTATGACGTCCCAGCTGCGGAAGGGGTGGATCTCACGGGTGGGGTCGGCGGGGCGCAGGTCCTCGGCGAGCTGCCAGATGCCCCAGCGGGTGCCCATCCCGAGTATGCCCTTGGGCCCGGCGTAGAAGACCGAGTTGGACTGCTGCTCGGCGCTCAACCGGGCGAGGGACTGGCGCAGTTGCTCGGCCGCCGTCTCCTTGGGGCTGGTCGGCACCGCCTCGGGCACCTTCGCACCGACGCTGCTGCCGGAGAGCAGGCTGTTCCAGCGCTCCCGCAGGTCCTTCGCCGTGCGCTCACAGATCTGCTTGGCCCAGAACCAGCCGACCACCGGCAGGACCACCGCCGCGCGCGCGTACCAGGCCCAGAAGCCCGAGAACGGCATCTTGACCAGGAAGATCACGGCGAGGGCGCCCACTCCGACGAGCAGTGCGGTGGCCAGGGCGCCGGTCCTGCCCTCCTGTTTCGCGATCGTCGTGCGGATCTGGAACACCAGCAGCCAGATGAGCAGCCCGGGCAGGAACAGCAGCCCGCACAGCACCATGACGATGGTGAGCAGGTTGTCCCGTTCCCTGCGGATGTTGTTCGCCGCGAGACAGTGCTCGACCACGACCTGCGGCTCGGCGCCGAAGGACTGGATGAGCGGCTTGCGGCCGGCCCCGAGCATGCGGGCGATCACGGCGGTGGAGAAGGCTTCCCCCAGGTTGGGGCGGAAGATCCTCGTCCACGCGCGGCCGCCCGAGACGGCCGACTGGTGCCACTCGTTGTTGGCCTTGAGGATCTCCTCGACCGGACTGTCCCGATAGGCCGCCGAGGCCAGCGCGAACGTCGCCGTCTGGTCCCCGTCGCCCGTGCGCGGCACCTGCGGACCGAAGATGTCCGCGTAACCGCTCTGAACGGTCATTCCCGCCCCCGATCGCCGCGAGTCTTGCTCCTGCGGCCTTCCCGACTTCCGTGCTCCGCACACCTGTTGATCAGGTCATCAGCGTATCCGCAGGCAGTGACATCCGTCGGCGGATGCCCCAACTGCCGTCGGCGCGCGCCCCACTACGGCCGGCGCACGCCCCATTTCGGCCGGTGCACGCCCCACTACGGCCGGCGCGCACGGCCCCACAGCCGTCGGCGGACGGCCGAAGCCGCCCGCCGACGCGGAGGGGAGCGTTCCGTGAACGTCACCGGTGGGGCCCGTCGTCACCTACGTGGCGCTGCCCGCCTCTTCTCTGATCCTTTCGGCGATCTGCGGCGGCATCGGCTCGTGCCGCGCGTACGAACGGCTGAAACGGGCCGTCCCGTGGGACAGCGAACGCAGGTCGACCGCGTACCGGCCGATCTCGATCTCGGGCACCTCGGCCCTGATCAACGTCCTTCCGCCACTGGTCTGTTCGGTGCCCAGCACCCGGCCGCGCCGCCCCGACAGGTCGCTCATCACGGCGCCCACGTAGTCGTCGCCGACCAGGACACTGATCTCGGCGACCGGTTCCAGCAGATGGATCTTCGCTTCGGCCGCCGCCTCCCGCAGCGCCAGCGCCCCGGCCGTCTGGAACGCGGCGTCGGAGGAGTCCACCGAGTGCGCCTTGCCGTCCAGCAGCGTGACCCGGAAGTCGATGAGCGGATAGCCGGCCGCGACTCCCCTGGCGGCCTGGGCCTTCACGCCCTTCTCCACCGACGGGATGAACTGGCGCGGTACCGCCCCGCCGACGACCTTGTCGACGAACTCGATGCCCGAACCGCCCGGAAGCGGCTCCACCTCGATCTCGCAGATGGCGTACTGCCCGTGGCCGCCGGACTGCTTCACATGCCGGCCGCGGCCCGCCGTCCTGGTCGCGAACGTCTCCCGCAGGGAGACCTTGTGCGGGACGACGTCGACCTGCACGCCGTAACGGTTGCGCAGCCGTTCCAGCGCGACGTCCGCATGGGCCTCGCCCAGGCACCACAGCACCACCTGGTGGGTGTTCTGGTTCTGCTCCAGCCGCATGGTCGGATCCTCGGCGACCAGCCGGGACAGGCCCTGGGACAGTTTGTCCTCGTCGGCCTTGCTGTGCGCCTGGATGGCGAGCGGCAGCAGGGGGTCGGGCATCTCCCACGGCTCCATGAGCAGCGGGTCGTCCTTGGCGGAGAGGGTGTCCCCGGTCTCCGCGCGGCTCAGCTTCGCCACGCACGCGATGTCACCGGCGATGCAGTGGGCGAGCGCCCGCTGCTGCTTGCCGAAGGGGGCCGACAGGGCGCCGATGCGCTCGTCGACGTCGTGGTCCTCGTGGCCCCGGTCCGTGAGCCCGTGCCCGGAGACGTGCACGGTCGCGTCGGGCCGCAGCGTGCCGGAGAAGACCCGTACCAGCGAGACCCGGCCCACATACGGGTCGGACGCCGTCTTCACGACCTCCGCGACCAGCGGTCCGCCCGGATCGCACAGCTTCAGCTCGCGTGGTTCGCCCTCGACCGTGGTGACCCGGGGTGCCTCGCGCTCCAGCGGGGTCGGGAAGCCACGCGTGATCAGTTCGAGCAACTCGACGGTGCCGAGCCCGTGCCGCGCGCCCTCGGCCGCCGGGGCCGCGGCCAGGACCGGGAAGAAGACCCCGCGCGCGACGGCCCGTTCCAGGTCCTCGATCAGCGTCTTGACGTCGACCTGCTCGCCGCCGAGATACCGGTCCATGAGGGTCTCGTCCTCGCTCTCCGAGATGATCCCCTCGATCAGCCGGCCGCGGGCCTCCTCGATCAGCGGCAGCTGGTCCTCTCCCGGCTCCGACTCCTTGCGTTCCCCGGAGGAGTAGTCGAACAGCTGCTGCGACAGCAGGCCGATCAGCCCGGTCACGGGCGCGTGCCCGTCCGGCGCCTGCGGGCCCCGCAGCGGCAGGTAGAGCGGGAGTACGGCGTCGGGGTCGTCGCCGCCGAAGGCCTCCGCGCAGATCCGGGTCATCTCCTCGAAGTCCGCGCGGGCCGCCTCCAGGTGCGTGACGACGATCGCCCGCGGCATACCCACCGCCGCGCACTCCTCCCACACCATGCGGGTCGAGCCGTCCACCCCGTCCGAGGCGGAGACCACGAAAAGGGCCGCGTCCGCCGCTCGCAGACCGGCCCTGAGTTCTCCGACGAAGTCGGCGTATCCGGGGGTGTCGAGAAGGTTGATCTTGAACCCGTCCCATTCGACGGGTACCAGGGAGAGCTGCACCGAGCGCTGCTGCCGGTGCTCGATCTCGTCGTAGTCGGAGACGGTGCCGCCGTCCTCCACACGGCCCGCCCGGTTCACCGCCCCCGTGGTGAGTGCGAGTGCTTCCACCAATGTCGTCTTGCCCGATCCGGAGTGGCCGACCAGCACCACATTCCGTACGGACGCGGGGTGGTCGGCCGCCGTTGCCCTGCCGGCGGCTCCGGGGTGTGCGTTCGCCTTGTCGCCCATGGCCTTGCCTCCCGTGCACGGTGAGGTCACTGTGGGCGCGGACACGCGGACCCTCCCCCAGACTCCGTCTGGAGGCACCCCCAGCGGTGGCGGCTCCGGCGACGCCCGCGGTGTTCTTCGAGCTTTCCACTCCCGTCACGGTGCGTCCATACGAAGGACGCGATCCCGCCGCCCCCTGCCGGTCGTGGGCCGTCCCCCCGATCTCGCGACCGGGGCGCGGGTGCCCCGCCGTCACCCACGCGCGCGCGTGGCTACGATGGGCCAGCCGGTGGCCAGCAGGGGCCGCTCGGCCACACCGACCCTCGGGAAGGCCATGCTGAACAAGTACGCGCGTGCATTCTTCACGCGTGTCCTCACACCGTTCGCCGCGTTTCTCATCCGGCGGGGCGTCAGCCCCGACACGGTGACCCTCCTCGGCACCGCCGGTGTGGTCGCGGGTGCGCTGGTCTTCTACCCCAGGGGCGAGTTCTTCTGGGGCACGGTCGTGATCACGCTCTTCGTGTTCTCCGACCTCGTCGACGGGAACATGGCCCGCCAGCTCGGCCGCACCAGCCGCTGGGGTGCCTTCCTGGACTCCACGCTCGACCGGGTGGCCGACGGCGCGATCTTCGGCGGCTTCGCCCTCTGGTACGCGGGAGGCGGCGACGACAACGTCCTGTGCGCGGTCTCGATCTTCTGCCTGGCGAGCGGCCAGGTGGTGTCGTACACCAAGGCGCGCGGCGAGTCGATCGGACTGCCGGTCGCCGTCAACGGCCTCGTCGAGCGCGCCGAGCGCCTGGTGATCGCCCTCACCCTGGCGGGGCTGGCCGGCCTGCACGCATTCGGCGTGCCCGGCATCCAGTACCTGCTGCCGGTCGCCCTGTGGATCGTGGCCGTCGGCAGCCTGGTCACGCTGATCCAGCGGGTCGTCACCGTCCGCCGCGAGTCGGCCGAGGCGGAGGCCGCGGCCGACCACCAGGAGACGCGGGGGAGCGAGGCCGCGAAGTGAGCGCCCAGGACCGGGCCACCGACGCCCTGTACGGCCTGGGCTGGGGCGTGGTCAAGAAGCTGCCCGAGCCGGTCGCCGTCCGCCTCGGCCGCGGCATCGCCGACCTCGCCTGGAAGCAGCGGGGCAAGGGCGTGCGGCGGCTGGAGAGCAACTACGCGCGCGTGGTGCCGGGCGCGGGCCCCGAGCGCCTCGCCGAGCTGTCCCGCGCGGGCATGCGGTCGTACCTGCGCTACTGGATGGAGTCCTTCCGGCTGCCCGCCTGGAGCCCGGAGCGCGTCGAGGGCGGCTTCGCCCCCGAGGACCTGCACCACCTCACCGAGGGTCTCGCGGCAGGCAAGGGCGTCATCCTCGCGCTGCCCCACATGGCCAACTGGGACCTCGCCGGCGCCTGGGTCACCACCAAGCTCCGGACGCCGTTCACGACGGTCGCCGAACGCCTCAAGCCGGAGACGCTGTACGACCGTTTCGTCGCCTACCGCGAGGGCCTCGGCATGGAGGTCCTGCCGCACAGCGGCGGCACCGCCTTCGGCACGCTGGCCAGGCGGCTGCGCGACGGCGGCCTGGTCTGCCTGGTCGCCGAACGGGACCTGTCCTCTTCCGGGGTCGAGGTCCAGTTCTTCGGGGAGGCCACCCGGATCCCGGCCGGTCCCGCGCTGCTCGCCCAGCAGACCGGCGCGGTGCTGCTGCCGGTGACACTCTGGTACGACGACTCGCCCGTCATGCGGGGCCGGGTGCACCCCCCGGTCGAGGTCCCCGAGTCAGGTACGCGGGCCGAGAAGACGTCTGTCATGGCACAGGCGCTGGCCGATGCCTTCGCCACGGGGATCGCCGACCATCCGGAGGACTGGCACATGCTGCAGCGGTTGTGGCTCAAGGACCTCGATCCCACGCGCTCTCCCGACGGGGGGACCGCGTGAGGATCGGCATCGTCTGCCCGTACTCCTGGGACGTGCCGGGGGGCGTCCAGTTCCACATCCGCGACCTCGCGGAGTACTTCCTCCGCCTCGGTCACGAGGTGTCCGTCCTCGCCCCCGCCGACGACGACACCCCGCTGCCGCCGTACGTCGTCTCGGCCGGCCGCGCGGTGCCGGTGCCGTACAACGGCTCCGTGGCCCGGCTCAACTTCGGCTTCCTGTCGGCGGCCCGGGTCCGGCGCTGGCTGCACGACGGCCGCTTCGACGTCATCCACATCCACGAGCCCACCTCGCCCTCGCTCGGCCTGCTGGCCTGCTGGGCCGCGCAGGGACCGATCGTCGCCACCTTCCACACCTCCAACCCGCGCTCCCGGGCCATGATCGCCGCGTACTCCATCCTCCAGGCCGCACTGGAGAAGATCAGCGCCCGGATCGCCGTGAGCGAGTACGCGAGACGCACCCTGGTCGAACACCTCGGCGGCGACGCCGTGGTCATCCCCAACGGTGTCGACGTCGACTTCTTCGCCCGGGCCGAGCCCCGGCCCGAGTGGCAGGGGGACACGATCGGCTTCGTCGGCCGCATCGACGAGCCCCGCAAGGGCCTGCCGGTACTGATGAAGGCCCTCCCGAAGATCCTCGCCGCGCGTCCGCAGACCCGGCTGCTGGTCGCCGGACGCGGGGACGAGAAGGAGGCCGTGGAGTCGCTGCCCGCCGGCCTGCGTCCGCGCGTGGAGTTCCTCGGCATGGTCAGCGACGAGGACAAGGCCCGTTTCCTGCGCAGCGTCGACCTGTACATCGCCCCCAACACCGGCGGCGAGAGCTTCGGCATCATCCTGGTCGAGGCGATGTCCGCCGGCGCCCCCGTGCTCGCCTCGGACCTCGACGCCTTCGCCCAGGTGCTGGACCAGGGCGCGGCGGGCGAGCTGTTCGCCAACGAGGACGCGGACGCGCTGGCGGAGGCCGCCGTACGGCTCCTGGGGGACCCGGAGCGGCGGGCGGAACTGCACGCGCGCGGCAGCGCGCACGTACGCCGGTTCGACTGGTCGACGGTCGGCGCGGACATCCTGTCCGTGTACGAGACGGTGACGTCCGGCGCGGCGGCGGTCGCCCCGGAGGACGACGAACGGACGACGGGCCTGCTGGCGCGGCTGGGGCTGGCGCGGGACTGAGCGGCACCGCCCGGCCCTCGTGGTCGTGTACGGGCCTTGTGCGCTCGTCCAGGCCCCCTCGCGGGGCTTTTGGGATGTCAGGCCCACCGAGGTGTCAGCAGCGGCCACACGTCCCGGTCGGCCGCCGTGCCGAACATCGGGTCACCGTGGCCGTACCCCGGTACGACCGTGAAGGACACCCTCGGGTTGCCCGCCGCGCGGATCAGTTCGGCGCCGCGCGGGTGGTCGCCCCGGCCCAGCTCCATGTTCACCCAGACCACCTCCGCGCGGATCCGCTCCCAGGCGATGCGGTACACCGTGTCGTCACCGGCCCAGACGGCCGCCAGGTCGCGCAGCAGCGCGGTCGGGACGAGCCCGCTGCCCAGTGCGGCCCCCGAGGCCGCCCAGACGGCGAAGGGGCTGTGGGTGAGGGCGTAGTGGTCCTCGGCGGGGGTGGCGCCGAACGTGTACGCGCCCGCGCTGTGGCCCTGGTGGTAGATCCAGTTGGCGGGGCCCGGGAGCGTGCCGGTGCGGATCAGCGCGAAGTGGGCGAGCCCGGCATGGGTGAACCGGGTCGCGGGATCCACCGGGCGCGGTACCGCACCGGGCCCCTCCGGATCCGCCACCGCACGGGCGAGCAGCCCCTTCAGACCCGGGTCCGTCACATACGCCCCGGAAGTGATCTGCGCCTGGAAGGTGTCCCGGGTCTGCGCGGCCCGCACGGCGAGGTCGCCCTCGTAGGGGCCCGTGGTGTCGACGACGACCACCTGGCGCAGCCGGGGCGAGCCGTCCTCGGACGCGCTGTCCAGAGCGAGCGCGGCCCCCGCCGAGTGGCCGACGAGGCGGTACGGCAGGCCGAGCGCGCTGTCGACGGCGTCGACGACCCGGCGGACGTCGCGGCGGTGGGCGGCGAGGCCCCGGTCGGCCGTCACGGCGTCCGGCGTGGCCAGATCCTCGCGCGGGGTGATGCCGACGACGAGGTGACCGAGCCGCCGGAAGCGGTGGGCGAGGTTGTGCCCGCGGGGGGTGAAGAAGTTGCCCGCGAAGTTCAGACCGCCGCCCGGCAGCAGGTACGCCACGGCGGTGGGCGCCCGGTCGGTGTCGGCGACGACGTCCACGGCGAACGGCACCGCCCCGCCGTCGGCCACGGTGAACCGGGCCCGCACCCAGCCGTTGCCCCACTCCACTCCGGCCTCGCGCGCGGCCGGCCCCAGGGCCCGCCTGACGTGGGGCAGTGGCCCCTTCTGGAGCGCCGCACTGGCGGGTTGCGCGGCCCCGAACCCCACCGCGGCCACTCCCGCGGCGCCCGCCGCCAGCACCGTACGTCTGTCCATGATCGTGTCTCCCCCACTGCCGCGGGCATGCGTCATGGCCCCGTCTCCCGGCCACGCCTCCAGGCTTCCCAAGAGGTCCCCCGGGGCCAAGGGGGAATCGCGTCCTCGGCACGGTCGGTTTCGGGCCGGTCGGGAGGTGCCGCCGGGCACGGGTAGCCTTGCGGCCCGTGACGTCGACACTCATCTGGATCGCGGTGGCCCTGGTCGCCATCGGTCTGTACCTGAGCTGGACCGCCGGCCGGCTCGACCGGCTGCACGCCCGGATCGACGCGGCGCGCGCCGCCCTCGACGCGCAGCTGCTGCGCCGCGCCTCCGTGACCCAGGAACTGGCCACCTCCGGAGTGCTCGATCCGGCCGCGTCGATCGTGCTGTACGAGGCGGCCCACGCCGCCCGTCAGGCCGAGGAGGAGCAGCGGGAGGTCGCCGAGAGCGAACTGAGCCAGGCACTGCGGGCCGTGTTCGCCGAGACCGCGCAGGTCGAGGCGGTACGGGCGGCACCCGGGGGAGAGGCGGCGGCCCGCGAACTGACCGAGGCGGTGCGCAGGGTGCCGATGGCCCGGCGCTTCCACAACGACGCCGTACGGGCCGCCCGGGCACTGCGCCGGCACCGCAAGGTGCGCTGGTTCCGGCTGGCGGGACACGCGCCCTTCCCGCTCGCCTTCGAGATGGACGACGAACCGCCCGCGGCCCTGACCGACCGTCCGGCTTAGGCCACTTTCACCGGCCGATGGCAGGAAAACGATCCACCGGCTTCCCATTGGCCCTTGATGTGGCCTGCTCTTCTCCCGTTTCCTCGGGGCTTGCAGCAACCCTCTTTCACCGAGTGAGGTCACCCGTGTCCACCACGCTTTCCGACAACCAGGCTCCCGAGACCGGCACCGCCCGCGTGAAGCGCGGCATGGCCGAGCAGCTCAAGGGCGGCGTGATCATGGACGTCGTCACGCCGGAGCAGGCGAAGATCGCCGAGGACGCGGGCGCCGTCGCCGTCATGGCCCTGGAGCGCGTCCCCGCCGACATCCGCAAGGACGGCGGCGTGGCCCGTATGTCCGACCCGGACATGATCGAGGGCATCATCGAGGCCGTCTCCATCCCGGTCATGGCGAAGTCCCGCATCGGCCACTTCGTCGAGGCCCAGGTGCTGCAGTCCCTCGGCGTCGACTACATCGACGAGTCCGAGGTGCTCACCCCGGCCGACGAGGTCAACCACTCCGACAAGTGGGCGTTCACCACCCCCTTCGTCTGTGGTGCCACCAACCTGGGCGAGGCCCTGCGCCGCATCGCCGAGGGCGCCGCGATGATCCGCTCCAAGGGCGAGGCCGGCACCGGCAACGTCGTCGAGGCCGTGCGCCACCTGCGCCAGATCAAGAACGAGATCGCCCGCCTGCGCGGCTACGACAACAACGAGCTGTACGCCGCCGCCAAGGAGCTGCGCGCCCCCTACGAGCTCGTCCGCGAGGTCGCCGAGCTCGGCAAGCTCCCGGTCGTGCTGTTCTCCGCCGGTGGCGTCGCCACCCCGGCCGACGCCGCGCTGATGCGTCAGCTCGGCGCCGAGGGCGTCTTCGTCGGCTCCGGCATCTTCAAGTCCGGCGACCCGGCCAAGCGCGCCGCCGCCATCGTCAAGGCGACCACCTTCTTCGACGACCCGAAGATCATCGCGGACGCGTCCCGCAACCTCGGCGAGGCCATGGTCGGCATCAACTGCGACACCCTCCCCGAGGCCGAGCGCTACGCCAACCGCGGCTGGTAACCCACCCCATGAGCAACGAAGCCCCTGTCATAGGCGTCCTGGCCCTCCAGGGCGACGTACGGGAGCACCTCATCGCCCTGGCCGCGGCCGACGCCGTGGCCAGGCCGGTGCGGCGCCCCGAGGAGCTCGCCGAGGTCGACGGCCTGGTCATCCCCGGCGGCGAGTCCACCACCATCTCCAAACTGGCCGTCCTGTTCGGCGTGATGGAGCCCCTCCGCGCGCGCGTGCGCGCCGGTATGCCCGTCTATGGCAGCTGCGCAGGCATGATCATGCTCGCCGACAAGATCCTCGACCCGCGCTCGGGCCAGGAGACGATCGGCGGCATCGACATGATCGTGCGCCGCAACGCCTTCGGACGTCAGAACGAGTCCTTCGAGGCGGCTGTCGACGTGCGGGGAATCGCGGGCGATCCTGTAGAAGGCGTCTTCATCCGCGCCCCCTGGGTCGAGTCCGTCGGTGCCGGGGCCGAGGTGCTCGCCGAGCACGCCGGTCACATCGTCGCGGTCCGTCAGGGCAACGTGCTCGCCACGTCGTTCCACCCGGAACTGACCGGCGACCACCGCGTGCACTCCCTCTTCGTCGACATGGTGCGCGCCAACCGGACAGCGGAGTCCTTGTAGGATCTCTGGGGTTCGTACAGAGACGGGTTACGCGAAGGAGACAGGCAGATGTCCGGCCACTCTAAATGGGCCACGACGAAGCACAAGAAGGCCGTGATCGACGCCAAGCGCGGCAAGCTCTTCGCGAAGCTGATCAAGAACATCGAGGTCGCGGCGCGGATGGGCGGCGTGGACCTCGACGGCAATCCGACGCTGTACGACGCCGTGCAGAAGGCGAAGAAGTCGTCGGTCCCCAACAAGAACATCGACTCCGCGATCAAGCGCGGCGGTGGTCTTGAGGCCGGCGGCGCCGACTACGAGACGATCATGTACGAGGGCTACGGTCCGAACGGCGTCGCGGTGCTCATCGAGTGCCTCACCGACAACCGCAACCGCGCCGCCTCCGACGTCCGCGTCGCCATGACCCGCAACGGTGGCTCCATGGCCGACCCCGGTTCGGTGTCGTACCTCTTCAACCGCAAGGGCGTCGTCATCGTCCCCAAGGGCGAGCTGACCGAGGACGACGTCCTGACCGCCGTCCTGGACGCGGGGGCCGAGGAGGTCAACGACCTGGGCGAGTCCTTCGAGGTGCTCAGCGAGGCCACCGACCTGGTCGCGGTCCGCACCGCCCTTCAGGACGCCGGGATCGACTACGACTCCGCCGACGCCAACTTCGTCCCGACCATGCAGGTCGAACTGGACGAGGAGGGCGCCAAGAAGATCTTCAAGCTGATCGACGCGCTCGAGGACAGCGACGACGTGCAGAACGTCTTCGCCAACTTCGACGTCAGCGACGAGGTCATGGAGAAGGTCGACGCGTAACGCTTCCGCGTATCGCTGCCGCGAGCTGAGCGGACCAAGCGGCTCAACGGGCCGACGGGACACACCCCGTCGGCCCGTCGCTTTGCCGGGCGTCGCCGGCAGCCGTTGTCGGTGGCACCCGATAGCCTGCACAAACAGGCGATCGAAGGAGGACTTGGGGTGCGCGTACTGGGGGTGGACCCGGGACTGACCCGATGTGGCGTCGGTGTGGTCGAAGGCGTCGCGGGGCGCCCGCTCACCATGCTCGGCGTCGGTGTCGTACGCACGCCCGCGGACGCCGAGTTGGGACAGCGCCTCGTCGCCGTCGAGCAGGGCATCGAACAGTGGCTGGACGAGCACCGGCCCGAATTCGTCGCCGTGGAGCGGGTCTTCAGCCAGCACAACGTCCAGACCGTGATGGGCACCGCGCAGGCCAGTGCCGTCGCCATGCTCTGCGCCGCCCGCCGCGGCATCCCGGTCGCCCTGCACACGCCCAGCGAGGTCAAGGCCGCCGTCACCGGCAGCGGTCGCGCCGACAAGGCCCAGGTCGGCGCGATGGTCACCCGGCTGCTGCGGCTGGCCGCGCCGCCGAAGCCCGCGGACGCCGCCGACGCCCTCGCCCTCGCCATCTGCCACATCTGGCGCGCCCCGGCCCAGAACCGGCTCCAGCAGGCGGTCGCCCAGCAGGCGGCCAGAACCCCGATCACTCCGAAAGGCCGTACGGCATGATCGCCTTCGTCAGCGGCACGGTCGCCGCACTCGCTCCCGACGCCGCGGTGGTCGAGGTCGGCGGTGTCGGCATGGCCGTCCAGTGCACGCCGAACACGCTGTCCGCGCTCCGGCTCGGCCAGCCGGCCAAGCTCGCCACCTCCCTCGTCGTACGGGAGGACTCACTGACCCTGTACGGCTTCGCGGACGACGACGAGCGCCAGACCTTCGAGCTGCTCCAGACCGCGAGCGGCGTCGGCCCCAGGCTCGCCCAGGCGATGCTCGCCGTGCACACGCCGGACGCACTGCGCCGCGCCGTCGCCACCGGCGACGAGAAGGCACTCACCGCGGTCCCGGGCATCGGCAAGAAGGGTGCCCAGAAGCTCCTCCTGGAGTTCAAGGACCGCCTGGGCCGGCCGATCGGCGCGCCCGCCGTCGGTACGCCGATCAGCACGGGATGGCGCGATCAACTGCACGCCGCGCTGATCGGCCTCGGGTACGCGACGCGTGAGGCCGACGAGGCCGTCAACGCGGTCGCACCGCAGGCCGAGGCCACGGAGGGCACGCCTCAGGTGGGCCACCTGCTGAAGTCGGCCCTGCAGACGCTCAACAGAGCGCGCTGACCCGGCCGGCCGCCGCCGCGCACGGCGCCCACCTCCTCGTCCGACCAACCGACCGCGAACCCCGAGGCACACTCCATGAACTGGGACGACCCGACCGACAGCCCCGCCGAAGAGCGGCTCGGCGGCCCTGCCGAGGAGCGGCTGGTGGACTCCGTCGCCGACCGTGAGGACCAGGCCGTCGAGGCCGCCCTGCGCCCCAAGGACCTGGACGAGTTCATCGGGCAGGAGAAGGTCCGCGAGCAGCTCGACCTGGTGCTGCGAGCCGCCCGCGCGCGCGGCGCCACCGCCGACCACGTGCTCCTCTCCGGCGCGCCCGGCCTGGGCAAGACCACCCTGTCAATGATCATCGCGGCCGAGATGAACGCCCCGATCCGCATCACCAGCGGCCCCGCCATCCAGCACGCCGGGGACCTGGCCGCGATCCTCTCCTCTCTCCAGGAGGGAGAGGTCCTCTTCCTCGACGAGATCCACCGCATGTCCCGGCCCGCCGAGGAGATGCTGTACATGGCGATGGAGGACTTCCGCGTCGACGTCATCGTCGGCAAGGGCCCCGGTGCCACCGCCATCCCCCTCGAACTGCCGCCCTTCACCCTGGTCGGCGCCACCACCCGCGCGGGCCTGCTGCCGCCCCCGTTGCGCGACCGCTTCGGCTTCACCGCGCACATGGAGTTCTACGAGCCCGCCGAGCTGGAGCGGGTCATCCACCGCTCGGCCCACCTGCTCGACGTGGAGATCGGGGCCGACGGCGCCGCCGAGATCGCCGGCCGCTCCCGCGGCACCCCCCGGATCGCCAACCGTCTGCTGCGCCGGGTGCGGGACTACGCCCAGGTCAAAGCCGACGGGATCATCACCCGCGACATCGCGGCGGCCGCGCTGAAGGTCTACGAGGTCGACGTCCGCGGCCTCGACCGTCTCGACCGGGCGGTCCTGCAGGCCCTGCTCAAGCTGTTCGGCGGCGGTCCCGTCGGCCTGTCCACGCTCGCTGTCGCGGTGGGGGAGGAGCGTGAGACCGTGGAGGAGGTCGCCGAACCGTTCCTCGTCCGGGAGGGCCTGCTCGCCCGCACCCCGCGCGGCCGGGTCGCCACGCCCGCCGCCTGGGCGCACCTCGGCCTCACCCCGCCCCGTCCGGCGACCACCGGAACCGGACAACAGGACCTGTTCGGGACGTGACCTGGCCGTGACCGCGCGGGCATTGGCCCGAGCAGGAACCCCGGTGCCATGCTGAACGTTGTTCCATGCGCGCGGACTCGCTTAGACTCCGCCGATGCCGCCTTTGTCGGCGGTATGCACACCCCCAACCATCAGGCCGCTCACACCGCGGTCGCGTGAAGGAAGTACCGACCCGTGAGTCTCGTGACCCTCCTCCCGTTCATCGTGCTCATCGGGGCCATGTTCCTGATGACCCGCTCGGCCAAGCGCAAGCAGCAGGCGGCCGCGAACATGCGGAACGAAATGCAGCCCGGTAGCGGCATCCGCACCATCGGGGGCCTGTACGCGACGGTGAAGGAGGTCAACGAGGACACGGTCCTCGTCGATGCCGGTCCCGGCGTCGAACTCCTCTTCGCGAAGAACGCGATCGGTGCCGTCCTGACGGACGACGAGTACAACCGCATCGTCCACGGCATCGAGCACGACCTGAAGTCCGACTCCGACGTCGTCCCGGACGACGCCTCCTCCCTCACCGAGACCGACGAGCCCGCCGCCGACGCTGCCGCCGCCTCCGACGACACGCCCGTCGACCTTGGTAAGAAGGACACGGCCGAGGAGCCCGCCGACGCCCCGGCCGACACCGAGGCCGCGGAGGCGAAGACGGACGAGAAGCCGAAGACGGACGAGGAGCCGAAGAAGACCGGCGGCGACTCCGAGACGAAGTAGCGCACTCCCAGGCGCACGGGCCTCCGTGCGTCTGGGGACCCTGCGCGGCTCGCACGGGATCCCGACACCATGTCATGGCCGCCCGCCCGCCGATCCGGCGCGAGGCGGCCCGAGAGGGAGTACGAGAAGGTGGCAGCACCTAAGAAGGGCCGGAGCGCGAGTGCCCAGAGCAAGCCAGGGCGCTCGCTGGCCCTCATCCTGATCGCCATCGCGGCGCTCACGGGCGGGATGTTCTGGTCCGGGCACACCACCCCGCGACTCGGCATCGACCTCGCCGGCGGGACGAGCATCACGCTGCGGGCGGTCGCGGAGCCGGGCCAGGAGTCCGCGATCAACAAGACCAACATGGACACCGCGGTCGACATCATGAACCGCCGGGTCAATGGTCTTGGTGTCTCGGAGGCCGAGGTTCAGACCCAGGGCGACAAGAACATCATCGTCAACATCCCCAAGGGCACGAACTCCAAGGAGGCCCAGGACCAGGTCGGCACCACCGCGAAGCTGTACTTCCGGCCGGTCCTCGCGACCGGGGCCTCCGGCGCCGCCGCCACGCAGAGCCCGTCGCCGAGCGCGTCCGGCAGCGCCTCGAGCGGCGACAAGGCGACGGACAAGCCGACCGACAAGGCGTCCGAGAAGGCCACCTCGTCCTCGTCTCCCAGCAGCTCCGGCAGCCCCTCGGGGACCTCCACCTCGCAGGGCCGCGCCGTCACCGACGCGCTGAAGGCCGACGCCACCCCGTCCGGGAGCGCCTCGGGCTCCCCGAAGGCCTCCGCGTCCCCCTCGGCGAGCAGCGGCGCCAGTGACGCCGCCGGCAAGCTCCAGGCCCAGTACGCCGCGCTGGACTGCACCAAGCCCGCACAGCGTGCCGAGGCCGGCAAGTCGGCCAAGCCCACGGACACCACCGTGGCCTGCGGCCAGGAAGCGCAGGGCGGCCAGTGGCTGAAGTACGTACTCGGCCCCGCCGCCGTGGACGGCACCGACGTGGACAAGGCACAGGCCGTCTTCAACACGACGACCGCCGCCGGCTGGACCGTCACCATGGACTTCACGGACAAGGGTTCCAAGAAGTTCGCCGACATCACCGGCAAGCTGGCGCAGAGCCAGCCCCCGCAGAACCAGTTCGCGATCGTCCTGGACGGCGCGGTCGTCTCCGACCCGCGCGTCAGCCAGGCGCTGACCGGCGGCAACGCGGAGATCTCCGGCAGCTTCACCCAGGACGAGGCCCAGAGCCTCGCCAACATGCTGAAGTACGGCGCGCTGCCGCTGACCTTCAAGGAGGACAGCGTCACCACGGTGACCGCCGCCCTCGGTGGTGAGCAGCTGCACGCCGGTCTGATCGCCGGCGCCATCGGCCTCGGCCTGGTCATCATCTACCTGGTGGCCTACTACCGCGGCCTGTCGCTCATCGCGATCGCCTCCCTGCTGTGCTCGGCCGCTCTCACCTACGTGATCATGGCGCTGCTCGGCCCGACCATCGGCTTCGCGCTGAACCTGCCGGCCGTCTGCGGTGCCATCGTCGCCATCGGCATCACAGCGGACTCGTTCATCGTGTACTTCGAACGGGTCCGGGACGAGATCCGCGAGGGCCGCACGCTGCGCCCCGCCGTGGAGCGGGCCTGGCCGCGCGCCCGGCGCACCATCCTGGTCTCCGACTTCGTGTCGTTCCTCGCCGCCGCGGTGCTCTTCATCGTCACCGTCGGCAAGGTCCAGGGCTTCGCCTTCACGCTCGGCCTGACCACCGTGCTCGATGTGGTGGTGGTCTTCCTCTTCACCAAGCCGCTGCTGACGCTCCTGGCGCGCCGGAAGTTCTTCGCGAGCGGCCACAAGTGGTCGGGCCTCGACCCGAAGGCACTCGGCGCCCAGCCCCCGCTCCGTCGCACGCGTCGTCCCTCCTCCCCTGCCGCTGGCCCTGTCGACCCGAAGGAGGCGTGAGATGTCCAAGCTCGGCACCCTCGGCGCCCGACTGCACCGCGGCGAGGTCGGCTACGACTTCGTCGGCAACCGCAAGATCTGGTACGGCATCTCGATCCTGATCACCATCACGGCCATCGTCGGCCTGGCGGTGCGCGGCCTGAACATGGGCATCGACTTCCAGGGCGGTGCCGTCTTCACCACCTCGAAGAGCACCGCCGTCTCGGTCGCCCAGGCCGAGACGTACGCGGAAGAGGCCTCCGGCCACGACGCGATCGTGCAGAAGCTCGGCAACGGCAGCCTGCGCATCCAGATCGCCGGTATCGACACCGACAAGTCGAACCAGATCAAGGACGAGCTCGCCAAGGACCTGAAGGTCGACTCGGAGAGCATCAACGCCGACCTGATCGGCCCCAGTTGGGGTGACCAGATCGCCAACAAGGCCTGGCAGGGCCTCGGCATCTTCCTGGTCCTGGTCGTGATCTACCTGGCGATCGCCTTCGAATGGCGCATGGCGATCGCCGCGTTCGTCGCGCTGATCCACGACATCACCATCACCGTCGGCATCTACGCGCTCGTCGGCTTCGAGGTCACGCCCGGCACGGTGATCGGTCTGCTCACCATCCTCGGTTACTCGCTCTACGACACGGTCGTCGTCTTCGACAGCCTCAAGGAGCAGACCAAGGACATCACCAAGCAGACCCGCTGGACCTACAGCGACATCGCCAACCGGTCGATCAACAGCACCCTGGTCCGTTCCATCAACACCACCGTGGTGGCGCTGCTGCCGGTGGCGGGCCTGCTGTTCATCGGTGGCGGTGTCCTCGGCGCCGGCATGCTGAACGACATCTCGCTGTCGCTGTTCGTCGGCCTCGCGGCCGGTGCGTACTCCTCGATCTTCATCGCCACGCCGCTCGTCGCCGACCTCAAGGAGCGCGAGCCGGCGATGAAGGCCCTCAAGAAGCGCGTCCTCGCCAAGCGCGCCCAGGCCGCCACGGCGGGCGAGTCCCTGGACGCCCCCGTCGACGACGAGCGTTTCGACGACGACGAGTCTGAGGACGGCGACGCCGCTCCCGCGGTGGTCGGTCCCCGCAACCAGCCCGCCTCCCGCAACCGGGGCCGTGGCCGACCCTCGGGGAAGCGCCGATGACGGGCATCGAAGAGCTGTTGCTCAGCCGTATCCGTGACGTGGCCGACTACCCGGAGCCGGGCGTGATGTTCAAGGACATCACCCCGCTCCTGGCGGACCCGGCGGCGTTCACCGCGCTCACCGACGCCCTCGCCGAGGTCGCCGCGAACACCGGCGCCACCAAGGTCGTCGGTCTGGAGGCCCGCGGCTTCATCCTGGGCGCCCCGGTCGCCGTCCGTGCGGGCCTCGGCTTCATCCCCGTACGCAAGGCGGGCAAGCTCCCCGGAGCGACGCTCAGCCAGGCCTACGACCTGGAGTACGGCTCCGCGGAGATCGAGGTGCACGCCGAGGACCTCACGGGGGACGATCGCGTGCTGGTGGTCGACGACGTGCTGGCCACCGGCGGCACCGCCGAGGCGTCGATCCAGCTCATCCGCCGCGCGGGCGCCCAGGTCGCGGGCCTCGCCGTGCTGATGGAGCTGGGCTTCCTGGGCGGCCGCGCCCGTCTGGAACCGGCCCTCGCCGGGGCGCCGCTGGAGGCGCTGCTCAAGATCTGAGGCCCTGGGAACACCGGGTGGACATCCCGGTGCCACCCGCAGGACCCCGCGGGGACGGGTCCGGAGGAATCCGGCGCCCGTCCCTCGCGTTTCACCGGTAGACGGCCCTCACAGTGGCCAGAAGGCGATCCTGGGGCGCAGGATCGCTACCATGGGATCTCCGGAGCCTGACCGGGTGACCCGGATCGCGCACGAGGAGTCCTCTTGCCAGACGAGGCCCAGCCCCTGATCGCCGCCAAGCCCGAGCCCGGCTCGGCCCCGGCGGCCAAGCCCGCACCGCACGGGACGAACGCGCCCGGCGCGAAGAACGACACCCGCGGGCCGGTTCAGCATGCCCAGGCAGCGCCCGTCGAGAAGCCGGCAGAGCAGCCGCGCCTCAAGCCGGCCGACCCCCAGCGCCCCGTGAACACCCCCGCGGTCCGCCCGGCCACCGGGCAGCCCGCCCGCACCGGCTCCTCCAACCGCGTCCGCGCCCGCCTCGCCCGCCTCGGTGTCCAGCGCTCCAACCCGTACAACCCGGTCCTGGAGCCGCTGCTGCGGATAGTGCGCAGCAACGACCCGAAGACCGAGACGTCGACGCTCCGCCAGATCGAGAAGGCCTACCAGGTCGCCGAACGCTGGCACCGCGGCCAGAAGCGCAAGAGCGGCGACCCGTACATCACGCACCCGCTCGCGGTGACCACGATCCTCGCCGAGCTGGGCATGGACCCGGCAACGCTCATGGCCGGCCTGCTGCACGACACGGTCGAGGACACCGAGTACGGCCTCGACCAGCTCCGCCGCGACTTCGGTGACCAGGTCGCCCTGCTGGTCGACGGCGTCACCAAGCTGGACAAGGTCAAGTTCGGCGAGGCCGCGCAGGCCGAGACCGTGCGCAAGATGGTCGTCGCCATGGCCAAGGACCCGCGCGTCCTGGTCATCAAGCTCGCCGACCGCCTGCACAACATGCGCACCATGCGCTACCTCAAGCGCGAGAAGCAGGAGAAGAAGGCGCGCGAGACCCTGGAGATCTACGCGCCGCTCGCCCACCGCCTGGGCATGAACACCATCAAGTGGGAACTGGAGGACCTCGCCTTCGCGATCCTCTACCCCAAGATGTACGACGAGATCGTCCGGCTGGTGGCCGAGAGGGCACCGAAGCGTGACGAGTACCTGGCCATAGTGACCGACGAGGTCCAGGCCGACCTGCGTGCCGCCCGCATCAAGGCGACCGTCACCGGCCGCCCGAAGCACTACTACAGCGTCTACCAGAAGATGATCGTCCGCGGCCGTGACTTCGCGGAGATCTATGACCTGGTGGGCATCCGTGTCCTGGTGGACACCGTCCGCGACTGCTACGCGGCCCTGGGCACCGTCCACGCCCGCTGGAACCCGGTTCCGGGGCGGTTCAAGGACTACATCGCGATGCCCAAGTTCAACATGTACCAGTCGCTGCACACGACGGTCATCGGGCCCAACGGCAAGCCGGTCGAGCTCCAGATCCGTACCTTCGACATGCACCGCCGTGCCGAGTACGGCATCGCCGCGCACTGGAAGTACAAGCAGGAGGCCGTCGCCGGCACCTCCAAGGTGCGTTCGGACCAGCCGAGGACCACCGGCAAGGACGACCACCTCAACGACATGGCGTGGCTGCGCCAGCTGCTCGACTGGCAGAAGGAGACCGAGGACCCGGGGGAGTTCCTGGAGTCCCTGCGCTTCGACCTGTCCCGCAACGAGGTCTTCGTCTTCACCCCCAAGGGCGACGTCATAGCGCTCCCGGCCGGGGCCACCCCGGTCGACTTCGCGTACGCCGTCCACACCGAGGTCGGCCACCGCACCATAGGAGCGCGGGTCAACGGCAGGCTCGTACCGCTCGAATCCACCCTGGACAACGGCGACCTGGTGGAGGTCTTCACCTCCAAGGCGGCCGGCGCGGGCCCCTCCCGCGACTGGCTCGGCTTCGTGAAGTCGCCGCGCGCCCGCAACAAGATCAGGGCCTGGTTCTCCAAGGAGCGCCGCGACGAGGCGATCGAGCAGGGCAAGGACGCCATCGTCCGCGCCATGCGCAAGCAGAACCTGCCGATCCAGCGGATCCTCACCGGCGACTCCCTCGTCACGCTCGCGCACGAGATGCGCTACCCCGACATCTCCGCGCTGTACGCGGCGATCGGCGAGGGCCATGTCTCCGCGCAGAACGTCGTGCAGAAGCTCGTCCAGGCGCTCGGCGGCGAGGAGGCGGCCACCGAGGAGATCGACGAGTCGGTCCCGCCGTCCCACGGCCGCAGCCGCAAGCGCCGCACCAGCACCGACCCGGGCGTCGTCGTCAAGGGCGTCGACGACGTGTGGGTCAAGCTGGCCCGCTGTTGTACGCCCGTCCCCGGCGACCCGATCATCGGCTTCGTCACCCGGGGCAGTGGCGTATCGGTTCACCGCAGCGACTGCGTGAACGTGGACTCACTGTCCCGCGAGCCCGAGCGCATCCTCGAGGTCGAGTGGGCGCCCACCCAGTCCTCGGTCTTCCTGGTCGCCATCCAGGTCGAGGCACTGGACCGCTCCCGCCTCCTGTCGGACGTCACCCGCGTCCTGTCCGACCAGCACGTCAACATCCTCTCCGCGGCCGTCCAGACCTCCCGCGACCGCGTCGCCACCTCCCGCTTCACCTTCGAGATGGGCGACCCCAAGCACCTGGGGCACGTCCTGAAGGCGGTCCGGGGCGTCGAGGGCGTGTACGACGTGTACCGGGTGACGTCGGCACGCAGCCGGTCGTAGCAGCGCATACGACAGAGGGGCTCCCGTACCGCCGGGTACGGGAGCCCCTCTGCCGTATGCGTCTTGTGCTCAGCCGCCGAACTCCTGCAGGCCCTTCAGCGCCTGGTCCAGGAGTGCCTGGCGGCCCTCCAGCTCGCGAGCCAGCTTGTCGGCCCTGGCGTTGTTGCCCTGAGCGCGGGCCTGCTCGATCTGGCCCTTCAGCTTGTCCACGGCCGCCTGCAGCTGCCCGGTCAGCCCCTCGGCACGCGCGCGCGCCTCCGGGTTGGTCCGGCGCCACTCGGTCTCCTCGGCCTCCTGCAGGGCCCGCTCGACGGCGTGCATCCGGCCCTCGATCTTCGGCCGGGCGTCCCGCGGCACATGGCCGATGGCCTCCCAGCGCTCGTTGAGCGAGCGGAACGCGGCCCGGGCACTCTTCAGGTCCCCGATCGGCAGGAGCTTCTCGGCCTCCTCGGCCAGCTCCTCCTTCAGCTTCAGGTTCTCCGACTGCTCGGCGTCCCGCTCGGCGAAGACCGAACTGCGGGCGGCGAAGAAGACGTCCTGGGCGCCGCGGAAGCGGTTCCACAGGTCGTCCTCGTGCTCGCGCTGGGCGCGGCCCGCTGCCTTCCACTCCGCCATCAGCTCGCGGTAGCGAGCGGCCGTCGGACCCCAGTCGGTCGAGCCCGACAGCGACTCGGCCTCGGCGACCAGCCGCTCCTTGGTGCGGCGGGCCTCCTCGCGCTGCGCGTCCAGCGAGGCGAAGTGGGCCTTGCGGCGCTTGGAGAACGCCGAACGGGCGTGCGAGAAGCGGTGCCACAGCTCGTCGTCCGACTTGCGGTCCAGCCGCGGCAGGCCCTTCCAGGTGTCGACCAGGGAGCGCAGCCGCTCACCGGCCGCCCGCCACTGGTCGGACTGCGCCAGCTCCTCGGCCTCCGCGACCAGAGCCTCCTTGGCGTGGCGCGCCTCGTCGGACTGTTTCGCGCGCTGCTGCTTGCGCTCCTCGCGACGCTTCTCGACGGTCTCCACGAGCTTGTCGAGCCGCACCCGCAGGGCGTCCAGGTCGCCGACCGCGTGGTGCGCGTCGACCTGCTCGCGGATGTGGTCGATCGCTGCCTGCGCGTCCTTCGCCGACAGGTCGGTGGTCTTCACCCGCTTCTCGAGGAGGCCGATCTCGACAACCAGGCCCTCGTACTTGCGCTCGAAGTAGGCCAGCGCCTCATCAGGGGAGCCGGCCTGCCAGGAACCGACGACCTGCTCGCCGTCGGCCGTACGCACGTACACGGTCCCCGTCTCGTCGACGCGGCCCCACGGGTCGCTGCTCACAGCGCCTCCTCCACATGATGCCTGCGAGAGGCCTCAGCACCCCCGGGCATCGTCCACAGTTTCGTCACGGCCAACATAGGCGACCGGCGGGTTGCCTGTCCGCATCCCGCGCGACCGAAATTACGCAGCTGGGGGTCAGGATTTGGTGACAGTCGCCTTGTTGATCACGACCGTCGCGTTGGGTGCCGTGTTCTGTGTCGTGGGGTCCGCGGGCTGCGCTCCCGCGGCGGCGATCTTCTTCAGAACCTTCATACCGGATGCGGACACCGTGCCGAACGGTGTGTAGCTGGGGGGCAGCTGACTGTCCTGGTAGACGAGGAAGAACTGACTGCCGCCGGTGTGCGCCTGGCCGGTGTTCGCCATCGCGACCGTGCCCGCCGGGTAGATGTTGTTCTTGAGGCTCTTGTCCTTGAGATTCTCGTCCGGGATCGTGTAGCCGGGACCGCCGCTGCCGCTGCCCGTCGGGTCGCCGCACTGCAGCACGTAGATGCCCTCGGTGGTGAGCCGGTGGCACTTGGTGTGGTCGAAGTAGCCCTTGCCCGCGAGGAAGTCGAACGAGTTCACGGTGTGCGGGGCCGCCGACGCCTTCAGCGCGAGGTCTATGTCGCCGCACGTCGTCGCGAGCTTCATCGTGTACTTCGCCGACTTGTCGATGGTCACCGCCGGCTCCTTCTTCCAGGTCGCCGTCTTGACCTTGCCGGCTGCCGGCTTCTCGCACGGATCCGGGGCCTTGTTCGGCGGCGACGCGCTCGGCGTCGTCTGCGAGCTCGCGTTGGCCTTGTCGTCGTCCTTGAGGACGCCGCTCGTGTAGAGGGCCAGACTGCCCACCAGGATCACGCCGAGCACCGACGCGATCACCGAGTTGCGCATGCGTGCCTTGCGCCGCGCGGCCGTGCGGCGCTGCTGCTGCCGCAAGAACTTCTCCCGGGCGAGCTGACGCTTCCGCTGTTCCTGGGTGACCACCGGATTTTCTCCTCATGCGTCTCGTACGTCGACTGGGACGCGTGCGTCTTGTGAGCCGACCGCCTGTGTGTGCCCCGTACCGTATATGGGTTGGCTGAGGAATCGGCAGCGCCGGTAGGCTCTGACCACAGGTGTAACCGCTTTGAAGCCCACCCGAATCGACACAACGAAGGACGATCGTGCTCATTGCCGGGTTCCCCGCCGGGGCCTGGGGGACGAACTGTTATCTCGTCGCCCCCGCCGCCGGTGAGGAGTGCGTGATCATCGACCCCGGCCACCAGGCCGCCGAGGGAGTCGAGGAGACGCTGAAGAAGCATCGGCTCAAGCCCGTCGCCGTCGTCCTCACCCACGGCCACATCGACCACGTGGCCTCGGTCGTCCCGGTGTGCGGCGCGCACGGCGTACCGGCGTGGATCCACCCCGAGGACCGGTACATGATGAGCGACCCGTCGATGGGCATCGGCCGTTCCATCGGCACGCAGCTGATGGGCGAGCTGACGGTGGGGGAGCCGGACGACGTCAAGGAGCTGACCGACGGCGCCGAGCTGGACCTCGCGGGGCTGAGGTTCTCGGTCGCGCACGCGCCCGGCCATACCAAGGGGTCGGTGACCTTTCAGATGCCCGAGGCCGCGGACATCCCGTCGGTCTTCTTCTCGGGCGATCTGCTTTTCGCCGGCTCCATCGGACGCACCGACCTGCCCGGCGGTGACATGGCCGAGATGCTCGACTCGCTGGCCCGCGTGTGCCTGCCGCTCGACGACTCGACCGTGGTGCTGTCCGGACATGGCCCCCAGACGACCATCGGCCAGGAGCGCGCCACCAACCCGTATCTGCGGCAAGTGGCGGCCGGCCGCCAGGAGCGCGGCGCTGCCGAGGCTCCCCGACGAGGAATGTGACGGAACACCTCCCGTGAGCACCTTCAAGGCCCCCAAGGGCACGTACGACCTGATCCCGCCGGACTCCGCGACGTACCTGGCGGTCCGTGAGGCGATCGCCGCGCCGCTGCGCACCTCCGGCTACGGCTACATCGAGACGCCGGGCTTCGAGAACGTGGAGCTCTTCGCGCGCGGGGTCGGTGAGTCGACCGACATCGTGACGAAGGAGATGTACGCCTTCGAGACCAAGGGCGGCGACAGGCTGGCCCTGCGCCCCGAGGGCACGGCCTCCGTGCTGCGCGCCGCGCTGGAGGCCAACCTGCACAAGGCGGGCAACCTCCCGGTCAAGCTCTGGTACTCCGGCTCGTACTACCGCTACGAGCGCCCCCAGAAGGGCCGCTACCGCCACTTCTCCCAGGTGGGCGCCGAGGCGATCGGCGCGGAGGACCCGGCGCTGGACGCCGAGCTGATCATCCTCGCCGACCAGGCGTACCGCTCGCTGGGCCTCAGGAACTTCCGGATCCTGCTGAACTCACTGGGCGACAAGGAGTGCCGTCCGGTGTACCGGGAGGCGCTGCAGAACTTCCTGCGGAGCCTGGACCTGGACGAGGAGACGCTCCGCCGCGCGGACATCAACCCCCTGCGCGTCCTGGACGACAAGCGCC
Organism: Streptomyces violaceoruber; assembly: GCA_000720805.1. Classification (GTDB taxonomy): domain Bacteria; phylum Actinomycetota; class Actinomycetes; order Streptomycetales; family Streptomycetaceae; genus Streptomyces; species Streptomyces cellulosae_A. The sequence goes on from JODI01000049.1 coordinate 75,800, forward strand.
CCGACGTCCAGAAGCAGCTGACCGACGCCCCGCTGCTGCGCGACTACCTCTGCGACGCCTGCAAGGCGTACCACGAGGAGGTCCGCGAGCTGATCACCGCGGCGGGCGTGGCCTTCGAGGACGACCCGAAGCTGGTGCGCGGCCTGGACTACTACACCCGTACGACCTTCGAGTTCGTCCACGACGGTCTGGGCTCCCAGTCGGCGGTGGGCGGCGGCGGACGCTACGACGGCCTGTCCGAGATGATCGGCGGCCCCGCGCTGCCGTCCGTCGGCTGGGCGCTGGGCGTCGACCGCACGGTCCTCGCCCTGGAGGCGGAGGGCGTCGAGCTCGAACTCCCCTCCGCGACCAGTGTGTTCGCGGTGCCGCTGGGCGAGGAGGCCCGCCGCGTCCTGTTCGCGAAGGTCACCGAGCTGCGCAAGCAAGGGGTCGCGGCGGACTTCTCCTACGGGGCCAAGGGCCTCAAGGGCGCGATGAAGAACGCCAACCGCAGCGGCGCCCGCTACACGATCGTCGCCGGCGAACGGGACCTCGCGGAGGGCGTCGTCCAGCTCAAGGACATGGAGTCCGGCGAACAGACGGCGATCGGAGTGAACGAGATCGTGGCGGAACTGGAGTCGAGGCTCGGCTGAGGCGGGGGTACGAAGGGTTTTCTCGCCCCCGCCGCCCCTACCCCGTCCCTTCCTGGGGGCTGCCGCCTCCGGACCCCCGCTGCGGCCTGAACGGCCTCGTCCTCAAACGCCGGAGGGGCTGATTTTCAGCCCCTCCGGCGTTTGAGGAGCGGGGGCCCGGGGGCTGGCCCCCGAAACGGGGTCGAAGGGGCGGCGGCGCCCCTGGGGAGGGGAAGGGCAGGGGCGGCGGGGGGAGGAACGTCAGTCCAGCAAGCCGAACCGCATCGCGCTCGTCACCGCTGCCGTGCGGTCGTCCACGCCCAACTTGCCGAAGGCCCGCAGCAGATGGGTCTTCACCGTCGACTCCCCGATGAACAGCCGGCGACCGATCTCGGCGTTCGTGCAGCCCTCGGCGACCAGGCGGAGCACGGCCGTCTCGCGCTCCGACAGACGGGGGCGGTCCGGCCTGGTACGGAGCTGGTCGACCAGGCGGGCCGCCACCGACGGGGCCAGCACGGTCTCGCCGCGCGCGGCGGCCCGTACCGCCTGGGCCAGTTCGCCGCGCGGCAGGTCCTTGAGCAGATAGCCCGCCGCCCCCGCCTCGACCGCCCGCAGGATGTCCCGGTCCGTCTCGTACGTCGTCAGGACGATCACCCGGCACGGCAGCCCCGCCTCGTTCATCCGCACGATCGAGTCCACGCCGCCGCCGCCCGGCATCCGCAGGTCCATCAGCACGATGTCGGGGCGCAGTTCCGCCGCCATCACCTCCGCCTGCGGCCCGCTGGACGCGTCGGCGACCACCTCCAGGTCCGGTTCGGCACTGAGCATCGCCCGCAGGCCCTCTCGTACGACGGGATGGTCGTCGGCCAGGATGATCCGGATCACCATGCGCTCCTCGGGGACGGTACGGGCAGGCGGACGGTCACCGTCGTGCCGTCGCCGGGGGCGCTGCGCACCTCGGACGTGCCGCCGGCCTCGGTGGCCCGGGCGCGCAGCCCCGCCAGACCGTAGCCGCCGGTGACGGTCCGAGGGTCGAAGCCGCAGCCGTCGTCGCGTACGGACACGGTCAGGGCGTCGTCGGTGTACGCCAGACAGATGCCGACCGCAAACGAACTCCCCGCGTGCTTACGGGAGTTGGTCAGCGCCTCCTGGCAGGAACGCAGCGCCACCACCTCCGGGCCGGCGGGCAGCGGACGTACGCTGCCCGTGACGTCGAGGGTCGCCTCATGGCGGGCGGCGAGGCGGCGCAGCGCGTCCGGAAGGGAGGCTCCGTCGAGGTCGGCGGGGGCGCCCCCGGCGACCAGGGCACGCGCTTCGGCGAGGTTCTGCCGGGCGGTCTCGTCCATCAGCACGAGATGGCGGCGGGCCTGCGGCACGTCGTGGTCGAGTTCCGCCTCCACGGCCTGGATCAGCATCAGCAGACTGGTGAAGCCCTGCGCGAGCGTGTCGTGGATCTCCCGCGCCATCCGCTCCCGCTCGGCCAGCGCGCCGTGCGCCGCCGACAGCCGGGAGACCTCGTGACGGCTCGCGTCCAGCTCCGCGATCAGCGCGGCCCGCTCCTGGCTCTGCTCGATGATCCGGATCACCCAGCCGCCGAGGGCCACCGAGAAGACCAGGGTGACGACGGCGAACAGGGCGTTGAAGAAGACGTCCTGGTCGCTGGGCCACCACACCAGGGCCCAGCCGGCGACGGGCACCAGATTGATGACCACCACCGCCACCAGTGCCTGCCGCATCCGCAGGGTCATGAAGCACTGGGGGACCAGCGCGAACGTCATCAGCCGGGTCTCGCCGACGAGGACCGCCGACGGAAGGAACAGCGCCATGGCCGCCAGCAGGTAGCCGAGAGCCTGCCGTTCCTCGGGTGGATCACCCCGCAGGATGGGCCGCCCGACCCACACGAACAACGGGACGAGCGGCACCAGGAGCGCCGCCGCGACGACCCGCACCGGCCACCCCGGATACCCCGTGCCGAGCACGAAGACCAAAGTGGCCAGCCAGATCAGCGCGAAGTACGTGTCCCAGATCCGGAACGACCGCGCCCAGCTGTAGGCGCCGACCGTTTCGTCGTCCGGGGCGCTCACCCGTCGCGCCGGTTCTTCCACCGGAAGGTCAGCAGGCACAGCAGCAATCCTCCGACGCACCACGCCCCGAGCACCAGGGCGATCCGGCCGTACTCCCAGCCTCCCGTCTGCTCCAGGACCCGCGCCGACTCCGGCAGGAACACCCCGCGCAGACCCTGGCACATCCACTTCAACGGGAACAGGGCGCCGATGTTCAGCATCCAGTCGGGAATCGTGTCGACCGCGATGTACACCCCGGAGATGAACTGCAGTACCAGGAAGGGGAGTACGACCACGGAGCTGGCGCTCTTGCCCGATTTCGGGACCGAGCTGATCGCGATCCCCAGCAGCGCGCACGCCGTCAGCCCGAGGACGAAGATCCAGGCGAAGTCGAACCAGCGGCCGCCGTCCGAGGGCAGCTCGACGTCGTAGAGCGTCGTGCCCACGCCGAGCAGGATCGCCGTCTCCAGCAGACCGGTGACCAGAACCAGCCAGATCTTGCCGAGGAAGTACGCCGCCGGCGGCATCGGTGTGCCGCGCAGCCGGCGCAGCACCTTCTCGTCCCGTTCGATCGCGATGGAGATGCCGAGGGACTGGAAGCTCGTCGACATGATGCCGGCGGCCATCATCGCCGGGACGTACAGCTGCGACGCGGTGATGCCGGCGCCCTGGACGTCGTCGCGGAAGATCGACGCGAACAGGAACAGGAACACCACCGGGAAGGCGAAGGTGAACACCACCTGGTCGCGCTGCCGGAAGAACTGCTTGATCTCCAGGGCGCCGCGCCGCAGCCCGAGGCCCCATGCCCCGGGCAGCCGCTCGCCGGACGCCTCTGTACGAGGCTCACGGGGCTGTCGTACGACGGTCGCGGTCATCGTGCGTCCTCCTGTCCGGTCAGCCGCAGGTAGACGTCCTCCAGCGTGGGACGGCCGACCCGCAGCCCCGGGATCTCGCCGTCGAAGCGGCGCATCAGTTCGGCGACCGTCCGGGTGGGCGTCTGCGTCCGCTCCGTGCGCGGGGAGCCGTCCGGCTCGGTCCACTCGACGGTGGCCTCGGTGCCGTACCGCTCCCGCAGGGCGGTGGGATCACCCTCGGCGACGACCTGGCCCTTGGCGATCACGGCCAGCCGGTCGACGAGTGCCTCGGCCTCCTCCAGGTAGTGGGTGGTGAGCAGGATCGTCGTGCCCTCGTCGGCCAGTTTGCGGATCAGGTCCCAGAACTGGCGGCGGGCCGCCGGGTCGAAACCCGTCGTCGGCTCGTCCAGGAGCAGCAGCTCGGGATCGCCGATCACGCCGAGCGCCACGTCGAGGCGCCGGCGCTGCCCGCCGGACAGCGCCTTGATCCGGCTGCCCGCCTTGGCCTCAAGACCGACCAGGCCGATGACCTCCTCCGGGTCGCGCGGCCGCGGGTAGTAGCGGGCGAAGTGCCGCACGGTCTCGTCGACCGTCAACTCCGCGGGCGCGGATTCGTCCTGCCAGACGATTCCGACACGTGATCGCCACGCGCGCGTGCCGCGCGCCGGATCCGCCCCGAGGACGGACACCTCGCCGGCGTCCCGGTCCCGGTTGCCCTGGAGGATCTCCACCGTCGTGCTCTTGCCCGCCCCATTGGGCCCGAGCAGGCCGAACACCTCACCTTGGTGGATGCCGAGGTCGATGCCGTCGACCGCGACGATGTCGCCGTACTGCTTGCGCAGCCCCCGTACGTCCACCGCGAGTTCTTTCGCGTGTGCTGTCATGCGTTCGAGCTTCAGCCCGGAATCGAGTATTCCGGGACGACCGTGCGTACTTCCTTATGTCCATCGAACGGTGGACACGCGCGTCGGTGCGGCACAATGGCCGATGCTTGAAGGAAGGTCCCACTCTCCAGCAGACGGAATCGGCGTGATGAGCAAGACCAGAGTCAAGGACGTCTCCACCGAGCCCGAGCCCTCGTCGGCTTCCGCCGACGCCGCGCCGCGGACGGTGGGCGGCAGCCGGGCCTTCGCCCTGCTGCTGGTGATCACCGGCGCGGCGGGTCTGCTCGCCGCGTGGGTCATCACGATCGACAAGTTCAAGCTGCTCGAGGCCAAGGTCGAAGGCAAGACCTTCACCCCCGGCTGCAGCCTGAACCCCGTCGTCTCCTGCGGCAGCGTCATGGAGAGCAAGCAGGCAGCCGCCTTCGGGTTCCCCAACCCGGTGCTCGGCCTGGTCTGCTACGGCATCGTGATCTGCGTCGGCATGAGCCTGCTCGCCCGGGCCCGCTTCCCGCGCTGGTACTGGCTCACCTTCAACGCCGGCACCCTCTTCGGAGTGGGCTTCTGCGCCTGGCTGATGTTCCAGTCGCTGTACCGGATCAACGCGCTGTGCCTGTGGTGCTCGCTGGCCTGGGTCGCCACGATCGTCATGTTCTGGTACGTCACGTCGTTCAACATCCGCAACGGCTTCCTGCCCGCCCCGCGCTGGCTGAAGAGCTTCTTCGGCGAGTTCACCTGGGTCATGCCGGTCCTGCACATCGGGATCATCGGCATGCTGGTCCTCACGCGCTGGTGGGACTTCTGGACCAGCTGACCGCCCGGTTGCCGGGCCGTCGGTCACCCGTGATCGACCGCCCGGATTCCGGGCCGTCCGTCACCCGCGATCCGGGCCGCCCGGTGGCCCCGGCCGGATTGTCAGTGCGGTGACATAGGGTTTTCGGTGTGGAGCCCGACCTGTTCACCGCCGCAGCCGAAGAACGCCAGGAGAAGGACCCGGCCGCCAGCCCGCTGGCCGTCCGGATGCGCCCGCGCACCCTCGACGAGGTGGTGGGCCAGCAGCACCTCCTGAAGCCGGGCTCACCCCTGCGCAGACTGGTCGGCGAGGGGGCGGGCGGCCCGGCCGGCCCGTCCTCGGTGATTCTCTGGGGCCCGCCCGGCACCGGCAAGACAACCCTGGCGTACGTCGTCTCCAAGGCCACCAACAAGCGTTTCGTGGAACTCTCGGCGATCACCGCCGGCGTGAAGGAGGTCCGCGCGGTCATCGACGGAGCCCGCCGCGCCACCGGCGGCTTCGGCAAGGAGACCGTCCTCTTCCTCGACGAGATCCACCGCTTCAGCAAGGCACAGCAGGACTCCCTGCTGCCGGCCGTCGAGAACCGCTGGGTGACCCTGATCGCGGCGACCACCGAGAACCCGTACTTCTCGGTGATCTCCCCCCTGTTGTCCCGCTCCCTCCTGCTCACCCTCGAACCGCTCACGGACGACGACCTGCGCGGGCTCCTGCGCCGCGCCCTCACCGACGAGCGCGGCCTGGGGAACGCAGTCACCCTCCCCGAGGACACCGAGGAACACCTGCTGCGGATCGCCGGCGGCGACGCCCGCCGCGCCCTGACCGCCCTGGAGGCCGCCGCCGGCGCCACCCTCGACAAGGGCGAGGCGGAGGTGAGCCTCCAGACCCTGGAGGAGACGGTCGACCGGGCCGCCGTGAAGTACGACCGCGACGGCGACCAGCACTACGACGTGGCCAGCGCACTCATCAAGTCCATCCGCGGCTCCGACGTCGACGCGGCCCTGCACTACCTGGCCCGCATGATCGAGGCCGGCGAGGACCCCCGCTTCATCGCCCGCCGCCTGATGATCTCCGCCAGCGAGGACATCGGCCTCGCCGACCCGAACGCCCTGCCGATCGCGGTCGCCGCCGCCCAGGCCGTCGCCATGATCGGATTCCCCGAGGCCGCCCTCACCCTCAGCCACGCCACCATCGCCCTCGCCCTGGCCCCCAAGTCCAACGCGGCGACGACGGCGATCGGCGCCGCCATGGAGGACGTACGCAAGGGGCTGGCCGGTCCCGTGCCGCCCCACCTGCGCGACGGGCATTACAAGGGCGCCGCCAAATTGGGCCACGCACAGGGGTACGTGTACCCGCACGACCTGCCCGAGGGCATCGCCGCCCAGCAGTACGCCCCGGACGCGATCAAGGACCGCGCCTACTACGAACCCACGCGGCACGGCGCCGAGGCGCGGTACGCGGACGCCGTGGAGTGGACCCGCAAGCACCTCGGTCGCAAGGGGTCCTGAGCACCCTGTAGACTCGCCCGAAGTGCTGCGTCCCGTGTCCGGCCCCTTGAAAGAGGAACCGGCTCACCAGAGCGGGACATCCAGCCGGAGACCTGGTCCGCCAGGATCTCCAGGAGCGTCGCGCACCGTCGAACGGTGTCGCGGGCAGCCCACCACCACCCGCAGTTCCGGGAAAGGTCGGTGGGCCACTCGCGTGCTGCACGTTGTGCCCAGACCAGGGAGCGGCTGCCCGGCAGGTCCCCAGTGGACCGGCGGGGTTTCCCCGGCTGCGGATGCGACCTCCCCTAACCCTGGTGAAGCCGTATTCGCATCAGAGACACGAGGTGTTTGGTTCATGCCGAACCAGTCCCGCCCCAAGGTCAAGAAGTCGCGTGCCCTCGGTATCGCGCTGACCCCGAAGGCCGTCAAGTACTTCGAGGCCCGTCCCTACCCCCCGGGTGAGCACGGCCGTGGCCGCAAGCAGAACTCGGACTACAAGGTCCGTCTGCTGGAGAAGCAGCGTCTGCGCGCGCAGTACGACGTGTCCGAGCGCCAGCTCGTCCGCGCCTACGAGCGTGCGTCCAAGGTCCAGGGCAAGACCGGTGAGGCCCTGATCATCGAGCTCGAGCGCCGTCTCGACGCGCTGGTCCTGCGTTCGGGCATCGCCCGCACGATCTACCAGGCCCGCCAGATGGTCGTCCACGGCCACATCGAGGTCAACGGCCAGAAGGTCGACAAGCCGTCCTTCCGCGTCAAGCCCGACGACGTCGTCATGGTCCGTGAGCGCAGCCGCGAGAAGACCCTCTTCTCGATCGCCCGCGAGGGCGGCTTCGCCCCCGACGGCGAGACCCCGCGCTACCTCCAGGTGAACCTCCGCGCCCTGGCCTTCCGCCTGGACCGCGAGCCGAACCGCAAGGAGATCCCGGTGATCTGCGACGAGCAGCTCGTCGTCGAGTACTACGCCCGCTGATCACCCAGCGGCGGACGTAGCACCACCAGCGTCTCAGCCCGCCGTCTCTCCGCCCTTCCGGGTGGGCGAGGCGGCGGGCTCGTGCGTGTCCAGGATCGCCGCGGCACGCCGCACCGGCCCGCGCGGTGCCGGCAGCGCCTCCAGGGACGGCTCCGGCGCTCCGTTCAGCGCCCGGTCCACCGCGGCCTCCCGGTCGAGCCGGGCACCCTGCCGTAACGACTCCTCGTACCGCTTGTCGCCCAGCTGCTCCCTGGCCATCGCCTCGCACAACTCGTGCGGGGCGTTGTAGTGGGCCGAGCCGAACAGCGGCAGGCCCACCGACGGCCACAGGGCTCCCGCCGCCCCCTGCAGCACGGCGGCCTCCGCCGGGTCGCCCTCCGTGGCCGTGACCAGGGCCAGCAGTTCGATGGACAGCACCGAGCCGAGCAGATCGTGGAAGGCGTGGGCGCCGCTCAGACAGTCGCACAGCAGCTCACGGGCGCGCGCCGGGTCGCCCCCGCTCCAGGCGGCGTACGCCAGGACGTACAGCGCGTAGCCGCGCGCCCAGCGCTCGCCATGGTCGTCGCAGACCTGGCGCACGTCCTCGCACAGCCGTACCGCGTCCGGCAGATCGCCCTGGACCGCTCGGGTCATCGCGAGTTCGACCTGGGCCATCAGCACGTTGCTGTTGAGTTCGCCGATGTCCTGGTAGCGCGCCAGCGCCGAGCGCAGCAGCGTCTCCGCACGCGCCATGTCGCCCGTCACCAGAGCCAGACAGCCCGTGCGGTGTTCGGCGTACGCCGTCCCCGTGGCGCTCGCGACCCGCTCCGCGGCCTCCCGGCACTCCTCCAGCGCCGCCGTCGCGGCCGCCGCGTCGCCCTGCAGGATCGCCACGGAGCCGAGCACCCACAGCGCCTTCAGCCGGGACTGCTCGTGCTGTGACTCCAGACGTACCGCCTGCTCCAGCCAGTGCCGCCCCTCCGCCAGCCGGCCGCAGCCGACCCAGCAGAACCACAGGGAGCCCGCCAGGTACTGGCCCAGACGCGCCCCGTCCGGTTCGGTCAGGCAGTTCTCCAGGGCCAGCCGCAGGTTCGGCAGCTCCGCCGCCACGCGCGCGGCCACCTCGCGCTGGCGCGGGGAGAACCAGTCCAGCTCGCACGAGGTCGCCAGGCCCATGTACCAGTCGCGGTGCCGTCGCCGCAGCCTGGCCGCGTCACCGGTCGCCTCCAGCCAGTCGGCGCCGTACGCCCGGACCGTGTCCAGCATGCGGTACCGCACGCCCGTCGCGGTCTCCTCGCGGGTGACCACGGACTGGGCGAGCAGTTCCGTCAGTACGGCCAGGACGTCGTTGGAGTGCAGCCCGTTGCCGCTGCACACGTACTCGGCGGCCTCCAGGTCGAACCGCCCGGCGAACACCGACAGCCGCGACCACAGCAACCGCTCCTCACACGTGCACAGTTCATGGCTCCAGCCGATCGCCGTGCGCAGCGTCCGATGACGGGGGAGCGCGTCCCGGCTCCCCCCGGTCAACAGTGCGAACCGGTCGTCCAGCCGCTCCAGCAACTGCCCCGGGGACAACGCCCGCAGCCGCCCCGCGGCCAGCTCGACCGCCAGCGGAATGCCGTCGAGGCGCCGGCACAGCTCCCGTACGTCGGGATCGTCCCGGAGAGTGATCCCCTGCCGGGCGGCCCGGTCCGCGAACAGCTGGACCGCCTCGTCCACGTCGAGCGGACCCAACGGCACCACGCACTCACCGGCCACCTCCAGAGGGCGGCGCCCCACGGCCAGCACCCGCAGTCCGGGCGCCCGGCCGAGCAGTTCGGTCACCAGCGAGGCGCACGCGTCCACCAGGTGCTCGAACCCGTCGAGGAGCAGCAGGAGTTCGCGGTCGGCGAGATGCGCGAGCAGCGTCTCGCACGGCGCGCGGGTGGTGTGGTCCGTGAGCCCGAGCGCCTCCACCACCGCGAAGTCCACGAACTCCGGATCGCGCACCGGCGCCAGTTCCACCCGCCACACACCGTCCCGGGGCACCGACCGCGCCGCCGCGCGTGCCGCCAGCCGGGACTTGCCGATCCCGCCGCCCCCGGTGACGGTCACCAGCCGCGCGGTGCCGAGCGCCCGTGTCAGCGTGGAGAGTTCGGCCGCGCGGCCCACGAACGCGGTGAGCTCCAGGGGGAGATTGCCGTTGACCGGGGTACTGCCGGACTGGTGATCGCACATGGGACACGGAGCGTACTGAGCTGTGTTCGGTCCGTACAATCCCTCCGCGTCACCCTCCCGCGCGCGGGAGGTAATCCGGTACGGAGCCCCACCCCCGGCGCGATAGGCTCGGCGTACGACTTTTTCGATATGCAGGCACGTTTCAGGGAGCGGGTGCACACAGTGTCCGGTGGAGAGGTGGCCGGGATCCTGGTGGCCGTCTTCTGGGCGATCCTGGTCTCCTTCCTCGCCGTCGCGCTGGCGAGGGTGGCCCAGACGCTCAAGGCGACCACCAAGCTCGTGGCGGACGTGACCGATCAGGCCGTCCCGCTGCTGGCCGACGCCTCCGCGGCGGTGCGCTCCGCGCAGACCCAGATCGACCGGGTCGACGCGATCGCGTCGGACGTCCAGGAAGTCACGTCGAACGCCTCGGCGCTGTCGACCACCGTCGCCTCCACCTTCGGCGGCCCCCTGGTCAAGGTCGCCGCCTTCGGCTACGGCGTGCGCCGGGCCCTCGGCGGCCGCAAGGACGACGTGCCCGTCAAAGCACCCCGGCGTACCGTGCTCGTGGGCCGCACGGTCTCTCGGCGGGACAAGCGAGACCTCCGCAAGAAGAAGGACTGAGAGCCAGCGATGTTCCGCCGTACCTTCTGGTTCACCTCGGGCGTCGCCGCCGGTGTGTGGGCCACCACCAAGGTCAACCGCAAGCTGAAGCAGCTGACGCCCGAGAACCTGGCAGTGAGCGCCGCGAACAAGGCGATCGACGCCGGACACCGTCTCAAGGACCGCGCGGTGGGCTTCGCGCTCGACGTCCGCGACAACATGGCGCAGCGGGAGGCCGAGCTGGGTGACGTCCTCGGGATCAACGAGAACCCCGAGCTGCCCTCCCCCCGGCGGTACACCGCCATCGAGAACCGCAACAGCATGAAGTCCGTCGACAGCGACAGGACGACGTACTCGTACAACCGGAATGAGGACCACTGATGGAGTCGGCCGAGATCCGCCGCCGCTGGCTGAGCTTCTTCGAGGAGCGCGGTCACACCGTCGTCCCTTCGGCGTCGCTCATCGCGGACGACCCGACTCTGCTCCTCGTCCCGGCCGGCATGGTGCCCTTCAAGCCCTACTTCCTGGGTGAGGTCAAGCCTCCGTTCGCGCGCGCCACCAGCGTGCAGAAGTGCGTGCGCACGCCCGACATCGAAGAGGTCGGCAAGACCACGCGGCACGGCACCTTCTTCCAGATGTGCGGCAACTTCTCCTTCGGCGACTACTTCAAGGAAGGCGCCATCACGTACGCCTGGGAGCTGCTCACCAGCCCCCAGGACAAGGGTGGTTACGGGCTCGACCCGGAGCGCCTGTGGATCACGGTCTACCTCGACGACGACGAGGCCGAGTCCATCTGGCGCGACAAGGTCGGCGTCCCGGCCGAGCGCATCCAGCGCCTCGGCAAGAAGGAGAACTACTGGTCCATGGGCGTCCCGGGCCCCTGCGGCCCGTGTTCCGAGATCAACTACGACCGCGGCCCCGAGTTCGGCGTCGAGGGCGGCCCCGCCGTCAACGACGAGCGGTACGTGGAGATCTGGAACCTCGTCTTCATGCAGTACGAGCGTGGCGAGGGCACCGGCAAGGAGGACTTCGAGATCCTCGGCGACCTGCCGAGCAAGAACATCGACACGGGCCTCGGCCTGGAGCGCCTCGCCATGATTCTGCAGGGCGTGCAGAACATGTACGAGATCGACACCTCGATGGCCGTCATCAAGAAGGCCACCGAGCTGACCGGCGTGGAGTACGGCGAGGCCCACGACTCGGACGTCTCCCTGCGCGTGGTCACCGACCACATGCGCACCTCCGTGATGCTCATCGGCGACGGCGTGACCCCCGGCAACGAGGGCCGCGGCTACGTGCTGCGCCGCATCATGCGCCGCGCCATCCGCAACATGCGCCTGCTCGGTGCCACGGGCCCGGTCGTCAAGGACCTCATCGACGTCGTGATCGCGATGATGGGCCAGCAGTACCCGGAACTGGTCACCGACCGCGAGCGCATCGAGAAGGTCGCCGTCGCCGAGGAGAACGCCTTCCTCAAGACGCTGAAGGCCGGCACCAACATCCTCGACACCGCCGTCACCGAGACCAAGCAGGCCGGCGGCACCGTCCTGCCCGGCGACAAGGCCTTCCTGCTCCACGACACCTGGGGCTTCCCGATCGACCTCACCCTGGAGATGGCCGCCGAACAGGGCGTCTCGGTGGACGAGGACGGCTTCAGGCGCCTGATGAAGGAGCAGCGGGAGCGCGCCAAGGCCGACGCCCGGTCCAAGAAGACCGGCCACGCCGACCTCGGTGCCTACCGTGGGATCGCCGACACCGCCGGCGAGACCGAGTTCATCGGCTACACCGACACCGAGGGCGAGTCCACGGTCGTCGGCATCCTCGTCGACGGCGTCTCCTCCCCGGCCGCCACCGAGGGCGACGAGGTCGAGGTCGTCCTCGACCGCACTCCCTTCTACGCCGAGGGCGGCGGCCAGATCGGCGACACCGGCCGGATCAAGGTGGATTCCGGTGCCGTGATCGAGGTCCGCGACTGCCAGAAGCCGGTCCCCGGGGTGTACGTCCACAAGGGCGTCGTCCAGGTCGGAGAGGTCACCGTCGGCGCCAAGGCCCACGCCGCCATCGACGACCGCCGCCGCACGGCCATCGCCCGCGCCCACTCGGCCACCCACCTCACCCACCAGGCCCTGCGTGACGCCCTCGGCCCGACGGCCGCGCAGGCCGGTTCCGAGAACCAGCCCGGCCGCTTCCGCTTCGACTTCGGTTCGCCGGCCGCCGTTCCGACGGCCGTGATGACGGATGTCGAGCAGAAGATCAACGAGGTGCTCGCCCGCGACCTCGACGTCCGCGCCGATGTCATGGGCATCGACGAGGCCAGGAAGCAGGGCGCCATCGCCGAGTTCGGCGAGAAGTACGGCGAGCGCGTGAGGGTCGTCACCATCGGCGACTTCTCCAAGGAGCTGTGCGGCGGCACGCATGTGCACAACACCGCCCAGCTCGGTCTGGTGAAGCTGCTCGGCGAGTCGTCCATCGGCTCGGGGGTGCGCCGTATCGAGGCTCTCGTCGGCGTCGACGCCTACAACTTCCTGGCCCGTGAGCACACGGTCGTCGCCCAGCTCCAGGAGCTGATCAAGGGCCGTCCGGAGGAGCTCCCGGAGAAGGTCTCCGCCATGCTCGGCAAGCTGAAGGACGCCGAGAAGGAGATCGAGAAGTTCCGCGCCGAGAAGGTCCTCCAGGCCGCCGGCGGTCTCGCCGGGTCCGCCAAGGACGTGCAGGGCGTCGCACTCGTCGCCGGGCAGGTCCCGGACGGCACCACGCCCGACGACCTGCGCAAGCTGGTCCTCGACGTACGCGGCCGCATCCAGGGCGGACGAGCCGCGGTCGTGGCCCTGTTCACGGTCAACAACGGCAAGCCGCTGACCGTCATCGCCACCAACGAGGCCGCCCGCGAGCGCGGTCTCAAGGCCGGCGACCTGGTCCGTACGGCTGCCAAGACCCTCGGCGGCGGCGGTGGCGGCAAGCCGGACCTCGCCCAGGGCGGCGGTCAGAACCCGACCGCCGTCGGTGACGCCGTCGACGCCGTCGAACGCCTCGTGGCCGAGACGGCGAAGTAAGGCTGAAGAGATGCGCAGAGGACGTCGACTCGCGATCGACGTCGGGGACGCCCGCATCGGGGTCGCCTCGTGCGACCCCGACGGGATCCTCGCCACTCCGGTGGAGACGGTCCCCGGGCGAGACCTCCCGGCAGCCCACCGCAGGCTGAGGCAACTGGTCGAGGAATACGAGCCGATCGAGGTCATCGTCGGCCTCCCTCGCTCCCTCAAGGGGGGCGAGGGCCCGGCTGCGGTAAAGGTTCGCGGCTTCGCCCAGGAGCTCGCGAAGGGCATCGCCCCGGTGCCGGTGAGACTCCTCGACGAGCGGATGACGACCGTGACGGCCAGTCAGGGCCTGCGCGCCTCGGGCGTGAAGACCAAGAAGGGCAGATCGGTCATCGACCAGGCGGCAGCCGTGATCATCCTTCAACAGGCGCTGGAATCCGAACGGGTGTCAGGTAAAGCACCCGGCGAAGGCGTCGAAGTGGTCATCTGATCGCGATACGGTAACGTTCCGCGCGATGCGGAGGCATTCGAACAGCCACCGCACAGAGAGAGGCGGAACGGGAGCCGAGCCGTAAACAGGTAACCGCCGCCTCGCGGCTCTAGGGGATCGATGACTGAGTATGGCCGGGGCGAAGGCTCCGAACCGTGGCATCCGGAGGACCCGTTGTACGGGGACGGCGGATGGGAAGGACAGCAGGCCCACCCGGGTCAGCAGTCCTCCTACGGCGGCCAGCCGCAGCACTATCCGGAGCAGCACCCGCAGCACCCCCAGCAGTCGCAGTACGACCACGGAGACTGGGGCGACGGCCAGCAGGCCCCATACGGTCAGGCGCAGCAGCACGACCAGCAGCAGTACGGCGAGCCGCAGCACTACCAGCACCAGAACGACCAGCAGCATTACGGACAGCAGCACGGTCAGCACCAGAACGACCAGCAGCATTACGGGCAGCAGCAGCAGTACGACCCTCAGTACGAGCAGCAGCACGGTCAGCAGCAGTACGAGCAGCAGCACGCCGGCCAGCACCAGCAGAACCAGCAGCAGTACGACAACGGCGGCTGGGCCACCGGCACGCATGGCCACGTCCAGTACACCGACCCCTCCGACCCGTACGGGCAGCAGAACTTGGCGTACGGCGGCGAGCAGCCCGACCAGTACGGCACCCAGGACGCCTACCCGCCGCCGGAGCCGCCCGCCCGCCGGCAGGCAGAGCCGGCGCCGCCGCAGACCGACTGGGATCCCGGCCCGGACCAGGGCGAACACGCCTTCTTCGCGGGCGGCGACGATGACGACGACGGCGATGACGACGAGCCGGGGGACCGCCGTGGACGCGGCGACCGGCGGGACAAGGGCGGCAAGGGCAGCAAAGGCGGCAAGGAGAGGAAGCGCCGCAACGGATGCGCCTGCCTGATGGTCGTGCTGGTGTTCGGTGGCGGGCTGGGTGCGGTCGCATATTTCGGCTACCAGTACTACCAAAATCGTTTCGCCGCGGCTCCGGACTACGCGGGAAACGGAAACGGCGACCAGGTCACCGTGGTGATCCCCAAGGGTGCCGGCGGCTATGTGATCGGGCAGAAGCTGAAGGAAGCGGGCGTCGTCGAAAGTGTCGACGCGTTCGTCTCCGCGCAGCAGTCGAACCCGGAGGGAAAGACGATCCAGGACGGCGTCTACACGCTGGAGAAGCAGATGTCGGCCGCGAGTGCGGTCGAACTGCTGCTCAGTCCGAAGAGCCGCAGCAATCTGATCATCGCCGAGGGCATGCGGAACACGGCGATCTACGCGTTGATCGACAAGCGCCTCGACGTGTCGGACGGCACCACGGCGAGCGTGGCGAAGAAGAAGTACAAGAGCCTCGGCCTGCCCGACTGGGCGCTCGGCCATCCCGATCTGAAGGATCCGCTGGAAGGGTTCCTCTATCCCTCCAGCTATGGGGTCAGCAAGGGTCAGAAGCCCGAGGCCGTCCTGAAGGACATGGTTTCCCGCGCCACTGAAACGTACGAAAAGCTCGGCCTGGAGAAGAAGGCGAAGGGCCTCGGGCTTGACGGCCCGTGGCAGTTGCTCACCGTCGCGAGCCTTGCCCAGGCCGAAGGCACCAGCCACGACGACTTCCGCAAAATGGCCGAGGTCGTTTACAACCGCCTCAAACCCGGGAACCCCGAGACCTACGGCGCGCTGGAGTTCGACTCCACGTACAACTACGTGAAGAACCAGAGCAAGATCGACCTGAGCATCGCCGAACTGCGCAAATACAACAACCCTTACAACACGTACTACATCAAGGGCCTGCCACCGGGCCCCATCGACAATCCCGGCGAGCAGGCGCTCAGGGGCGCGCTCAACCCGACGCACGACGGCTGGTACTACTTCATCTCGACGGACGGTAAGACCAGCAAGTTCACGAAGACGCTCGCCGAACACCAGAAACTGGTCGACGAGTGGAACGCGTCAAGGAACAAGAACTGATGACAACCCCTCGAAGGGCCGCCGTGCTCGGCAAGCCCATCGCCCACTCCCTCTCCCCGGCGCTGCACCGCGCCGCCTACGCGGAACTGGGCCTCACCGGCTGGTCCTACGACCGGTTCGAGCTCGACGAGGCCGCCCTGCCCGGGTTCTTCGCCGAGCTCGGGCCGGAGTGGGCCGGGCTGTCGGTGACCATGCCGCTGAAGCGGGCCGTCATTCCGCTGCTCGACCGGATCAGCGAGACGGCGGCCTCGGTCGACGCGGTCAACACGGTCGTGTTCACCGAGGACGGCCGCCGAGTCGGGGACAACACCGACATCCCCGGCATCGTCGCCGCCCTCAGGGAACACGGCATCGAACAGGTCGACTCGGCCGCGATCCTCGGCGCCGGCGCCACCGCCTCCTCCGCGCTCGCCGCCCTGGCCCGCGTCTGCACCGGCGAGGTCGTCGCCTACGTGCGCAGCGAGGCCCGCGCCGCCGAGATGCGGCAGTGGGGGGAGCGGCTCGACATCGAGGTGCGGACGGCCGACTGGGCGGACGCCGCTGAGGCCCTGCGCGCCCCGCTCGTCATCGCCACCACCCCAGCCGGGACGACCGACGCGCTCTCCGCAGCCGTGCCGGAACGCCCCGCCACCCTCTTCGACGTGCTCTACGACCCGTGGCCGACCGAACTCGCGGCCCGCTGGTCGGCGTACGGCGGGGCGGTGGTCAGCGGACTCGACCTGCTGGTGCACCAGGCGGTGCTGCAGGTGGAGCAGATGACGGGGCGCACCCCGGCTCCCCTGGACGCCATGCGCAAGGCCGGCGAACACGCGCTCGCAGCCCGCTGAAAGCCGCCCGTCCCCCGTCGGGACGGCGGTGCGTCGTCCGCCTTGTGGACCGGCGGCCGGGTCCCGGGCCCGGACGTGGGAGGATCGGAGATGGCGGGCCGGGGCCGCGCACCTGGTCGCGCCGATGCCGTACGTGAGGACGAGCGTGCGGCGGGCAGTACCAGGGCGCGAGACTGAGGAGCACCGTTGAGCAGGTTGCGCTGGCTGACCGCGGGGGAGTCCCACGGTCCCGCACTCGTGGCGACGCTGGAGGGCCTTCCCGCCGGCGTCCCGATCACCACCGACATGGTGGCGGACCATCTGGCCCGACGCCGGCTCGGCTATGGGCGTGGTGCGCGCATGAAGTTCGAGCGTGACGAGGTCACGTTCCTCGGCGGTGTGCGGCACGGCCTCACCCTCGGCTCCCCGGTCGCGATCATGGTGGGCAACACCGAGTGGCCGAAGTGGGAGCAGGTCATGGCGTCCGACCCCGTCGACCCTGAGATCCTCGCCGGTCTGGCCCGCAACGCACCGCTGACCCGCCCGCGCCCGGGCCACGCCGACCTCGCCGGTATGCAGAAGTACGGCTTCGACGAGGCCCGGCCGATCCTGGAGCGGGCCTCCGCCCGGGAGACGGCGGCCCGGGTGGCGTTGGGCGCGGTCGCCCGGTCGTACCTGAAGGAGACGGCGGGCATCGAGATCGTCTCGCACGTCGTCGAACTGGCCTCGGCCAAGGCCCCGCAGGGGGTTTACCCGACCCCCGCGGACGTCGAGAGGCTGGACGCGGACCCGGTGCGCTGTCTGGACGCGGACGCCTCGAAGGCGATGGTCGCGGAGATCGACCAGGCCCACAAGGACGGCGACACCCTGGGCGGTGTGGTCGAGATCCTGGCGTACGGCGTTCCGGTGGGCCTGGGCTCGCATGTGCACTGGGACCGCAAGCTGGACGCCCGGCTGGCCGGTGCCCTCATGGGCATCCAGGCGATCAAGGGCGTCGAGGTCGGCGACGGCTTCGACCTGGCGCGGGTGCCGGGCTCGAAGGCGCACGACGAGATCGTGCGGACGGGCGAGGGCATCCGGCGGGTCTCCGGCCGGTCCGGCGGCACCGAGGGCGGCCTGAGCACCGGCGAGCTGCTGCGGGTGCGAGCGGCGATGAAGCCGATCGCGACCGTGCCGCGCGCGCTGCAGACCGTGGACGTGGCCACCGGTGAGGCCGCTCAGGCCCACCACCAGCGCTCCGACGTGTCCGCGGTCCCGGCGGCCGGGATCGTCGCCGAGGCGATGGTCGCGCTCGTCCTCGCGGACGCGGTGGCGGAGAAGTTCGGCGGCGACAGCGTGCCCGAGACCCGCCGCAACGTGCGCTCCTACCTCGACAACCTGGTGGTCCGGTGAGCGCGGTGCCGCTGATCGTGCTGGTCGGCCCGATGGGGGTGGGCAAGTCCACCGTCGGCCAGCTGCTCGCCGAGCGGCTCGGGGTGGGCTACCGGGACACCGACGACGACATCGTCGCCGAGCAGGGCCGGACCATCGCGGAGATCTTCGTCGACGAGGGCGAGCCGGCGTTCCGCGCGATCGAGAAGCGTGCCGTGCACACGGCACTCGCCGAGCACGACGGCGTCCTCGCGCTGGGCGGCGGCGCGATTCTCGACGATGACACACGCGCGCTGCTCGACGGGCGACGCGTCGTCTACCTCTCGATGGACATCGACGAAGCGGTCAAGCGCACCGGCCTGAACGCCGCCCGCCCGCTGCTGGCCATCAACCCGCGCAAGCAGTGGCGAGAGCTGATGGAGGCACGACGGCACCTGTACGAGTCGGTCGCCACGGTCGTCGTGGCGACCGACGGCCGTACGCCCGAAGAGGTCACCCAAGTCGCCATGGACGCACTGGAGTTGAAAGAAGCATGAGCGAGGCAGTCACCCGGATCCAGGTCGGCGGCACCGCGGGCAGTGAACCGTACGAGGTCCTGGTGGGCCGTCGACTCCTGGGCGAGCTCGGCGGGTTGATCGGGGACAGGGTCAAGCGGGTCGCCGTCGTGCACCCCGAGGCGCTCGCCGAGACCGGCGACGCGCTCCGCGCCGATCTGGCCGGACAGGGCTACGAGGCCGTCGCCATCCAGGTGCCGAACGCGGAGGAGGCCAAGACCGCGGAGGTCGCCGCCTACTGCTGGAAGGCGCTGGGCCAGTCCGGGTTCACCCGCTCCGACGTCATCGTGGGTGTCGGCGGCGGCGCGACCACGGACCTGGCCGGGTTCGTGGCCGCGACCTGGCTGCGCGGGGTGCGCTGGATCGCCGTGCCGACCACCGTGCTCGCCATGGTGGACGCGGCCGTCGGCGGCAAGACCGGCATCAACACCGCCGAGGGCAAGAACCTGGTGGGCTCCTTCCACCCGCCGGCCGGGGTGCTGTGCGACCTGGCGGCGCTGGACTCCCTCCCGGTGAACGACTACGTCTCCGGGCTGGCCGAGATCATCAAGGCCGGGTTCATCGCCGATCCGAGGATCCTGGAGCTGATCGAGGCCGACCCGGAGGGTGCCCGCAGCCCGGCGGGAGCGCACGCCGCGGAGCTGATCGAGCGCTCGATCCGGGTCAAGGCCGAGGTGGTCTCGTCCGACCTGAAGGAAGCGGGCCTCAGGGAGATCCTCAACTACGGTCACACGCTCGCCCACGCCATCGAGAAGAACGAGCGCTACCAGTGGCGTCATGGCGCCGCGGTGTCCGTCGGCATGCACTTCGCCGCCGAACTCGGCCGCCTGGCGGGCCGGCTGGACGATGCCACGGCCGACCGTCACCGTACGGTGCTGGAGTCGGTCGGGCTGCCGCTGCACTACCGCTACGACCAGTGGCCCAAGCTGCTGGAGACCATGAAGGTCGACAAGAAGTCCCGCGGCGACCTGTTGAGGTTCATCGTCCTGGACGGGCTGGCCAAGCCCACCGTCCTGGAGGGGCCCGACCCGGCGGTGCTGTTGGCCGCCTACGGCGAAGTGGGCCAGTAGGTCCGGCCGTACTCCATCCGCCCGATTCGCCTTGCACACCGGGCACTTCGGACCGCCCCCGGCCGTTTCACCAAACGACGGCAGGGGGCGGTACCGTTCGGGTGGGGGACCCTCCCACACCCTTCAGGCAGCGGGGGAAAGCGGGTACGCCCGCTGTCAGCGCCCAAGAGAACGAGACGGAGTGGCACCGGATGCAGCACGCAGTGGGTTCTCCGCTGCCGCCGCCCCACCAGCCGGGGCACGGACCGGCCACCGGCTGGTCGCCGGCCGCACATCACCCGGGTGCACACCCCCCGGGCGCACACCAGGGCGCCGCCCCCGTGCCCCCGCCGCCTCCCGCCCCGGGCTTCACCGGAGCCGGAGCCCCCTCGGCGCCCGTGCCCCCCACCCCGCAGCAC
>JODI01000050.1 GCA_000720805.1 Streptomyces violaceoruber
GACCGGGTCTTGGGCTGTGCCGATCTGGAGGTGCTGGGAGTCTGGCTCGGCCGTTCCCTGAGCGTGACGAGCGCCGACGAACTGTTCGCCGAGGAGTAGACCTACGAGGGGCGCCCCGCGGTACTCCGGGGGGCGCCCCTCGTGACCGACTCGGCCTCTGTGGACGCCGCTTGGCCGCAGCCTGTCCGTCACCCCAGATGCGCGGTGGCGACGGCGGAGGTCATCATGCGGCGGGTCGTGCCGGTGCCGTCGGCGCGGGGACGGTCCACAGGTCCGAGCCGTACACGCCGGGAAGGGCGTAGACGAGGGTGGACTTGTCGGCCGAGAGTGCCTGGCCGTCGATGTTGCGTTGCTCGGCGGTGGCCGTCTCCCTCATCGTGCTCAGGTCCAGGACGTAGAGGCGCCAGGGAGCGTCGGAGGAGGCCCCCGCGACGCGCTTCTTGTAGGCGATCCGCGTGCCGTCGGGCGAGAGCGAGGGTCATTCCACGGTGCGGCCCCGACGGGCCGAAGGCCGACGGTACCTGCAACCAGGTGCAGTCTTTCGTGGTCATGAACTTGATTTCAGAGACGATCTCGCGGTCACCGTACCGTCGTCGGCCGTCACCTTGCGGCCCGCCGGAGCAGGTGGGAACACCCGCTGGAACAGCTTGATTTCGAAGGCCCGGTTTCCTGATGATTGGGTTTCGGTTCGGCTGTTTCCTCCAGTTCGGTGGCCAGCATTCTGACGCGTTGTCAGGAAGCTCCCGCTGACGGCCACTTGGGTAACTCCACACCTGGTTCCGGGGCGTAAGGGTTTCAATCAACCGATGGTAATCGCCAGGTCGGCTCCGATTTCCCTCCGGGGATCACATGTATGCGGCAACCACTGGAATCCCGGCATGCAACCGATGGGTAGGCGTGGGACACTGTCAAGTGGGACATTCTGCAACTCGCCTTGGTCAACAAGGAGGCAGAGTCATGAACGAGTACGATCCCAAGGCAGCCATGCTGGGTCCGACGCTGGCCGATGCCTCGGGCAAGGATTTCATCGACGGTCGAGGGCGGCGTTGGCTCGCGGTGGGGAAGGTCACGCCGAAGGACATCGATGTTGCCCAGACCGAGCAGGCAAGAAGCAGCGCCGACTACCGGACGCCCCCTGAGCCGGATCCGCGAGGCCTGAGCGTCCGGGCTCTGGCCGAGAAACTGCGCCCGAGGCGGCTCGTCGGGGACTACGAATACCTGCTTGAGGAACCGGACTACGAGGTCGCCGAACGAATCCTCGCGATGGAAGAGGCTCCGGCGACAGACGCCTTTGAGACTCCGGATCAGCCTCCGGAGGCGCGGTTCGTCGTACCGCCCACCGACGACCGCGTGCGTATCAACGCCACCCAGTTCTCCCCGGCAAGCCACAACGCGTACCTGTCGCAGACCTGCACGGCCACGATGATCGGGCCGAGCACCGCATTGTGCGCGGCCCACTGCTTCTACCAGGGTGGCTGGATCACGTCGAGGAGCATCACCTTCGGCGCCAACACGACGGAGCCGAAGGCTCCGTTCGGAAGTTTCCTCGCCGACAGCCTGACCCTGCCGGGTGCCTGGAACATCAATGAGTGGGACTGGGATTTCGCGGTTCTGGAATTCAGCCCGTCACGACCCAACCTGGGACGCCAGACCGGCTGGTTCGGAACCGCCCAGAACTTCAACGGCAGACACACCATCATCGGCTATCCCGTGGACAAACCGGTTCCGTCTTCCTGGACCGCATCCGGGACGTTCACAGCTTCTCCGGGCAGTCGCTACGAACACGACATCGACATCGTCAGCGGTGACAGCGGAGCCGGTGCCTATCATGTCGATGACGGGCGTGTGGCGGGAATTCAGTCGACGCAGTGGACGAATCCGACGCGCACCTGGAACGAGGTTCGCCGGTGGGACTCGGTCACCTACAACTTCTTCCATGCATACGGGAACTGGCCGAGGTCCTGAGCGGAGCTACGACGTTCAGTCGGCCGTCATTCAGTCGGCCGTCATGGCGCGGCGGACGCTCTCACGGAGCAAGGTGCGGCGCTGCTCGTGCAGTTCGGGGGGCTCCTGTGCGGTCGCAGCGTAGACATTGCTGACCGGTGACCAGGCCATGGACATGGCGATCACCATGGCCATGACGTCGAACGGGTCTCCCTGGCGTACCAGGCCGGCGGCCTGGGCCTCGGCGATGGCGCGCAGTTTGGGGTCGTCGAGGCGGTCGCGGTCGTCGACCAGATGCCCGGCCGGGCGTCGCTCCAGGCGTGCCCAGGTGGCCAGTCGGATGAGGTCGGGGCGGCGGAGGTACTCGTCGTAGAGGCGTACGGCCCAGTCCGCGAGGTCGGCGGCGTCGATCGGGACGACGTTCACGATCCGCTCCAGCGAGCCGAAGAAGATGGCGTCGAAGAGCCCTTCCTTGCTGCCGAAGTAGGCGTAGAGCTGGGCCTTGTTGGTGCGTGCGGCGGCCACGATCCGCTCGACGCGCGCTCCGGCGATCCCGTGCTCGGCGAACTCCTGGGTCGCCACATCGAGGATGCGTTGGTACGTCGCGGCTCCGCGCGAGGTCAGGGGCTGCTCTGCCATGCCCCAACGCTACCAAACAGAACAGTTGGTTTGCCTATCTGGCTCCATGGCCCTAACCTCAAATAGACCAACCAGTCTGTCTGTGAGGGGTGCCGTGAGAAACACCATTGGCTGGCAAGCGGAAGGTTCGTCGACGACACTGCGGCGGGCACCACTGGAACGGCGCGACCTGCGCTCCGACGACCTCGCGGTCCGGGTGGACTACTGCGGTGTCTGCCACTCCGACCTGCATGCCCTCGGCGCCCGGGACGGCGAAGGAGGCCGGCCACTGGTGCCCGGGCACGAGTTCACGGGCGTGGTGACCGAGGCCGGCCCCGCCGTCACCGGCTTCACCGTCGGCGACCCGGTCGCGGTGGGCAACATCGTCGATTCGTGCGGCGCGTGCGCCATGTGCCGGGCCGGCCAGGAGAACTTCTGCCACGCCTTCCCGACCCTGACCTACGACGGCATCGACCGGCACGACGGATCGACCACTCTGGGCGGCTACTCACGCGAGTACGTCGTCCGCGAGCGTTTCGCCCACGCCCTTCCCGCCGCTCTGGATCCGGCCGCCGCCGCTCCTCTGCTCTGCGCCGGGATCACCGTCTGGGAACCGCTGCACGCTCTCGGTGTGGGACCGGGAACCCGCGTCGCGGTGGCGGGACTGGGCGGCCTGGGCCACCTCGCGGTCAAGATCGCCGTGGCGCTCGGTGCCGACACGTGGGTCATCAGCCGCTCGACGGACAAGGCCGACGACGCTCGTCGTCTCGGCGCCCACGGTCTCATCGTCTCCGTGGAGCCGGAACAGATGGCTGACGCGCGCGACCGGTTCGACGTCGTCCTCGACACCATCTCCGCACCCCACGACCTCGGCCCCTACCTGCGCCTGGTCGCCATGGACGGCACGCTCAGCCACCTCGGACACCTCGGACCCGTCACCGTGGAGACCACCGACCTGCTCGTGGGACGCAAGAAGCTCAGCTCCGCGGGCAGCGGCGGCAGGCCCGCGACCGCCGCCATGCTGGACTTCTGCGCCGAGCACGGCATCACCGCCGACATCGAACTGCTCCCCTCGGCGCGGGTGAACGAGGCCCTCGACCGTCTCCGGCGCAACGACGTCCGCTACCGCTTCGTCCTCGACATGGCCGACCTGGACTGAACGACGAGGGCCGGGAACCGAAAAGGGCGCCCGGTGCTGGTCACCGGGCGCCCTCGTCGTCGTACCGCTGGGAAGCGGCGTACCGCTTCGTACGGCTAGAGCTTCTCGATCACGTAGTCGACGCACTTGGTGAGCGCCTCGACGTCCGCCGGGTCGATCGCCGGGAACATCGCGATGCGGAGCTGGTTGCGGCCGAGCTTGCGGTAGGGCTCGGTGTCGACGATGCCGTTGGCACGCAGGACCTTGGCCACCGCGGCGGCGTCGATCTCGTCGGAGAAGTCGATCGTGCCGATGACCTGGGAGCGCTGGGCCGGGTCGGTGACGAACGGGGTGGCGTACTTGGACTCGTCCGCCCAGCCGTACAGGCGGGTCGAGGAGTCCTTGGTGCGGGCCGTGGACCAGGCGAGGCCGCCCTGGCCGTTGATCCACTCCAGCTGGTCGTTCAGCAGGAAGAGGGTCGCGAGGCCCGGGGTGTTGTACGTCTGGTTCTTGCGGGAGTTGTCGATCGCCGTGGGGAGCGAGAAGAACTCGGGCACGTGGCGCCCGGACGCGTGGATCCGCTCGGCGCGCTCGATCGCGGCCGGGGAGAAGACGCCGATCCACAGGCCGCCGTCGGAGGCGAAGGACTTCTGCGGGGCGAAGTAGTAGACGTCCGTCTCGGCGATGTCGACCGGGAGGCCGCCGGCGCCGGAGGTGGCGTCCACCAGGACGAGGGACCCGGCGTCCGCGCCCGCCACCCGCTTGATGGGGGCGGCGACACCGGTGGACGTCTCGTTGTGCGTGTACGCGTACACGTCGACGCCCGCCTCGGCCTGCGGCTCGGGGTGGGTGCCGGGGTCGGCGGAGATGACCGTGGGCTCGGCGAGCCAGGGGGCGAGCTTCGCGGCCTTGGCGAACTTGGAGGAGAACTCGCCGAAGCTGAGGTGCTGCGACTTGTTCTCGATCAGGCCGTGCGTCGCGACGTCCCAGAACGCGGTGGAGCCACCGTTGCCGAGGACGACCTCGTAGCCCTCGGGGAGCTGGAACAGCTCGGAGATGCCTTCGCGGACCTTCCCGACCAGGTTCTTGACGGGGGCCTGGCGGTGGGAGGTGCCCATGAGGGACGTCCCGGTGGAGGCGAGTGCGTCCAGCGCCTCCGTGCGCACCTTGGAGGGACCCGCACCGAAGCGTCCGTCGGCGGGCTTGATGTCAGCGGGAATCTGGATGTCGGCCACGAGCCGGAGGGTATCTCTTCGGCGAAACCGGACGGAAACGTGTCCGTTCGATGAGACGAGTTCTCCGAAGATTTCTCCGGCCCGTGGACCTGTTCGGACTTGTGGGGACCTACGACCGGTCAGGGGCTAGGAGGTCAGTCGTACGGGCAGTTCGAAGAGGTCGTTCTGGGTCACCACGGGCTTGTTGCGCAGCTCGCTCGCCGCGACCGCCAGATCCAGCCGCGGGAAGCGCTCGTACAGGGCGGGCAGCGCCACCCCGGCCTCCAGGCGGGACAGCGCGGCGCCGGGGCAGACATGCGGGCCGTGCCCGAAGGAGATGTGGCGGTTCTTCGTGTCCCGGGTGATGTCGAACTCGCCCGCGGTCGGGCCGTGCGCCTGCTCGTCGCGGCCCAGCGCGCCGTACGAGACGATCAGCGCGTCCCCTGCGGGGAGCACCTTGTCGCCGACCGGTACGTCCTCGGTGGCGAAGCGGATCAGGACGTGGGAGGTGGGGGTGGAGTAGCGCAGGGTCTCCTCGACCACCGCCGACCAGTCCACTTCGCCCGACAGGACGAGGGCACGCTGGTCGGGGTGGGTGGAGAGGTTGACCACCGCGTTGACGATCAGTGAGATCGTCGTCTCGTGGCCCGCCGCGACCATCAGCTGGAGGGTGGAGACGATCTCCTCGTCGGTGAGGTGGTCGCCGTCCTCGGAGGCCAGGATCAGGGCGGACGTCAGATCGTCGCCCGGCTGCGCGCGCTTGGCCGCGACCGTCTCCGCCATGATGCCCGCCAGCTCCGTGAGCGTGGTGATGACCTCCGCCGGCGGGGTCAGCGTGGAGAAGAACTTTTCGAACAGCTCCTTGAGACGGGGCAGTTTCGACTCGTCGATCCCCATCAGGTCGGCGATGACGTACATGGGGAGCGGGTACGCGAAGGCCGCCTTCAGGTCGACGACGTCGCCCGCGAGGTTGTCCAGCAGCCCGTGAGCGAGCGTGGTGATCCGCTCCCGCATCCGCTCCACCCGGCGCGGGGTGAGCGCCTGCGCGACGAGCGTGCGCATCCGGCGGTGGTCGGCGCCGTCCACGGTGAGCATGGAGCGCCCGGGGTTGGCGAGGCCGATCAGCGCCCAGTCCGCGGGTATCTCGCCGCGCTGCCAGGCGCCCCAGACGTTGATGTCCTTGACCAGTCTGGGGTCGGTGAGCAGCGCCTTGGCCTCGGCGTGGTGGGTGACGGCCCAGACGGGGACACCGCCGGGCAGCTCTACTGCTGCCAGCGGACCAGCCGCACGCAGCCTGGCACTCTCGCCCTCCAGGTCGGTGACGAACGGGTCGAGGGCGATACGGGTCTGTTCGATGCCGGTGGTCATGCGGCGGTGCCTCCAAGGCGGGCGGGGGGTGTACTGCGTCAGTCAGTCAGTCGGTTGGTCGGTCAGTCAGTCAGTCAGTCCAGGGGAGTGGGGTGCGAGGAACCTCTCGGACGCCCGGCCGTGGGGCGGATCCGGCGGGCGTGGCGTGGGCCGGAGAGAGACCGGAGGCGGCGCGGGGCGGCCGGGCGTGGCGAGGGTCCGCGAGGAGGGTGCGGACGCGCGTCGGAGAGCTCGCACGGGCCCGTCGCCGGCGGTGGCCAGGGGCGTGGCCCGCCCGTGCCTGTGAGCGGCCAGGCGTGGCCCGTGCCCGCGAGCGGCCAGAGGCGTGGGTCGGGAGCAGCCGCAGGCCGGTGTGCGGGGAGCAGGCACAGGCCGTGTCCGTGAGCAGGGGCCGGTCGGTGTGCGGCGAGTAGGGGCACGGGACGGTCGGTGTACGGCAAGCAGGGGCACGGGCCGGTCGGTGTACGGAAAACAGGGGTACAGGCCGGTGCCCGAAGCCTGACTCGGCCGGTGTCCGACGGTTAACACGACCGGCGTCAGAGCGCGGGCACCGGTGTGAAGCGGACCGGCAGCTCTGTCAGACCCCTCAGCCAGGGGGAGGGCCGGCGGGTGAGGGCCTCGGCGGGGACCGCCAGGTCGATGTCCGGCAGCCGGTCCAGTACGACCTCGATGCCCGTGCGCGCGATGACCTCGGCGATCTCCTGCGCCGGGAACGGGCAGCGGTGCTCGCCGTGTCCGAAGGAGAAGTGGGCGTTGTTGCCGCCGGTGAGGGCGGACCCGTCGGTACGGACCTGGGGGTCGGAGTTGGCGCCCTGGAGGCCGAGCAGCAGCAGGTCGCCGGCGCGGACGCGGCGTCCACCGAGCTGGGTGTCGCGGGAGGCCCAGCGGCCGGCGATGTTCTGCGAGGGGGTGTCCTCCCACAGCACCTCGTTCATGGCCTCGGCGACACTGTTGCGGCCGCCGAAGAGGGAGGCGGCGAAACGGTCGTCGGTGAGCATCAGCCGCAGCGAGTTGCCGATCCAGTCGGCGGTGGGCTGGTGGCCCGCCGCCAGCATCACCACGAGGTCCTGGCCGATCTCCTCGTCGGTGAAGCCGGAGGTGTCGGCGAGCATCCGGGACACCACGTCCTCTGCGGGGTTCGTCTTCCGGTCGGCCAGCAGCTCGGCCATGGAGGTGATCACATGGGTCTGGCCCGCGATCGCCCGCTCCCGGCCGTCGATCATGTCGTTGAGGGCGGTGACCAGGCCCGGACCCTGCTCGTCGGAGAAGCCGTACAGACGGGCGAGGACGCGCACCGGCAGCAGCATCGCGTAGTCGGCGATGAGGTCCGTCTCGCCCTTGGCGCACACCGCGTCGATCAGTTCGTCGGCGAACCGTTCGGCGTGGCCGCGCAGTTCGGAGGCGTCGGCCGCCTCCAGGGCGTTGCTGATCATGGCGGCGCGTTCGCGGTGGCGCTCGCCGACGGTGTAGAGGATCGACGGCTGCTTGCGGCCGATCATCGGCAGCAGCGGCCAGTCGTCGGGGATGGTGTCCCACTGGTTCCACAGGTCCGAGTCCCGGCTGAACAGGACCGGGTCGCCGGTGACCTGGTGCAGCTCGCGGTAGCCGAGCACCAGCCAGGCGGGTACGTCGCCGTCGAGCAGCACCGGCGTCACCGGGCCGTGCTCGCGTCGCATCTCCCGGTACAGGCGGGCGGGTTCGGTCTGGAACCGGGGGCCGCCGAGCGGGACGGCGTCGGTGGTCACACGACTCTCGGTGGTCACACGAACTCCTGACGGGGCAGGTCGGCTGGGGTGGCCCGGTCGGCGCGCGGGGCCCGGTCGGCGGACCGGTCCTGGCCGGCGTGCGGGCCCTGGCCGGCGTACTGGTCCTTGATGTGCTGGACCAGCGTGATGAGGACCTGCTTGCTGGACGCGCGGGAGCGGGCGTCGCAGTCCAGCAGCGGTACGTGCGGGTCGAGGTCGAGGGCCTCGCGGACGTCCGAGTGGGCGAACGCGGGGCCGCCGAAGTCGTTGCAGGCCACGATGAACGGCGTGCCGTGGTGTTCGAGGCGGTCGATGGCGTACCAGGAGTCGTCGATACGGCGGGTGTCGACGAGGACGACCGCGCCGAGCGTGCCGGAGAACAGGCGGTCCCACAGGAACCAGAACCGTTCCTGGCCGGGCGCGCCGAACAGGTACAGCACGTTGCGCGCGTCGAGTGTGATGCGGCCGAAGTCGAAGGCGACGGTGGTCGCGGTCTTGCCGCTCACCTCGCTGATGTCGTCGACCGCTTCGCCCGCCCGGGTCATCGTCTCCTCGGTGTTGAGGGGACGTATCTCGCTCACCGAGCGGACCAGGGTCGTCTTGCCGACGCCGAAGCCGCCGACGACCACGATCTTCAGGCCGTTGTCGGCGGAGGCACCCAACGGGGTGCGCGCGTCAGAGATTGCGGAGTCCAACGAGCACCTGCTCCAGGATGTCGGGGTCGGGTACGGCGGCCGTGTACGGGTGGCGGGCGCTGACGCGGCCCGCCGCGAGGAGGTCGGAGAGCAGGACCTTGGTGATGCTCACCGGCAGCCGCAGTTCGGCGGCCACCTCGACGACCGCCGTGGGGCGTTCGGTCATCTTGAGGATCGCCACGTGCTCCGACTGCATGCCGGGCCGGGCGTCGGACTCGGCGACGACGAGGGTCACCAGGTCGAAGGGACTGTCGGGCCCGGACCGGGTGCGCCCCCCAGTGAGGGTGTAGAGGCGGTCCGGGGCGTCGTCCCTGCCGGGCCGGCTCATGACGTCCGCGGCTGCGCGGTCAGATGTTCGCCGAGCTGCTCCACGAGCTCGCTCATGTTGTGGCCGACGAGCCCGGCGTCCGCGTCCTCGGTGGTGACCACGGCGAGGTGCGCGCCCTGCCCGGCCTCGACGATGAACAGGACGCCTCCGTAGAACTCCGTCATCGCCGACCGCACACCTCCGCTGCCGTCGCCGAACTCGACGGACGCGCCGTGGGACAGCGACTGGATGCCGGCGGCGATCGCGGCGAGCTGGTCGGCCTGGTCGACGGTGAGTTCCGGCGTACGGCACAGCTTCAGGCCGTCGCGGGACAGCACGAGGGCGTGCCGTGCGCCCGGGGTCCGCTCCAACAGGCCCTCGATGAGCCAGGTGAGCTTCTCGTCGGCGGTGGTCGTGCCGGTCATGAGGTGGGTTCGCCTTTCGGGTGCGCGCGCTGGTGGGACGGGGTGACGGCGGTCGGTTCGGCCGGTGCGGAGTCGGCGGTCGCTTCGGCCGGTGCGGGTACGGCGGTCGCTTCAGCCGGTGCCGATACGGCGATGACGTCGGCCGGTTCGGGTACGGCGGT
The DNA here is from genome assembly GCA_000720805.1 of Streptomyces violaceoruber. Lineage (GTDB taxonomy): Bacteria > Actinomycetota > Actinomycetes > Streptomycetales > Streptomycetaceae > Streptomyces > Streptomyces cellulosae_A. The sequence goes on from JODI01000050.1 coordinate 9,616, forward strand.
CGTGCCGACCGATACGGGTACGGCGGTCACTTCGCGCGGTTCGGGTACGGCGGTCGCCCCACGCGGTGCACCGGTCCGGTTCGGGGCTGCCGGGTCCTGGAGATCGGACTGGTCCGGTGCGGAGGACCGTACGGCCTGGCGGAAGCTGTTGAAGCGGGTCGCCCGGGTCTTGGCGTCGTCGGCGGCGGGCGCGGGCCGCGACTCCGCGGTCCGGGCCGCGCCGAGCCGGCGCTCTGCCTCGGCCAGCGTCAGACCCCGGCGCCGCTTGGGCAGACCCGTGGGCCGTTCGTCCGCCGCGTGGTCCGCGGACTCGTGGACGGGCAGGGGGTCGGGGTCCGGGGAGTCGTGCGGCGGCAGGGGGCCGGGGTCCGCGCCGGTGGGGGAGTCCGGCAGGCGTACGGGGTCGGAGCCCGCGCCGGTGGTGGATCCGGCCGGAACGGGGGTCGCACGGGGGCCGGGCTGCTCGGCGGATGTCCGGGCGGATGTCTCGGCGGGCGGACTCGGCTGCGCGGCGGACGCACTCGACAGTCCGGCCGGCGGCTCGGCGGCGGCCAGGCTGGTGAGGATGTCCTGCGGGATGAGCATCAGGACGCCCGTGCCGCCGCGCGCGGACGGCCGGAAGGAGACCCTCAGGCCGTACTTGCGGGCCAGCCGTCCGACCACGGCGAGGCCGAGCCGGGTGCCGGTGAGGCCGCCGAGCCCGCCGGACTCGCCGGAGACCGCCTCCTCGGCGCGGCGCAGCTGCACCTCGCCCATGACGAGTCCGCTGTCCTCGACGGACACGATGACGCCGGCCGGTACCTCCTCCACGTACACGTGGACCTCGGCCGACGGCGGTGAGAAATTGGCGGCGTTGTCGAGGAGTTCGGCGAGCGCGTGCATCACGCCCTCGGCGGCGTGACCGGCCACGGCGGCCTCGCTGGCCGAATGGACGCGCACCCGCTGGTAGCCGCTGATGCGGCCCATCGCGCCCCGCAGGATCGACTCCATGACGATGGGGCGTGCCCAGCGGCGGCCGGAGCGGGCGCCGGTGAGGACGGCGACGGAGTCGGCGAGCCGGCCCGCCTGCGCGGTGCGGTGGTCAAGGTGGAGGAGGTCGGCGAGGACCTCCTCGTCGCTGTGCCGTTCCTCCATCGCCCGCAGGTCGGCGAGCATGCCGGTGGCCAGGGCCTGCATCCGGCCGGCCGCGTTGGCGGTGGCGGAGATCGCGGCGGCGCGCTCGCTGGTGGCGCGGCGGAGCCGGGCCGTGAGCCGGGCGTTCTCGCCTACGAGGCGGTCGCGCTCCTCGGCGAAGTGGGCGCGCTCCTCGGCGAACGACTCGGTGAGCTGGGCCCTTTCCTCGGCGAACGACTCGGTGAGCTGCGTGCGCTCCTCGGCCAACGACTCGCTGAGCTGGGCGCGTTCCTTGCCCAAGGACTCGGTGAGCCGGGTGCGTTCCCAGTCGAACTCGGCTGTCAGCCGGGTGCGTTCCCGGGCGAGTTCGCTGGTCAGGCGGTCGTGGTCGCGGCGGGACTCCTCGGCCAGGCGGGCCCGTTCCTGAAGCAGCCGGCCGGCGTCCAGGGTGACGGCCTCCAGCCGGCGGCGGGTGAGCCGGGCCGTCTGGACGCCGTGGGCGGCCAGCGCGACGGCCGCGCACAGCAGCAGGGCGGCGACGCTCGCGCCCCAGGCGAGCGGGGTGCGCACCGACGAGGGGGCGGCGGCGACCGCGCCGACGACCGCGAGCGCGGACAGGACGGCGGTGAGCAGCAGGACCGGCGCGACGGTGCGGAAGGCAGGGCGGTCGCCGGGGAGGGTGGGCGCGGTCATGAAGGGATCCTCGGTCGGGTCCTCGGGCGGTCGCCGTCGTGTCGCGGGCGGCCCTCGGTCGGGTCCTTGGCGTGCGGCTGGGTGGTTTCGGGCAGGCGAGTACCGACACTCTGTGTTCGGTGCGTTGAACTGGCGGTCACTATATGAGACTTCCTGACTGAATTGGGAAGGCCCTGGTTCCGTATTTGCAAAGTGGCCCCGGCCTGTGCGCGGAACGGCATCCCGCCTGTGGACAACCGGCTCCGTGGACCAGGGACCTGTGGACAACCGGCCTCGTCGTCGGTGGTCGGATGCACCCTGGGTGCATGACGGATCTCGAGGCAGAGCTGCGCAGGGCCGTCCGGGGTGAGGTCGGGTTCGACGTCACGTCCCGGGCGCTGGTCACCATGGACGCGTCGAACTACCGGCGGGTGCCGCTCGGGGTGGTCGCTCCGCGGGACGCGGACGACGTGGCGGCCGTGCTGGAGGTGTGCCGGGAACGCGGGGTGCCGGTCGTGCCGCGCGGCGGGGGCACGTCGATCGCCGGGCAGGCCACCGGCACGGGCGTCGTCCTGGACTTCACCCGGCACATGAACCGCCTGCTGTCCCTCGACCCGGAGGCGGGCACCGCGGTCGTGCAGCCGGGCCTGGTCCTCGACCGTCTCCAGCGGGCCGCCGCCCCGCACGGCCTGCGCTTCGGCCCCGACCCCTCGACCCGCAGCCGCTGCACGCTCGGCGGAATGATCGGCAACAACTCGTGCGGCTCGCACTCGGTGGCGTGGGGGACGACCGCGGACAGCGTGCGGGAGCTGTCGGTGGTCACCGCGCGCGGTGCGCGGCTGCGGCTCGGGCAGGGATGGCAGGGCGCTCCCGAGGGCCTCAGGGCCCTGGTGGAGAGCGAGTTGACGAGGCTGCGCACCGGTTTCCCCGAGCTGCCCCGCCGTATCTCCGGATACGCGCTGGACGCCCTGCTGCCCGAGAAGGGCGCCGACGTCGCCCGCGCCTTCTGCGGATCGGAGGGCACCCTGGGCGTCCTCACCGAGGCGGTCGTACGACTGGTCCGGGCGCCCCGCGCGCGGGCGCTCGCCGTGCTGGCGTACGCCGACGAGAGCGCGGCGGCGGAAGCGGCGGCGGGCCTGCTGCCGCACGACCCTCTCACCGTGGAGGGCATGGCCGCCGACCTCGTGCCCTCCACGGCCGACCTGCCCCGCGGCGGCGCCTGGCTGTTCGTGGAGACCGGCGGCGACACGGAGGCGGAGGCACGCGCGCGGGCGGAGACGATCGTGCGGGCGGCGGACGTCCTCGACGCGCTGGTGGTGACCGACCCGGCCGGACAGCGGGCCCTGTGGCGCATCCGGGAGGACGCGAGCGGTACGGCGACCAGGATCCCCGGGGGCACCTCCCAGCCCCCTGGGGCTGGGGGAGGCTCCGAGGCCTGGCCCGGCTGGGAGGACTGCGCGGTCCCACCGGCCCGACTGGGCGCCTACCTGCGCGACTTCCGGGACCTGATGACCGCACACGACCTGCGCGGCACACCGTACGGCCACTTCGGGGACGGCTGCATCCACGTCCGCATCGACTTCGACCTGCTGAGCGAGCCGGGCGTGGCCCGCTTCCGCCGCTTCTCCGAGGACCTCGCCGACCTGGTGGTCGCACACGGCGGTTCGCTGTCCGGGGAGCACGGCGACGGACAGGCGCGGGCCGAGCTGCTGCCGAGGATGTACGGCGCCGAGACGGTGGCGCTGTTCGAGCGGGCGAAGGCGATCTGGGACCCCGACGACCTGCTCAACCCCGGCATGCTGGTCCGCCCGGCACCCCTCGACGCCAACCTCCGGTTCTCCGTCCTCCCGCGCGAACCGGTGGACGTGGCCTTCGGCTACCCCACCGACGGCGGCGACTTCTCGGCCGCGGTCCGCCGCTGTGTGGGGGTCGCGAAATGCCGTACGACATCCGTGTCCGGGTCGTCCGTCATGTGCCCGTCCTTCCGCGCGACCGGCGAGGAGCAGCACTCCACGCGCGGGCGGGCCCGGCTGCTGCACGAGATGCTCGCGGGTGAGCTGGTGACGGACGGCTGGCGCTCGGAGGAGGTCCGGGACGCCCTCGACCTGTGCCTGTCCTGCAAGGGCTGCCGCTCCGACTGCCCGGTCGAGGTCGACATGGCCACGTACAAGGCGGAGTTCCTCCACCACCACTACAAGGGGCGCCGCCGCCCGGCCGCCCACTACAGCATGGGGTGGCTGCCGGTGTGGCTGCGGTGGGTGTCCCGGATGCGGGCCGGGGCGGTGGTCAACGCACTGGCGGCGGTGGGCCCGTCGGCCGCGGTGGCGAAGCGGCTGGGCGGGATCGCGGCGGAGCGGCGGATCCCCCGGGTGGCGAGGGAGACGTTCAGCCGGTGGTGGCGCAGGCGGGCGCCCGCCGGGGCCTCCCGGAACTCGGGAGCGCTGGTGGTGCTGTGGCCGGACACCTTCACCGAGCACCTCTCTCCGTCCGTGGGCCGGGCCGCCGTACGGGTACTGGAGGCGGCGGGCCTGCGAGTGGCGCTGCCGCCGACGCTACGACTGCGGGGGCGGCGAAAGGTGGGCGACGGCAGGTCGGCCCTCCTCAACCCCTTCGTGCCGGTGCGCGGCCGCGTCTGCTGCGGCCTGACGTACGTCTCCACCGGCCAGCTCGACCGCGCCCGCGCGGTGCTGCGCCGCACCCTCGACCTCATGGCCCCGGTGCTGGAGACCGACGCCCCGGTCGTCGTCCTGGAGCCCAGTTGCGCCGCCGCCCTGCGCACGGACCTGCCGGAACTGCTGCACGACGACCCGCGCGCCGCCCGCCTGGCCGCGAGGGTCCTCACCTTCGCCGAGACGCTGGAACGCCACGCCCCCGACTGGAGCCCGCCCCGCGTCGACCGCCCGGTCACCGGTCAGACCCACTGCCACCAGCACGCCGTCCTCGGCGACGCCCCCGACCGCCGACTGCGCGCCGCCGCGGGCCTGACCGGCGAACTCAGCGGCGGCTGCTGCGGCCTGGCGGGCAACTTCGGCTTCGAGAAAGGTCACTTCGAGGTGTCGAGCACCTGCGCGGAGGACCAGCTCCTCCCGGCGGTGCGTCAAGCGCCGGAAACAGCGGTCGTCCTGGCGGACGGCTTCTCCTGCCGGACACAACTGGAGCAGCTGGCGGGAGTGAGCGGACGACACCTCGCGGAGGTGCTGGCGGAGGCGGTGGAGGGCGAGAGGACGTGACGGGTGAACCGGACGGCGAGGGGACGTGGCGGACGTCCCCGCGGCGGTCGGCCGGCTCGGGGCGCAGGGCCCCCGCAAGGGCGTCGCAGAGTGGGCCGACCGCCACCTCCACGCCCGGCGTCCGGCGGCCGGAAGACCATGCGGAGGCCGACGCGCTGAAGGCGTTCGGACTCCGGGACGGCCCTCCCTGACCTCCTAGGGTGGCGGAAAACCCCACGTCGAGGAGCCTGCGCCATGCCTCTCCGCCTCCGGACCATCACGCGCGACGAGCACCTCGGGTTCGTCGCGTCCCGCCCCTCCGCCAGCCCTATGCAGGTCCCCTCGTGGGGTGCGGTGAAGCCGGACTGGCGGGCGGAGAGCCTGGGTTGGTTCGACGAGGAGGGGCGTCTCGTGGGGGCGGGACTGGCGCTGTCGAGGCCGGTGCCGAAGCTGCGGAGATACCTGGCGTACCTGCCCGAGGGCCCCTTGATCGACTGGGACGCGGCCGACCTCGACGGCTGGCTTAAGCCGATGGTCGCCCACCTCGAACGGCAGGGCGCCTTCTCGGTCAGGATGGGACCGCCGGTCGTCGTACGCCGCTGGAGCGCCGACGCCGTGAAGGCGGCGATCGCCGATCCGGGCGCCCGCCGTCTGAGTGACGTCGAGGCCACCTCGTCCGAACCGCGCGCCCTCGACCTCGCCGAACGCCTGCGCCGGGCCGGCTGGCGGCGGTCCGCACCCGGCGGCGAGGCCGGCTTCGCCGCCGGTCAGCCCCGGTACGTCTGCCAGGTGCCGTTCGCCGGACGGTCGCTGGAGGACATCCAGGGCGGCCTCAACCAGCAGTGGCGGCGCAACATCAAGAAGGCGGAGAAGGCCGGCGTGAAGGTCGTCCGCGGCGGATACGACGACCTCCCCGCCTTCTACGAGCTGTACGCCGAGACCGCCGAACGCGACCGCTTCCTGCCGCGCCCCCTGCCCTACTTCCAGCGCATGTGGACCGCGCTCACCGCCGAGCACCCCGACCGCATGCGGCTCTACCTCGCCCACCACGACGGTGACGTCCTCGCCGCGGCCACCATGCTCACCGTCGGCGACCACGTCTGGTACTCCTACGGTGCCTCAGCCGCCCGCAAGCGCGAGGTCCAGCCCAGCAACGCCCTGCAGTGGCGCATGATGACCGACGCCCATGAACTCGGCGCCGCCGTCTACGACTTCCGGGGCATCACCGACACCCTTCAGGAGTCCGACCCACTGCTCGGCCTGCTCCGTTTCAAGACGGGCGCGGGCGGCGAGGCCGTCGAGTACGCCGGGGAGTGGGACTTCCCGCTCAACCGGCTGCTGCACAAGGCTCTGCAGCTGTACATGGCCCGACGCTGAAACCGGCCGCACCGGCCGCACCGGCCGCACCGGCCGCACCGGCCGCACCGGCCGCACCGGCCGCACCGGCCGCACCGGCGGCGCTACCCCCCTCGGAAGCGGACTTCAGGACAGTGGCCAAAAAGGTTCACACACCTGACGTAGTCCATTACCATGGACTCCGCCGTACAGTGCGATGAACGAACTCTCGAGGCGCCAACCCTTGAGATGCCAGCCTTCAAGTCGCCAATCCCAGCGTCCATCCCGAGCCGTCCCGGAAGGCCCCGTGAGCACCCCCTCCACCCCGACCCCGGTCACCCCCGCGCCGGCCCGCGCCTCCACCCCGGTCGGTGCGCCGCCCCGGCGCGGCTCCCTCGGCCCGGTGGGTCTGGTGCTCGCCGGAGGGATCTCGGTGCAGTTCGGCGGGGCCCTCGCGGTGACCCTGATGCCGAGGGCCGGCGCGCTCGGCGTGGTCTCGCTGCGGCTGCTGGCCGCGGCCGTCGTCCTCCTCGTGGTCTGCCGCCCCCGGCTGCGCGGCCACTCCCGTACGGACTGGGGCACGGTCGTCGCCTTCGGCCTCACCATGGCCGCCATGAACGGCCTCTTCTACCAGGCCGTCGACCGCATCCCCCTCGGCCCCGCCGTCACCCTGGAGGTGCTCGGCCCCCTCGCGCTCTCGGTCCTCGCCTCCCGGCGCGCGATCAACGTGCTGTGGGCCTCGCTCGCCCTGGCCGGCGTGTTCCTCCTGGGCGGCGGAGGCTTCTCCAGTCTCGACCCGGCCGGCGTGGCCTTCGCCCTGGGCGCGGGCGCGATGTGGGCGACGTACATCGTCTTCAGCGCGCGTACGGGCCGCCGCTTCCCGCAGGCCGACGGGCTCGCGCTCGCCATGGCGGTCGCGGCGCTGGTGTTCCTGCCGCTCGGCATCGCCGGGTCGGGCGCGAAGCTCCTCGACCCGACGGTGATCGCCCTGGGCTCGGCGGTCGCCCTGCTCTCCTCCGTTCTCCCCTACACCCTCGAACTCCTCGCCCTGCGCCGCCTGCCCGCCTCCACCTTCGCGATCCTGATGAGCCTGGAACCGGCCGTCGCCGCGACGGCTGGCTTCCTCATCCTGAACCAGGCCCTCACCGTCACCGAGGCCGCCGCGATCGCCCTGGTCGTCGTCGCGAGCATGGGCGCGGTACGGACACGGGTCGTGCGGGGGAAGGCGAGGGAGCCGGGCGTCGTTTCCTGACGGCTCTCGCGACACAGTGACGACCTCGCGCGCACGGCCGCGTCACCCGCGCGTGGGGATCGCACGTACAGCGCGTGGTGATCACACGTACTCCCGCCGAAGTACGTCCGCCGGACCTTCGGCCTCCTTGATCCGCAGCCGGCGCAGCCGCCGCGGTGCCCACCAGTTCGCGCGCCCCGCCAGCCGCATCGTCACCGGCAGCAGCACGACCCGGATGAGCGTGGCGTCGACGAGGATCGTCAGGGCCGTGCCGATGCCGAGTTCCTTGAGGAAGACGACGCCTGAGGTGGTGTACGACAGGAAGGACAGGGCGAGGATCCCGGCCGCGGCGGTGACCAGCGGAGCGCTGCGCCGGATTCCCTCGCCGACCGCTCGCACGGTGTCACCGGTGCGCTCGTGCTCCTCCTTGATGCGGGCCAGCAGGAACACCTCGTAGTCCATCGACAGCCCGTACGCCACGCAGAACATCAGCACCGGGATGCTCGGCTCGATCGACCCGGTGGGCGTGAAGCCGAGGAGCCCGGACAGATGCCCGTCCTGGAAGACCCACACCAGGCAGCCGAACATCACCGACAGACTGAGCAGGTTCAGCACGGTCGCCTTCAACGGCAGCAGCACGCTGTTGGTCATCAGGAAGAGGATCACGTACGTCGCCCCCAGCACGAGCCCGACGGCGAGCGGGAGCCGGTCAAGGAGCGTGGACCGGAAGTCGGTGGTCTCACCGGGATAGCCGCCCACCAGGACGGTGGCCGGGGCGGGGGTCCCCCGGACGCGTTCGACGAAGGCCGGGACATCGCCGTACATGGCCTGCTGCGTGGGTACGACCGCGAGGCGCACCCGTCCGTCGGGTGCCGTCAGCCGGTCCTGGCCGGGCGGCCCGGTGCGCCGGCCGTCGCGGTAGGCGCCCTCGGGTGCCTCCACCTGGAACACGCCGGGGACACGGGAGAGCCGGGCGGCGTACGCGCGCGTCTCGGCCTTCCTGTCGAGGACGACCTGGACGGTGTCGGTGGGTTCGGCGGCGAACTCCTGGTGCACGATCTCGGAGGTGGTGCGCGAGGAGGTGCCCTCGGGCAGCGTGCGCTCGTCGGGAAGGCCGAAGCGCAGGCCGAGCAGGGGCGAGGCGGACAGGAGAAGGACCGTCAGCACTCCGGCGCCGGCCAGGAGCGGGCGGCGCATGGCGGCGAGCGCGGTGCGGTGCCAGAAGCCGGACGCGGGCGGGTCGGGGCGCTCCACGCGGTGGCCCCAGCGGGCGAGCGCGGCGGGCAGGAACAGCACCGCTCCGGTGACCGCCGTCAGGACGACGAGAACACCCGCGTAAGCGAACGAGCTCAGGAAGAAGAACGGGAACACCAGCAGCGCGCACAGCGACACCGCGACGGTGACACCGCTGAAGACGACCGTGCGTCCTGCCGCGACGGTCGCCCCGAGCACGGCTTCTGGCCGGCCGCGTTCCGCGCCACGCTCCTCGCGGTAGCGGTTGATGACGAACAGGCTGTAGTCGATGCCCAGGCCGAGGCCGAGGACGAGCGCGAGGTTGGCGGCGAACGTCGACACCTGCGTGAACTGGGCGATCGCCCGCAGCCCGGCGAGCGTGCCGACGACGGAGAACAGCCCGACCGCGACCGTCAGCAGGGCGGCGACGGTCCGCCGGTAGAGAAGGATCAGCAGGAGCAGCACGACCGGCAGCGCGAAGGCCTCCGCGCGCAGGAAGTCCGCGCGGGCCTCCTCGCCGACCTGCCGTGAGATCTCCTCCTGGCCGCCCACGCGCACGTCGAGGTCGGCGGTGGTGCGGGTCAACCGGGGTGAGACCGTGGCGAGTTCCTCGCGGGTCTCGGTGGCGGTTCCGTCGATCCGGGCGAGGATCAGGGCGCGTCGGCCGTGCTCGGAGCGCAGGGCCGGACTGTCGGCGTCCCAGTAGGAGGTGACGTCCGTGACGAGGGGCAACTGCTCGACCTGCGCGGCGAGTTCACGGGCTGCCCGCTCGGTGCGCGCGCTGTCCACGTCGCCGTCGCGTGCCGTGACGAGGACGGCGAGGTTGGGGTTGCCGGTGCGGAAGCTGTCGCGCAGTGCGTCGGCGGCGCGCACCGATTCCGTGCCGGGGGAACTCCAGCGCGCAAGGTCCAGGTCGTTCTGGGCGCCGGCGCCGTAGGCGCCGAGGCCGAGGAAGACAAGCAGGAAGCCGACCAGCACGGCACGGTTGTACCGCACGGCCAGTCGGCCGAGCCGGGTGAGCATGGGGTGGCCTTTCCAACGGGGTTGCGGAGGGTGAGTGCCGGGCCACCTTCGGCCCCGCCGCTGGAAGGCCCGCTGGAAGATCCACTGGAATACGGGCATCGGGATACGCTCGACGCATGGGTGAGGGGATGTCCGGGGCGGCATCGCACGGTCTGCGCATCGAACTGCTCGGCTCGCTGCGCGGGTTGCGCGACGGCGTCGAGATCCCGCTCGGCCCGCCGAAGCAACGCGCGGTGCTCGCCGTCCTGCTGCTCCAGGAGGGCGGCCCGATCTCGTACGACGGTCTGGTCGAGGCTGTCTGGGGCGGGGCGCCGCCGGTGCATGTGCGCAACCTCGTGCAGAAGTACGTCTCCGGGCTGCGCCGCGCGCTCGGGGACGGGCCCCAGTTGTCGTGGACCGGCGCCGGATACCGGCTGACCGGCGTGCGGATCGACGACCTGGCGGAGCGGCGGCGGCTGGTGGACGAGGCGCTCGCTGCCCGGGAGGCCGGCGAGGTGCGGCACGCGGTCGAACTGGCCCGGCGGGCCGAGCAATTGTGGCGCGGCGACTTCGCCGAGGGTCTGCGGGCGCCGTACCTCACGGCGGAACGGCTGCGCTGGACCGAGAAGCGGCTCACGGTCCTGGAGGCGCGGCTGGAGGGCGAGATCGCGCTGGGCCGGTCCTTCGAGCACGTCCACGAACTCGTCCGGCTCGTCGCGGCACACCCGTTGCGCGAACGTCTCGCCGAGCTGCTGATGCTCGCCCTGTGCCGCACCGGCCGCCCGGCGGACGCTCTCGCCGTGTACGAGAAGGCACGGCAACGGCTCGCCGAGGCGCTGGGCACGGATCCGGGGCCCGCACTGCGATCCCTGCACACACGGGTCCTACGCCAGGACCCGGCATTGCTGCCCGCGCCGCCGCTTCCGGTGGCTTAGGGGTCCTGTCAGCACGCTGGTCCCCTGGGGGCGAGGGGCATGCGGTGGGTGAGCTGGAGGAGGGCGCCGTGCCTGTCGTCGCGCGTCTCCCAGCCACTGCGTAGGTGGCGGGGGCCGTGCGGCAACGGGCACGTACGTGTGGTGCGAGCCTGGGGCTGTCCGAGCGGGAGCCTCGCACAAATCAATGCAAGCATGCTTGCTTGTTTTCATCCCCGCTGCCATGCTCGCCCCATGGCCGACCCGACCCCCGTGTTCGACGACCTGCGTGCCGAGAGCGACGAACTCGACCCTCTCGTGGCCGAGTTGGCACCACAGCGGTGGACACTCCCGACCCCCGCGCCCCGCTGGACCATCGCCCACCAGATCGCGCACCTCGCCTGGACCGACCGGTCCGCGCTGCTGGCGGTCACCGACGAGGGAGCGTTCGCCGCGCTGGTCGAGAAGGCGGTCGCCGCCCCCGGCTCGTTCGTCGACGAGGGCGCGGAGGAGGGGGCCGTGCTCCCGCCCGCCGAACTGCTCGCCCGGTGGCGCGAGGGTCGTACCGCCCTCGATGCGGCACTGCGCGCGTCCCCGCCCGGCGCCCGTTTCCCCTGGTACGGCCCGCCGATGTCGGCCGCCTCCATGGCCACCGGTCGTCTGATGGAGACCTGGGCCCACGGCCAGGACGTGGCGGACGCGCTGGGTGTCGTCCGCACCCCCACCGACCGTCTCCGGCACGTCGTCCGCATCGGTGTCAAAGCCCGGGACTTCGCCTTCGGAGTGCACGGGCTGACCCCGCCGGGCGAGGAGTTCCGTGTCGAAGTCGTCGGTCCCGGCGGCGACCTGTGGACGTACGGCCCCGAGGACGCCGCCCAGCGGGTCACCGGCCCCGCCCTCGACTTCTGCCTCCTGGTCACCCAGCGCGCCCACCGCACCGACCTCGCCGTCCACGCCGACGGCCCCGACGCCGACCGCTGGCTCGACATCGCCCAGGCCTTCGCGGGACCACCCGGCTCCGGGCGCCCGCACAAAGGAGCGGGAGGCCGGTGACCCCCCTGCGCATAGGCAACGCGTCCGGCTTCTACGGCGACCGCTTCGACGCCCTGCGCGAGATGCTCACAGGCGGCGAACTCGACGTCCTCACCGGCGACTACCTCGCCGAGCTGACCATGCTCATCCTCGGCCGCGACCGCCTCAAGAACCCCGGCGCCGGATACGCCCGCACCTTCCTGCGGCAGCTGGAGGAGTGCCTGGGACTCGCCCATGAGCGCGGCGTCCGGATCGTCACCAACGCGGGCGGCCTCAACCCCGCCGGACTCGCCCGCAGGGTACGGGAGTTGGCGGACCGCCTCGGACTTCCCGTCCGGGTCGCGCACGTCGAGGGCGACGACCTCACCGCCGCCCACCCCGGCAGTCTCGCCGCCCACGCCTACCTCGGCGGGTTCGGAATCGCGGCCTGTCTGCGGGAGGGCGCGGACGTCGTGGTCACCGGCCGGGTCACGGACGCGGCCCTCGTCACCGGGCCCGCCGCAGCCCACTTCGGCTGGCAGCCCGGCGACCGCGACCGGCTCGCGGGGGCCGTCGTCGCCGGGCACGTCCTGGAGTGCGGGACCCAGGCCACCGGCGGCAACTACGCCTTCTTCACCGACCACGACCCACCACGGACCGCCCGCCCCGGCTTCCCGCTCGCCGAGATCCACGAGGACGGCACCGCCGTCATCACCAAACACCCCGGCACCGGCGGCTTCGTCGACATCGGCACGGTCACCGCCCAGCTCCTCTACGAGACCTCCGGCGCCCGGTACGCCGGACCCGACGTCACCGCCCGCCTCGACACCGTACGGCTCGCCCAGGACGGACCCGACCGGGTGCGCGTCGAGGGCGTACGCGGTGAGGCCCCGCCCCCGACCCTCAAGGTCGGCCTCAACCGCCTCGGCGGCTTCCGCAACGAGGTGACCTTCGTCCTCACCGGCCTCGACATCGAGGCGAAGGCCGCGCTGGTGCGCGAACAGATGACGGACGCGCTGGCCACGTCACCGCCCGCCGACGTCCGTTGGGACCTCGTCCGCACCGACCGGCCCGACGCCCCGACCGAGGAGATGGCCAGCGCCCTGCTGCGGCTCGTCGTACGGGACCCGGACCAGGAGGCCGTCGGACGGACGCTGAGCGGGGCCGCCGTCGAGCTGGCGCTCGCCAGCTACCCCGGCTTTCATGTGCTGGCGCCACCTGGAAAGGGCACGCCCTATGGGGTCTTCGAGGATGTGTACGTCCCCCATGGTGCCGTCGACCATGTGGCCGTCCTCCATGACGGACGCCGGATCCCTGTGCCACCGGCCCACGACACCGGCGTACTCGAGGACCTGCCTCAGCCCGTTCTTCCCGAGCCGCCGCCCCCGACGGGAGCAACCCGCCGCGCCCCCCTCGGCCTCGTCGCCGGAGCCCGCAGCGGGGACAAGGGAGGGAACGCCAACGTCGGCGTCTGGGTACGGACACACGACGCCTGGCGCTGGCTCGCCCACACCCTCACCCTCGGCCGTTTCCGCGAACTCCTCCCGGAGACCGCCGACCTGACGGTCACCCGCCACGTCCTGCCCAACCTCCGCGCCCTGAACTTCGTCGTCGAGGGCATCCTCGGCGAGGGCGTCGCCGCCCGGCACCGATTCGATCCGCAGGCCAAGGCGCTGGGCGAATGGCTGCGCTCCCGCCACCTGGACATCCCGGAGGCCCTCCTTTGACGGTCATCACCTCCACCCTCGACACCTCCGGCGCCGACTACCGCGCCCACCGCGAGTCGATGCTCGCCAAGCTGGACGAGCTGGCCACCGAGCACACGAAGGCACTGGCGGGCGGGGGCCCGAAGTACGTCGAACGGCACCGGAAGCGCGGCAAACTCCTCGCCCGTGAACGCATAGAACTGCTCCTCGACCCCGACACGCCGTTCCTGGAACTGTCCCCGCTGGCGGCCTGGGGGAGCGACTACACCGTCGGCGCCTCCTTGGTCACCGGCATCGGGGTCGTCGAGGGCGTGGAGTGTCTGATCACCGCGAACGACCCGACCGTGCGCGGCGGCGCCAGCAACCCGTGGAGCCTGAAGAAGGCCCTGCGCGCCAACGACATCGCGCTCGCCAACCGGCTGCCCTGCATCAGCCTCGTCGAGTCCGGCGGCGCCGACCTGCCCTCCCAGAAGGAGATCTTCATCCCCGGCGGCGCGATCTTCCGTGACCTCACCCGGCTCTCCGCCGCCGGCATCCCGACGGTCGCCGTCGTGTTCGGCAACTCCACGGCCGGAGGGGCGTACATCCCCGGCATGTCCGACCACGTGATCATGGTCAAGGAACGCGCCAAGGTGTTCCTCGGCGGGCCGCCGCTCGTGAAGATGGCCACCGGCGAGGAGAGCGACGACGAGTCGCTGGGCGGCGCGGAGATGCACGCGCGCGTGTCAGGTCTCGCGGACCACTTCGCCGTCGACGAACGGGACGCCCTGCGGCAGGCGCGACGCGTGGTCGCCCGCCTCAACCACCGCAAGGCGCACCCCGATCCCGGCCCGGCCGCGCCCCCCAAGTACGACGAGGACGAGCTGCTCGGCATCGTCCCGGGAGACCTGCGGACCCCCTTCGACCCGCGCGAGGTCATCGCCCGCATCGTCGACGCCTCCGACTTCGACGAGTTCAAGCCGCTGTACGGGACCAGCCTCGCGACCGGCTGGGCAACCCTGCACGGCTACCCGGTCGGCATCCTCGCCAACGCTCAGGGAGTCCTCTTCAGCGAGGAGTCCCAGAAGGCCGCCCAGTTCATCCAGCTCGCCAACCAGCGCGACATCCCGCTGGTGTTCCTGCACAACACCACCGGCTACATGGTCGGCAAGGAGTACGAGCAGGGCGGCATCATCAAACACGGCGCGATGATGATCAACGCGGTGAGCAACAGCCGGGTGCCCCACCTGTCCGTCCTCATGGGCGCGTCCTACGGCGCCGGCCACTACGGCATGTGCGGCCGCGCCTACGACCCCCGCTTCCTCTTCGCCTGGCCCAGCGCCAAGTCGGCCGTCATGGGCCCGCAGCAGCTCGCGGGCGTGCTCTCCATCGTGGCCCGGCAGTCGGCCGCCGCGAAGGGACAGCCCTACGACGAGGACGCGGACGCCGCCCTGCGCGCCATGGTCGAGCGGCAGATCGAGTCCGAGTCGCTGCCCATGTTCCTGTCCGGGCGGCTCTACGACGACGGCGTCATCGACCCGCGCGACACCCGCACGGTCCTCGGCCTGTGCCTGTCCGCCGTCCACACCGCGCCGTACGAGGGTGCGCGCGGCGGCTTCGGCGTCTTCCGGATGTGAGGAACCACGTGATCACGACACTCCTCGTCGCCAACCGGGGCGAGATCGCCTGCCGCATCGTCCGCACCTGCCGTGAGCTGGGCATCCGAACGGTCGCCGTGCACTCCGACGCCGACGAGAACGCCCTCCACGCGCGCGTGGCCGACGCGGCCGTACGACTGCCAGGCGCGTCGCCCGCCGACACGTATCTGCGCGGCGACCTGATCGTGAAGGCCGCCCTCGCCGCCGGAGCGGACGCGGTGCACCCGGGCTACGGCTTCCTCTCCGAGAACGCCGACTTCGCCCGCGCCGTCCTCGACGCCGGCCTGCACTGGATCGGCCCGCCCCCGGAGGCCATCGAGGCGATGGCGTCCAAGACGCGCGCCAAGAAGCTGCTGGGGATCCCGTCCCTGGAGCGGGTCACCGAGGCCGACCTGCCGGTGCTGGTGAAGGCGGCCGCGGGCGGCGGGGGGCGTGGCATGCGGGTCGTGCGCCGACTCGACGAGCTGGACGCCGCCCTGGAGGGCGCCCGCGCCGAAGCGGCGAGCGCGTTCGGCGACGGCGAGGTGTTCGTCGAGCCGTATGTGGAAGGCGGCCGCCACGTCGAGGTGCAGATCCTCGCCGACACCCACGGCACGGTCTGGCCGCTGGGCACCCGGGACTGTTCCCTCCAACGCCGCCACCAGAAGGTCGTCGAGGAGGCCCCGGCCCCAGGACTCTCCGAGGAACTCACCCAGCAGCTGTACGACACGGCCGTACGCGCCGCCCGGGCCGTCGACTACACCGGCGCCGGCACCGTCGAGTTCCTGATCGCCGACGGCACGCCCCACTTTCTGGAGATGAACACCCGCCTCCAGGTCGAACACCCCGTCACGGAAGCCGTCTTCGCCCTCGACCTGGTCGCCCTCCAACTCCGCGTCGCCGAAGGCGCCGAACTGCCGGCGAACCCGCCCCGCCCGTCCGGCCACGCCGTCGAAGCCCGCCTCTACGCCGAGGACCCGGCCCACGACTGGACCCCCCAGACCGGCACCCTGCACCACCTGACCGTCCCGGCGGGCGTCCGCCTGGACACGGGCTACGAGGCCGGCGACACCATCGGCGTCCACTACGACCCCATGCTCGCCAAGCTCATCGCCCACGCCCCCACGCGCGCGGAGGCCATCCGCAAACTGGCGGGAGCCCTCGAGAGGACGAGCCTCCACGGCCCGGTCACCAACCGTGACCTCCTCCTGCGCTCGCTACGGCACCCGGAGTTCACCGCCGCCCGCATGAACACCGCCTTCTACGACCGTCACCTCCCCGGCCTCACCGAGCCGGCCCCCGACCCGCACGCCCCCCTGGCCGCCGCCCTCGCCGACACCCACGGCCGCTCCCGCTTCGGCGGCTGGCGCAACGTTCCCTCCCAGCCCCACAGCAAGCGCTACGCGATGGCAGGCGAGGAGCACGAGGTCCGCTACCGGTGCACGAGGGCGGGCCTGGAGGCGGACGGGGTCCGCGTCATCCACGCCGACGCGCGTCTCGTCGTACTCGAAGTGGCGGGTGTCCGGCGCAAGTTCGAGGTGGCGCGGTACGGCGACCAGGTGTACGTGAACGGGGACGCCCTGACCGCCCTGCCCCGCTTCCCGGACCCGACGACCCAACTGGCACCGGGCTCCCTGGTGGCCCCCATGCCGGGAACGGTGGTCCGCGTCGCCGAGGGCCTCACGAAGGGAGCCGCCGTTCAGGCAGGAGAGCCGTTGCTCTGGCTGGAGGCGATGAAAATGGAACACAGGATCACGGCACCGGTCACGGGAACGCTGAGTGCCCTGCACGCGACGCCCGGCCAACAGGTATCGGTCGGCTCTCTGCTGGCAGTAGTGCAGCCAACCTAGGGGCGCGGGGCTGTATGGAACATGCGGCTGAGCCGCGTGAGCGCGACCAGCCACGACGAAGGAGCCACATGTCCACGACCGAAACCGAGGAACACAAGGCGCTCCGCAGTGCCGTAGCCACCCTCGGCAAACGCCACGGCCGTGAATTCGACCGGGATGCCCTCTGGACCGAAGCGGCCAAGCTGGGCTACCTCGGCGTCAACCTGCCGGAGGCATACGGCGGCGGAGGCGGCGGCATCGCCGAACTCTCCATCGTCCTCGAAGAACTCGGCGCCGCGGGCTGCCCCCTCCTCATGCTGGTCGTATCCCCGGCGATCTGCGGCACAGTGATCGCCCGCTTCGGAACCGACGCCCAGAAACACACGTGGCTGCCGGCGCTGGCGACCGGCACCCGCACCATGGCCTTCGGCATCACCGAACCCGACGCCGGCTCCAACTCCCACCGCATCACCACCACGGCCCGCCGCGACCCGGACACCGGCGACTGGCTCCTCACCGGCCGCAAGGTCTTCATCTCCGGCGTCGACACAGCCGACGCCACGCTCATAGTCGCCCGCACGGAAGCCGCCTCCACCGAAGACTCCCGCGCCGGCCGCCTCAAGCCCTGCCTGTTCATCGTCCCCCGCGACACCCCCGGCTTCCAGCGCCGTCAGATCGACATGGAACTGACCGCAGTGGAAAAGCAGTTCGAGCTGACCCTGGACGACGTACGACTGCCCGCCGACGCGCTCGTCGGCGACGAGGACGCGGGCCTGCTCCAGCTCTTCGCCGGTCTCAACCCCGAGCGCATCATGACCGCCGCCTTCGCGATCGGCATGGGCCGCCACGCCCTCGCGCAGGCCATCGCGTACGCCCGCGACCGCACGGTCTGGGACACCCCCATCGGCGCCCACCAGGCCATCGCCCACCCCCTCGCGCAGGCGCACATCGACCTCGAACTGGCCCGCCTGATGATGCAGAAGGCCGCCCACCTCTACGACGCGGGCGACGACGCCGGCGCGGGGGAGGCCGCCAACATGGCCAAGTACGCGGCGGGGGAGGCCTGCGTGAAGGCCGTCGACCAGGCCGTGCACACCCTCGGCGGCAACGGCCTCACCCGCGAGTTCGGGCTCGCTTCGTTGATAACGGCCTCGCGCGTGGCTCGTATCGCCCCGGTGAGCCGGGAGATGATTCTCAACTACGTCTCCCACCAGACCCTCGGCCTGCCCAAGTCGTACTGACCGGGCGACCTGTCGCGCGAGGAGGAACCATGTTCCGCAGCCAGTACGCAGACGTCCCGCCCGTAGAACTCCCCATCCACGAGGCGGTGCTGGGCCGCGCCCCCGCGTTCGGCGCCACCCCCGCACTGATCGACGGCACAGACGGCACCACCCTCACCTACGACCAGCTGGACCGCTTCCACCGCCGCGTCGCCGCCGCCCTCGCCGAGGCGGGCGTCCGCGAGGGCGACGTCCTCGCCCTGCACAGCCCCAACACGATCGCCTTCCCGACCGCCTTCTACGCCGCCACGCGCGCGGGTGCCTCCGTCACGACCGTGCACCCGCTCGCCACGCCGGAGGAGTTCGCCAAGCAGCTCACCGACTCCGCCGCCCGCTGGATCGTCACGGTCTCACCGCTCCTGGACAGCGCCCGCAGGGCCGCCGAACTCGCCGGCGGCATCCAGGAGATCTTCGTCTGCGACAGCGCGCCCGGACACCGCTCACTCATCGACATGCTCGCCTCGGCCGCCCCCGAGCCGCGCATCGACATCGACCCCACCCAGGACGTGGCGGCGCTCCCGTACTCGTCGGGCACCACCGGCATCCCCAAGGGCGTCATGCTCACGCATCGCCAGATCGCCACCAACCTCGCCCAGCTCGAACCGGTCATGCCGATGGGCCCCGGCGACCGCATCCTCGCCGTCCTGCCGTTCTGCCACATCTACGGCCTCACAGCCCTCATGAACGCGCCCCTGCGCCAGGGCGCCACCGTCGTCGTCCTGCCCCGCTTCGACCTGGAGACGTTCCTCGCGGCCATCCAGAACCACCGCATCACCGGGCTCTACGTCGCCCCGCCGATCGTCCTGGCCCTCGCCAAGCACCCCCTGGTCGCCCAGTACGACCTGTCGTCCCTGAAGTACGTCATCAGCGCCGCCGCCCCCCTGGACGCCCGCCTCGCCGCCGCCTGCTCGCACCGCCTCGGCCTGCCGCCCGTCGGCCAGGCCTACGGCATGACGGAACTGTCCCCGGGCACCCACGTCGTCCCCCTGGACACCATGCGCGAGGCGCCCCCCGGCACCGTCGGCCGGCTCATCGCCGGCACCGAGATGCGGATCGTCTCCCTCGACGACCCCGGCAAGGACCTCGGCATCGACGAGTCCGGTGAGATCCTCATCCGCGGCCCGCAGATCATGAAGGGCTACCTCGGCCGGCCCGACGCCACCGCCGCGATGATCGACAAGGACGGCTGGCTGCACACCGGAGACGTCGGCCACGCCGACAAGGACGGCTGGCTCTTCGTCGTCGACCGCGTCAAGGAACTCATCAAGTACAAGGGCTTCCAGGTGGCCCCCGCCGAACTCGAAGCCCTCCTGCTCACCCACCCCGGCATCGCCGACGCCGCCGTCATCGGCGTCTACAACGACGACGGCAACGAGATCCCGCACGCCCACGTGGTCCGCCAGCCCACCGCGCCCGACCTGTCCGAAGGAGAGGTCATGATGTACGTCGCCGAGCGCGTCGCCCCCTACAAACGCGTCCGCCAGGTCACCTTCATCGACGCCGTACCCCGCGCGGCCTCCGGCAAGATCCTGCGCCGTCGCCTGAGGGAGAACCCGTGACGACCCTCGTCCACACCGCCCACGAACGCGGCATCACCACCCTCACCCTGGACTCGCCGCACAACCGCAACGCCCTCTCGGCCGCCCTCGTACGGGAACTCGCCGCCGCCCTGAAAGAGAACGGTGAGGACGACGACGTACGCGCCATCGTCCTCACCCACACCGGCACCACCTTCAGCGCGGGCGCCGACCTGCGCGACCCGCCGCCACCCGAGGCGCTGGTCGCCCTCCTGCGCCAGATCATCGAACTGCCCTCGCCCGTCCTCGCCCGGGTCACCGGCCACGTCCGCGCCGGCGGCCTCGGCCTCCTCGCCGCCTGCGACATCACCGCCGCCTCCACCGAATCCACCTTCGCCTTCACGGAGGTACGCATCGGTGTCGCCCCCGCGGTCATCTCACTCCCGCTGATCCCCCGCACCGACCCGCGCGCCCTCGCCCGCCACTACCTCACCGGCGAACGCTTCGACGCCGCCGAAGCCGCCCGCATCGGCCTGCTGACGGCGGCGGGCGACGACGTGGACGCCGTACTCGCACCCGTCCTGGACGGCCTGCGCAAATCCGCACCCCAGGCCCTGACCGAGACGAAACAGCTGCTCACGACTAAGGTGCTCGAAGCCTTCGACCGAGACGCGGCCGCCCTCACCGCGCTCTCGGCCCGGCTGTTCTCCTCCGCGCAGGCCCGCGAGGGGATGACGGCCTTCCTCGAACGACGGGATCCACCATGGGTGCTTTGAGCGCCATCGAACACGTGCCGGGTGAGCCAGTGCCGGGAGAGCGGGTGACCGGAGAGCGGGTGACCGGAGAGCGCGTGACGGGTGAGCGCGTCCCCAAGCAGGACCGCAGCCGGGCCACCCGGCAGCGACTCCTCGAAGCCGCCGTGGCCTGCCTCGCCGAACACGGCTGGACCGGCTCCACGGTCGCCGTCGTCGCCGAACGCGCCGGCGTCTCCCGCGGCGCCGCCCAACACCACTTCCCCACCCGCGAGGACCTCTTCACAGCAGCCGTCGAATACGTCGCCGAAGAGCGCTCCACCGCCCTGCGCGCCCTGTTCCCCCACGGCGCGACCGGCGCGACCGGCGACCGCCACGCCGTCGTCGCCGCCCTGGTCGACCTCTACACCGGCCCCTTCTTCCGCGCCGCCCTCCACCTGTGGGTCGCCGCCTCCAACGAGGCCCCGCTACGCCCCCGCGTCACCGAGCTGGAAGCCCACGTCGGCCGCGAGACCCACCGCATAGCCGTCGACCTGCTCGGCGCCGACGAAACCCGCCCCGGCGTCCGGGAAACCGTCCAGGGCCTGCTGGACATGGCCCGCGGCCTGGGCCTCGCCAACCTGCTCACGGACGACACCGCACGCCGCGAACGAGTGGTGGCGCAGTGGGCGCGGATCCTGGACACGGTCCTCACGGACTGAGCCGCTCCACCCGCCAGCCCCCGTCCGCCTCCGCCACATACCGCAACCGGTCGTGCAACCGGTTCTCCCGGCCCTGCCAGAACTCCACCGTCCGCGGCGCCACCCGGAAACCACCCCAGTGCGGCGGCACCGGCACCCGCTCGCCCTCCGGATAACGCGCGGCCAGCTCCGCGTACGCCGAGTCCAGCCCCGCACGGCCCGCGATCACCGACGACTGCTCGCTCGCCCAGGCACCCAGCTGGGACCCGTGCGGACGCGTACGGAAGTACGCGGCCGTCTCGTCCCGCCCGGTCCGCCGGGCCACGCCCGCGACGATGACCTGCCGAGCCATCGGATGCCACGGGAACAAGAGTGCGACCTGCGGATTCTCGGCCAGGTCACGGGACTTTCGGGAGTCGTAGTTGGTGTAGAAGACGAAGCCCTGTTCGTCGAAGTGCTTCAACAGCACCGTACGGGAGCTGACCCGGCCCTCGGCGTCCGCGGTGGACACCACCATCGCGTTCGGCTCGAACAGCCGGCCCTCCGTCGCGGCCTGCTGAAACCACCGCGCGAACTGCTCCACGGGCGAGGCGGCGAGATCGGACTCGGCAAGCCCCTCCGCCCGGTACTGCTGACGCATCGAGGCGGGATCGGGGGAAACGGCGTCTGCGTCCTTCACATGGTCATCCTGCCGCATCGACCACGCGGACATCCCGCCGTATCACCGACGTCCCCACCGAAGATGGCACTGAGTGCCGCCGACTCTCCCCAAAGGTGGCACTCAGGGATATGGTGCAGGTGTCCTCCCGGTGGGTCACCGTCGGCCGCACGGGGCACCACCGGGCTGATCGCCAGGACCGCGAGTTTCCGCACGGACCGTGGATCCCCCGGCGCCACCTGTCGCACACATCACGAGGAGCCGCCTGATGTCCGACTTCGTACCCGGACTCGAAGGAGTCGTCGCGTTCGAAACGGAGATCGCCGAACCGGACAAGGAAGGCGGCGCCCTGCGATACCGGGGCGTCGACATCGAGGACCTGGTCGGCCACGTCTCCTTCGGCAACGTCTGGGGCCTGCTCGTCGACGGAGCCTTCAACCCCGGCCTGCCGCCCGCCGAACCCTTCCCCATCCCCGTCCACTCCGGCGACATCCGCGTCGACGTCCAGTCCGCCCTCGCCATGCTCGCCCCCGTCTGGGGCCTGAAGCCCCTGTTGGACATCGACGCCGAGCAAGCCCGCGAGGACCTCGCCCGAGCCGCCGTCATGGCCCTCTCCTACGTCGCCCAGTCCGCCCGCGGCCAGGGCCTGCCCATGGTCCCCCAGAGCGAGATCGACAAGGCCCAGTCCGTCGTCGAACGCTTCATGATCCGCTGGCGCGGCGAACCCGACCCCAAACACGTGGCGGCCGTGGACGCCTACTGGACCTCGGCGGCCGAACACGGCATGAACGCGTCCACCTTCACGGCGAGGGTCATCGCCTCGACGGGCGCAGACGTGGCCGCGGCCCTCTCCGGCGCCGTAGGAGCCATGTCCGGCCCCCTCCACGGCGGCGCCCCCTCCCGCGTCCTCCACATGATCGAGGAGATCGAACGCACCGGCGACGCCGAGGCCTACGTCAAACAGGCCCTCGACAAGGGCGAACGCCTCATGGGCTTCGGCCACCGCGTCTACCGCGCCGAGGACCCCCGCGCCCGCGTCCTGCGCCGCACCGCCCGCGAACTCGGCGCCCCCCGCTTCGAGATCGCCGAGGCCCTCGAGAAGGCCGCCCTCGCCGAACTCCACGCCCGCCGCCCCGACCGGGTCCTCGCCACCAACGTCGAGTTCTGGGCCGCGATCATCCTCGACTTCGCAGAGGTCCCGGCCCACATGTTCACCTCCATGTTCACCTGCGCCCGCACGGCCGGCTGGTCGGCCCACATCCTGGAACAGAAGCGCACCGGCCGCCTGGTCCGCCCCTCGGCCCGCTACACCGGCCCCGGCTCCCGCGACCCGCGCGAGATCGAGGGCTACGACGCCACGACGGTGGTCACCCGCTAGATCCGGTCTCTCCGAGGCTGGAAACGCAGACGACCCGCGAGCTCGGGGTCCCTCCGCCTCACGGCGGAGAAGCCGGCCGGACGTACCGGCGAGCTCGCGGGTCGGGTGACTGCTTGGGATTGGGCCGGCTGCACGCATCTGTCACGCGCTGGTCCGGCACCGCACTCGGTGTGGTGACGGGCGCTAGCCCGCAGTCACCTCACGCGTCCGGGTTTCACTCATGTACCCGATCACCCCCTTTCCGGTGTACGTCACACCTTAGGAAGAGGCCGAACACGGATCAACCCATTTTCCGGGATGCCGGCTCCGGCCGACTGCTGTACCCGTATCCGTCGGCCCGTTGCAGCAGCTGAAGATGCTGGTGGCGGACGTTGATCCGGCCTGCTGGCGTGGTCAGGATGTGCTGTCCTCTGGCACGGACAGCGATGCGACCTGTCCATGTGCCGACCCACTTGCCGCTCGGCACATTGGCTCGTACCAGATCCCCTGTGACGTACCCGAAGTGCCGCTTGACGCGAGCCCGGCGAAGCCGGGGGAATCCGAAGCGGTCGGGAGTGGTGCGGGCGTAGGACCCTCGTCCGGTGGCCTTGACGACGAGCACCTGGCTGGGGAACCGCACGATGGCGTCGCCGCTCTCGTGCTCCAGTTGTCCGACGGACAGGGCGTCCAAGGTGTGTGTCTTCTCCAGTCCCATGGCGTCACGGTTCCCCTTGGTACGGCCACCCGACCAGGTGTGTACGGGTCTGCCGAGGTCGCTCAGCACCTCCGCGAGCTGCCACCGGGTCGCGTTCATGGCGGCGGCGTCCTGGAGCGGCGGTGAGACCTGCTTGAGGATCTTCGCGAGACGCTCGGGCCGATGGGCGAGGAAGGCCTCGACAGATGTGTTGCCCTTGGTCTGGTTGCAAGGGACGCAGGCGAGGACGAGGTTGGAGATGCGGTTCGATCCTCCTCGGCTCCGGGGCCTGACGTGGTCGATGTTCAGGGGAACGCCGCTGGTGCCGCAGTAGGCGCATGCGCTGTTCCACTGGGTGTGGAGGTAGGCGCGGGTTTCGGTTCCGGCGAGTGTGCCTTGCTGGTACTCGCTGGCGGTGAGGGGCCTGCCTGCGCTGATGGCGTGGGTGTCGAAGGCGGCGTGTTCCAGGTGGATCTCGGTGACGGGTGCGTAGCGGCAGAGTCGCGCTGCCTGGGAGAAGGCCGTATCGACGCGGTGGCGCAGCGACGGTGGCAGCCATCCAGCGCGGTGGCTGCGGTTGTGGAAGCGGGCTGCGCGGTAGCGGAGGTTGGCGGACCGGCGTCGGTGTCGGTAGCCGGCGCGTTGTTGCATGGCCTTGTGGATCTGGTCGCCGCGGTGCCGAAGTTCGACGGCCACGAGTCCGCGTCTTACGGTGACGACGGTTCCCTGCTGGTCGGTTTCCTTCTTCACGTCGGTGAGGGAGAGGCCGGTGCCTTTCGAGCCGGGATCGATGCGTAATTGCAGGCCGTCGACTTCTGATTCGGCGTGGGTGCGGTCTTTGAGCCGGATGGCGAAAGGCATCTGCCGGGCGATCACAGCCCGCCCTTTGTTCAGCAGCTCGCGCGCACGGGCGGGATGGCAGGGCATGAGGGGCTTTCCATCCTTGGACAGAACGAAGACCCTGTTCGCGCCGGCACCGCCTGTGTAGTTCGGTTTGTGCGGGGGAGCGTCACCGCTCCCGTTCTCTGCCGCCTCCGCTGCCATGGCAGCGTCCTTGGCGTGACGCCGACGGGTGGTGGCGCCGCGCCCGTCGGTCTCCCCTCGCCCATGTTCCCGGCCGGTGCCCCGCGCGGAGGCGGGGTGTCCGTGAGCCGTTTCGTCCCTGCTCCCAGGGGTGTCTGCTCCCACGGATTCCAGAGCAGGCTGCTGAGGAAGCACAGCCTGGTGGGTCTGCTCGCCTGCGGGGAACGTAGTCATCGGGGCACCTCCCTGATCTTGCGATCGTGATGACTTGGGCTGGCCACTCGGCCTGTCTCTCGGTGAGAGACAGGACCAGCTTTGGGCTGGTGGAGCGAGTGTCCCTTCTCGTGTACGCGTGCAACGCTACGGATGACGCAGTTGTAAGGAGATCTGATCTGCAAATAGCCCACATTTAGGCGAAAAACTCTGATTCGTCGAATCCGTAGCCGACGTTGCTGCTATAGGCGTTGCATTGCGAGCGGTGGCGAGACCGTCGGCTGGTCACCTGGCGTTTCCCGCATGACTGAGGTGGTGGGGACGCAGCGGGCGATTGTCAGTGGGCCGGTATTCGGAGGAGCGCACTCAGGTATGCGCGGGCCGTGGTCGACGGGGACTGGGTGCATGGTCGGGGACGACCGGGTTCGACTACCCGGTGGTGGCGATCTCCGAGAATGTGGTGGAGCAGTCCGTCACGGACGGCCGTGTGCGCGCAGAACTGATCTGCCGTCACCCGATCGAGGAGACGGGTGTTACGACTGCGTGGCCAGGCGTCCGGCGGCCGATCACCCAGAGCAACGGGTCCGTATGGCGCCTGCGTCTCGCCCAGCCGCAGATTAGCCAGGTCTGGACCGACCGCGGCTACGCCGGTGACCTCGTCAACTGAGCCTGCGACCGGCTCTTGCTCACCCTGTGCACCGTGTCCCGGCCCAAGGGCACCAAAGGCTTCGTCGTCCTATCCCGCCAAGCCGAACGCACGATCGAGTGGTGCATGAACGCCCGCCGTGACGCGTGCGAGTACGAACGCCACCACAGCACTCCGAAGCGCACCTGAACTGGGCACTCATAGGATGCCCCGGAGCCTGACTCGCAGGAGTCCCCGCACCACCTGGGCGAAGAAGCCATGCTGACACCCGTCGTACCCGTGCACGGAAGTGCAGACGTCAGCACGTGCGGCGTTCCGCGACGGCTGTAACCGCCAGGGCGGCGACAGTCAGCAGGAACAGCAGTGCCCAGGCCGGGGTGAAGCTGCTGGTGAGGTCGACCAGCAGGCCAAGCACGGGCGGCACCGTGACGATGGCGATCTGGTTGACGGACATGGCCAGACCCAGGGCGAAGCCGATCTTGCCCGGTGGGGCCGCTTCGGTGACGTAGGCGACCCACGGGCCGTACCAGCCGAATCCGAAGAAGCCGAGCCAGATGAAGACGCCGGAAGCGACGACCGGTGCCCGCCCTGCCGGTGTCATCAGCACGGCCAGCCCGGCGATCACGGCAACCATGCAGACCAGCACGATGGCATAGCGCCCCGAACTGCTCCGGTCGCTCCAGGCCGCCAGGCATGTCCGGCCCGCAACGCCCGCACCCTGGGATGCCACCAGGATCAGGGCCGCCTGCCCGGCGCCGACCGATGACACGTTGTTGAGGTGGAGCACTGTCAGGATGCCCAAGCCGTACTGCACCGAGATCAGGCTGGTCCCCGACAGTATGATCTTCACCGTGGACGGTTCACGGAGCATGCGTAGCCGGCCGCGGAGCTGTGCCGCTAGCGAGGCTGACGGTTCCTTGTCCTGCGGGGCAGGCAGCGCAGGCGGCCGACGGTAGCAGCCCATGAAAAGGCCCGCTCCGAGCATCGCGACGAAGCCGCCGGTCAGCAGTGTCGCCCGCCAGCCGAACTCCTCGGCGACGAGAGGGAGTACGGCCGAGGCGAGCGCCGCCCCCAGCGGCAGCCCGGCCTGCCGGATACCCATCGCGAAGCCGCGCTGTGACGCGTCGAACCAGGAAGCCACCGATTTGCTCCCACCCGGCTGGACGGTGCTGTATCCCGTGCCGACCACCAGCAGTGCGACCAGCAGGGCCGTGTACCCCGGCGCCAGGCTCCCTGCGCTTAGAGCCAGCGCGACCACGCCGGCCCCGATCCCGACCACCCAGCGCTCGCTGTAGCGGTCCAGCAGCTCGCCGGCCACCAGCAGACCGGCCAGCGGCACGAGTTGGGCCGCCGAGATCAGCAGACCCAGCTGCGCCGTGCTCAGGGCCAGGGGGGCGGGAGCGAGCACGATCCGGTCGTACAGGCGGCGGATCTCGTTCACGGTCGGGGGTTCGGGCCGTTCTTTTCAGGAACCCAGCCGATCTTCCTGGCGTGCAGGGGCACCGACACCCTCCCCAGACCGAACGCCGGCCTTCACGACCACGATGGGTCATGAAGGCGGACGTCACGCTCGCCCCGGAATTCACCAACGGTGTCGCTTCAATGCCGGGGACGAGGCGTTTGTGGGCTACAGCTCGATCTCGATGTGCTCCACGTCGGTGAACTCCACGCCCGGGCCGTGCGCGCGGGAGTCGTTGGCGCGGAAGTACATCTGCGCGAGGCCCTCGGCCGCGATCTGCTGGAGCTGTTGCTCGGTCGCGCCCTGCTCCCGGGCGGTGAACAGCCGGTCCGCGAACACGGGCGGAAGGGGCCTGGGGGATGTCGCGGATCCGGGCGTCGTCGGTCGTGCCAGGCGCCGCGGTGAACCCGAAGCGGGCCCGGGTGGAGACGACCAGACCGCCGGTGGAGGCTGCCTTCTTCTTAGCCTTGGCCCGGATCTGCGGCTGCCACCGCTTCTTGACCTCACGCTCTATGCGCGGTGTTGTCTGAGCTTCGTGATTTTGGTGTCGCTGGCGGCCTGACCTGCGGCTTCTGTGGGGGTTCGGTCGTCCGGGGGCGGTCCGGGACGCGTTTCGGCGTACAATGATTCCTTCAATCTTGTGGGAACTCAGTGTGTGCTGCGTCACGTTCGAGTTGAATGATTGTTAGTGAGCGAACCGACGTGCGGTACGTGCGGACGCGGCAGCCTGCAGGGGGTCCAGGTGAGTGCTTCCCGGCGTAGTGGGACCACCGACGAGATCGGGCCGGACGAGCCCGAGCGGGACGGTCCGGAGGGTTCGGACGGCTCGGATCTGCTGGCCGCCTTGCTCGACGGCATGGACGCGGCCTTGTGCGCCTTCGACGCGGACGGTGTGGTGACGCACTGGAACCGTGAGGCGGAGCGGATTCTCGGCTGGACCGCTGAGGAAGCGGTGGGGCGGCAGGGCTTCGCCGGGTGGGCGGTGCGCAGTGCCGATGCCGAGGAGGTCGAGGGGCGGCTGCTGTCGGCGATGCACGCCCTGGGGCGGCAGGTGCATGAGTTCGCGTTGCTGACCAAGGACGGCGGCCGGGTGCTCGTACGGACGCAGTCGGCGGCCGTGCGGGGGCCGGACGGGAAGCCGGCCGGGGTGTACTGCGCGTTCAGTGAGGTGCACACGCAGATCGATCTGGAGCGGTCGATCGCGCTGAGTGAGGCGTTGTTCGAGGACGCGTCCTGGGGTGTGGTGCTCGTCGACGTCGATCTGCGGCCGGCTGTGGTCAACGCGCACGCGGCCCGGGCGTTCGGGGTCGGGCGCACGTCTGTGCTGGGGCGGCCTCTCGGGGATCTGCTGGCGCAGGGTGTGGAGGAGCTGGAGAGTGCGCTCACGCATGTGCTGGCGGAGGGTGCGCCGCCGGCGCCCGCCGAGGTCTGGGTGAGTGTGCGTACCCCGGAGGGCGACAAGCGGCGTTGCTGGCGGTGCGGGTTCGTCCGGCTGGCGTCGCCGCTGGCGGAGGAGCCTGTGCCCTTGGGGGTGGGCTGGCTCTTCGAGGACGTGACGGAGGCGAAGCAGAGTGAGCAGGAGGCGTCGCTGCTGCGGTTCCGTACGAATCAGTTGCACCGGGCGGCGCGGGCTGCCGCCGAGTGCGAGGACCCGTTGGAGGCGGCGACCGTTCACCTGGACTTCGCGCTCGCGGGTTTCGCCGACCATGCGCTGATCGACCGGGTGGCGGGTGGTGCGGTGGCCGACGGGGAGGAGACGGGTCCGGTGCGGCTGGTGCGGGTGGCCGCGACGCCTTCCGGGGCGCCCGGGCCGAGTCCGGTGACCGGGCAGGCGGGGTTGCCGGTGCGGTACGCGGAGGGGCATCCGGCGTTGCAGTGCGTGGACCGGATCGGGGCTGTGCGGGCGAGTGTGGGGGCTGTGCCGGCGGCTCAGGCGCGGGAGTGGGCGCTGGCCCGGCAGTGGCCCGGGGACGCGGTGCACGCGCTGTGTGCGGTGCTGCGGAGTCGGGGGCGGACGCTCGGGGTCGTGACGTTTCTGCGGGGGGCCGGGCGGAGTCAGTTCGAGCGGGGCGACGCGGTGTACGCGGAGGATGTGGCGGTGCGGATCGCCTGTGCGTTGGATCTGGGTGAGGCGGTGGGGCGGGAGTAGGTCCGCCCCGGTCCCGACGGGCGGCCTCAGCGGAGGTAGTGGATCCGGTCCCCGTACGTCTCGAACACGCGCCTGTTCCACTCGTGTCCTCCGTCCACGTTCCCGGATCGCAGGAGCGGAGGTTCGACGCCTCGGTCGGCGAGGCTTCCCGCTGCCGTGGCCATGACGGCCTGGAGGATGGCCGAGGTGACGACGGTGGAGGCGGGGGCGAAGGGGGCGGGGACGGTGTCGAGGGTGAGTTCGGCGTCGCCGATCGCGATCTTGGAGTCGAGGACGACGTCGCAGTGGTCCTTGAGGTAGGTGCCGGAGACATGGCGGGAGCTGGTCTCGGAGGCGTAGGCCACCGAGGTCACGCCGATGACCCGGACGCCGAGGGCGCGGGCTTTCATGGCCATCTCGACGGGGAGCGCGTTGCGGCCGGACAGCGAGATGATCACGAGGGCGTCGCCCGCGCGGAGCGGGGAGCAGTCCAGGACGGCGCTCGCGAGGCCGTCGACGCGTTCCAGGGCGGAGCCGAGGGTGGCCGGCATGACGTCGACGCCGACGACACCGGGGACGGTCAGCAGGTTCATCAGGGCGAGGCCGCCGGCGCGGTAGACGACGTCCTGGGCGGCGAGTGAGGAGTGTCCGGCGCCGAAGGCGAAGAGGCGGCCGCCTGCGGTCACGGTGTCGGCGAGGAGGTTCCCGGCCGCTTCGATGGAGGAGGCCTCCTCGTCCCGGACCCGCTGCAGCAGGCCGATCGCGGCGTCGAAGAACTGACCGGACAGCGTGCCGTCGCTCATGCGGGCCCTTTCAGGACGAGGTGTCGAGGTGGGGTGTCTGTGCCGCGGATCACGGTGCGGTCTGGACCAGTGGGATGTCAATACGGCCGCGTCCGGTGCGGCAGGTCGCCGAGGCGGTCGGGACCGTGACGTCGTTACTGTGGGGAGAGCACCGGCCCCGCAGCCGTCGGAACCTCCCCGTAATGCCTTGGTTGCAACGGCGCGGCACGGTTGTCGGTGGTATCCGGCAGAATTGGGTCCAGGGCCAGCGCACGAGCCGGGAAGCTGTCGTGCTTCCGGCGGATCTCATCAAGGGGCACGTATGTCCGGACTGATCGACACCACGGAGATGTATCTCCGCACCATCCTCGAGCTGGAGGAGGAAGGTGTGGTCCCCATGCGTGCCCGGATCGCCGAGCGGCTCGACCAGAGCGGGCCGACGGTCAGCCAGACGGTGGCGCGGATGGAGCGGGACGGTCTGGTGTCCGTCGCGACCGACCGGCACCTGGAGCTCACCGACGAGGGCCGGCGGCTGGCCACGCGGGTGATGCGCAAGCACCGGCTCGCGGAGTGTCTGCTCGTCGATGTGATCGGTCTGGAGTGGGAGCAGGTGCACGCCGAGGCGTGTCGCTGGGAGCACGTGATGAGCGAGGCCGTCGAGCGCCGTGTGCTGGAGTTGCTGCGGCACCCCACCGAGTCGCCGTACGGCAATCCGATTCCCGGTCTGGAGGAACTCGGCGAGAAGGACGGTGCCGACCCGTTCCTGGACGAGGGCATGGTGTCGTTGTCGGATCTCGACCCGGGTGCCGACGGCAAGACGGTCGTGGTGCGCCGGATCGGTGAGCCGATCCAGACGGACGCGCAGTTGATGTACACGCTGCGCCGGGCGGGTGTGCAGCCCGGTTCGGTGGTGAGCGTGACGGAGTCGGCGGGCGGCGTGCTGGTGGGCAGCGGCGGCGAGGCGGCCGAGCTGGCGTCGGACGTGGCCTCGCACGTGTTCGTCGCCAAGCGCTGAGCGGGTGAACAGGTGAGCGCTGTGCGCGGTTCCTGCGTGCCGGCGCTGGTCCGTTCTCCAGGAGGCAGGTCGTCAACTCCTGGAAAAGGGGAGGTGGTTGTGGTGTCTCGGCGATCTCGTCGAATACGGGTTCGTGTGCGCCGAATCGCAGCGCCCGGACGTTTCGCGTGCGAGGCTGTCGCGTGAGGCATATGACCTGAGGGGCTCTTGGCGTGGGGTGGCGGTGACGCCGTCCGGCCGGTGAGGGGGCGGGGATGATGTGCCGTGAGCGTGGGGAGGGCCCCGGCGCTGTGTGGCGCCGGGGCCTGTCCTCCCCTGTGCTGACCCGGAGCCCCGAGCTCTCAGGGTCATCCCCTGCGGACCGATGTCCCCGAGCGGTCCGCCTCCCGTTGAAGATCTCCCCTCGGTGGCGGCGATCATTCCTTGAGGGGGGTCACTCGAACGAGGGGTGTTGTCGGTGAGAAGGGGCGAGAGCGGGATTTTCGAATAGGCTTTCGATGGCCTGCGGGTGACGTATCACGCGGAATCCGCGCTTCAGGGGTGTGGGCAGCACGGCGAACACGACAGGCAGGACGCGGTTCACAGGACCGTCCGCCCCGAGCGGGAGCGAGCGGTCCGAGCGGAGCTAGGGGGGTGCCAGGACCTATGGCGCGACGCATCGACGTGACCGGGGCGGGCGGCGTACGTCTCGCCGCCTGGGAGTTCGGCGACCCTCCCAAGACCGATCCGGTGAAGGACGGTCCGGGGGAGACGGTGGCGGGCGAGCGGGCCGGCGGGGTGCTGTTATTGCACGGGCTGATGGGCCGGGCCTCCCACTGGGCGTCCACCGCCCGCTGGCTCTCCGAGCGGCACCGCGCCGTCGCCCTCGACCAGCGGGGCCACGGTCAGAGCGACAAGCCGCCACGGACCGCCTACACCCGCGAGGCCTACGTCGAGGACGTCGAGGCCGCCCTCGAACAGCTCGGACTCGGCCCGGCCGTCCTCATCGGGCACGCGATGGGTGCTCTGACCGGCTGGCAGCTCGCCGCGAAGCGCCCCGACCTGGTCCGCGGCCTGATCATCTGCGACATGCGGGCCTCCGCTCTCGGCGCCGCCTCGCAGCGCGAGTGGGAGGACTGGTTCCAGGCCTGGCCCGCCCCCTTCGCCACACTCGCCGACGTCCGCAAGTGGTTCGGCGAGGACGACCCCTGGGTGGAGCGCCCGAACCCGGCCCGCGGCGAGTTCTACGCCGAGGTCATGCACGAGTCCCCCGACGGCTGGCGCCCGGTCTTCGATCCGGCGCAGATGCTCGAGTCCCGCGAGACGTGGGTGTACGACGCGCACTGGGAGGAGCTCGCCCAGGTCCAGTGCCCCGCCCTGGTCGTCCGTGGTCTCGACGGTGAGCTGGGCCGCGCCGAGGCGCAGGAGATGGTCCGCGTCCTGCCCCGTGGCGAGTACGCGGAAGTCGCGGACGCCGGCCACCTCGTCCACTACGACCAGCCGGAGGCCTGGCGGGGCGCCATCGAGCCCTTCCTGGACGGCGTCCTCACGGGTCTCAAGGGCTGACGCCACCCGGCACGGCACGCGCCCCGACGCTCACCGGACCCGCGTTCCCGCCCCGCCTGCGCCCCGAAGGTCACCCCTTGCTGACCGCCAGCAGGATCTCCGGCAGCTGCCGTGCCGTCCGAGGCGCCGCCAGCCGCAGGCCGCCCACCGTGATCGCGGCGCCGTAGACCGCGCCCACGGGCAGCAGCAGCCAGCTCCACCGGTCGCCGCCGTCGCTGACGTTCAGCCAGATCGTCCCGGCGATGACGGGGGCGCCCAGCAGGGCCGCCGAGACCATGCCGCCGAGGATGGCCATGAAGGCGAGCCCGGACTGCCCGGGGGCCACGTTCTTGTAGCCCTCCTGCGGGATGGAGTACGGGAAGCGGGCCGAGGTCCACGCCCCGGTCGCCAGCATCGCCCCGAGCAGCGCGAAGGACAGTCCGAGCACCTCGGGCAGTTTCGGCCAGTCGTCGAGGAGCGCGGTCGTCAGGACGGTGACGAGGACGGCGTACGGCAGGGTGATCACCAGCAGCGCGAGCGCCCGCGCGCGCAGTTCGACGTACGCGTCCCGGGTCGACGAGATCGTCATCGCGACCAGCCAGAACGCGGACGTGTCCTGTCCGAACTGGTTGTACATCTGTACGCCGAGCATCCCGGCGGCGAAGCAGGCGAAGTAGAGGGAGCCGGTGCCCTGGAGGGCGTTGAAGACGGGCACGATCAGGCCGATGGCGAGGGAGGTCACCCAGGCCGCCTTGGTCTTGGGGTCGCGCCACACGTAGCGCAGGCTGCGTTCCATGACCGTGCCGGTCCGTCCGGGCGGCAGGAGACGGGACAGGCCCGCCGACTTCCGTTCGCCGCTCCTGGTGTCGGCGGCCTGGAGGGTGGAGCCGTCGGGCGAGGTCATCAGCCGGGTCAGATGCCGTGACCACAGCGCGATGAGCGCGGCCAGCGCGAGTCCGGTGAGGGCGAGTTGCAGGACGGCGGTGCCGTACGACCCCTCGCTCGCGGAGTCCGCGGCCCCGATCGCCGACGCGGGCGGCACCCACTTCAGTACGTCGGCGGGTCCGTCGAGCTGGTCCAGGCCGCTCGTTCCCAGCCGCTGCACGCCGAAGTTCACGACCTGCGCCCCGACCGCGACCACCAGTCCGCTCAGCACCGCGAGGTCCCGGCCCTTGCGGCTGGTCAGCAGCCGGACGTTGGCGACGGCGACGGCCCGGGCGAGGGCCACGCACATCAGCAGCGCGAGGAGGACACCGATGACGCCGACGACGTACGCCACCGGGCCGTGCGCGACCGACACGACGGAACCGGCCAGCACGCACACCGTGAACAGGGGTCCGATGCCGACGAGGGAGGCGGCGAGCAGCGCCTTTACCAGGGGCCGGGGCCGCAGGGGCAGCATGACCAGGCGGGTGGGATCCAGGGTCTCGTCGCCGCCGGGGAAGAACAGCGGCATCACCGCCCAGCCGGCCGCCAGCACCGTCACCAGCAGGACGGCCAGGGAGGCGGCGTGCGCGTGTCCGCGCAGGGCGATCAGGGCGAGGAGCAGCAGGGCGGAGAAGAGCAGTACGGCGACGGCCGAGCCGATGTACGCGGCTCGTCGTCCGCCGGACTGCTTGAGTCCGTTCCTGAGCAGCGACAGCTTCAGTCGTACGACGACGGGGGTGATGTCGGCCGCGGGGGTGCTGCCGTGGGCCCTGGGGGCGCTGTCGGCGCTCATCGGGCCGCTCCGCCGCCCAGCCAGTCCAGGTGGGACCCGGTGTCCCGGCTGTGCGCGCCGACGAGTTCGAGGAACGCCCGCTGCAGGGAGGGGGCGTCGCCGCGCACCTCGGCGAGGGTGCCCTGGGCGCGGATGCGGCCGGCGGCCATGACGGCCACCCAGTCGCACAGCGACTCGACGAGCTCCATCACGTGGGAGGAGAAGACGACGGTGGCGCCGGAGGCGGTGTACCGCTCCAGTACCCCGCGGATGGTCTGGGCCGACACCGGGTCGACGCCCTCGAACGGCTCGTCGAGGAAGAGCACTTCGGGGTTGTGGAGGAGGGCGGTGGCGAGCCCGATCTTCTTGCGCATGCCGGTCGAGTAGTCGACGACGAGTTTGTGCTGGGCCCCGGCCAGATCAAGGACGTCGAGGAGCTGGGTGGCCCGCTTGTCGACCTCGGCGCCGGGCAGTCCGCGCAACCGGCCGGAGTAGGTGAGCAGTTCACGCCCGGACAGCCGTTCGAACAGGCGCAGGCCCTCGGGCAGTACTCCGATCCGTGCCTTCACCTCGACCGGGTCACGCCACACGTCGTGCCCGACGACCTCGACGGATCCCTGGTCCGGTCGGAGCAGCCCGGTCACCATCGACAGTGTGGTGGTCTTCCCCGCCCCGTTCGGCCCGACCAGCCCTATGAACTTCCCCGCGGGCAGGTCCAGGTCGATCCCCGCCACGGCGACCTGCTGCCCGAACCGCTTCCAGAGCCCCCGCACCCGTACGGCGGCCGAACCCGTCACTGCTCCCGACGTCATGCCAGAACACTACGGTCAGGGAGCGTGCCGCTCGGGGGCAGGTCAGCGATCCCGCCCGCACGCGTAGGTGAGCGGCGAGATCAGCTCCTCCACGTCCGGCAGCCACCGGTTCGCCGACGTCGGCCGGCGGGCCCACTGCACGGCGCCCGAGGACCCGAACCGGGTCGGAGGCCCGGCGACGTAGGAGCCCTCGCCCAGCGCGACCAGGTCGAGCGACGAGGGCGACCAGCCGAGCTTGCGCACCAGTTCCGGTACCTTCACCGACGCGCCCGGCAGCACGAAGAACTGCATGCGCCGGTCCGGCGTCGACGTCACCGGGCCGAGCGTCAGTTCCATCCGTTCCATCCGGGCCAGCGCGAGGAACCCGGCGGTCTCCGGCACGCAGATCGCGTCGAACGTCCGGCCCGTCGGCAGCAGGATCGACGCCGTCGGCTGCTTCTGCCACATCCGGCGCGCGACGGTCGCACTGCCGGTCGCCTGCGTCGCCCAGTCCGCGCGCGCGGGGTGCGCGCCGGGGGCGGCGCACGCGGGGTCGCCGCACGAGCAGCGCTGCACCCCGTCGACGGCTTCCAGCCAGGTCCCGGGGAAGACGTCCCAGTGGCGTTCCTCGGCGTAGCGTACGGCTGTGTCCAGCAGCGATTCCCCGCGCTGCGTCGGAATCTGAACGGCTTCGGTGCCCGCGATCGTCTCTTCCACGCTCCACTCAACTCCCGCGCCCACCTGGAGTTACGGCTGCCCGCCCGTCTCCCACCACCACCCTTGCGGAGAAGGCCCTTCGGGCCTGCACCTTCCCTTGTGCGCGGGGGAGGAGCATCGATTCCGCACTTGGGGCGCATGGATGCATGTGTGGGGGCGCGCAGGAGGGACCGGGGCGTGGGGTGGGTAGCCAGGTACGGGGGCGGCAAGCACCTTTACCCCGGCAATCCTCGCATGTCTCGCATGCCTCGCATTTTCGCCGTGTTCGCGGGGCATTGATCTTCACGGCCGGATCTTTTCGTTCCTGACGACTTCAGCCTGAGGAGTTCAGGAAGTCCGTCCGTGGAAGACCGTCAACTCGGTGCGTGGGCAGGCACCGCAGCCACAGGGGGTACGCCATGGCCGCAAGGCCTCTCGTCGCGCGGCAGCCGAACGAACGGCTGCAGGCGCTCATCCAGGAAGCGGGCTGCTCGAACGCCGGGCTCGCCCGCCGGGTCAACATGTGCGGCGCCGAGCACGGTCTCGACCTGCGGTACGACAAGACGTCCGTGGCCCGTTGGCTGCGCGGACAGCAGCCACGCGGACGCGCTCCGGCGATCATCGCGGAGGCACTCGGCCGCAAACTCGGCCGGACGGTCACGATCGACGAGATCGGGATGGCCAACGGCAAGAACCTCGCGTCGGGCGTGGGGCTGCAGTTCTCGCCGACGGTCCTGGGGGCCATCGAGCAGGTGTGTGAGCTGTGGCGCAGTGACGTGGGCCGCCGGGACTTCCTGTCCGGTTCGTCCGTCGCCGCGTCCGCGCTGGTCGAGCCCAGCCGTGACTGGCTGATCTCCTCGCCCGACGCGCAGGTCGCGCGCTCGGCCGGACCCCGGGTGGGGCAGTCCGACGTGGCGGCGGTCAAGGCGATGACGCAGGCCCTGGTCGACCTGGACCACCAGCACGGCAGCGGGCATGTGCGGCCCGTCGTCGTGCACTACCTCAACAGCGTGGTGTCCGGGCTGCTGGCGGGCTCCTACCGGGAGGCGGTCGGCCGTGAACTGTTCGCGGCGGTGGCCCGACTCACCGAGCTCGCGGGCTACATGGCTGTCGACACCGGCCAACCGGGTCTGGCCCAGCGGTACTACATCCAGGCGCTGCGGCTCGCTCAGGCGGCGGGCGACCGCGGTTACGGCGGTTACGTCCTCGCCGCGTCCATGAGCCACCTCGCCGCGCAGCTCGGGAACCCGCGGGAGATCG
Organism: Streptomyces violaceoruber; assembly: GCA_000720805.1. Lineage (GTDB taxonomy): Bacteria > Actinomycetota > Actinomycetes > Streptomycetales > Streptomycetaceae > Streptomyces > Streptomyces cellulosae_A. The sequence continues at coordinate 46,658 of JODI01000050.1, forward strand.
CGCAGTTGGCGCGCGCGGCGCAGGAGGGGGCGCGTGGGCGCGTGACCCAGCGTGCGGAGGCGATGTTCCACGCGGCGGAGGCGCGGGGGCACGCGTTGCTGGGCGACGCGCGGTCGGCCCAGACGGCCGCCGGCCGTGCCGTCCACGCGCTGGAGCAGGCCGACCCGTCCACCGGGGACGACCCGGCGTGGATCGCGCACTTCGACGAGGCCTACCTGGCCGACGAGTTGGCGCACTGCCACCGGGACCTGGGACAGGCCGACGCGGCGGCGCGGTGCGCGCGGGAGTCCCTGGACGCCCACCCCGAGTCGCGGGCCCGCCGCCGGGCCATCGGCTACGTCCTGCTCGCCACCGCGCAGGTGCAGCAGCGCGAGGTGGAGCAGGCCTGCAACACCGGTCTGAAGGCGGTGGAGTTGCTGGAGACCCTCCGCTCCAACCGGGGCGCCGAGTACCTGGAGGACTTCCAGCAGCGGCTGGAGCCGTTCCGGGACGAACCCGTGGTAAGGGAGTTCGGGGCGCGTCTGGATCTGCCGGTGGCAGCGTGAAACCCGCTGCCACGAGGGCGTGAAGGACGGGAAGCGACGGCGCGAGGGCGACAAGGGAGCCATACACAGCGAATGGGGGCGCGGTTGTGTCACCGCGCCCGCCGGATCGGCTGGTGGATCTGTTACGGCGGTCACAGGGACGCAGGTCAGGGCTCGAGCTGCGTAGCACCTGCCTCTGGGGACCCGGTAGCGTGAGCCGACGATTCCGAAGGTCCCCCATTCGTAGGAGTCCCGGTGACGCAGAGTGGACAGGGCGAGGAGCCCTCGGCGCGCGAAGCGCGCGAAGGCATCGTGCTGCCCTCCGACGGCGGGGAACCCCTGCTGCCGGGCATGACAGGCGGATACGGCCGCCCGAACGGCCCCATCCCTCCGGCACCCGGCACGTCGTACGGCGAGCCGAGCGGTGGCCCGTACGACCAGGGCCAGGGCAACGGTCAGGGCCAGGGCTCGGCACACGGTCAGGCGCCCGGTTCGGCGCAGGACCAGGCGCAGGGTCCGGCGTACGGCCAGGGGGCCGGTTCGGCGTACGGCGAGGGTTCCGGTCCGGCGTACGGACAGGGGTCGGGAGCGTCGTACGGCCAGACCTCGGGATCGGCCTACGGACAGCCGCACGGTCAGACGCCGGGGCAGGACTCCGGGGCGGGCGCGGTGCCGGCCGGCGGGCAGGCCTGGGGCACGCCGTGGGGGCCGGGCCAGCCGCAGGCACCGGCTCCGCAGCCGGGGCAGGGCTGGCCGACTCCGGCCGACCAGTCCTGGGGCGGCCCCGACGCCGGCCAGGCGCAGCCTTCCGCCGCCTGGGGGGCGACCCCGGAGGCGGCGTCGCGGTCCCTGCCACCGGAGGGCGGGCAGACGCCCGCCTACGGTGCTGACCCGGGTGCCTACGGGCCCTCGGGTGCGGGCGCCTCGCCGCAGTCCACGCGGCACAGCGATGATCCGCCCACCTCCTACTACCTGCCGCCCGTCGGCCAGGGCAGCCCCCCGGACGCCTCCTCGCAGTCGGCCGGCGGAGGGTACGGCTCGGGCGCTGCCGCAGGCTCCCCGCTGCCGCCCGCCGACGCGTACGGCGCTCCCGGCCCCGGTGCGCCCCTGCCCCCGGAGAACTCCGGCTCCGCGCAGGCGCCCGTCCGCTACAACGCCCCCGCCGGCTCGCCGCTGCCTCCCGCCGACGCGTACGGCACCCCCGGCGGAGCTCCGCTGCCGCCCGCCGACGACGGGGCCACCCAGTACGTTCCGCGCACCGCCGGGGCCGACGAGGGGGCGACGCAGTACCTGCCGCCGGTCGGTCCCGGGGCGCTGCCGCCCGAGACGGGCGCCGAGTCGCCCGCCGAGGCGACCCAGTTCCTCGGCCGTTCCCCGCAGGGCGCCCCCTCCCGGCCGGGCGCCGGACCGCTCCCGCCCGCCACCGGTCCCGACGCCGAGCCCACGCAGTACATCGCGCCCGTGCCCGGACAGCAGCCCCCCGGGGCGCCCTACGGCGGACCGCAGGGCGCGGACCGGCAGCCGCCGGCCGAGTTCGACAACCTCTTCCGCGGCGGCCCGGGCGCCGAGCCCGGCCCGGCCGCGGCGACCCAGCAACTGCCGCTTCTCCAGCAGCCCCACGCCGCCCCCGGCGCCCAGCCGCCGTACGGACAGTCCGCGCAGCCGTCGTACGCCCCGCCCGGTGCGGGCGGCGGGCAGCACGGTGCGTACGACGGCGGGGACGGTGGTCACGGCGGCGGCCGGGGCGGCCGTAGCCGGTCGCGGGTGCCCGTGATCGCCGCCGTCGGTATCGGTATCGCCGTCCTCGGCATCGGCGCGGGCGCGCTGCTCGCCGGCGGGGGCGGCGACGACAAGGGTGACGCCAAGAACCAGCCGGTCTCCGCGACGGCCCCCGCGACCGACGGCTCCGCCTCGCCGTCCGCCGATCCGGCCGAGCAGCAGGCCGTCGCCCTGGACAAGCTGCTCGCGGACAGCGGCAGCAGCCGGACCACCGTGATCAACTCGGTGGAATCCGTGAAGTCCTGCAAGAACCTGGGGCAGGCGGCCAAGGATCTGCGGGGCGCCGCCCAGCAGCGCACCGGTCTGGTGACCCGGCTGTCCACACTCTCGGTCGACAAGCTGCCCGACAACGCGGCGCTGACCGACGCCCTCACCAAGGCCTGGCAGGCGTCCGCGTCGGCGGACAACCATTACGCGGCCTGGGCGGACCAGGCGGCAGGCAAGAAGGGCTGCAAGAAGGGCCAGGCCCGCACCACCGGCCAGACCCTGGCCGGCAACCAGGCGAGCGGCACCGCCAGCAAGGAGAAGGTCAAGGCGGCCAGGCTGTGGAACGCGATCGCGCGCACCTACGGCCTGACCCAGCGCCAGCCGACCCAGCTGTGACCCGGATCCGCACCGACTGAGGGGTCCGGGCCTGCCGGCCGGTTCCCCCGGCCCGGTGGTCCCTCAGCCCAGGTCGGAGTTCTCCAGCGTGTCGGTGACGTCGGTGAAGCCCTTCCTGGCCAGCACCAGCCGGCCCTGCCGGACGACCTGCAGGGACACCTCGGTGTTGGCCAGGCGCGGGAAGCCGACGGAGGCGAGCGGGCCCTGGAAGTTCCACTGCAGGGTCGGCGTCAGCCCGCCCGTGGTGACCTTCGCCCCGTCGTCCAGGGCTCCCCGTACGGCGTCGGCGGTGACGTCGCCGTCGAGCGACTCGACGATCCGTCGGAAGACGGTGTACGCGATCCAGGTGGTCTGCACACCGGTGTCGGCGGCGTCGATGCGGTTGTCGCCGAAGGCCTCCGTGCTGATGACCTTCTTCATCGGGTTCCAGCGCGGGTCGCTCTCCACCGGGTACCAGCCGGTGATGTACGAGCCCTCGTACGGCCCGGACTTCCCGCCGGAGGCGTTGATCTCGGTCTGGTCGACGTTGCCGAGCACCATGGCGGTCCGCACGGCCGGGTAGTCCTCGCGGGCGCGCCGGAAGGAGTCCATGAAGGTGCTGGTGCGCCCGCCGAGCGCGGGCACCACGCAGCCCTGCTTCGCCGTGTCGGCCGTCGTCTCGGTGAGCGCCTGGCCGGCCTTGCCGGAGTACTCGGTGGCCTCCTCCGGTGCCCGCACGTCCTTGGCGGCCGGGTGCCGGCCGGCGGTGAGCCCGGAGTTGAGCAGAGGGGGCAGTTCGTCGCCGGCGATGGTGTCGGGCCGGACCAGTGCGACGGGCCCGCAGCCGCTGAGCGCCCGGCCGAGACCGGCCAGGAGAGTGGCCTGGCCGCCGTTGACGGGGTAGGACAGCGGGCTGGTGAACTCGGCGCCGGTGACGCCGTAGCCGCCTATGTACGGGATTCCGGCGCCCTCCAGGGGCGGCAGGAAGGAGTCGGCGTACTGGCTGTAGGAGCCGAGGACCGCGACGACGCCCTCGTCGACCGCGCGCTCGGCGCACTTCGCGGCGGCCACGCTGTCGTTGTGGTCGTTGCAGGTCAGGACGGTGAGCTTGTGGCCGTTGATGCCGCCCCTGGAGTTGACCCAGCGGGCGTAGGCCTTGGCGAAGGCGGGCATGCCGGGCTTGTTCGTCGCGTCGGTGTTCTCCGGGGCCCAGGTCATGACCTTGATCGGGTCGTCCCCGGAGCCCCCCGTGGTACCGGGGACGACCCCGCAACCGGTGGTGAGGGACGCACCCGCCACCAGTGCCGCCGCCGAGACGGCGGCCGCTCTGACGGGCCGGGTGAACGTGGGGAGGAAGGTGCTGCGGGTGCGTCGCCTGCCGGTCATGGGCGTACACGCTTCCGCCACATCACCAACCCGGGTGTGACTATGGGTTGGCTGCAGGTGACGTAAGGGTGAACAGAGGGGGTGGTGAGCCCTCCGGGAAAAGGGAACGTACGATCGATGACCGTGCAAGGTTCGGAGAACTCTTCCCGTCGCGGCAGTCGCTCGGCCACCATGGGCGGCATGCCACAGAACGACATGCCCTGGTGGCGCTGGCGCAGCAATGTGCGCTCGGCGCTGCACATGCTCTCCGACCCGGTGTTCCAGCGGGATGTCTGGCTGGCGGGCGCCGAGGGGTACGGCGACGTCACCGACGCCGTGTACCGCCTCGTCGAGGACACCTGGCTGGACAACTGGTCCGCCGAGAAGTACGTCGGCACGATCTTCCGGGACTCCCAGGAGGCGGCGCTCGTCGACACCGCCGTCCTGCGGGTGCTGCGGATCATGCATCAGGTCGGGCCCGACGCCCCGGTCTCGGCGTACGTCGACCACCCCGGCTGGCCGGAGGCGGTGCGGGCGGCGCGGGACGCGCACGTGCGGATGGCGGCGGCCGACGGCGACGACCCGGACGCCGCGCCGCGCACCCTCGAAGTGCTGCGGATCATGACGCGCACCGCGTAGGGGACGGACGCACGCGGTCTGCGGAGCGAGACGGCGGGACGCCCCGATCCCCCGATATGGGACCCTGGGCCGCATGAACGAGCAGTCCACCCGAGCCGCCGCCCCCGCGGACCAGTACGTCCTCACCCTGTCCTGCCCCGACAAGCAGGGCATCGTGCACGCCGTGTCGAGCTACCTGTTCATGACCGGGTGCAACATCGAGGACAGTCAGCAGTTCGGGGACCACGACACGGGACTGTTCTTCATGCGTGTCCACTTCTCGGCGGAGGCTCCGGTGAGCGTGGACAAGCTGCGGGCGAGCTTCGCGGCGATCGGTGACGCCTTCCACATGGACTGGCAGATCCACCGGGCCGAGGACCGGATGCGGATCGTCCTGATGGTCAGCAAGTTCGGCCACTGCCTGAACGACCTGCTGTTCCGCGCGCGGATCGGCGCGCTGCCGGTGGAGATCGCCGCCGTGGTGTCCAACCACACCGACTTCGCCGAGCTCGTGGGGTCGTACGACATTCCCTTCCATCACATTCCGGTGACGAAGGACACCAAGGCGGAGGCCGAGGCGCGACTGCTGGAGCTGGTGCGCGAGCTGGACGTCGAGCTGGTGGTGCTCGCCCGGTACATGCAGGTGCTCTCCGACGACCTCTGCAAGCAGCTCAGCGGGCGGATCATCAACATCCACCACTCGTTCCTGCCGAGCTTCAAGGGCGCGAAGCCGTATCACCAGGCGCACGCGCGGGGCGTGAAGCTGATCGGGGCGACGGCTCACTATGTGACGGCGGATCTGGACGAGGGGCCGATCATCGAGCAGGAGGTCGAGCGGGTCGGGCATGACGTGACGCCGGACCAGCTCGTCGCGATCGGGCGCGATGTGGAGTGTCAGGCGCTGGCCCGGGCCGTGAAGTGGCATGCGGAACGGCGGATTCTGCTGAACGGGCGGCGGACGGTGGTGTTCGCCTAGTCGGGTCGGGGGCTTCGGAGCCGCGGGTGGCAGCTCACCCGCGACCAGCCCTCACATCCGGCTCAGTGACGCCGCCGCGAACAGCACGTCCCTGATCGCCTCCCGGTCCCCGTCCTGCCCCGCCGCCGCCTCCGTCGGCGACACACGGCCCGCTGCCAGGCGGGAGAACTCGACGCAGTCGAGGGCCACGTGCGCCACCTCCTGGTCGGCGGAGCCCACCTCGGCGGGGGAGTCCAGGGGGATCAGCCAGTCGCCGCCGCCCAGGCCCTCGATCTCCAGCCGGAGGCTGCGGCCCGGCCGGCCGGCGGGGGCGAGGTGGCGGCCGGGGGCCGGTGCGGCCCGCCCTGTCCGGCGGCGCAGTGCCAGCGCGCGGGGGAGCATCCGGGCCGCGAGGTCGATCATGCGGTTGAGGTGGCGCGGCGAGGGCGGGTCGTACGGGTAGTCCACCGCCTCGGCGATGTCCTCCGCGTGCACCCAGCACTCGAAGGCGCGGTCCAGCATCGCGTCGGGCAACGGCAACGCGAAGTCGCCGTACGAGACCGTCGGCGTCCCGGCGTCGCCGCCCGCGAACGACACCGTGCGCACCAGGTCGTGGCTCTGCTCCCGCCAGGGGGCACGGATCGCGCGGGTGGGCGGGAAGTGCGAGGCCCGCCAGTACGCCTCGGTGCGCGCGGCAGGTGTCGGGGCCGGCGCCTCGACGTCGCCCAGCGGGTCGTCGAGGCCGAGCGCGACCGCGACCAGTCCGTCGACCGACAGCAGGTGCGCGATGACCCCGGCGACCGTCGTACGGCGGCTCGTCGGGTCGTCGCCCGCGAACCAGCGCAACCGCACGGGCGCGTGCCACTCGGCGTCGCCTATGTCCTGGAGCAGGGCGTCGAGGCGGGCCGTCTCGGCGTCGTACGGCGTCGCCCACTCGGGCACCGGGATCCGCGGCGGGCGGCGGTCGAGGCAGCTGCCCAGGACGCGGGTGCGCAGGCCCGGGTCGAGGTCGAGGCTCTCCGGGCGGTGCAGCAGGCCGACCGCCCCTCGCAAACGCAGGGCTTCGTCGGCGCAGGTTCCGCAGCCGCCCAGATGTTCCTCGACGGCCGCCGTCTCCTCGGGCGAGCAGGCCGCCAGCGCCCACGCCCCGAGGAGGGCCTTGAGGACGTGGTGCTCCAGGACCAGCGGGGCGGGCGGGGACGGTGTCGTCAGGTCGCCGAGGTCCTCCAGTGCGGACAGCGGACGTCCGCCGTCCTCGACGGAGGTGCGGGGCATGGGGATACGGGGCGGGCGGTGAGGGCCGGGGGCGGGGTCGTCGCCTGGGCCGCCCGGGCCGCCGAGCGCCTTCCGCTCCTCGGACCCTTCCCCCTCCTCCTTCCCGTCCTTGTCCTCGTGGCCGTCCTTGTCCTCTGAGCCGTCCCGCTCCTCGTACCCGTCGTGTTCGTCGTCCCTGTCATGCCCGTCGTACGCGTCGAACCCGCCCGCGTCGTTCACGCCGCACCCCCGTATCCGGGGGGTGCTCCGGGCGCGGCGGCGTCGTGGGCCGTGGAGAGGAGTTGCAGGCCCAGCCGGAGGCGGCGGCGGGCCTCGTCCTCGGTGACGCCGAGGACGACGGCGGCCTGGCGGTAGTCGCGGCGCTGGAAGTACGCCAGCTCCAGCGCGGCCCGCAGCGGGACGGGCATCGACTGGACGATGTAGTCGGCACGGGCGGCGACCGAGGCGTGGCGGACCTTGCGCTCCAGGTCCTCGGCGGTGCCGTGGCCCTCCTGGGTCAGCGCGGCGGTCTCGGTGGCGCGCAGCCGCTGCACGGCGAGGCGGTGGGTGAGCGTGGCGACCCAGGTGCGCAGCGGGCCCTGCTTCGGATCGTAGGAGTCGGGGTGTTCCCAGACGTGGGCGAAGACCTCGCGCGTGATGCTGTCGGCGGCGCGTTCATCGCCGAGCACGCGGTGGGCGAGTCCGTGCACGAGTGAAGCGAAACGGTCGTAGAGCTCGCCGAGGGCGGCCGCCTCACCGTGTGCGAGCCGCTGCTGCATCTTGCGGTCCCAGCGGGGCGGTGCGTCCTTCTTCGCCATGCGGCCCCCTCAGCTTGCCTGCCCGTGTCCCGGCTCTGTTCCCGGCCCTGTACCAGCCCGTGTCCCTGTCAAGCCTGCGCCCACCGTCTCCTCGAATGTAGTCGGCACCTGAGACAGCGCACGCCCCTTTGTCGCAATGAGCGCCCCCTGGGCGGCCGTGGGTGGTAGTGGACCTTCGCCGCGACTTCGTCGGCGCCTACCCGACCCTCCATTGATCAGACCCGATCGAACAGGATCGAAGGCGACTAAAACAAGCCTCTTCCGGCAGTTTTCCGTTTCTCGGCAGGTGTTTCAGGGAACGGCCGCTGGGCAGCCGCGCTGCAGGGAAGCGAAAGGGAAGCTTCCGTTTACGTCCGGGCGAACGAAGGGCATGGTGGTGGCGTTCAATGTGACCAACGGTGAGCAGGGCGAGTGGGCTGTGCTCCAGGTGTCGGGCGAGCTGGATCTGGTGACGTCGCCGGTGCTGCGGCAGCGGGTGCACGACGAGGTGGCCGAGGGCCGCCACAGTCTCGTCCTCGACCTCTCCGAGGTGTTCTTCTGCGATTCCAGCGGCGTCGGCGTGCTCATCGCCTCGCGCCGCCTCATGAGCTCCTGCCAGGGCAGGCTGCGTCTGATACTCCCGGCCCAGGGCGCCGAGGACGGCTCCCACGTCAACCGGGTGCTGGGCGCGCTGGGCGTGCGCCGCCTGTTCGACGTCCATCCGGACGTGACCTCCGCTGTCCAGGAGGACACCGACCCGCTGTCGGTGTGAGCGGCGTCCGCGCCCGTCGGCCCCGGACGACGTGAGTACTCCGCCATGTGATGGTTACACCGTGTGAGTGCTACACCGTTGTCCCGAAATTCCCTCGGTCTTGGCACAAGCGTCACGTTCGCGCGCCCTCGGCGGCCTTCGCGTCGTACGCTCCGTGCCAGATGCACCCGACGTGAGTAAGGCGGTCCGAACAGACATGGTCAGCAGCGAGTACGAGCGCAGGATCGCCGCCCGGTTCGCCACCTTCGACCAGGACGGCAACGGCTACATCGACCGCGCGGACTTCAGTGTGGCGGCCAAGGCGCTGCTCGCCGAGTTCGGTACGGCGGCCCGCTCCGACAAGGGGCAGTCCGTGTACATCGGTGCCGAGGCGTTCTGGCAGGGCATGGCCGGCATAGCGGACCGCGACGGGGACCAGCGGATCACCCGGGAGGAGTTCGTGAACGGCGCGGTCAAGCGGCTGCGCGACAACCCCGACCGGTTCGCCGAGATCGCCCGCCCCTTCCTGCACGCGGCCCTCGCCGTCGCGGACGCCGACGGGGACGGCCGGGCCACCGTCGAGGACACCGCCCGCGTCCTGAAGGCCCTCGGCGCGACCGAGGAGGCCGCCCGCACGGCCGCCGCCGCCCTCGACACGGACGCCGACGGCAAGATCGGCGAGCCGGAGATCGTGACCGCGTTCGCCCGCTACTTCACGGTTCCCGAATAACGCTCCCGGAGCTGGTACTTCAGCACCTTCCGCAGGGTCTCGTTGCGCGGCAGGGCGTCCACCACCTCCAGTTGCTCCGGCAGCTTGTGCGGTGACAGCCCCTGCGCACGCAGATACGACGTCACCGCCTCCAGGGTCAGCTCCCGGGCCCCCGGCGGCTGTTCGACCACCGCGCACACCCGTTCCCCGCGCTCCGCGTCCGGCAGCCCGATCACGGCCACGTCGCCCACCTCGGGGTGGGCGGCCAGCAGATCCTCGATCTCCTTGGCGGAGATGTTCTCCCCCTTGCGGATGATCACGTCCTTGAGCCGGCCGGTGAGCACCAGATGCCCGCCGTCGGTGACGTGTCCGAGGTCCCCGGTGCGCAGGAACCCGTCCTCGTCGAACGCCTCGGCCGTCTGCGCCGGGTCCAGATACCCCTGGCAGACGGCTTCCCCGCGCAGCCGCACCTCTCCGTCGACGACCCGTATCTCCATCCCCTCCGGCGGCCGGCCCTCGGTCGTCGCGAGGTTCTCCGCCGTGTCGTCCGGCGCCCCCATCGTGATCATCGGCACCTCTGTCATGCCGTACCCGTGGGTGAGCTGCACCCCCATCTCGCGTACGACGGAGTGGTAGACCTCCGGCGGCTTGGGCGCCCCGCCGCCCGCGAGCAGTCGTAGCGAGGGGATGACCGGCACTCCCGGCTGCTTGCGCTGTTCGGCCAGGAACATCGAGTAGAAGGCCGTGGAGCCGCCTGCCACGGTCACCCCGTGCCTGCGGTACTCCGCCAGCGCGCCGGGCAGCGCGAACTGCTCGAACATGACCGCCGGGAAGCCGTACAGCAGGAGCATCACCGTGTAGTCGGGGCCGGCGATATGCGCGTACGGGAAGGCCATCGAGCCCACGTCGGCCGCCGACAGGCGCAGCGCGTGGGCGAGGCAGGAGCCGCCCGCGATGAGGGAACGGTCCGTGTGCAGGACGCCCTTGGGGGCTGAGGTCGTGCCCGAGGTCCAGTAGATCCAGCGGACCGAGGTCCCCTCGGAGGGCGGGGCGGGCAGCACGGACGGGTCGCCGTCGGGCAGGACGTCGTACGCCTCGAAGATCCCCTTCGCACCGAGCCGCCGGGCCATCTCCGTGTGGTCATGGCCGCGCCACCGGCCCGGCACCGCGAAGTACTCCGCCTTCGACTCGCGCAGCGCGAAGCCGACCTCGCGGTCCCGGTAGAACGGGATCACCGGGCTCTGCACGGCGCCCAGGCGGGCCAGCGCGAAGGACAGCAGGGCCGTCTCGATCCGGGTGGGCAGCTGCCAGGCGACGACGGTGCCGGGGCGTACGCCCATGTCGTACAGGCCCGCCGCCACCCGCTCGGCCCGGTCACGCAGCTCCCCGAAGCTCAGTGAGCGGTCGTCCTGCAGGAGGACCGGGCGGTCGGGGGTGAGGTCGACGCGGCGGGCGACCAGCTCCCACAGGGTGCGGGAGGTGCTGAGCGCGTGGGCGGTGTCGGTCACGGCGGCCCCCTGTTCAGCTGACGGGTAGTCAGACAGTGGGCAGAGCGTAGGGCTCGGCGCCTTGTCGGTCCAGGGGCGTGCGACTAGCCTGCTGGAGAAAAACAGATCTGACGGATCGTCAGGTAAGTCGGTTCAGGCCGACCGCGACCCGTGACTGCGACTGTGTGTCAGGCGGAGGGGACCCATGACCGAACTGCCCCGCATCATCAGCGTCGACGACCATGTGATCGAGCCCGCGCACCTCTTCGAGACCTGGCTGCCGAAGAAGTACCGGGACCGGGGTCCCAAGCCCCTTACCGCCGGCATCGGGGAACTCGCCTACATCGGCGGGAAGTACCAGATCACGATGGACCCGGCCGGCCAGCCGACCGACTGGTGGATCTACGAGGACCTGAAGTTCCCGTACAAACGCAACATCGCCGCCGTCGGCTTCGACCGGGACGAGATGACCCTGGAGGGCATCACCCGCGAGGAGATGCGGCGGGGATGCTGGGATCCGAAGGCCCGACTGGCGGACATGGACCTCAACCACGTCGAGGCCTCCCTCTGCTTCCCCTCCTTTCCCCGCTTCTGCGGGCAGACCTTCGCCGAGGCGCACGACAAGGAGGTCGCGCTGGCCTGCGTGCGCGCCTACAACGACTGGATGGTCGAGGAGTGGTGCGGCGACAGCGGCGGCCGGCTCATCCCGCTGTGCCTGATCCCGCTGTGGGACATCGACCTCGCGGTCGAGGAGATCCGGCGCAACGCGGCCCGCGGAGTGCGGGCGGTGACCTTCTCCGAGATCCCCACCCACCTCGGGCTGCCGTCCATCCACTCCGGCTACTGGGACCCGTTCTTCGAGATCTGCCAGGAGACCGGCACGGTCGTCAACATGCACATCGGCAGCAGCTCCCAGATGCCGGCCGCCTCGCCCGACGCCCCGCCCGCCGTCCAGGCCGCGCTCAGCTTCAACAACGCCATGGCCTCGATGATGGACTTCCTCTTCAGCGGCGTGCTGGTGCGCTTCCCCCGGCTCAAGCTCGCGTACTCCGAGGGGCAGATGGGCTGGATCCCGTACGCCCTGGAACGCGCCGACGACGTGTGGGAGGAGCACCGCGCCTGGGGCGGTGTCCGCGGCACGATCCCGGAGCCGCCGTCGACGTACTACTACCGGCAGATCTTCTGCTGCTTCTTCCGCGACAAGCACGGGGTCGCCTCGCTGGACGTCGTCGGCCGGGACAACGCGACCTTCGAGACCGACTACCCGCACGTCGACTCGACCTTCCCGCACACCAAGGAGGTCGCCCTCGACCATGTGAAGGGCCTCGACGACGAGACGGTCCACAAACTGATGCGGGGCAACGCGATCCGCATGCTGGACCTGGACTTCGACAGGTAATGGACCTGACGTACACGCCCGAGGAGGAGGAGTTCCGGGCGCGGCTGAGGCAGTGGCTGGGCAAGGCGCTGCCCACGCTGCCGGCCGAGCCGTCCCCCGACGACTGGCCCGGACGCCGCGCCTACGACCTCGGCTGGCAGCGGATGCTGTACGACGCCGGGTACGCCGACGTCCACTGGGGCGCCTCCCCGACCACCCGGCTGATCTTCCTGGAGGAGACGGAGAGGGCGGGCGCGCCCTATGTGGGCGCGAACTTCGTCGGGCTGCTGCACGCGGGGCCCACGATCGCCGCCGAGGGGACCGCCGAACAGCGGGCGCGCTGGCTGCCGCCGATCCTGCGCGGCGAGGAGGTGTGGTGCCAGGGCTTCAGCGAACCGGACGCCGGATCCGACCTCGCGGCGCTGCGCACGCGCGCGTGCCGCGACGGCGACGACTACGTGGTGAGCGGTTCCAAGATCTGGACCTCGCACGCGGAAGTCGCCGACTGGTGCGAGCTGTTGGTCCGCACGGACCCGTCGGCACCCAAGCACCGGGGGATCACCTGGCTCGCGATGCCCATGGACGCGCCGGGCGTCACCGTTCGGCCGCTGCGGACCCTCGCCGGGTCGGCCGAGTTCGCCGAGGTGTTCCTCGACGAGGTGCGCGTACCGGTCGCCAACCGGGTGGGCGAGGAGAACGACGGCTGGCGCGTGACCATGGTGACCCTGTCCTTCGAGCGGGGGACCGCTTTCGTGGGGGAGGTGGTCGCCTGCCGGCGGGTGCTGGGGGAACTCGCCCGTACGGCACGGGAGAACGGCCGCTGGGACGATCCCGTGGTGCGGCGGCGGCTCGGGCGGCTGAACGCCGAGTTCCGTGCCCTGTGGCGGCTGACCCAGTGGAACGTCAGCGAGGCGGAGGCGAACGGGGGCGTCCCCGGCGTCGGGGGCTCGGTCTTCAAGCTGAGGTACTCGCACGCCCGGCAGGAGCTCTACGACACCGCCGCCGACGTCCTCGGCCCGGACTGCCTCGACCTCGACCGGCCCTGGACCCTCGACCGGCTGTCCTCCCTGTCGTACACCATCGCCGCCGGCACCTCCCAGATCCAACGCACCATCGTGGCCGAACGCATCCTCGGACTTCCGAAGGGACGGTGACGGCGCGCATGAGATTCCAGCTCACCGACGACCAGCGTGCGCTGCGGGACGGCGTACGACAGCTCCTGACCCGCCGGTTCGACGGCGAGGCGCTCCGGGCGGCGGTGGCGGCAGCCGGGCCGGGCGGTGCCGCCCTGGACCGGGCGCTGTGGCGCGAGCTCGGCGCGGCGGGGTTCTTCGCGCTGCGGCTGCCGGAGGACGCGGGCGGGGTCGGACTCGGGCTGCCCGAAGCGGCGTTGGTGTTCGAGGAGGCGGGGCGGGCGCTGTTGCCGGGGCCACTGATCGCCACGCATCTCGCGGCGGGGGTGGTGCCGGGTGCGGCCACCGGGGAGGTGGTCGTGGCGGCCGTCGACGGGGGGTTGGTGGAGTGGTGGGCGCAGGCGGATGTCGTACGCGGGGAACCCGCTGAGGGGGGCGTGCGGGAGGGGGGCGCGCCGGAAGGGGTTGTGCCGGAGGCTGTCTCTTATACACATCTGACGCTGCCGACGAATAGAGAGG
>JODI01000051.1 GCA_000720805.1 Streptomyces violaceoruber
CTCTATTCGTCGGCAGCGTCAGATGTGTATAAGAGACAGCTTCCGCCCGGCGGCGAACTCCTCGCCACCGGCCCCCATGTCACCGCGGCCGCCGCCCGCGCTGTCACCACCGCCCGTCTGGTCACCGCGGCCCAGGCCCTCGGCGTCGGCCTCGCGCTCCTCGACCGAACCGTCGCCCACGTCAAACAGCGCACCCAGTTCGGCGTGCCCATCGGCTCCTTCCAGGCCGTCAAGCACCAACTGGCCGACGCCGAACTGGCCCTGGAGTTCGCGCGGCCCCTCGTCCTCGGTGCCGCGGTGACGATGACCGAGCGGGACGTCGCCGCCGCGAAGGTGACGGCGTGCGAGGCGGCGTACGCCACCGCACGGACCGCCCTCCAACTGCACGGCGCGATCGGCTACACCGCGGAGTACGACCTGTCCCTGTGGCTGACCAGAGCCCGCGCCCTGCGCACCGCCTGGGGCAGCCCCGACACGTGCCGGGCCGCCGTCCTCAGTGATGGTGATCGCCGCTGGTGACCTCCCGGTCCTCCGGCGGGGCCTCTTCAGGACGACCGTACGATCCCCCGCGCCCGCGCGGCCACCAGCCACTGCGGGAACTCACCCAGCAGGCGGTCGTAGAGCTCGGCGTCGGACATCCGCCGGGGATCCGTACCGGCATGGAAGAACCCCGCATTGTCGACAACTCGCCGACCCGGCACGGCCAGTTCGTCCAGCCTGCGCAGGAAGTCGAACTGGCGGCTGCCCGGACTCCCGAAACCGACGAACTGCCAGAACAGCGGCAGCCGGGCCGCCCTGCACACGTACTCTTCCGCCGCGGGCCTGCTGCTCGGCCCGCCGTCGGTCTGGAAGACGACGAGCGCGGGGTCCTTCGAACCGCTGTCCAGGTAGTGGTCGAGGACGGCGTCCATCGCCACGTGGTAGTTGGTCCTTCCCATGTGGCCCAGACCGGCCACGAGCCGCTCGATCCGCCCCCGATGGTCCGTCAGGGCGATGTCGGCGACGACGTCGACGTCCGTGGAGAAGAACACCACCGGAACGATGCCGTCGTCGTCGAGGTGCGCCGACAGCCCGAGCACCCTGTCCGCGAGCGCCTGGACACTGCCGTCCTTGTAGTACGGCCGCATGGATCCGGAGTGGTCGACGACCAGGTAGACCGCGGCCCGCAGGTCGCCCAGCCCATGCTTCTCGAGCGACGCCCCCGCGCTCTTGTACAGGCTGACCAAGGCGGGCGCGGTCTCCTCCACCTTGCGGAGACTGATCGCGGACATGGGAACTCCCCCTTGTTCACAGAGCCGTTCGCCGAGGCTACGGCACCGGCCGACCGTACGCTGGCGGTATGAAACGCGCCGGTCTGTTCCTGGTCGCCGTCGTGCCCGTGGTGGTCGCGGGGACCGTCTACGTGTCCACGGTGCCGTCGGACGGCGAGAGGACGGAACGGAGGAGCGACAAGCCTTCGGCCGGCGCCCCGGCAACGCCTGCCTCCCCCGCTTCGCCCGCTTCCCCCGCTTCCCCCGCCAGCCTGGCCGACCCCGGCAAGAAGGAGCTGGCTCAGCAGTTGGTGGCGAGTGCCGAGAACTCCACGCTCGACTGGCGCGGCGCCTACGGCTACATCGAGGACATCGGCGACGGCCAGGGGTACACCGCCGGCGTCATCGGCTTCTGCACCGGCACCCACGACCTGCTCACCCTCGTCGAGACCTACACCGAGGACCACCCCGGCAACGGCCTGGCCCGCTACCTCCCGGCCCTGCGTGCGGTCGACGGCACGGACTCCCACGCGGGACTGGACCCCGGCTTCACCGCGGCCTGGAAGGCGGAGGCCGAGCGTCCCGCGTTCCGCCGGGCCCAGGACGAGAAACGCGACCGGGTCTACTTCGACCCGGCGGTCCGGCGCGCCCGGCGCGACGGTCTGGGGGTCCTCGGCCAGTTCGTCTACTACGACGCGATGGTCTACCACGGCCCCGGCACCACGCCCACCAGCTTCGGCGGCATCCGCGCCGAGGCCATGAGCCGGGCGGCCACCCCCGCGCAGGGCGGCTCCGAGAAGGCGTACCTGAGCGCCTTCCTCGACGTCCGCCGCACCGCGATGACCACCATGCACCCCGGCACCGACACCAGCCGCGTCGACACCGCCCAGCGCCGCTTCCTGAACGAGGGGAACCTGGACCTCGCCACGCCGCTGGAGTGGCGGGTGTACGGGCAGACGTACAAGATCCCCGGATAGCTCGCGGAGATCAGCGGTTCGCGGACATGCGGCGGCGCCTGGCCGTTCGTCCGGTCGGGGACAAGGGACAGGCGCCGCCTGGTGTTCCGTACGCCTTTGTACGGGACGTTCTTTCGAGCAGCCGTCAGACCATCAGCGAGCGGTCCGTCGGCCGGATCGGTGCGTGCAGTTCGCTGCCGCCGGTCAGGAACCGGTCGACACCCTTGGCGGCCGAGCGGCCCTCCGCGATCGCCCACACGATGAGGGACTGGCCGCGGCCGGCGTCACCGGCGACGAACACGCCCGGCACGTTGGTCTGGAACTCGGCGTCGCGGGCGATGTTGCCGCGCTCGTCGAGGTCCAGTCCGAACTGGTCGACCAGGCCGTTGTCGCGGTCGGTGCCGGTGAAGCCCATGGCCAGGGTGACCAGCTGGGCGGGGATCTTGCGCTCCGTGCCCGGCTTCTGGGTCAGCTTGCCCTCGACGAACTCCACCTCGGTGAGGTGCAGCCACTGGACGTTGCCGTCCTCGTCGCCCTCGAAGTGCGTCGTCGACACCGAGTAGACGCGCTCGCCGCCCTCCTCGTGCGCGGAGGTGACCTTGTAGAGCATCGGGAAGGTCGGCCAGGGCTGGGAGACCGGGTTCCGCTCGTCGTTCGGGCGGGGCATGATCTCCAGCTGCGTGACCGAGGCCGCGCCCTGGCGGTGGGCGGTGCCCACGCAGTCGGCGCCGGTGTCGCCGCCGCCGATCACGATGACGTGCTTGCCCTCGGCCGTGATGGGGGGCGCCACGTAGTCGCCCTCCTGCACCTTGTTGGCCAGCGGCAGGTACTCCATGGCCTGGTGGATGCCCTTGAGTTCGCGGCCGGGGACCGGCAGGTCACGGGCGGTCGTGGCACCGGCGGCGATGACGATCGCGTCGTACCGCTTCTTCAGGTCGGACGCCTTGATGTCCTGGCCGATCTCGATGCCCGTACGGAAGCGGGTGCCCTCCGCGCGCATCTGCTCGATACGGCGGTTGATGTGCCGCTTCTCCATCTTGAACTCGGGGATGCCGTACCGCAGGAGGCCTCCGATGCGGTCCGCGCGCTCGTAGACGGCGACGGTGTGACCGGCCCGGGTCAGCTGCTGCGCGGCGGCGAGACCGGCGGGGCCGGACCCGATGACCGCGACCGTCTTGCCGGACAGCCGCTCCGGGATCTGCGGGGCGACGTCACCGGTCTCCCACGCCTTGTCGATGATCGAGACCTCAACGTTCTTGATGGTGACCGGCGGCTGGTTGATGCCCAGCACGCACGCCGACTCGCAGGGAGCGGGGCACAGGCGGCCCGTGAACTCCGGGAAGTTGTTCGTCGCGTGCAGACGCTCGGAGGCGGCCGCCCAGTCCTCGCGGTAGGCGTAGTCGTTCCACTCGGGGATCAGGTTCCCCAGCGGACAGCCGTTGTGGCAGAACGGGATACCGCAGTCCATGCAGCGGCTGGCCTGCTTGCTGATGATCGGCAGCAGGGAGCCGGGAACGTAGACCTCGTTCCAGTCCCTGACGCGCTCCTCGACGGGACGGGTCCTGGCGACCTCACGACCGTGGTTCAAAAAGCCCTTCGGGTCAGCCATTGATCGCCGCCTCCATCATCTTCTCGGTGATCTCGGTCTCGGTGAGACCCGCTCGCTCGGCGGCGTCCTTGGCGGCGAGCACTGCCTTGTACGTGCTGGGGATGATCTTGCTGAAGCGCTGCACTGCGTCGTCCCACTCGGCGAGCAGCTTCTCGGCGACCGTCGACGCGGTCTCCTCGGCGTGGCGGCGCACCACGTCGTGCAGCCACTGCTTGTCGGTGTCGTCCAGCGCCTCGATCGCGCCGACGTTGCCGGCGTTGACGTTGTCGCGGTTCAGGTCGATGACGTACGCGATACCGCCGGACATGCCGGCCGCGAAGTTACGGCCCGTCTCGCCCAGGACCACCGCGTGACCGCCGGTCATGTACTCGCAGCCGTGGTCCCCCACGCCCTCGGAGACGACCGTGGCACCGGAGTTGCGGACGCAGAACCGCTCGCCCGTACGCCCGCGCAGGAACAGCTCGCCGCCGGTCGCGCCGTACGCGATGGTGTTGCCCGCGATCGTGGAGAACTCGGCGAGGTGGTCGGCGCCCCGGTCGGGACGGACGATGACCCGGCCGCCCGACAGGCCCTTGCCCACGTAGTCGTTGGCGTCGCCCTCCAGGCGCAGCGTGACACCGCGGGGGAGGAAGGCGCCGAAGGACTGGCCGGCCGAGCCGGTGAAGGTGATGTCGATGGTGTCGTCGGGCAGGCCCGCGCCACCGAACTTCTTCGTCACCTCGTGGCCGAGCATGGTGCCGACCGTGCGGTTGATGTTGCGGATCGCGACCTGGGCCCGCACCGGCTGGGCGTCGGTCGCGGAGTCCGCGGCCAGGGCGTCGCCGGCGAGCTTGATCAGCTCGTTGTCGAGCGCCTTCTCCAGGCCGTGGTCCTGCTTGACCACCTGGTGCAGCGGGGCACCCTCGGGCAGCTCGGGCACGTAGAAGAGCGGGGACAGGTCCAGGCCCTGCGCCTTCCAGTGGTCGACCGCGCGGGTCACGTCGAGGGTCTCGGCGTGGCCGACGGCCTCCTCGATGGAGCGGAAGCCCAGCTCGGCGAGGATCTCGCGGACCTCTTCGGCGATGAACTGGAAGAAGTTCACGACGTACTCGGCCTTGCCGGTGAACCGGTCCCGCAGGACGGGGTTCTGGGTGGCGATGCCGACCGGGCAGGTGTCCAGGTGGCAGACACGCATCATGACGCAGCCGGAGACGACGAGCGGCGCGGTCGCGAAACCGAACTCCTCGGCGCCCAGCAGTGCGGCGATGACGACGTCACGGCCGGTCTTGAGCTGGCCGTCGGTCTGCACCACGATCCGGTCGCGCAGGCCGTTGAGCAGCAGCGTCTGCTGGGTCTCGGCCAGGCCCAGCTCCCAGGGACCGCCCGCGTGCTTCAGAGAGGTCAGCGGGGAGGCGCCCGTGCCGCCGTCGTGACCCGAGATGAGCACGACGTCCGCGTGCGCCTTGGACACACCGGCCGCGACCGTGCCGACACCGACCTCGGAGACCAGCTTCACGTGGATCCGCGCCTGCGGGTTCGCGTTCTTCAGGTCGTGGATCAGCTGGGCCAGGTCCTCGATGGAGTAGATGTCGTGGTGCGGCGGCGGGGAGATCAGACCGACACCGGGGGTGGAGTGCCGGGTCTTGGCGACCCACGGGTACACCTTGTGGCCGGGCAGCTGGCCGCCCTCGCCGGGCTTGGCGCCCTGGGCCATCTTGATCTGGATGTCGTCCGCGTTGACCAGGTATTCCGAGGTCACACCGAACCGCCCGGAGGCGACCTGCTTGATGCTGGAGCGGCGCGCCGGGTCGTACAGGCGGTCCGCGTCCTCGCCGCCCTCACCGGTGTTGGACTTGCCGCCCAGCTGGTTCATGGCGATGGCGAGCGTCTCGTGGGCTTCCTTGGAGATGGAGCCGTACGACATGGCGCCGGTCGAGAAGCGCTTGACGATCTCGGAGACCGGCTCGACCTCGTCGATGGAGATCGGCTGACGGTCCTCGGACTTGAAGCCGAACAGGCCGCGCAGCGTCATCAGGCGCTCGGACTGCTCGTTCACCCGCTCGGTGTACTTCTTGAAGATGTCGTAGCGGCCGCTGCGCGTGGAGTGCTGGAGGCGGAAGACCGTCTCCGGGTCGAACAGGTGCGGCTCGCCCTCGCGGCGCCACTGGTACTCGCCGCCTATCTCCAGGGCGCGGTGGGCCGGCGCGATGCCGCTGGCCGGGTAGCCCTTGGCGTGGCGGGCGGCGACCTCCTTGGCGATGACGTCGATGCCGACGCCGCCGATCTTGGTGGCCGTGCCGCTGAAGTACTTGTTGACGAACTCCTCGTCCAGGCCGACCGCTTCGAAGACCTGGGCGCCGCGGTAGGAGGCGACCGTGGAGATGCCCATCTTGGACATGACCTTCAGGACGCCCTTGCCGAGGGCGTAGATCAGGTTGCGGATGGCCTGCTCGGCCTCGACGTCCGACAGGAAGGTGCCGGCGCGGACCAGGTCCTCGACGGACTCCATCGCCAGGTACGGGTTCACCGCGGCGGCGCCGAAGCCGATCAGGAGGGCGACGTGGTGGACCTCGCGGACGTCACCGGCCTCGACCAGCAGGCCCACCTGGGTACGCTGCTTGGTGCGGATGAGGTGGTGGTGGACGGCCGCGGTGAGCAGCAGCGACGGGATCGGCGCGTGCTCGGCGTCGGAGTGGCGGTCCGACAGGACGATCAGCCGGGCGCCGTTCTCTATGGCGGCGTCGGCCTCGGCGCAGATCTCGTCGATGCGTGCGGCGAGGGCGTCACCGCCGCCGGAGACCCGGTACAGACCGGACAGGGTCGCGGCCTTGAAGCCGGGCATGTCGCCATCGGCGTTGATGTGGATGAGCTTGGCCAGCTCGTCGTTGTCGATGACCGGGAACGGCAGGGTCACGGTCCGGCAGGACGCGGCGGTCGGCTCCAGCAGGTTGCCCTGCGGGCCCAGCGACGAGCGCAGGGAGGTGACCAGTTCCTCGCGGATCGCGTCCAGCGGCGGGTTGGTGACCTGTGCGAACAGCTGGGTGAAGTAGTCGAACAGCAGCCGGGGGCGGGAGGACAGCGCGGCGATCGGCGAGTCCGTACCCATCGAACCGATCGGCTCGGCACCGGCCTTGGCCATCGGCGCGAGGATGACGCGCAGCTCCTCCTCGGTGTAGCCGAAGGTCTGCTGGCGGCGGGTGACCGAGGCGTGCGTGTGCACGATGTGCTCGCGCTCGGGCAGGTCGGACAGCTCGATCTCGCCGGCCTCCAGCCACTCCGCGTACGGCTTCTCGGCGGCGAGCTGGGCCTTGATCTCGTCGTCCTCGATGATGCGGTGCTCGGCGGTGTCGACGAGGAACATCCGGCCGGGCTGCAGGCGGCCCTTGCGGACGACCTTGGCGGGGTCGATGTCGAGGACACCGACCTCGGAGCCGAGGACGACCAGGCCCTCGTCGGTGACCCAGTAGCGGCCAGGGCGCAGGCCGTTGCGGTCGAGGACCGCGCCGACCTGGACGCCGTCGGTGAAGGTGACACAGGCCGGGCCGTCCCAGGGCTCCATCATCGTGGCGTGGAACTCGTAGAAGGCGCGGCGGGCCGGGTCCATGGAGTCGTGGTTCTCCCACGCCTCCGGGATCATCATCAGCACGGAGTGCGGCAGCGAACGCCCGCCGAGGTGCAGGAGTTCGAGCACCTCGTCGAAGGACGCCGAGTCGGAGGCGTCCGGCGTACAGATCGGGAAGACGCGGTCGATCTTCTCCTGGTCGCCGAACAGGTCGGAGACGATCTGCGACTCGCGGGCGGCCATCCAGTTGCGGTTGCCCTTGACGGTGTTGATCTCACCGTTGTGCGCGACGAAGCGGTACGGGTGCGCGAGCGGCCACGACGGGAAGGTGTTCGTGGAGAACCGGGAGTGCACGAGCGCGATCGCGGAGGCGAAGCGGCGGTCGGACAGGTCCGGGAAGAACGGCTCCAGCTGACCGGTGGTCAGCATGCCCTTGTAGACGATGGTCCGCGCGGACAGCGACGGGAAGTAGACGCCGACCTCGCGCTCGGCGCGCTTGCGCAGCACGAAGGCCTTGCGGTCCAGGTCGATACCCGTGGCGGGCACCGCGGCTCCGTCGGTCACGAAGACCTGCCGGAAGGCGGGCATCGTGGAGCGGGCGGTGGCGCCGAGGAGTTCGGGGGCCACGGGCACCTCGCGCCAGCCGAGGACGGCCAGGCCCTCGTCGGCGGCGATCGTCTCGATGCGCGAGACGGCGTCCGCGATGCCGTCCTCCGGCAGGAAGGCGATACCGACGGCGTAGGCACCGGCCGCGGGCAGCGCGAAGTCGGTCACCTCGCGGAAGAAGGCGTCCGGCACCTGGGACAGGATGCCCGCGCCGTCACCCGAGTCGGGCTCGGAGCCGGTGGCGCCGCGGTGCTCCAGATTGCGCAGAACCGTGAGCGCCTGCTCGACCAGCGCGTGGCTCGCCTCGCCGGTGAGGGTGGCCACGAAGCCGACGCCGCAGGCGTCGTGCTCGTTGCGGGGGTCGTACATACCCTGCGCAGCAGGGCGAGCATCCATGAACGACCGGTTCTGGCCATTCGTGGAGTGCTGGGACGGCTGGCGCGGCGTACGCATCGGCTCTCCCGTCGTCGTCATGTGGCATATGCATATTGCCGAGGGACGACGCTGGCCCTCTGCGTGAGTGCAAAATTTCGTGCAGGTTACATGATGGAGCGGTTCTCGGGAACCGGATAATCCGTTCCAACATGCGGACGCCACGGGGAGCGGCGGGGGTACCGCGCACGTGGCTTGAAGTATGTGGGACCGAACGGGACAGATCGGTGTCCGTCGGCCCGGAAGCGGAGCAGGCGCCGTCGCCACCCCGCAAATGCGCCGCAGGCTTCCTTACCCACAGCGCTTACGGCTCATGCCCGGTGGTTAACCATTCGAAACCAGCGAGTAACGGCTACTTATGCGGCCCAACGCATAACCTGCAGCCGACCTATCCTACGACCGTTCCGAACAAGCTGCCCAGGGCGTACGTCACACCGGCCGCCGCACCCCCGAGAGCGAGCTGTCGCAGTCCGCTGAACCACCAGGACCGCGCGGTCACCCTGGCCACGACGGCACCGCATCCGAACAGCCCGAAGAGGGCGAGCAGCAGGGCCGGCCACAGGGCGGTGGCGCCGAGCAGATACGGCAGGACGGGCAGCAGGGCCCCCAGGGCGAACGCCCCGAACGACGACACGGCGGCGACCAGCGGCGACGGCAGGTCCCCGGGGTCGATCCCGAGCTCCTCGCGCGCGTGGATCTCCAGCGCCTGCTCGGGATCCCGGGACAGCTGCCGGGCGACCTCACGCGCCAGCTCCGGCTCCACCCCGCGCCCCTCGTACAGGGCGGCCAGCTCGGCCTCCTCGTCCTGGGGATGCTTCCTCAGCTCCCGCCGCTCCACGTCCAGCTCGGCCTCGACGAGCTCGCGCTGCGAGGCGACGGAGGTGTACTCGCCGGCGGCCATGGAGAAGGCGCCGGCGGCCAGTCCCGCGAGGCCGGTGATGACGATCGTCTGCTGACCGACCGAGCCGCCCGCGACACCGGTCATCAGAGCCAGGTTGGAGACCAGGCCGTCCATCGCGCCGAAGACCGCGGGGCGCAGCCACCCGCCGTTGACGTCGCGGTGGGTGTGGTTGTCGCGGTGCGCCTCATGCAGCGCCGCCTCGGTCTCGATGATCGCCACGCCGGTCCCCCAGGGGTGCTCGAACTGCCTCTTTGGACTGATTCCACTTTTCGACAACACGCAACATACGCCTGGGAATTCCCGCCCGCCAGCAAGGAAAGGCTCGGCTAACCTGCGGTTTCATCCCTCACCGCTCATCCGTAGAAGGGCTCGCACAGATGTCGACCGGGTGACACGGAGGCGCGGACGGCTGCACGGAACACCACACCGGGGACAGTTCCGCAAAGGGTTCCGCGCCCCGGAAACGTCTTCGGGCGGCGCCCCCCGAGAGGAGAAGCCGCGTATGGCATCGATCGCCTGCACTCCCTCCGCCCCGGCGTCCGCGAACGCCGCCGAGCTCCGTGAGCGGGCCCGCGGCGCACTGCTCGGCCTGGCCGTCGGGGACGCCCTGGGCGCCCCGGCCGAGAACATGAAGCCCTCCGAGATCCGCGCGCGCTGGGGCCGCATCACCGGCTACGTCACCGACAGCCCCGCCGGCACGGACGACACCGAGTACGCGATCTTCTCCGGCCTCCTCCTGGCCCGCCACGGCTCCGCGCTCACCCCGGCCCACGTGGAGGCGGCCTGGCACGAGTGGATCGCCGACCGCCACGAGGGCCCCTTCCGGGGCGCCGGCTTCAGCGAACGCGGCACCCTCGAGAACCTCCGCCGGGGCCTGGCCGCCCCCATCTCGGCTCAGCACCGCCACGCCTGGAGCGATGGCCTCGCCATGCGCGCGGCCCCCTTCGGCGTCTTCGCGTCGGGCCGCCCGGCCGAGGCCGCCCGCCTGGTCGCGATCGACGGCTCGGTGAGCCACGACGGCGAGGGCATCTACGGCGGTCAGGCGGTCGCGGCCGGGGTGGCGGCGGCGATGGCGGGCGCCCCGACCGTGGCGGTGGTCGCCTCGGCCCTGGCGGTCGTCCCCGACGACTCCTGGACGGCCCGCTCCCTGCGCCGTGCGGTGGCGGTGGCCCACCGGGGCGAACGCGCGGTGCGCTCCGCCGTCGTCATCGGCGGCTACCCCTGGACCGACCTGGCCCCCGAAGCGGTCGCCCTCGCCTTCGGCGCCTACGCGGCAGCCGACGGCGACTTCGTCCAAGCGGTCCTGACAGCCGTCAACATGGGCCGCGACGCCGACACCACGGCAGCGGTGGCCGGCGCCCTGGCCGGCGCGACCGGCGGAGCCGCCACGATCCCGCCCGCCTGGGCCTCGGCCATCGGCCCGGCCCGCGGCAGCTGCCTCCCGTCCATGGCGGGCCACCACATCCTGGACGTGGCGGAACTCCTGATGCCGACCCCCAAGGGATCGGAGGTGCCCACATGACCCCGCCGACCCCCTGGGCCGAGGGCGTCACGACAGTTACGACACCGACGGAACCACTGGAACCGCTGGAACCACTGGAACCACTGGAACCCGAGTGCACGACGGCGGCCGAGCCGGCCGAACCGGAGACCACGGCCACGGCCGAGCCGCTCGAACCCGGGCCCCGGACCAAAGCGGATCTGCTCGAAACGCCCGAGCCCGAGCCCGAGCCCCCGACCAAAGCGGAACTGGTCGAACCGCCCGAGCCCGAGCCCCCGACCAAAGCGGATCTGCTCGAACCGCCCGAACCCGAGCCCCCGACCAAAGCAGAACTGCTCCACCTGCTCGAACCCGAGCCCCCGACCGAGGGAGAGCTGCTCGCGCCCGCATCCACGTCCACGGCGGAGCCGCTCGAACCGCCGGCCGCGGACGGTGAGAACACCCCACCGGGGCCACTCGCACCCGACGACGAAAGCAGCACGGGTGGTCCGGGTGGGAACACTCCCGCCGAAGGCGAAGCCGAGGCCGTTCAACCCGCCCCGCAACACCACCGCATCGAGGGTCTCCTGCTCGGCCTGGCCGCAGGCGACGCCGCCGGGTGGCCCGCCGCCCGCCATCGAGCCGTCCGGATGCCCGACTGGACCCGCCGCCTCACCCGCGAACTGGACACCTTCGCCGAACAGAACGCGACGACCACCCTCCCTGTCCCCATCGCCCTGAACCAACCCCCGGAACCCCTCTACCTCGGCCCCTCGGACGACGCCGAGTGGGCGACCTTCACCGCCGAAGCCCTTCTCCGCGCGGGCGACGACACCACCCTCGGCGACCTCAGCCGAGAACGCCGTACCCGCGCCGCCATCGACCTGACCTGGAACGCCGTAGCCGGCGAGGTCGCCGCCGCGGCGAACCGCGCCCCCGAGATCGAGTCCGCCGTCCTCCCCCTCCGCGCCCGCATCTCCGTCCGCGCCGGCCTCGGCAACCTCGCCACCGGCCTGCGCCCGCCCGCCACCGGCCACGACAACCCGCACTACTTCGACGACGCGGCCTGCGTCCGGGCCTGCGTCCTCGCCGTGGCCCACCCCGGCGACCCACGGGGCGCCGCCGACCTGGCCGAGTTCGACGCCCGCTACACCCAGGACGGCGACGGCGTGCACGGCGCCCGCGCGATGGCGGCGGCCGTCTCCCTCGCCCTCGCCGGAGCCGACGTACAGACATGCGCGACCGCCGCGCTCGCCGAGCTCCCCGAGTCCACCGAGATCGGCCGCAACGCCCGCCACGCGCTCCGGCTGGCCCACGACGCTCAGAGCGCCTTCGCCCTGGTCCCCCTCCTCGAGCACCAGATCGTCGACCACGTCTACAGCTACGGCGTCGCGGCCGCCGAAACCGTCCCGGTCGCCCTCGCCCTGGCCACGGCGGCACACGGCCGGATCGCGGAGGCGGTGCCGGCGGCCGCCTGCCTCTCCCGGGTCGCCGACTCCGCCCCGGCCCTCGCGGGCGCACTCACCGGCGCGTTGGGCGGCGGCGGGGCGATCCCCGCCTCCTGGCGGGAGGCCTGCCGCACCCTCTCCGGCTGCGCGCTCCCCCGCCTCACCGGGACCGACCTGGTGGAACTCGCCGAACTCCTGGAAGCCGCACAACCAACCCCGCCAGGGGGATGATTCCGGGCATGACACCCAAAACAGAAGAAAGCCGAGGAACGGGTCGCGGAACGAGCGGCGGAACGAACCGAGGAACGAGCCGGGAAGCGAATCTGGACGAGCGCATCACCGGCGCCCTGGTCGGCGCGGCCGTCGGCGACGCCCTGGGCGGCCCGGTCGAGGGCTACTCCCCCGAGCAGATCGTCGAACGCCACGGCGACCGCGTCCACGGCATCGTCGGCCCCTGGAACGGCGACGCCTGGCGCACCGCCCGCCCCCTCGCGCCGTACCACAAGGGCGACGGGCACGTCACCGACGACACCTTGATGACCCACGCACTCGTACGGGTCTACGCGCGGGTCCGCGACCACCTCGACGCGTACGCGGTCGCCGACCACCTGGTCCCGGACCTGATGACGACCCCGCGCTGGATCCCGGAGCTGGAGGCCGAGGCGCTCCCCCTCCACCGGATCTTCCTCGCGGAGAAGTGGCTGGTGGCGCGCCTCCACTACGGCCACATCGACCCCCGCGAGGCCGGCGTCGGCAACATCGTCAACTGCGGCGCCGCGATGTACATGGCCCCGGTCGGCCTGGTCAACGCGGCCAACCCCGGGGCCGCTTACACCGAGGCCCTCGACATCGCGGGCGCCCACCAGTCGTCGTACGGCCGCGAGGCGGCGGCCGTCCTCGCGGCGGCGGTGGCAGCGGCGACCGCACCCGCCGCGACCCCGGAGTCGGTCGTGTCCACCTGCCTCTCCCTGGCGAAGGACGGCACCCGTCAGGCGATCGAGAAGGTCTGCGAAACGGCGTCCCGCCACTCGGACTTCGAGTCGGCGCTGACTCCGCTCCGAGAAGCGGTCGCCCCCTACGACACCGTGGGTCCCGACTACCGCGTCCCCTGCCTCGGCGCCCGCCGCCCGTCCCGCCTGCACTCGATCGAGGAACTCCCCATCGCTCTGGGCATGTTGCTCGTCGCCGACGGCGACTACCGCCACACCGTTCTCGGCGCGGTGAACTACGGCCGCGACTGCGACTCCATCGCGACGATGGCGGGCGCGCTCGCCGGCGCCCTCGGTTCCCCGGTCCCGGACGACTGGTCGAAGCAGGTGTCCGAGGCAAGCCGCCTGGACCTGTGGGAACCGGCGACGACCCTCACGGCCGTGACCCGGGAGATCTTCGAACGGGACGTCCACCGCCGCCGCGCCCATGAAGCGGCGTTCACGGAGATCGGAGGCCCCGGATGCTCCGACTGACCTGGGTCCAGCCGGAGGACCTGCTCGGCCACGAACTCCGCCAGGCGCAGCAGGACGGCCGGGAGCCCCAGGCGATCGCGGCGCGATGGAAAGCGGCTGGCGGCTCACAGGCCCCCCTGCGAGCGGGCGCCTCACCGAAACCGCCGTCCAGATACCTGCGTCGGCTCGCCGAGGACCTGCTGGACGAACTGGCGGACCTGCCCAGCCAGTTCACGGACAGCGAGCCTACGGGCCTCGCGAAGATCAAGGCCAGTTGTCCCGCTTGGCCCGCCCCGGCCGCGGGCGGCCGCGCCGATGGGGCGATGCGGGTTCCCTCGCTCGACCGAAGCCGAGAGCGGGGCAGGCGGGGCACGGGCGGCGCGCCGCCGGCGCCGGGCTCCGCGACCCACCCCCGGCCCGTCCCCACCCAGGCCCGTCTGGAAGCGGCCTGGCTGGGCCGAGCCGCGGGCTGCCTCCTGGGCAAACCGGTGGAGAAGCTCCCCCTCACCGCCATCCGCCAACTGGCCGAATCCACCGGCAACTGGCCCCTGACCACGTACTTCACAGCCCGAGGAGTCCCCGCCGAGCTCCTTCGCACCCACCCCTGGAACCGCCGCTCGGCGACCACCTCCCTCGCCGAGAACATCGACGGCATGCCCGAGGACGACGACCTCAACTACCCCCTCCTGAACCTCCTCCTGCTCCAACGCCACGGCAAGGACTTCACCACCGCGGACGTAGCGGCCCTCTGGCTCGAGGAACTCCCCGCCGGCCGCACGTTCACCGCCGAACGCGTCGCCTACCGCAACCTCCTCACCGGCCTGGAACCCCCGCACACGGCCCGCCACCGCAACCCCTTCCGCGAATGGATCGGCGCCCTGATCCGCGCCGACGTCCACGGCTGGACCAACCCCGGCGACCCGGCCGCCGCGGCCGAACAGGCTCACCGCGACGCCACCCTCACCCACACCGCCAACGGCGTCTACGCGGCCATGTTCACCGCTGCCACCATCGCCGCCGCCACCACCGCCGACGCCCCCACCGACGTCCACACCGCACTCCGCACCGGCCTCACCGTCGTCCCCCCGGCCTCCCGGCTCGCCCAGGCCGTCCGCCACGCCCTGCAACTGGCCCGAACCCACGAGAACTTCGACACGGTCGTCGACGAACTCCACGCCACTCACGCGCACACCCACCACTGGGTCCACGCCATCCCCAACACCGCCCTGATCGCCGCCGCCCTCACCCACGCGAACGGCGACTTCACCGGCTCCATCTGCCGTGCCGTGTCCGGCGGTTGGGACACCGACTCCAACGGCGCCACGACCGGCAGCATCGCCGCCCTCCTCGCCGGCTCACCGTCCGCCCTCCCCGACCGCTGGACGGCCCCGCTGAAGAACCGCCTGGCCACCAGCGTCGGCGACTTCGACGGCACCGGCTTCGACACCCTCGCCCGCCTCACGCACGACCTCGCCCACCTGGACGGACCCCGCCCATGACCCACCCTGAACGGAAGTTCCCCGCCCCGCTCACCGGCCTGCGCGTCCTCGACCTCGCCACCCTCTTCGCCGGACCCCTCGCCGCCACCCTGCTCGGCGACTTCGGCGCGGAGGTCATCAAGGTCGAGCACCCGACGAGACCCGACCCGTCCCGAGGCCACGGCCCGTCGAAGAACGGCGTGGGCCTGTGGTGGAAGGTGCTGGGCCGCAACAAGCGCACGATCACGCTGGACCTCTCCACCCCCGGCGGCCGCGACACCCTCCTCCGCCTGGCCGCCACCGCGGACGTCGTCATCGAGAACTTCCGTCCCGGCACCCTGGAGAAGTGGGACCTCGGCTGGGAGGACCTGTCCGCCGCCAACCCCCGTCTCGTCCTCACCCGTGTCACCGGCTTCGGCCAGTTCGGCCCCTCGGCCCACCGCCCCGGCTTCGGCACTCTCGCCGAGGCGATGAGCGGCTTCGCCGCGATCACCGGCGAACCGGACGCGCCCCCGACGCTCCCGCCCTTCGGCCTCGCCGACTCCATCGCGGGCCTGGCGACGGCGTACGCGGTGATGACGGCCCTCGCCGCCCGCGACCGCACCGCCGCGGGCCAGGTCGTCGACATGGCGCTCATCGAGCCGATCCTGACCGCCCTCGGCCCGCAGCCGACCTGGTACGACCAGCTCGGCTACGTGCAGGAACGCACCGGCAACCGTTCCGCCAACAACGCCCCGCGCAACACGTACCGCACGGCGGACGGCACCTGGGTGGCCGTCTCCACCTCCGCCCAGTCGATCGCCGAGCGCGTGATGCACCTGGTCGGCCGCCCGGAACTGGTCGACGAACCGTGGTTCACGACGGGCGCCGGCCGGGCCGCCCACGCCGACGTCCTCGACGAGGCGGTCGGCACCTGGATCGCCGCCCGCACGCGCACCGACGTCCTCGCGGCCTTCGAGAAGGCGGAGGCGGCCGTCGCCCCGATCCAGGACGTACGGGACGTGATGGCCGACCCGCAGTACCAGGCGCTGAACACGGTCACCACGGTCGACGACCCCGAACTGGGCCCCCTGCGCATGCAGAACGTCCTCTTCCGTCTCTCCTCCACCCCCGGCGAGATCCGCTGGGCGGGCCGCCCGCACGGTGCGGACACGGAAGAGGTCCTCACCGAACTGGGTCTGTCCGCGACCGAACTGACCGCGCTGCGCAAGGCGGGCGCGGTATGACGCAGCCCCCTCTGACCTGGCTGTACGCCCCCGGAGACCGCCCGCACGTCGTCACCAAGGCCCTCGCCACCGGTGCCGACGTCGTGATCGTCGACCTGGAGGACGCCGTCGCCCCCGACCGCAAGGACTACGCCCGCGCGGCCACCGCCGACCTCCTCGCCGCACCGCAGCCGGTCCCGGTCCACGTCCGTGTGAACGCCCTCGGCAGCCCGGCCGCCGACGCGGACCTGAAGGCGGTGGCCGCGCTCCCGGGCGTCTCGGGCCTGCGCCTGCCCAAGGTGACCTCCCCTGAACAGATCGTCCGCATCGCCGAGAACATCACCGAGATCCTCGCCCGGAACAGCACCCGGAACAGCACCGAGGCCACGGACCCCGCCGACGGAACCGCACCCCCGCTGTACGCCCTCCTGGAGACGGCCCTCGGCATCGAACGCGCCCACGCCGTCGCCCGCGCGCACGGCGCCTTGCGCGGCATCGCCCTCGGCGAGGCGGACCTCCGCGCCGACCTGGGCGTACGTGACGACGCGGGCCTCGACTGGTCCCGCTCCCGCGTCATCGTCGCCGCCCGGGCGGCGGGCCTTCCCCCACCGCCCCAATGCGTCCACCCCGACACTCGTGACCTGAAGGGCCTCGCCGCCTCCTGCGCCCATGGCCGCGCCCTGGGCTTCCTCGGCCGGGCCGCCATCCACCCCCGCCAGCTCCCGATCATCGAGCGTGCCTACCTCCCCACGGAGCAGGAGATCGAGGAGGCGGAGACGATCATCAAGGCGGCCACGACCGAAAGGGGAGCCCAGGCGCTTCCGGACGGCACCTTCATCGACGCGGCGGTGGTGGCGACGGCCCACCGCACCCTGGCCCTGGCCCGCCGTCACTAGGGCCGTTCCGTGAGGCACATGCGTCCCGCCTCAACGCGACGAGGGCGCCCGGAGATCCGGGGCGCCCTCGTCGTCGTACGGCCGAACGTCAGCTCTTCTTCGCCGACCCGGCCTCGTCCTTCGCGTCGTCCTTGGCCACGTCGTCCTTCACCGCGTCGTCCTTCACCGCGGCGTCCTTCGCCTCCGCGTCGGTCTCCGACTCGGTGTCGCCGTGACCGGCGGCCCCGTCCGAGCCGGCGGCCTCGTCGGACCCGTCGGTGTCGTCAGACCCGTCGGTCCCACCGTCCAGGACACCCGGCTCGACCACGGACTCCCGTCCCGGCCGCTTCTTCGCCGACACGACCATGTACACGACCGCGAGCAGGAACACGACCAGCGCGGTCCAGTTGTTCAGCCGCAGGCCCAGGAGGTGATGGGCGTCGTCGATGCGCATGTACTCGATCCAGAACCGGCCCACGCAGTACGACGCGACGTACAGCGCGAACGCCCGCCCGTGTCCGAGCCTGAAGCGGCGGTCCGCCCAGATCACCAGGGCCGCGACGCCGAGGCACCACAGCGACTCGTACAGGAACGTCGGGTGGTAGGTGCCCGGTACCCGGCCGTCCGTCGACGAGGTGATCTTCAGCGCCCAGGGGAGATCGGTGGCCTTGCCGTACAGCTCCTGGTTGAACCAGTTGCCCCAGCGGCCGATCGCCTGCGCGACGGCGATACCCGGGGCGAGGGCGTCGGCCCAGGCCGGCAGCGGGATGCCCCGGCGCCGGCAGCCGATCCACGCGCCCACCCCGCCGAGCGCGATCGCGCCCCAGATACCGAGGCCGCCCTCCCAGATCTTGAAGGCGTCCACCCAGTCACGGCCCTCGCTGAAATACAGCTCGTAGTCCGTGATCACGTGGTAGAGCCGACCGCCGACCAGGCCGAACGGCACGGCCCAGACCGCGATGTCGGCCACCGTGCCGGCCCGCCCGCCCCGGGCGAGCCAGCGCTTGTTGCCGAGCCAGACGGCTACGAAGACGCCGATGATGATGCAGAACGCGTAGCCGCGCAGCGGAATGGGGCCGAGATGCAGCACCCCGCGCGACGGGCTGGGAATGTAGGCAAGTTCCATGGCAGGGTCGACGCTACCCTGCCGGGCCGCGCGCACGGCAGGCAGCCCGGCTACGGGTCCATAACAGGCAGGTGTGAAACCGCCCATGCGCCCACCCGCTGCCGGTCAGCCTTTGTCGCATCCGTTGTCGCCACCCTTTGCCGCACCGCTTGTCGGCCATCTCTTGCCAGCTACCCCCTGTCTGCCTGCTCGACCAGCTGCTTCAGCTTCGCCGGTGTCATCGTCCGGTCCTGGTAGATGTTCTTGCCGTTGAGGATCACGGTTGGCGTGCCGTTGAAGCCGCCCTTGCGGAAAGCGGCCGCGGACTTGTCGACCCAGCTGCCGTGCGTGCCCTTCTCGACACAGGTCCGGAACGCGGGTGTGTCGAGGCCCCTGACCTTGCCCGCCAGCTCGATCAGCTTGCTGTTCTCGGCGTAGGCGTCGTCGGTCTCGACGGGCTGGTTCTCGTAGAGCACGTCGTGGTAGGCGGTGAACTTGCCGACGTCCTGGGCGCAGGCGGCGGCGTTGGCCGCGTTGCGGGAGCCGGTGCCGCGCAGGTTGCCGTCGATGATCGTGGCCAGGTGGTAGTCCACCTTCAGTGCGCCGGAGCCCGTCAGCCCGTGGATCACCGGCCGGTACGCCGTCTCGAAGGCCTTGCAGGCCGGGCAGCGGAAGTCCTCCCAGACCGTGAGCGTCGACTTGGCGCTCTCCTTGCCGACCGGGATGGCGAGGCCGTCCTTGCCCTGCGCCCCCGAAGGCACCACGAGCGGGCCGGCGGCGGACTTGCTGCCGTCGTCCTTGCCCGCGTTGGCCGCGACGACTCCGATCACCGCCGCGAGTCCCAGGACACAGACCACGCTCGCGCCCACGATCAGCACCCGGCGCCGCTTGTCCGCGGACTTCTGCTTCTCGCGCTCTTCCGCCAGCCGCTCCCGGGCGGTGCGCTTTCCGTCTCGATTCTTCTCGCTCACAACCCGCAGAACGAACCGGGGAGGCGCACCGCGCCTCCCCGGCCCCAGGTCCACCCCTTCGAGTGACCTGTGTGAAAATGTCCCGCCTTGTTACGCCTTTCCGCGCACGCCCTTCGCGAGTTCGCCCGCGAGAGCGCGGACGGCCTCGACGCCGGCCCCGTCGTCCGGGGCGTCCAGCATCCGCTTGACGAAGGCCGAGCCGACGATCACGCCGTCGGCGAAGCCGGCCACCTCGGCTGCCTGCCGGGCGTCGGAGACGCCGAGCCCGACGCAGACGGCCAGGTCGGTGCCGGTGGCCCGGGTGCGCTCCACCAGGTCCTGGGCCTGCGTGCCGACCGACTCACGGGTACCGGTGACGCCCATCAGGGAGGCGGCGTAGACGAAGCCGCTGCCCGCCGCGGTGATCTCGCCCAGCCGCGCGTCCTTGCTGCTGGGCGCCACGACGAACACGGTCGCGAGGCCGTGCTTCTCCGCGTGCTCCCTCCACAGCGCCGATTCCTGCACGGGCAGGTCGGGCAGGATGCATCCGGCCCCGCCCGCTTCCGCCAGCTCGGCGGTGAAGCGCTCGACGCCGTAACGGTCGATCGGGTTCCAGTACGTCATCACGAGCACCGGCTTTCCGGTGGCCGCGTGGGCCTCGCGGACGGTGCGCATGACGTCGGCGATCTTGACGCCACCGCGCAGGGCGATGTCGTCGGCGGTCTGGATGACCGGGCCGTCGAGGACGGGGTCGCTGTGCGGAAGACCGACCTCGACGATGTCGGCGCCGCCGTCGAAGACGGCCTTGATCGCCTCGATGCCGCCGTCCACGGTCGGGAACCCGGCCGGGAGATAGGCGATGAGGGCGGAACGCCCCTCCGCCCTGGCGGCGGCAAGGGTG
This sequence comes from Streptomyces violaceoruber, assembly GCA_000720805.1. Classification (GTDB taxonomy): domain Bacteria; phylum Actinomycetota; class Actinomycetes; order Streptomycetales; family Streptomycetaceae; genus Streptomyces; species Streptomyces cellulosae_A. The sequence continues at coordinate 20,180 of JODI01000051.1, forward strand.
TCGGTCAGCAGTCGGACGTTGCCGCTCACTTGGTGTCCCCCTCGATCTCGGCGGTGTCGGTGTCCGCGTCGGCCGCGACCTCGGCGTCGGTGTCGTAGAGCCCGAAGTAGCGGGCGGCGGTGTCCATGTCCTTGTCGCCGCGGCCGGACAGGTTGACCACGATCAGCCCGTCCTTGCCCAGCTCCTTGCCGACCTCCAGGGCGCCGGCCAGCGCGTGCGCGCTCTCGATGGCCGGGATGATGCCCTCGGTGCGCGACAGCAGGCGCAGGGCCTGCATGGCCGCGTCGTCGGTGACCGCGCGGTACTCGCCGCGGCCGCTGTCCTTGAGGTAGGAGTGCTCGGGGCCGATGCCCGGGTAGTCCAGACCGGCCGAGATGGAGTAGGGCTCGGTGATCTGGCCCTCCTCGTCCTGGAGGACGTAGGAGCGCGAGCCGTGCAGGATGCCGGGCTCGCCGGCGGTGAGGGTGGCCGCGTGCTCGCCGGTCTCGACACCGTGCCCGGCGGGCTCGCAGCCGATGAGGCGGACGTCCGCGTCGGGGATGAAGGCGTGGAAGAGGCCGATGGCGTTGGAGCCGCCGCCGACACAGGCGATGGCCGCGTCGGGCAGACGTCCGGCGCGCTCCAGGATCTGGCGGCGGGCCTCGACGCCGATCACCCGGTGGAAGTCGCGGACCATGGCCGGGAAGGGGTGGGGCCCGGCGACGGTCCCGAACAGGTAGTGGGTGTGGTCGACGTTGGCGACCCAGTCGCGGAACGCCTCGTTGATGGCGTCCTTCAGCGTGCGGCTGCCGGACTTCACGGCGATGACCTCTGCGCCGAGCATGCGCATCCGGGCCACGTTCAGGGCCTGGCGCTGGGTGTCGATCTCGCCCATGTAAATGGTGCACTCGAGGCCGAACAGCGCGCAGGCGGTGGCCGTGGCGACCCCGTGCTGGCCGGCGCCGGTCTCGGCGATCACGCGCGTCTTGCCCATGCGCCGGGTGAGCAGGGCCTGGCCGAGCACGTTGTTGATCTTGTGTGAGCCGGTGTGGTTGAGGTCCTCGCGCTTGAGGAACACCCGGGCACCGCCGGCGTGCTCGGCGAACCGCGGCACCTCGGTGAGGGAGCTGGGCCGACCGGTGTAGTGGACGAGCAGGTCGTCGAGTTCGCGGGCGAACTCGGGGTCGTGCTTGGCCTTGTCGTACTCGACGGCGACCTCGTCCACGGCGGCGACGAGGGCCTCCGGGATGAACTTGCCGCCGAACGCTCCGAAGTAGCCTTCGGCGCTGGGGACTTGACCCTCGGGGTCAGGGATGAAGAACTCGCTGGGCATGCTTGAACCTCACGGTGAGTGCGGGAAAGGACACTGATCGCCGTGGGGGCGGGGTTTGTCTGCCGGCTGCGGGCCGGAAGTGGCTGGTCGCGCCACGCGGCGGAGCCGCACATTCAGAATTGCCCCGCGCCCCTAAAAGGGGCGCTGCCATCGACGGCCGTTCACCTGTCCCGGTTCGTCACCGATGACGTACCGGACCCTGCGGCCGTGCACCCGACGCGCGGGCGCGCGGCAGCCCCGGGGGCGGCAGCCGCGCGCGAGGCGGGCGTGCCGGTCCCGGGTCGTCAGGGTGAGCGGCAGAGTCATCGGGCCCAGCTTAGCGGGAGGTCAGCCCCGGCCGTGCCGCAATGCCGGGTGTTCGCCCGCTGCGACCAGGTCGGAGACCGCTGTCTTCGGGTCCTTGCCGGTGACCAGGGACTCGCCGACCAGGACCGCGTCGGCGCCGGCGTTGGCGTAGGCGATGAGGTCGTGCGGGCCGCGGACGCCGGACTCGGCGATCTTGACGAGGTGGGCGGGGATCTCCGGGGCGATGCGCTCGAAGGTGCCGCGGTCGACTTCGAGGGTCTTCAGGTTGCGCGCGTTGACACCGATGATCTTCGCGCCGGCGTCCACCGCGCGCTCGACCTCGTCCTCGTCATGCACCTCGACGAGCGGGGTGAGTCCGATGGACACCGCGCGCTCGATGAGGGACTCCAGGGCCGACTGTTCGAGGGCGGCGACGATCAGCAGCGCGAGGTCGGCACCGTAGGCCCGGGCCTCCCAGAGCTGGTACGACGTGACGATGAAGTCCTTGCGCAGGACAGGGATGTCGACCCGCGCGCGGACCGCTTCCAGGTCGGCCAGCGAGCCACCGAAGCGGCGCTGTTCGGTGAGGACGGAGATGACGGCGGCGCCGCCCGCCTCGTAGTCCGCGGCCAGGCCGGCCGGGTCGGCGATCGCGGCCAGTGCTCCCTTGGACGGGCTGGAGCGCTTGACCTCGCAGATCACCTTGACGCCGTCGCCGCGCAGGGCGGCCACGCCGTCCTTGGCGGCGGGTGCCTTCGCAGCGCGCTCCTTGAGCTCGTCGAGGCTGACGCGCGCCTGCCGCTCCGCGAGGTCGGCACGGACTCCGTCGATGATCTCGTCGAGCACACTCACGCGAGCGGCCCCCTTCCAGACGGTTGACTGTTCAGCGGTTCGGCTTGTGTCCCCGGTCCGCCCACCGGGCGGAAGCGGGAAGAAAACCGATGGTCACTGCGATGGTATCCGGAGCAGGGCGTAGGCCTCGCATCCGGTTGACGCCGGTCCCACTACCTGGACCTCCGCCAGTTGATCAAGGGTGCAGCCAGCCACCGAACGGCAGGTTCCGGACAACCGTGAAGACCAGCAGCAACACGACGAGCGTCCACACCAGGGCCGGGGCGGGATCGATCCGCCACGGACGTCCGCGCACCGCGTTCACCACCCAGACGGTCCACGCCACGGCGAAGCCCAGATAGCCGACGACGGCCGCCGCGTTGGCGTGCAGCGCGGTGAGGAGGTCCCCGTGGACGAAGGCGTGCGCGCTGCGCAGGCCGCCGCAGCCGGGGCAGTACAGGCCCGTGTAGCGCAGCAGCGGGCAGACGGGGTAGTGGCCGGGCTGGTTGGGGTCCACGACCCCCACGTACGCGAAGGCGCCGGCGACCGCGGCGAGGATCCCGGCGGGTACGGCCAGCCGTCCCACGACCGTGGTGGACGGCGTCATCCGCTTACTGTCGGCGTTCACCTCACGCATTGTGCCCCGCGCGGCCCGCACGCGCGCGAGGGGCGGCCCCCGGCATTCGCGCCGGGCCGCCCCTCCACGAGGTTCGTCCGTGTCAGCTCTCGGCGTTCACCGGCTCGCGCTGGTCCGTGGTGTGGTGCACCGGGTGGGTGTTCTTCGGCATGCCCAGTCCCATGGCGCTCATGATCCAGCCGACCACGCCTCCGAGGACCACGATCGCCATGCCGGCCCAGAAGCCCGCCGGCTGGGCCATCACCATGAAGGCACCCGCCACGCAGAAACCGATGAAGACGATGATGACACCGGTCCAGGCGGCCGGGGTGTGACCGTGGCTGCTGCCCGCCATGACTGCTCCTCGTTGCTGTGTACGTGTCGTACGAGTCGTACGTGTCTGAGCCGGACGCTCATGGTCCATTGTCCCGCACGCGCGCGCAGGTGGTGCCCGGGGGTCGCTCTTGAGCGCCCGGGGGCCGGGTCACGCCCCGGTCGGATCCTCGCCCCGGTCGAGGGCCTTCCACAGCTCCTCGGGCCGGTCGGGGTCGGCGGCGGCCGTGCGGCGGGGGCGGGGGGCGCCCGAGCGTTCGTAGCGGCCGGACATCGCGGGCCACAGGCGGCCGTAGCGCAGGGCGAGCAGTCCGGCGAGGAGGATCAGCAGGCCGCCCGCGGCGGCGGCGTACGGCCACGCGGTGTGGGTCAGCGAGTCCACGGCGGCCGAGGTGTCGCCGGAGGCCTTCGCGGCCTTCTCGTCGAGCGCGGAGCTGTCGGAGGTGCCGAGCAGGGCCGCGGCGATCGTGCCGGCCCCGGAGAGCGCGAGCAGAGCGGCGACGGCGAGGCGACCGGCCCGGCGCACGGCGAAGACGGCGACGAGCGCGGCGAGGCCCACTATGGCGAGAGCCGCGGGAACGCCGGTGACGTCGCTGCCCTTCGCGGTCAGCGGGAAGGCACCGCCGGCCACCGTCGCGGTGCCCTGTGCCCACTGCTGGCGGGTGGCAAGCAGCACCACGGCCACGCCCAGCGCACCGCACAGCAGGGCCATGGCGAGGCTTCGGCGGCCGGACCGGTCGGGTCCTGCGGCTTCGGAACGGGGATGAGGAACAGCAGTCACGTACTCCACTATCGCCCGAACCCCGGGCCAACGGTCACCCGGGGTTGGTATGAGAAGTGTCCTACTGTGCCGAAAGCGCCCTACTTGCCAAGACGGTTGGCGGTGTGGACGGCGCGCAGGACGGCCGCCGCCTTGTTGCGGCACTCCTGGTCCTCGGAGACCGGGTCCGAGTCGGCGACGATGCCGGCGCCCGCTTGGACGTACGCGGTGCCGCCGCGCAGCAGGGCCGTACGGATGGCGATGGCGGTGTCGGAGTCGCCGGCGAAGTCCAGATAGCCCACACAGCCGCCGTACAGACCGCGTCGGGAGGGCTCCAGCTCGTCGATGATCTGCATCGCGCGCGGCTTCGGCGCGCCGGAGAGCGTGCCCGCCGGGAAACAGGCCGTCAGGACGTCGAAGGCGGTGCGGCCGGCGCCGATCTTGCCGGTGACCGTCGAGACGATGTGCATGACGTGCGAGTACCGCTCGACGGACATGAAGTCGACGACCTCGACCGAGCCGGGTTCGCAGACCCGGCCCAGGTCGTTGCGCCCGAGGTCGACCAGCATGAGGTGCTCGGCGCGCTCCTTGGGGTCGGCGAGCAGTTCGTCGGCGAGGGCCTGGTCCTCCTGCGGGGTGGCCCCGCGGTGCCGGGTGCCGGCGATGGGGTGGACCATGGCGTGCCCGTCCTCGACCTTGACCAGGGCCTCGGGGGACGAGCCCACGACGTCGAAGCCGTCGAAGCGGAACAGGTACATGTACGGGGAGGGGTTGGTCGCCCGCAGCACCCGGTACACGTCCAACGCGCTTGCGGTGCACGGGGTTTCGAACCGCTGGGAGGGAACGACCTGGAACGCCTCGCCCGCGCGGATGCGCTCCTTGATGTCCTCGACGGCCTCCTGGAAGTCGGGGCCGCCCCACAGCGCCGTGTACTCGGGCAGCTCGGACGGCGGGAGGGCGGCGGCGGGCTGGGCCACCGCGCGCGAGAGGTCGGCCTCCATGGCGTCGAGGCGGGCCGTCGCGTCCGCGTACGCCTCGTCGACGCCGGTGTCGAGGTCGTTGTGGTTGATCGCGTTGGCGATCAGGAGGACCGAGCCCTCCCAGTGGTCCATCACCGCGAGGTCACTGGTCAGGAGCATGGTCAGCTCGGGCAGCTTGAGGTCGTCGCGCTCGCCGGGGCCGATCTTCTCCAGGCGGCGCACGATGTCGTAGCCGAGGTAGCCGACCATGCCGCCGGTGAAGGGGGGCAGCCCCTCCTGGCGCGGGGTGTGCAGGGCCTCGATGGTGGCGCGCAGGGCGGCGAGGGGGTCGCCGTCGACCGGGACGCCGACGGGCGGGGCGCCGAGCCAGTGGGCCTGCCCGTCGCGGGCCGTGAGCGTCGCCGCCGACCGCACGCCGACGAAGGAGTAGCGGGACCACGAGCGGCCGTTCTCCGCGGACTCCAGCAGGAAGGTGCCGGTGCGCTCGGCGGCGAGCTTGCGGTAGAGCGCGACCGGGGTGTCGCCGTCGGCGAGGAGTTTGCGGGTGACGGGGATGACCCGGCGGTCGGTGGCCAGCTTGCGGAACGTCTCGAGGTCCATGGCGGCTGACCTTACTGATCCGAGGCGGCTGCGCCGGAATCGGCGCCGCCCTCGACGGCCTTGAGGACATCCACGTCGAAACAGGTGCGGGCGCCGGTGTGGCAGGCGGCGCCCACCTGGTCGACCTTGACCAGCACGGTGTCGGCGTCGCAGTCGAGGGCGACGGACTTGACCCACTGGAAGTGGCCCGAGGTGTCGCCCTTGACCCAGTACTCCCGGCGGCTGCGCGACCAGTAGGTGCAGCGGCCGGTGGTGAGGGTGCGGTGCAGCGCCTCGTCGTCCATCCAGCCGAGCATCAGCACCTCACCGGTGTCGTACTGCTGGGCGATGGCGGGCAGGAGCCCGTCGGCGCTGCGCTTGAGGCGCGCGGCGATCTCGGGGTCCAGGTTGCGGGGCGCGGGCGTGCTGGTCATGGGGGCCATTGTGCCGCGCGCCACTGACAGTCACCGGGGAGTGTCCACTGTGCGGACGTGCGCCCCGGTCGTAGGCTGGCTGCCATGTCGACTTTCGCCAAGCGTGAACGACTTCTCCTGGCCGATCTGTTGGAAGCCGAGGGTCCCGAGGCCCCGACCCTGTGCGAGGGCTGGACGACCCGTGACCTCGCCGCGCACGTGGTGGTGCGCGAACGCCGCCCCGACGCGGCCGGCGGCATACTGATCAAGCAGCTCGCCTCCCGCCTGGACAAGGTGATGGAGGAGTTCGCGGCCAAGCCCTACGAGGAGCTGATCCAGCTGATCCGGACCGGCCCGCCGCGCTTCTCGCCCTTCTCCCTCAAGCAGATCGACGAGGCGTCCAACATCGTCGAGTTCTACGTCCACACCGAGGACGTGCGCCGGGCCCGCCCCGACTGGACGCCCCGCGAGCTCGACCCGGTCTTCCAGGACGCGTTGTGGTCCCGGCTAGAGCGCACCGCCCGTCTCGTGGGCCGCGGCGTCCCGACCGGCCTGGTGCTGCGCCGCCCGGACGGTCAGACGGCGGTCGCCCACCGCGGCACCCCGGTCGTGACGGTGACGGGTGAGCCCTCGGAGCTGCTGCTGTTCACGTACGGCCGGCAGAGCGCCGCCAAGGTCGAGCTGGACGGCGACAAGGAAGCGATCGCCCAGCTGCATGACACGAAGCAGCTCGGTATCTGACCACCCGGCCCGGCTGAACCGGCCTCCAGCTCCTGCTGGAGCCCGGCGGGTCACACAGCGGGTCAGCGGGGCAGTTCCGCGCGGCGCAGGTCCCTGGCGCCCAGGGCCACCATCCCGCCGAGCCCGCAGACCAGCGCGCTGACGACGAAGACCGGGCGGGTGCCCCAGGTCCCGATCGCCGCGGCGGACAGCGGCATGCTGAGCGGGGAGAAGCCGAGGCTGACCAGACTCGCCACGGCGGTGACGCGGCCCAGGTAGGCGGGGTCCGACTGGGTCTGCAGCAGGGCGCCGCACAGGGCGCCGCTGAGCCCGGCCAGCCCTCCGACGAGCAGCGCGACCCCGACCGCCGCGGCGACGTCGGGCGCGTAGGCGAGAGCGCCGATCGCGACGGAGCCCGCGACGCACGCGTACGCCATGACGTGCCCGGCGTGCGGTACGCGGCCGCGCACGGTCAGCAGCAGGGAGGCGGCCCCCGCGCCGACTCCGAACCCGGCGAGCACCCAGCCCATCCCGGAGGCTCCCCAGCCGCGCTCGTCGGCGAGCAGGGCCAGGCCCACGTTGAGCGGGCCGACGAAACCGAGGTCGCCCAGGGCGATGGCCAGCACCAGCGGGGCGAGGACTCGGTGGCCGCGGATGTAGCGCAGGCCTGCCACGAGATCGCGCCAGGCGGTTCCCCCCGAAGCCGCCGTGTCGTCGGCGGGCAGCTCCCGCATCCGTACGGAGACCAGCAGCGGCACCGAGACGGCGATCAGCAGCGCGGCGAGCCCGAACGCGGCTGCCGCACCGCCCAGGGCCACTCCGAGGCCGCCGAGCGGTCCGCCGGCGACGCTCGCGAAGCGGATCCCGAGCCCTCGCATGCCCTGCACACGCGCGAGTTGGTCGCGGCTCGTCACGCGCGCGGGGAGGGCACCCACGGCGGGCATGAACACGGCGTCGACGGTGCCGAAGACCACGGCGAGCACCGCCAGCGGCCACAGCCCGGGGTCTGTGGTGAACAGCAGCACGGCGACAGCGAGCACCGCGGCGCAGCGCACGGCGTCGCTGCCGATGACCACCCGGCGCGGCCCGAGCCGGTCGGCGATCACTCCGCCGCCCAGCATCAGCAGCGCGCGCGGCACGGCGCTCGCCGCCATCACCAGGCCCGCCTGCGCGGGCGTACCGGCACGGACGGCGGCCCAGGACAGGGCGAGGTAGTAGACGTTGTCGCCCATCATCGAGGCGGTGTAGGCGGCGAGCCAGCGCAGGACGTTGCCGTCGCGGTGGGCGGGAGGCCCGGCGGTGTCCCGCCCGGAACGGACGGGCGCGGTGACGGTCACGGAGGTGGCCTCTCAGACGCGGAACGGGAATCCGTACAGGTGCAGCGCGACGTTCTCGCGCCCTTCGGTGTCGCCGGCCGCGTCGGCGGCCCGGCCCTTCTCCTTGAACTTCTTGACCAGGGCGTGCATCTGGTCGGACAGCTCGGCGAGTTCGGGCGCCGTCAGCCGCACCAGGTACTCCGAGTCCACGGACGCGCTGTTCCATTCGGCGCCCCAGTGAGGGCGTTCGTCGAGGTGGCGCCGGTAGAGCTCGCCGCGCTGCTCGTAGAAGAGCCGGGAGGCCGCCGTGTGCGCGGCCACCTTCTCCGGCGCGTCCTGGAAGTCCTCGCCGTGGATGCTGACGCCCTCCGAGGCGGGCTGCCACCAGCGCTCACGCCCGTCCTCGCTGCGTGGATCCGCCTCCTCGATGAGGCCGTGGTCGGCGAGCTTGCGCAGGTGGTAGCTGACCAGCGAGACGGCCTCGTCCACCTGCTCGGCGAGCTGGGACGCGGTCGCCGTGCGGGCCACGTACAGCAGCCGGTAGAGCTGCGCCCGCAACGGATGCGCCAGTGCCTTGAGCGTGCCCAGATCGGTGATCCGGCGGTCTCGTTCAGTGCCCGTCATGGCTTCACCGTAAATACGAAAGAGAAGTTGCACAACATATTTTGCGCAACTTCTCTTTCGTATCTGCTCAGGAAGAAGCCCCGGTCGCCCTTGCGGCAACCGGGGCTCAAGCCCGGGAGGACGTCACCGCACCGGGTGCCCCGCCTCCCGCAGCGTCTGCTTCACCTGCCCGATCCGCAGATCCCCGAAGTGGAACACCGACGCCGCGAGCACCGCGTCGGCGCCCGCCGCGACGGCCGGCGGGAAGTCGGCCAGCCTGCCCGCGCCACCCGACGCGATCACCGGCACGGTCACGTGCTTGCGGACCGCGGCGATCATCTCCAGGTCGTAGCCGTCCTTCGTGCCGTCCGCGTCCATCGAGTTGAGCAGGATCTCCCCCGCGCCCAGCTCGGCCGCCCGGTGGGCCCACTCGACGGCGTCGATGCCGGTGCCCTTGCGGCCGCCGTGGGTGGTCACCTCGAAGGAACCCGACTCGGAGCGGCGCGCGTCCACCGAGAGGACCAGCACCTGCCGGCCGAAGCGCTCGGCGATCTCGCGGATGAGGTCCGGACGGGCGATGGCGGCCGTGTTGACGCCCACCTTGTCCGCGCCGGCCCGCAGCAGCTTGTCGACGTCCTCGGCCGTACGGACGCCGCCGCCGACCGTCAGGGGGATGAACACCTGCTCGGCGGTGCGGCGCACCACGTCGTACGTCGTCTCGCGGTTGCCGGACGAGGCGGTGATGTCCAGGAACGTCAGCTCGTCGGCGCCCTCGGCGTCGTACACCTTGGCCATCTCGACGGGGTCGCCCGCGTCGCGCAGGTTCTGGAAGTTGACGCCCTTGACGACCCGGCCGTTGTCCACGTCCAGGCAGGGGATGACTCGGACCGCCAGGGTCATGAACTCACGGCTCCTCTGAATGCTTCCAGTTCCACTGAGACCAGGATGCGCGGGTCGACGAAGCCCTCCACGATCAGCACGGTCGCGACCGGGCGCACGGCGTCGAACAGCTCCTTGTGCGCGCGGCCCACCTCGTCGACGTCCCGCGGGTGCGCCAGATGTATCCGGGTCCTGATCACCGCGTCGGGCCCCAGCCCGAACCCGGCGATCGCCTCCAGGGCGCTGGTGAAGGCCACCTTGGCCTGTTCGTAGGGGTCGCCCTCCCCGTACAGCACGTCGCCCTTGAAGGCCGTCGTGCCCGCCACCAGCACCAGATCGCCCGCCGCGACGGCGCGCGCGAAACCGAAACTCTCTTCCCAGGGATTTCCGCTCTGCACACGCCGCACGGCCTCGGACGTCATGACGACACTTCCTCCAGTGCTTCTTCCAGGGTGAACGCCTTCGCGTACAGCGCCTTCCCGACGATGGCCCCTTCGACACCGAGGGGCACCAGTTCGGCGATGGCCCGCAGGTCGTCCAGCGACGACACACCGCCGGAGGCCACGACCGGCCGGTCCGTGGCGGCGCACACGGTGCGCAGCAGCTCCAGGTTGGGGCCCTGCAGGGTGCCGTCCTTGGCGATGTCGGTCACCACGTACCGCGCGCAGCCCTCCTTGTTGAGGCGCTCCAGCGTCTCGTAGAGGTCGCCGCCGTCCCGGGTCCAGCCACGGCCGCGCAGGGTCGTGCCGCGGACGTCGAGACCGACCGCGATCTTGTCGCCGTGCTCGGCGATGACCTTGGCGACCCACTCCGGGGTCTCCAGGGCGGCCGTACCGAGGTTGACCCGGGTGCAGCCGGTGGCCAGGGCGGCGGCGAGCGTGTCGTCGTCGCGGATGCCGCCGGACAGCTCCACCTTGATGTCCATCGCCCCGGCGACCTCGGCGATCAGTGCCCGGTTGTCGCCGGTGCCGAAGGCGGCGTCCAGGTCCACCAGGTGCAGCCACTCGGCACCCGACCGCTGCCAGGCCAGGGCGGCCTCCAGGGGGGAGCCGTACGAGGTCTCCGTACCGGACTCGCCGTGCACGAGGCGGACGGCCTGGCCGTCACGGACGTCGACGGCGGGGAGGAGTTCGAGCTTCGAAGCCATCAAAGGGTTCCGATCCAGTTGTTCAACAGCTGCGCTCCGGCGTCGCCGGACTTCTCGGGGTGGAACTGGGTGGCCCACAGGACGCCGTTCTCCACGGCGGCCACGAACGGCTTGCCGTGCGTCGACCAGGTGACCAGCGGGGCGCGCATCGCGGGGTTCGTGGTCTCCAGGTTCCAGTCGTGGACGGCGTACGAGTGCACGAAGTAGAAGCGCGCGTCCGTGTCCAGGCCCGCGAACAGCTGGGAGCCGGTCGGCGCGTCCACGGTGTTCCAGCCCATGTGGGGGACGATCTCGGCCTGGAGCGGCTCGACCGCGCCGGGCCACTCGTCGAGGCCCTCCGCCTCCACGCCGTGCTCGATGCCGCGCGCGAAGAGGATCTGCATGCCGACGCAGATGCCCATGACCGGGCGCCCGCCGGACAGCCGGCGGTCGATGATCCAGTCGCCCCGGGCCTCGCGCAGGCCCTTCATGCAGGCGGCGAAGGCGCCGACGCCCGGCACCAGCAGGCCGTCGGCGTTCATGGCCTTGTCGAAGTCACGGGTTATCTCGACCTCGGCTCCCGCGCGCGCGAGGGCGCGCTCGGCGGACCTCACGTTGCCGAAGCCGTAGTCGAAGACGACCACTCGCCTGGGAGAGCTCAATTCCACACCTCCAGCCTCAGGACACCGGCGACCAGGCACATCGCGGCGCCGATCGAGAGCAGCACGATGAGGCTCTTCGGCATCTGCTGCTTGACGAAGGAGTAGATGCCGCCGGCCAGGAAGAGTCCGACGACGATCAGGAGTGTCGACAGTCCGGTCATGGCTTTACAGCGCGCCCTTCGTGGAGGGGAGAATCCCGGCCGCGCGCGGGTCGCGTTCTGAGGCGTACCTGAGGGCCCGGGCCAGCGCCTTGAACTGGCACTCCACGATGTGGTGCGCGTTGCGCCCGTAGGGCACGTGCACGTGCAGCGCGATCTGCGCCTGGGCGACGAAGGACTCCAGGATGTGCCGGGTCATCGTGGTGTCGTACTCGCCGATCATCGGCGCCATGTTCTCGGGCTCGGTGTGCACGAGGTAGGGGCGGCCGGAGAGGTCGACGGTGACCTGGGCGAGGGACTCGTCCAGGGGAACCGTGCAGTTGCCGAAGCGGTAGATGCCCACCTTGTCGCCCAGCGCCTGCTTGAAGGCGGCGCCGAGCGCGAGGGCGGTGTCCTCGATGGTGTGGTGGGAGTCGATGTGCAGGTCACCCTCGGTCTTCACGGTCAGGTCGAACAGACCGTGCCGGCCGAGCTGGTCGAGCATGTGGTCGTAGAAGCCGACGCCCGTCGACACCTCGACCTTGCCGGACCCGTCGAGATCGATCTCGACGAGGACCGAGGTCTCCTTCGTCACCCGCTCCACGCGGCCTACGCGGCTCATGCGCTCTCCTTCTTCAACTCACGGACCGCGTCGAGGAACGCGTCGTTCTCTTCGGGGGTTCCGGCCGTCACCCGCAGCCAGCCGGGCACGCCGTTGTCCCGGACCAGGACGCCCCGGTCGAGGATCTTCTGCCACATCGCGTGGGCGTCGTCGAAGCGGCCGAACTGCACGAAGTTGGCGTCCGAGGCGGTCACCTCGTAGCCGGTCTCCAGCAGCTCGGCGACCAGGCGGTCCCGCTCGGCCTTCAGCTGCCGGACGTACTTCAGCAGCGTGTCGGTGTGTTCCAGGGCGGCCAGCGCGGTCGCCTGCGTGACGGACGACAGGTGGTACGGCAGCCGGACGAGCTGGACGGCGTCCACCACCGCCGGGTGGGCGGCGAGATAGCCGAGGCGCAGGCCGGCGGCGCCGAAGGCCTTGGACATCGTCCGCGAGACGACGAGCTGGGGCCGGCCCTCGATGAGGGGCAGCAGGGAGTCGCCGTGGCTGAACTCGATGTAGGCCTCGTCGACCACGACGATCGCCCCGGCAGTCGCAGCCTTCGCCGCCTGCGCGGCCTCGTACAGCGCGAGGACCGCCTCCGGCGGGACCGCGGTGCCCGTGGGGTTGTTGGGGGTGGTGACGAAGACGACGTCCGGCCGGTGGAAGGCGATGGCCTCCTCGGCGGCGGCGAGGTCGATCGTGAAGTCCTCGTTGCGCGGGCCGGAGATCCAGCCCGTGCCGGTGCCGCGCGCGATGAGACCGTGCATCGAGTACGACGGCTCGAAGCCGATCGCCGTACGGCCCGGTCCGCCGAAGGTCTGCAGCAGCTGCTGGATGACCTCGTTGGAGCCGTTGGCGGCCCACACGTTGGCCAGGCCGACCTGGTGCCCCGAGGTGTCGGTCAGGTAATCGGCGAGCCGGGTGCGCAGCTCCACGGCGTCGCGGTCCGGGTAGCGGTTGAGGTTCCGGGCCGCCTCGCGGACCCGCTCGGCGATCCGCTCGACCAGCGGCTCGGGCAGCGGGTAGGGGTTCTCGTTGGTGTTCAGCCGTACGGGGACGTCCAACTGGGGCGCGCCGTAGGGGGACTTGCCGCGCAGCTCGTCCCGCACGGGGAGATCGTCGATTTCGAAGCTCACTTGCTCGCCGGCACCTTCCACCCGAACCTCGCCTTGATCGCCGCGCCGTGCGCGGGCAGGTCCTCCGCCTCCGCCAGCGTGACCACGTGCTGCGCGACGTCGGCCAGCGCGTCCTTCGTGTAGTCGACGATGTGGATGCCGCGCAGGAAGGACTGGACCGACAGGCCCGAGGAGTGGCAGGCGCACCCGCCGGTCGGCAGGACGTGGTTGGACCCGGCGGCGTAGTCGCCGAGCGACACGGGCGCCCAGGGGCCGATGAAGATCGCGCCGGCGTTCTTGACGCGATCGGCGACCGCGGCGGCGTCGGCCGTCTGGATCTCCAGGTGTTCGGCGCCGTACGCGTCGACCACCCTGAGGCCCTCGTCGACCCCGTCGACCAGCACGATCGCGGACTGCCGGCCCTGCAGCGCGGGGACGATCCGGTCCTCGACGTGCCGGGTGGCCGCGACCTGCGGTTCCAGCTCCTTCTCCACCGCGTCCGCGAGCGCCACCGAGTCGGTGACCAGGACGGCGGCGGCCAGCGGGTCGTGCTCGGCCTGGCTGATCAGGTCGGAGGCGACGTGCACCGGGTCGGCCGTGTCGTCGGCGAGGACCGCGATCTCGGTCGGGCCGGCCTCGGCGTCGATGCCGATCCTCCCGGTGAAGTAGCGCTTGGCGGCGGCGACCCAGATGTTGCCGGGGCCGGTGACCATGTTGGCGGGCGGGCAGGACTCGGTGCCGTACGCGAACATCGCGACGGCGGTCGCGCCACCGGCCGCGTACACCTCGTCGACGCCGAGCAGCGCGCACGCGGCGAGGATCGTCGGGTGCGGCAGACCGTCGAACTCGGCCTGCGCCGGGGAGGCGAGGGCGATCGACCCGACGCCGGCCTCCTGGGCGGGCACCACGTTCATGATCACGGAGGACGGGTAGACCGACCGGCCGCCCGGCGCGTACAACCCGACCCGCTCGACCGGCACCCACTTCTCGGTGACCGAGCCACCGGGCACCACCTGGGTGGTGTGGGTCGTACGCCGCTGCTCGCGGTGGACGAGGCGGGCGCGGCGGATGGACTCCTCCAGGGCCGCGCGCACGGCCGGGTCGAGCTCCTCCAGCGCACGGGTCAGGGCCTCGGCGGGCACCCGCACCCGGTCGAGCCGGACGCCGTCGAACTTCTCGGCGAAGTCGATCAGCGCCGCGTCGCCCCGATGATGCACGGCCTCGCAGAGCGGACGCACCTTCTCCAGGGCGGCCGAGACGTCGAAGTCGGCTCGGGGCAGCAGGTCACGCAAGGCGGGACCCTCGGGGAGGGCGTCGCCGCGCAGATCGATTCGGGAGATCACGCGGTCAATTCTCTCAGACCGGGATCCGGCACTGTTCGCGCGTATCAATGGCTGATACAGATCACGGCAGGAACCCGGAAGATCGCCTTCACGTTCAGTGTTCGAGGCGTCACTCAGCGGGCATGAACTGGTGTGCGACAGAAGAGCGGATGAGGGGGATGGAAGAGACGTGACCGAAGGGGCCGGCATCCGGGACGGGGACCTGCCGGGCGATCTGACCGCCGCCGAGACCGGAATGTGGCAGGCCTTCCGCAACGGCAGCGTGTACGACCTGAGCAGTGGCGACACCGTCGTCGACGATCCGCACGGCGGGCACCCCTGGGGTCCCGAGCGGACCGTGCGGGCACGGATCGTGTGCTGGCTGCTCCTGGACGGCCCGCCCGCGCTGGCGGGCCGGGTGTCCTCGCTGAAGCTCGCGGGCGTGCAGATCAGCGGCACCCTGGACCTCGCGGGCGGCACGGTGGTGCCGTACGTCGAGATGCGCGGCTGCCGGTTCGAGCGGGACGTCCTGGTGCCGGAGGCCCGCTTCACGACCCTGCGGCTGGTGGACTGCTCGGTGCCGCGCCTGGAGGCCGCCCGGGTGCACACGGAAGGCGATCTGCACCTGCCGCGCTGCCGCTTCCACCACGGCGTCCGGCTGACCGACGCGCAGATAGGCACCGATCTGCTGATGAACCAGGCGATCGTCCACCGCGACCGCAGCGGCCGCTCGATCGCCGGGGACGGCATGACCGTCGGTCAAGACCTCCAGGCCGAGATGCTGGAGTCGCACGGCGAGCTGAGCCTGCGCAGCGCCAAGATCGGCGTCTCGCTGAGCCTGCGCGGCGCCCGGCTGGCCAACCCGTCGGCGCGGCTCGCCCTGAACGCCCCGCAGCTGACCGTGGAGCGCTCGCTGTATCTGACTCCGGCGGGCGTCGGAAACCTCCTGCTGAGCGGGACGACTCCCGCGCGCGGGACACGCGTCCAGCGATTCGAGTGCCAGGGCGGGCTGCGCCTCGACGACGGGCGGTTCGGGGACGCGGTCGACCTGGAGCGGGCCCGGTTCACCTTCACCGACGAGCAGGAACTGTCGCTGCGCCGCGTGCAGACGTCCGAGCTGCGCTTCCTCGGGGAGCGGCCGGCGCGGGGGGCGGTGGTGCTGTCGGGGGCACGGGTCGTCAACCTGATGGACCGGGCGGACGCCTGGCCAGGCCCGGGCCGGCTGCACATGGGCGGCTTCAGCTACGAGAACCTGGTGCCGCGCGGCCCGTTCCCGCTGAACCAGCGCCTGGAGTGGGTGGCCGCGGCGACCGCCGAGTACAACCCGGAGCCGTACGAACGGCTGGCCACCGTGTTGCGGGCCGGTGGCGAGGACGAGGACGCGCGCGAGGTGCTGCTCGCCAAGCAGCGCCGCCGCAGGGAGAGCCTGCCGATCGCCGCCAAGCTGTGGGGGTACGCCCAGGACTGGACGGTCGCCTACGGGTACCGGCCGGGCCGGGCCGCCGTATGGATGGCGGTGCTGTGGGCGGCGGGCTCGGTGGCCTTCGCGCACGCCGACCATCCACCCCTGAAGAGCGGCGAGCATCCGCCGTGGAACCCCGCGCTGTTCGCCCTGGACCTGCTGCTGCCGGTCATCGACCTGGGCCAGGTCGGGTTCTGGCAGCTGAGTGGCGGCTGGCAGTGGCTGGCCGCGGCGATGATCCTGCTGGGCTGGGTCCTGGCGACGACGGTGGCGGCGGGGGCGACCCGCATGCTGCGACGTAACTAGTGGGGCCACTGTGACAGGAGTTGTTGAACTGTCACCTTTTTACCGATCCTTGGCCTGCCGGCGTACAACTTTCCACGAGTTGCTCCTTCGGTCTGGCGCATGGTTGACCTGCGGACTTTCAATGGTCGACACCATGGCTCTGCTGCCCCCCTTCATCCGTACGGCCAGGACGCACCTGATCCACGTGCGCCCTGCCCCCGGACTGCCCGCCACCCCCACCGCCGCCGACGCCGCCGATGACGACGTACTCCTCGACGCGCCCGACGACCGGCTCGGCCGCGCGCTGGTCGCCGCCGCCCAAGGGGAACACGGCCCCGCCGCCGAACTGCTCGCCGCCACACGTACCCAGGCGGACTGGGAGATGCGCGATCGCTACGCGCGAAGACTCGCCGCCTTCGCCCGCTCCCGCGACGAGTGGTACGAGAACTGGCGTACGGCCGCCCCGCAGGACCCGGACGCCCTGCTGATCGGCGCCCAGCTCGCCGTGGAGAGGGCGTGGCCGTCCCCGGCCCGCGCGGAACTGCTGCGCGAGGTGGGTCCGCTGATCACGGCCGCCGCCCACGGCGACGTGCGTGACCCGGTGCCGTGGCGGATCGCGCTGGACCACGCGCGCGGCTCGAACGCCGGGCACACGTACTTCGGCGAGCTGTGGGAGGCCGCCGTCCGCCGCGCCCCGCACCACTACGGCTGCCATGTGGCGGCCCTGCGCTACCTCGCCTCCTCCAGGCGGGGCGGCTCCCACCTGGCCTGCTTCGACTTCGCCGAGCGGGCCGCCCAGGACGCCCCGGCGGACTCGCTCGTCCAGGCGCTGCCCGCCCGGGCGACCTTCTCCTGCCTGACCGACGGCCGCGCCCGGGCGATACCCCGGGTGCGGCTGGACGCGGCCGCCGAGCGCGCGATCGCGCTCTCCGCCCGGTTCCCGGCGGCCGACCCCTGGCCCGCCGAGGTCCGCAACAAGCTCATGTACGTGCTCGTACGACTGGAGCGGTGGACGGACGCCGAGGAACAACTGCGGCTGATCGGGCCGTACGCCACCTCCTTTCCCTGGGACCGGTTCGCGGACGACCCTCTCGCCCGGTTCCTGGAGATCCGCGCCGAGATCCGCGCCGAGGTGCGCCGACGGACCGCCTTCGGCCATCCACGGAGTGAGCACGGCGGACGAACTCGCTCGCGAGACCATTAGGCTCTTGCGTCGTGACCACCGTGCGGCTCCCGCTCTTCCCCCTGAACTCGGTGTTGTTCCCGGGGCTTGTGCTTCCTCTGAACATCTTCGAGGAGCGCTATCGCGCCATGATGCGCGAGCTGCTGAAGACCCCCGAGGACGAATCGCGCCGGTTCGGCGTCGTGGCGATCCGCGACGGCCACGAGGTGGCGTCCACCGCACCGGGCATGCCGGACCAGACGACCGTGATCGAGCGCGGTCCCACGGCCGGCTTCGGCGACGATCCCGTCAAGGCGTTCCACGGCGTCGGCTGCATCGCGGACGCGGCGACCATCCGGGAGCGGGACGACGGCACCTTCGAGGTCCTGGCGACCGGCACGACGCGGGTGCGCCTGCTGTCCGTCGACGCCTCGGGCCCGTTCTTGACGGCGGAGCTGGAGGAACTGGCCGAGGATCCGGGCGACGGGGCCGGGGCGCTGGCCCAGGGAGTGCTGCGGTCCTTCCGCCAGTACCAGAAGCGCCTCGCGGGCGCCCGGGAACGGTCCTTGTCGACGGGGGCCGAGCTGCCGGACGAACCGACCGTGGTCTCCTATCTGGTGGCCGCGGCGATGATGCTGGACACCCCGACGAAGCAGCGTCTGCTGCAAGCCCCGGACACCGCGTCCCGGCTGCGCGACGAACTGAAACTCCTTCGCTCGGAGACCTCGATCATCCGTAACCTGCCGTCGTTGCCCGCGTCGGAACTGACCCGCGGGCCGACAAGTCTCAACTGACGCAGGTTCCTTGGGGCCTCTGGGACCTCTGTACCCCTGGGACCTGTGGACCCCTGGGGCCTCTGTACCCCTGGGACCTGTGGGACTTGGGAACCTTTGGATCTTTGGCAACGGACGGGATCAGGCCACGATGGCGAAGAAGGCGAAGAAGCAGAACCAGTCGGGAGGCACCCCGGCGACGGTGGCCCTGACGGCCGCGGGGGTGACGTACACGGTCCACTCCTACGACCACGACCCCTCCCACCCGTCCTACGGCGAGGAGGCGGCCGAGGCGATGGGCGTCTCGCCGGAGCGGGTGTTCAAGACGCTGGTGGCGGACGTCGACGGGGCGCTGACGGTCGCCGTCGTCCCGGTGGCGGGCCAGCTGGACCTCAAGGCGCTGGCGTCGGCGGTGGGCGGCAAACGCGCCACGATGGCCGACCCGGCCCTCGCCGAACGCACCACGGGCTATGTGCGCGGCGGCATCTCACCCCTCGGCCAACGCAAGAAGCTCCCCACAGTCCTCGACGCCTCTGCCTCCGCCCACCCCACGATCTGCGTCTCGGCGGGCCGCCGCGGCCTGGAGCTCGAACTCTCCCCGGACGACTTGGCCAAGCTCACGGACGCCGTGGTGGCGCCGGTCGGGCGGGCGTGACCTCTCCGCCGTTGATGGGGTGCCCCTTCGGCCGTCGGGCGCAGGCGGTCGGGCGTCGGGCGCAGGCGGTCGGGCGTCGGGCGCAGGCGGTCGGTCGGGCGTCGGGGCGAGCGCAGGCCGCCGGGCGTCGAGGCAGGCCCAGGCCGCCGGACATGAGGCGGGCGCAAGCCGCCGGGCGCGTCGGGGTCCTGCCGCTTCGGCCGTCAGGTGGACGCCTTCCCCTGACGCGGGCGGGGAGTCGGGAAGGGGCGCTCCCGCCACGGCAGCCGCCCCGCCCGGCCGGAGCCGGGCACCCGTTCAGCCCAGCGGGGCTCCGTACGGGTCCTTCGGAACGGGGCCCTCCTGATAAGGGCCCTGCGGTTCCGGATCCCGGGGTCCGAAGAGTGCCGTCAGGCCCAGGTGCACCACCAGCGCCGCCAGTGGCCACGCCAGCAGGGCGCCCTTGGCGCCCAGCTTCAGCGGGGCGGAGAAGGTCACGCCCTTGCCCACGGACTTCGCATGGGCGACCACGTCCTGGGCGGGACCGAGCCACTCCCCGAGCCGCCAGGCCAGCAACGAGCCCAGCAGGCCGCCGATACCCAGCGCCACCACCAGCGGCACTCCCCCGCGCCGTCGCACCAGGAAGACCAGGAGGGCGCTCACGAAGCCGAAGGCCAGCCCCAGCAGAGTGAACGTTCCGTCGACGCCGACCGCCTGCTCGCCCTCGGTGTCCTTCAGGTAGACGACCCAGTTCTTGCCGACCACGTCGCCCACCAGGGGAACGTGCGGGGCCAGCCACCACCACAGCGCGCCCAGCAGCGCCCCGGTGACCGCCACCGCCACCAGGGTCACGGCGGCCTCCCGCAACTCGGTCTTCATCCCGGGCCCGTCCTGTCCGTACGAAACGTGCGCACCGTAGGACGCGTCAGACGCATCCGACGCATCCGGCTCAGGAGCCGCGTACCCGGGAGGCGGCCCCTGCCACGCACTGTGGGCGGGCTGTTCGTGGGGCGGCGGAGGAGGAGTCAACGGTGCGGTCACCCCGATATCGTGCCAGGCGTGTCTGTGCGGCGCCTCACCGGACGGCCGCCCGGCGGTACGCCCAGGTGGCGACGGCCAGCGACACCACGCCGACCCCCGCGCAGACGGCGAGATCGCCGAGCACGAAGGCCCAGTCGGGGTGCGGTCCGAAGGTGCGGGCGAAGGCTTCCACCCCGTACGTCGACGGGAGCAGGTCCCGTGTGAAGCGCACCGCCTCGGGCATCCGGTCCGCGGGCAGCACCCCCAGCAGCAGCGCCGCCGACATGCCGAGCTGGCCGAGCAGCGTGGCCAGTTCCGGACGCGGCGCCAGCAGCCCGAGCGCGGCCCCGAGCCCGGCGAGCGCGGCGCCCGCGAGCGGGATGACGGCGACGAGGACCCACAGGTGGGTCAGCGGAAGCCCGAACAGCACGGACCCGAACACCGCGGTCACCACGGTCCCCGGCACGGTGAAGGAGGCGTACGCGCCGGCCGCGCCCAGCACCACCGCGGCCGGCGGCACGGGCAGGGTGGCGTAGTGGTCGAGCCCGCCACTGCCCCGCAGCTGTCCGAAGTACTGCGCGAGCAGGTTCAGCGCGACGAAGGCGACGACGAGCACCGACGAGCCGGCGACCACCGCCTGCGCCTCGCCGCCGCCGTCCACGACCCCGCGCATCAGGATCATGATCCCGACCGACTGGAAGGTCGCCACGAACAGCAGCGGGATGCGCGCCACCCGCGCCCGGGACAGCTGCGCCCGGTACACGGCCACCAGCGCGGGCCACAGCCGCGCGCGGGGGCCGAGCTCGGCCGCTTCCCGGGCCGGCCCCTCCACGGCCAGGGCACTGCCCGGCAGAACCTCGGCGGGTACGACACTCATCTCGTGCGGCTCCCCTCTCTCGGTCTCACTCCGGCAGTCGTCCTGTTTCGTACGGATGCGATGGTCCGGGTGCTCACAGTGTTCATGGCGTTCATGGCGTTCATGGCGTTCAGGCCTTCACCAGCCCCTGCTGCGCCGCGCCGCCCAGGGCCAGGTACACGTCCTCCAGGCTGGGCGTGGCGAGCGTGAAGTCGTCCAGCGCGGCGAACGCGGCCCCGCCGGTGACGGTGGCGACGACCGCGCGGGCCTCGTCCGGGGCGAGCCTGAGCGTCCAGCGGCGTCCGGCCTCCACGGCCCGGTCGCGCAGCGCGGCCACCTCGGGGACGTGCAGCGGGGCCGTCTCGCGCCACACCAGGTCGACCCGCACCTCGCCGGCGACCTGCTCCTTGAGGCCGGTCGGGGTGTCGCAGGCGATCACTCGGCCCCGGTCGAGGACGGCGACCCGGTCGAGCACGGTCTCGGCCTCGATGACGTTGTGGGTGACGAGCAGCACCGTCGCGCCGTGCTCGGCCCGCCGCCGGTCCACGGCGCCCCACACCGCGCGCCGCGCCACCGGGTCCATGCCGGTGGTCGGCTCGTCGAGCACCAGCAACGGCCGCCGGCCCACCAGCGCGGCGGCGAAGCAGGCCAGCCGGCGCTGACCGCCGGACAGCTTCTTCAAGGGGCGGCCGGCCAACGGCGTGAGACCGAGCTCGTCCAGTACGGCGTCCCGCTCGGCCCGCGCCCGTGCCGCCTCCAGCCCGCGCAGCCGGCCGGTGGTCTCGGCGGCGAGGGAGACGGTGAGTTCGTCGAGGGCGGTGGACTCCTGGCCCAGGTAGGCGAGGATCCGGGAGGCCCGCTCAGGGTGGCGCACGATGTCGTGCCCGAGGATCTCCACGCTCCCGCTGTCGGGCCGCATCAGCCCCGTCAGCTGCCGGACGAGGGTGGTCT
Source organism: Streptomyces violaceoruber (assembly GCA_000720805.1). Lineage (GTDB taxonomy): Bacteria > Actinomycetota > Actinomycetes > Streptomycetales > Streptomycetaceae > Streptomyces > Streptomyces cellulosae_A. Next base: position 41,913 of record JODI01000051.1, read on the forward strand.
TCCCGGCACCGTTCGGCCCGAGCAGCCCGAAGATCTCACCGCGCCGGATGTCCAGCCGTACGTCGTCGGTGGCCCTCACCTCGGGCGTCGCGGGAACACCGCGCCGGCCTCGTACGGCGGGATAGGTCTTGGTCAGCCCGCGCACGGCGCACACGACATCACCACCGTGCCGAAGTGCCTGGGCCGCGCGCGTACTCACAAGGGACGAGCCTACGGGGTCGACAGCGCGGGCCCTCTCCCGGGTGGGCCCATAACGGTACAACCGCCGGTAAAAACGCTGCCGGGCTCAGCGCACCCGCCTCACTCGCCGGCAGGCGCGGGCTCCGTCGCCGTCCTTACGTCGATCTCGCGCCAGAACCCGGCCCGGATCGCATAGCGGTCGTGCTCGTCGATCTGGTCGTCCTTGTGCGCGAGCAGACCGAACCGCGCGGCGTAGCGCAGCAGCTCGCCGTCGATGCGGTGCGGGATGCGCGGGTACATCGCGGACAGTTTCTGCAGGTGGCCCTGGTCGCCCAGCCGCTCCATCCAGCGCCGCGCGAAGACCTGTCCCACCTCGAAGGGGTCCCCGCCGACCGTGGTGATGTCCTCCTCCCGGTCGGCCCACCGCTGCTCCGCCGTGGTCAGCTGCGCCAGCGTCGGCATGGAGGCGGCCTCGGGAGGCTCCGAGGCGCCACCGGGCCGGTCGACCCAGCCCTTGTCGGAGGACCAGCGCAGGGTCGCCGTCGTGGGTGGCTGGGCGGGCTGGACCCCGGGAGCCCGCAGCGCGGCCAGGTCCTTGGGGGTGGGGACGCCCTTCGGCGCGGGCACGCGCTGCTCACTGCCGTTCTCCGAGGCGGGCGCCGCCGGGACGTGCTCGCCCTCGTCGGTGGGCCGCTCGGTCCCCGAGGAGAGCGCGGACTCGGGCAGCGGCGCCGACAGGATCGCGGCGATCTCGGGGCGCGGCACGGGCGCCGGCGCGCAGATCCCGCCGAGTTCCTTGGCGCGGACGGCCTTGGTGATCCACGTACGGTCCAGGACGCGCCGCTCGTCGGCCTCGGCGACCAGGTCCTCGGACTGGTTGTAGTCGCCGTCGGCGGCCTGTACGGCCCACAGGTGTACGGCGACCCCGTGCTCCTTGGCGGCCATCATGCCCGGCAGCAGATCTCCGTCGCCGGTGACCAGGACGACGTCGGAGCAGGCGCGGTTGCGGGCCAGCTCGGTCAGCTCGGCGTGCATCGCGGCGTCCACGCCCTTCTGCGCCCAGCGGCCGTCACTGCGGGTCAGGGCGCCGAGCCGGACGGTGACCCGGGGCATCACTCGCAGTCTGCGGTGTTCCGGCTGCGGGACGCGGTCGGGGGCGCCGTCGAACCAGTAGATGCGCAGCAGTGGCCGCTCCGTGTCGGACTCGGCGCGTTCGCGCAGCCCCTGGATGAGGGCGGTGTGATCCACGGTGATCCGGGACCGCGAGGGCTCCCCGGCAAGGAGACTCGCGGCGGCCCCCAGCAGATACCCGGCGTCCACCAGGACGATGCAGCGGTCCACACGACTCACCCTCTTCCCGGGAGGTTTGCTTCGGGCTTGCTTCGAGTCTGCCCGACCACGCGGGGGTTAACGGCCCGAACTCGATCTTCGGCGTGGCGTTTCGGGAGTTCGCACGCCGACGAACCCTGTCACAGACGGTAATTATCCGACATGCGCCCTCTGTCAGCCTATGTGAATCTGGTCCCGGCCCTGGCCCTTAGATCCCCACAGGAGGCAGCACCATGGCCAAGAACAAGAAGCAGGACCGAAAGCAGTCCCAGTCCGAGCGTGGTCAGCAGGTGACCCAGCCGTCGTCGATGGAGACGCAGGCCGAGGAGCGCGCCACCCAGATGACACCGGGTGACATGGCGCCCAAGGGGCGTAAGAAGCGCTTCGGTCACAACTGACATCCGTGTGACGGGTTGTTGCAGCCCGGCCACAGCACCGAGGGGCGCATCCGTGTACGGATGCGCCCCTCGCGCACATCAAGTGTCCGGCCGCCGACGGCCCGGAGATCCCAGGATCAGCCCGCCAGGCAGGACGGTCCCAGCAGCACCTTCAGGTCACCGAACAGCGCCGGGTCGGGTTTCACCCGGTGCCGGTCCAGGCGCAGCACGGTCGTCTTGCGCGGCCCCTGGAGCTTGATCCGGACCTCGCTCTCGCCCTTGTGGTGGCTGAGGATCTCGCCGAGCCGGCTGACCATCGGCGGGGTGACCCGGGTGGCCGGGATGGTGAGGATCACGGGCGCGTTGGCACCCGCGTTCGACAGGTCGGGGACCTGGAGTTCCATGGCGACGAGCCGGGGCACGTCCTCGCGCTTGTCGAGGCGGCCCTTGACGAACACCACGGCGTCCTCGACGAGTTGGGTCGACACCAGCTGGTAGGTCGCGGGGAAGAACATGCACTCGATGGAACCGGCCAGGTCCTCCACGGTGGCGATGGCCCACGCGTTGCCCTGCTTGGTCATCTTGCGCTGCAGGCCGGAGATGATCCCGCCGATGGTCACCACCGCGCCGTCGGCGTGCTCGCCTCCGGTGAGCTGGGCGATGCCCGCGTCCGCCTTGTCGGACAGCACGTGTTCAAGACCGAACAGGGGGTGGTCGGAGACGTACAGACCGAGCATCTCCCGTTCCTGGGCGAGCAGATAGGTCTTGTCCCACTCCTCGGTGGTGAACTCCACGTCGAGGCCGAAGCCGGGCTCGCTGGTGTCCTCCTCGCCCATGCCGCCGAAGAGGTCGAACTGCCCCTCGGCCTCCTTGCGCTTGACCGCCACCACGTTGTCGATCATCGGCTCGTACTGCGCGGTGAGGCCCTTGCGGGTGTGTCCCATGCTGTCGAAGGCGCCGGCCTTGATCAGCGATTCCGTCGTCCGCTTGTTGCAGACCACTGCCTCGACCTTGTCGAGGTAGTCGGGGAAGGACGCGTACTTCCCCTTGGCCTTGCGGCTGCGGATGATCGACTCGACCACGTTCGTGCCGACGTTGCGGACGGCGGAGAGGCCGAAGAGGATCACGTCGTCGCCCTGCGCGGCGAAGTTCGACTCGGACTCGTTGACGTTGGGCGGCAGCACCCTGATGCCCATGCGGCGGCACTCGTTGAGGTAGACGGCCGACTTGTCCTTGTCGTCCTTGACGGAGGTGAGGAGGGCGGCCATGTACTCGGCGGGGTAGTTCGCCTTCAGGTACGCCGTCCAGTACGAGACCAGTCCGTACGCGGCCGAGTGGGCCTTGTTGAACGCGTATCCGGCGAAGGGGACCAGCACGTCCCACAGGGCCTGGATCGCCTCGTCGCTGTAGCCGTTCTTCTTGGCGCCGGCCTGGAAGATGGTGAAGTTCTTCGCCAGCTCCTCGGGCTTCTTCTTGCCCATCACGCGGCGGAGGATGTCGGCCTCGCCGAGCGAGTACCCGGCGATGATCTGGGCGGCCTTCTGGACCTGCTCCTGGTAGACGATCAGACCGTAGGTGACCGCCAGGACCTCCTGGAGGGGCTCTTCGAGCTCCTTGTGGATCGGCGTGATCTCCTGGCGGCCGTTCTTGCGCTCCGCGTAGTTGATGTGCGAGTTCATGCCCATCGGACCCGGCCGGTACAGGGCCGAGACGGCGGAGATGTCCTCGAAGTTGTCGGGCTGCATCTGGCGCAGCAGGGAGCGCATCGGCCCGCCGTCGAACTGGAAGACGCCGAGGGTGTCACCACGGCAGAGCAGTTCGAAGGTCTTCGGGTCGTCCAGCGGGAGGGAGAGCATCTCCAGATCGATGCCCTTGTTGGCCTTCACCATCTTGATGGCGTCGTCCATGATCGTGAGGTTGCGCAGGCCCAGGAAGTCCATCTTCAGCAGGCCCAGCGACTCACACTGCGGGTAGTCCCACTGGGTGATCGTCACGCCGTCGGTGTGCCGCACCCAGATCGGGGCGTGGTCGACGATGGGCTCGCTGGACATGATCACGCCGGCCGCGTGCACGCCCATCTGCCTCACCAGGCCCTCGACGCCCTTCGCGGTGTCGATGACCTTCTTCACGTCCGGCTCGTTCTCGTACATCGCCCGGATCTCGCCCGCTTCGCTGTAGCGCGGGTGCGAGGGGTCGGTGATGCCGTTGAGGTCGATGCCCTTGCCGAGGACGTCGGCGGGCATCGCCTTGGTGAGGCGGTCGCCCATCGCGTACGGGTAGCCCAGCACGCGCGCGGAGTCCTTGATCGCGTTCTTGGCCTTGATCTTGCCGTACGTGCCGATCATGGCGACCTTGTCGGCGCCGTACTTCTCCGTCACGTACCGGATCACCTCGACGCGCCGACGCTCGTCGAAGTCGATGTCGACATCGGGCATCGAGACGCGCTCGGGGTTGAGGAACCGCTCGAAGATCAGACCGTGCGGGATCGGGTCGAGGTCGGTGATGCCCATGGCGTACGCGACGATCGAACCGGCCGCGGAGCCCCGGCCGGGGCCGACGGCGATGCCGTTGTTCTTGGCCCACATGATGAAGTCGGCGACGACGAGGAAGTACCCCGGGAACCCCATCTGGATGATGACGTCCATCTCGTAGTCGGCCTGCTTCTGCCGGTCCTCGGGGATGCCGCCGGGGAAACGGCGCTCCATGCCCCGGCGGACCTCCTCCTTGAACCAGGTGACCTCGGTGAAGCCCTCCGGGATGTCGAACTTCGGCATCAGGTCGCGCTTCTCGAACATGCCCGTGGTGTCGATCTGCTCTGCGACCAGGAGGGTGTTGCGGCAGCCCTCCTGCCAGGCCTCCGAGGAGTCGATGGCGTACATCTCGTCCGTGGACTTCAGGTAGTAGCCGGTGCCGTCGAAGCGGAAGCGGTCCGGATCCGAGAGGTTCTTGCCGGTCTGGATGCACAGCAGCGCGTCGTGGGCGGTGGCCTCGTGCGCGTACGTGTAGTGCGAGTCGTTGGTGACCAGCGGCGGGATGCCGAGCTTCTTGCCGATGTCCAGCAGGCCGTCACGGACGCGGCGTTCGATCTCGATGCCGTGGTCCATCAGTTCCAGGAAGTAGCGGTCCTTGCCGAAGATGTCCTGGTAGTCGGCCGCCGCCTTCAGCGCCTCGTCGTACTGGCCCAGCCGCAGCCGGGTCTGGAGCTCTCCGGAGGGGCAGCCGGTGGACGCGATGAGTCCCTCGGACCACTGGGAGATGGTCTCCTTGTCCATCCGGGGCCACTTCTGCAGCCAGCCCTCCGCGTACGCGTCCGAGGACAGCCGGAAGAGGTTGTGCAGGCCGGTCGCGTTCGCCGCCCAGATCGTCTTGTGGGTGTAACCACCCGAACCGGAGACGTCGTCGCGCTTCTGGTGCGGCTGACCCCACTGGATCTTGCGCTTGTTGCGCCGCGACTCGGGCGCCACATACGCCTCGATCCCGATGATCGGGGTGACCCCGGCCTTCTCCGCGGAGTGGAAGAAGTCGTAGGCCCCGTGCAGGTTGCCGTGGTCGGACATCGCGATGTGCGTCATGCCCATCTCGTTGCACGCGTTGAACATGTCCTTCAGCCGCGCGGCACCGTCCAGCAGCGAGTACTGGGTGTGGACGTGCAGGTGCGTGAACGGCGGCTTTGACACGGCTGCGGCCTCCAAGGAAAACATACGTCGACGGGTGTCCCACCGGTTGCGGACAGTCTGGGGGACAGCGTCGAAGTCTATGCCTCGCCACTGACACTCGGCGGGCTGCCCCGCGTACCTTCATGTGAAGAAAACGCGGCACCCCGCTCACCCCTTTCGCGCGAGGTCGCGGGCACTCCCCCGGACCGTCGCGCGTTGGTGTGGGCAAGAGGATCCGCCCCAAAAAGTCACGCACCATCTGCACCAGGAGGCACCCAGCGATGTCGGTCCCGCAGCTCAACGACGAGCACCGCGGCGAGGAGATCCTCGCCGTCTTCGACACCGCCTTCGGCCAGCTCCTGGCCGCCGACCCGGCCGCGTTCCGCGTGAAGTTCCGGAAGATGGCGGCCTCGGCCTTCGCGTTCTACCGGGGCACGGCGTGCCTCTTCTACCACGACCTGACCGAACACAACGGATCCGGGTCGAAGCGGGGCGGGCCGTACCTGGACGAGCGCACCTCGCGCGTGTGGATCCACGGCGACCTGCACGCCGAGAACTTCGGCACGTACATGGACGCCAACGGCCGGCTGATCTTCAACGTCAACGACTTCGACGAGGCGTACGTCGGCCCCTTCACCTGGGACCTCAAGCGCTTCTCCGCCTCCATCGCCCTCATCGGGTACGCCAAGGCGCTCAGCGACGGGCAGATCACCGAACTGGTGCGGGTGTACGCGGGCGCGTACCGCGAGCGGATCCACGCTCTGGCCACCGGCGCCAAGAGCGACGAGGTGCCGCCGTTCACCCTGGACACCGCGCAGGGCCCGCTGCTGGACGCCCTGCGCGACGCCCGCTCGCTGACCCGCTTCGGGCTGCTGGACTCGATGACGGAGATCCGTGACTTCGAGCGCCGCTTCGCCCCGGGCGGCGGCTCCATCGAGCTGGACGCGGCGACCCGGTACAAGGTCCTCGCGGCCTTCGACGGCTATCTGGAGACGCTGCCGGAGACCTCGCTGGCCCGCCCCGACTCGTACCGCGTGAAGGACGTCGTGGGCCGCCGCGGCATCGGTATCGGCTCGGCCGGTCTGCCGTCGTACAACATCCTCCTCGAGGGCCACAGCGACGCCCTGGAGAACGACGTCGTGATCTACATCAAGCAGGCCCAGACCCCGGCCGTCTCCCGCCACATCACGGACTCGGCGATCCGGGACTACTTCCAGCACGAGGGCCACCGCACGGTGATCTCCCAGCGTGCTCTCCAGGCGCACGCCGACCCGTGGCTGGGCTGGACCGAACTGGACGGCTCCGGTCAGCTGGTCGCCGAGGTCTCCCCGTACGCCGTGGACCTCGACTGGGGCGACATCGACGACCCGGAGGAGGTCGCGGCGGTCGTCGCCGACCTGGGCCGGGCCACCGCCACCATGCACGCGGCGGCGGACGACCAGTCCGGCGAGTCCCTGGTGCCGTTCTCCACCGAGCGGGCCATCGACGCGGCGATCGCCGCCGACGAGGAGAGCTTCGCGGGCCTGCTGGTCGACTTCGCGCACACCTACGGCGCACGCGCGCGTGCCGACCACCAGACCTTCGTGGACCTGTTCCGCAACGGACGGATTCCGGGTCTGTGACGATCCGCCGTCGGCAGGCGCCCTCATGGTGGGCCCTTTACGCCCTCACAGGGACTCTTTAGTGCTCCCTTACCGACCCGCGTGACAGACTCTCCTCTGCTATGGACATATCCGGGACCCAGCTCAGAGCCGTACGCGCGGCACTGTTCACGGCACTCGTCGTGACGCTCAGCAGCGCGTCGCACGTGCTGCTGTCCCGGGTCCCCCTGCCCCTCAACACGGTGGCCGTGATCGCGGCCGCCGTGTTCCTCGTCGCCTTCGCCCTGGCCGGCCGCGAGCGCGGCTTCGGCCGGATCGCCGCTCTGCTGATCCCGCTGGAGCTGGCCGCCGACACCGTGTTCACCACGGGCCAGCAGGTCTGTTACGGCGCGGCCGGCGGCCCGGTCGCCGGCCCACTGCGCTCCGTCGGCTTCGATGTGCTGTGCGGCGACGGCACGGGTGTCGGTGCCTCGCTGACCCGGGTGACCGGCTCGGACACCGACCGGCTCGCGGGGCTGCTCGCCCACGCCGGCCCGGCGACCGCCTGGCTGCTGCTCGGCACGCACATCGCCATCGGCCTCCTCGCGGCCGCCTGGCTGCGCCGCGGCGAGCGGGCACTGGCCCAGCTGCTGCGGGCGGTGGCCGCTACCACGTTCCGGCCGCTGCTGCTCGCGGTCGCCGCCGTCACCGTACGGACGGCTCCCCCCGCACGCCGGGTGCGGCGCCCCGTCCGTCGTACCGTCACCGCGCGCGAGCGGCTTCTCGCGCACTCCCCGGGACGGCGTGGACCGCCGTGCTCACTCGCGTTCGCCGGAGTCTGAGCCGGGCCTTCGCCCCGGCCGGCGCCGAACAGCAACTGAGCACCAGTCAGTCCCCATACGTATTCCGCACACGACCCGGTCCTGTGCGCGTCCCCTACGGAGAACACCACCATGAGCAATCGGAACAGCCAGGCAGCGAAGACGGCCGCCAGGGAACGGCTGCGCCAGGAGCGCGAGCGGCAGGCCAAGCGCAACAAGGTCAAGCGGCAGGTCGTCGTCGCCGGTTCGGTCGTCGGCGTGCTGGCCATCGCGGGCGGCATAGGGTACGCCGTCGTCCAGTCCAACAAGCCCAGCTACTGGGAGGGCCTGAAGGACGCCAAGGTCGTCGCCCCGGCCAACACCACGGGCGCGAAGGGCACCACGGTCGTCCTCGGCAAGGACACCGCCAAGAAGACCCTCAAGCTCTACGAGGACCCGCGCTGCCCGATATGCGCGCAGTTCGAGCAGACGGTCGGGTCCACCGTGAAGAAGGACCTCGACGGCGGCAAGTTCAAGATCCAGTACATCGGCGCCACGTTCATCGACAACAAGGACAACGGCCAGGGCTCCAAGAACGCGCTGAGCGCCCTGGGCGCGGCGCTCAACGTCAGCCCCGAGGCCTTCCTCGAGTACAAGACCGCTATGTACTCGACGAAGTGGCACCCGGACGAGACGACCGACAAGTTCAAGGACGACGCCTACCTCATCAAGATCGCGAACACCGTGCCCGCGCTGAAGGACAACACGAAGTTCCAGGACGCGGTCAACAAGGGCACGTACGACGCCTGGGCGCTGGCCATGTCGAAGACCTTCGACAGCAACAAGGACGGCGTGACCGGCACCCCGAGCTTCGTCATGGACGGCAAGAAGCTCACCGCCGACGGCCAGGACAACCCGCCCATGACGGTGGCCGACTTCAACAGGGTGGTGGACGCGGCGCTCAAGGGCTGACGCCCGTCCGGGATTTCAGCCTCCGCGTGAAGAGCGGGCGAACTTTTCCCGGTTCGCCCGCTCTCGCCTGTACCGGCCAGTAACCTGATTGGCCGTGACCAGTCGATACAGATCATCCGAGAGCACCGATTCCGCCGACACACTGTCACCGCGCCGTCGTACGGTCGTCAAGGCCGCGGCCGCCACCGCCGCGCTGGCCGGCCCGCTCGCCGCCGCCCTGCCCGCGCGGGCCGCCGCCGACGCGCCCGCCTTCCTGCACGGCGTCGCCTCCGGGGACCCGCTGCCCGACGGCATACTGCTGTGGACCCGGGTGACGCCCACCGCCGAGGCGATACCCGGCTCCGGGCTCGGCCCGGACACCCCGGTGGACTGGATCGTCGCCAGGGACAAGGCACTGACCGACATCGTCGCCAAGGGCACGGTCACCGCCACCGCCGCCTTCGACCACACGGTGAAGGCGGACGTGCGCGGTCTGCGGCCCGCGACCGACTACTGGTTCCGTTTCTCGGCCGGCGGCACCGACTCCCCGGCGGCGCGCACCCGCACCGCGCCGGCGGCGGACGCGGCCGTCGCGGGCCTGCGCTTCGGCGTGGTCTCCTGCGCCAATTGGGAGGCCGGCTACTTCTCGGCGTACCGCCATCTCGCGGCCCGCGGCGACCTGACCGCCTGGCTGCATCTGGGCGACTACATCTACGAGTACGGCACCGGCTCCTACGGCACCCGCGACACCGTCGTACGCCCGCACGCGCCGGCCCACGAGATCGTCACCCTCGCCGACTACCGCACCCGGCACGGCCGTTACAAGACGGACCCCGACCTGCAGGCCCTGCACGCCACCGCCCCCGTGATCGCGATCTGGGACGACCACGAGTTCGCCAACGACGCCTGGTCGGGCGGGGCGGAGAACCACACCGAGGGCGCCGAGGGCACCTGGGCGGCCCGTCAGGCCGCCGCCAAGCAGGCCTACTTCGAGTGGATGCCGGTGCGCACGGCGACAGCGGGAACGACCTACCGCCACCTGCGCTTCGGCAAGCTCGCCGACCTCTCGCTGCTCGACCTGCGCTCCTTCCGCTCGCAGCAGGTCTCCGTCGGCAACGGTTCGGTCGACGACCCGGACCGCACGCTCACCGGCCGCGCCCAGCTCGACTGGCTCAAGGCCGGGCTGAAGGCGTCCGACACCACCTGGCGGCTGATCGGCAACTCGGTGATGATCTCGCCGTTCGCGATCGGCTCGCTCACCGCGGACCTCCTGGGGCCGCTCGCCGAGCTGCTGGGCCTGCCGAAGGAGGGGCTCGCCCTCAACACCGACCAGTGGGACGGCTACACGGACGACCGCCGGGAACTGCTGTCCCACCTGCGTTCGAACGCCATCCGCAACACCGTGTTCCTGACCGGCGACATCCACATGGCGTGGGCCAACGACGTGCCGGTGGACGCCGGTACGTATCCGCTGTCCGCCTCGGCCGCCACGGAGTTCGTGGTCACCTCGGTGACCTCCGACAACCTCGACGACCTCGTCAAGGCGCCCGAGGGCACGATCTCCGCGGTCGCCGCGCCGATCATCAGGGCCGCCAACCGGCACGTCCACTGGGTCGACACCGACCGCCACGGCTACGGCGTCCTGGACATCACCGCCGACCGCGCGCAGATGGACTACTACGTGCTGTCCGACCGAACGAAGCCGAACGCGACCTCCTCCTGGGCCCGTTCGTACCGCACGCGCTCCGGCACGCAGAAGGTGGAGCGGACGTACGACCCCGTGTAGCAGCGGGTCACAGACTGTCGAGGAAGCCGAGCGCCACCCGCCAGGTGGCCTCGGCCGCCTCCTCGTCCCAGTCCGGCAGATCCGGATCGGTGTAGAGGTGGCCGGCTCCGGCGTAGCGGTAGACCTCGACGTCGGCGCCCGCTCTGCCCATCTGGAGGTACCAGGCGCTCAGCCAGTCGTCGGTCTCGAAGGGATCCGGTTCGGCGACATGGAGTTGAACGGGCAGTCCGTCCGCGGTGGCGTTGGCCGCGATGTCCGAGGTGCCGTGCAGAAGCAGCAGCCCGCGCGCCTTGGCGTCGCCCAGGGCGAGGGTCTGCGCGACGGAGGCGCCGAGCGAGAACCCGGCGTACACCAGCCCCCGCTCCGAGTAGGGCGCGGCGGCCAGCACGGCCCGCTTGAGCAACTCGTCCTTGCCGATCTGCTGGTTGAAGGCCATGCCCTCCTCGACCGTGTCGAAGGTGCGCCCCTCGAAGAGGTCCGGTGTCCACACCTCGTGCCCGGCGGCGCGCAAACGGTCCGCCGCCGCCCGCACGGCGGGCCTCGGACCGTAGGTCGAATGGAAAAGCATGATGTTCATGGGGCCATGGTGCCAGCCAGGTACGACACCGCGGTTCCCGGGACGGGACAACGGCCGTACCCACAACTGGTCACAAGTCACATGTTCATCAGTGACCGGGGCCGGTTACGTTCGGAGGCATGGAGAATCTGCTCCGCCCACTGATCGTGGTCGGCGGGTCGGTCATGCTCACGCTGCTCATCGGCTGGGCCACCGACCTGCTGCTGCGCAAGGCCGACGAACGACATCACGAGACCCCGATGTGGGGTCTGCTGCGCCGTGGACGCATTCCCTACCAGCTCGTGCTCTGCGCGGCGATGCTGAGAGGGTCGTACGACGAGGCCCAGCTGCTGCAGTCGCACCAGGCCGTGATCGGGCGGACGCTCACACTGGTCCTCATCGGGGCCACCGCCTGGCTGGTGATCCGGATCGCCGCCGCGATAGTGGAGACGTCGTACAGCCGCTACGCGCGCGCCCACCGCGACCCGGCCCGGGTCCGGCGCGTGCGCACCCAGGTGACGCTGATCATGCGCGTGGTCTCCGCCACCGTGGGCGTCGTGGCCGTGGCCACGATGCTGCTGACGTTCCCGGCTTTCCGCGCGGCCGGTGCCTCGCTGCTGGCCTCGGCCGGCATCCTCGGCATCGTCGCCGGTGTCGCCGCGCAGTCGACGCTCAGCAATATGTTCGCGGGACTGCAGATCGCCTTCGGCGACATGGTGCGCATCGGTGACACGGTGGTGGTGGACGGCGAGTGGGGCACGGTCGAGGAGATCACGCTGACCTTCCTGACCGTGCGGACCTGGGACGAGCGCCGCCTCACCATGCCGGTGTCGTACTTCACGTCCAAGCCGTTCGAGAACTGGTCCCGTGGCACTCCGCAGATGACCGGCATCGTGTACTGGCACGTCGACCACACGGCCCCGACGGACGCGATGCGCGAGAAGCTCCGCGACATCCTGCGCGAGTGCCCGGCCTGGGACGGCCGCGCCTACGGCCTGGACGTCACCGACACCACCCCGAACACCATGCAGGTACGGGCCCTGGTGACCGCCAAGGACGCGGACGACATCTGGACGGTACGGGTCACGGTCCGCGAGCGCATGATCCGCTGGCTGACCGAGGAGCACCCGTACGCCCTGCCCCGGGTCAACACGGCGGACGCGTTCGTGCCGCGCAGCCGCGGCAACGGCGGGCCGTCCCGGGACGGCGGCGGCCCCTCACGGGACGGCTCGGCCCCCCGCCGCATGCAGCACGAACCACCGCGCACGGGCCCCCGCTGACCGAGCGGGGGAGCGCCGTGCGGACGAACGGAGAGCCGCTGACGCCGAGAGACCCCCACAGGCAAGGCGTACTCCTTGTCTGTGGGGCACAGGGGGCGGTGCGCGGAGGGAAGCCAGAACCGCGATCAGCCCCTCGGCCGACCCTCACGGCGCCACACCCATCAGCTCGACTCACCGCAGACTCCGCACATCAAGATGCCGCAGCACCCGGTCCACCACCTCCGGATCCGCCCCGGGTTCGCTCCGCGCCGCCAGCACCTCGTGCCGCGCCGCACTCAGCATCTCCGCCTGGATCCGCCGCACCCGCTTGAGCCTGCGCACCCGCTGCTGATGCGCCTCCCGCCGCTCGTCCTCCGCCATGTCCGGACTGATCCGCACCCCGATGTCGAAGGCCCGCCGCAGCATCTGCTCGGACAGCTCCTCCGGCAGCTCCTCCACCGCCTCGATCTCCTTGAGCCGCTGCTTCGCCGCCTTCGCCGCCCGCACGGCCAACGCCTTCTCGAAATCCTTCTCCCGGTCCGTGTCGGCCCGCACTCCGAGCCGCTTCACCAGCCAGGGCAGCGTCAGCCCCTGGAGCACCAGCGTCGCCATGATCACGCCGAAGGCGATGAACACGATCTCGTCCCGCCCGGGAAAGGTGGACCCGTCATCGGTCTTCAGGGGGATCGCCAGCGCCAGCGCCACCGACGCGACCCCCCGCATCCCCGACCACCACATCACGACGGTCTCCCGCCAACTCGTCGGGATCTCCTCTTCGTAGTCCCGCTTCGCATGCAGTCGCCTGGTCAGCCAGGTCGCCGGCAGCAACCACAGCAACCGCACGAGAACGACCACACCCACGATCGCCGCCGCCCACCCGAGCATCTCGCCCCACCGCCCGGACGCCGTCCGGATCGCGTTGTGCAGTTCCAGCCCGATCAGTCCGAACGCCACGCCCGTCACCAGCGTGTCGACGATGTCCCAGAAGGTGTGCCCGGCCAGCCGGGTCAGCACGTCGTCGGCGTCGGTCGCGTACTCGGCGAGGAACAGCGCGGTGGTGAGCACGGCGAGCACCCCGGACCCGTGGAACTCCTCCGCCAGCACGTAGGAGGCGTACGGCACCAGGAGCGTGAGCCCGATCTGCAGGGTGGCGTCGTCGAGCAGGTCCATCAGCTTGTTGGCGCCCCAGCCCAGCCCCAGACCCACGGCCACCGCGACGACGGCGGACAGCACCAGGTCGAGCCCGGCCTGCCACGGCGAGAACGTCCCGCTGACGGCCGCGGCGATCGCCACGTGGTACAGCACGATCGCCGTGACGTCGTTGAAGAGCCCCTCGCCCTCCAGGATGGACACCAGCCGGCGCGGCAGCCCGAGTTGTCCGGCGACGGCGGTCGCGGCGACCGGATCGGGCGGCGCGACCAGCGCGCCGAGCGCCACGGCGGCGGCGATCGACAGGCCGGGCACGATGGCGCCGGCGACGGCGGCCACGCTCGCCGTGGTGACGAACACCAGCGCCACGGCCAGCAGGAAGATCGGCCGTTTGTTGGCCGCGAACTGCCGCCAGGACGTGCGCCGTACGGCGGCGTAGAGCAGCGGCGGCAGCAACGCGGGCAGGATGAGATCCGGCGGGATGTTGACGTTCGGTACGAAGTCGAGGATCGCCAGGACGATCCCGAGAAGCGTCATCAGCACCGGCGCCGGCAGCCCCAACCGGTCCCCCACCGGGACGCTGATCACAGCCCCCAGCAACAGCACGAACAGCAGGGCCAACTGATCCACGGTCAGCGCTCCGGGGCGTCTCGGTGTTCACACAGCAGACCTCAAGCCTGCCACGCCACCGAGTTCACTGGGTCTTTCGGCCCCCTGGCCCCAGAACCCTCACACGACCCCCGCTTACAGGATCGCCGCCCAGCCCCCGCTCACAGCGCCCGCCGCATCGCCCGGTGCGCGATTCCCGCGTCCAGGAATTCCGGGCCGTACGCCACGTACCCGAGCCGCTCGTAGAACCCCAGGGCCTGGGTCTGCGCGTGCAGGTCCACCGCTGTCAGCCCACGCGCGCGTGCCGCGTCCTCGATGGCCCCGACCAGCGCCGCCCCGACCCCGAGTCCCCGCGCCGCCCGCGTCACCGCGAGCCGCCCCAGCGACCCCACCGACAGATCGCCGCCGGTCTTCGAGGCGGCCGCCTCCCCGTGCAGCAGCCGTCCGGTGCCGAGCGGCAGGCCGTCCTCCCGGACCGCCAGCACGTGCACGGCGCCGGCGTCGTACGCGTCGTACTCGATGGCCTCGGGGACGCCCTGCTCGCCGACGAAGACCTCCGTGCGCACCGCGAAGCAGGCTTCCCGGTCGGCGTGGTCCTCGGCGACGCGCAGCACGTACGACGCCGGGCTCACGCGTAGGTCTCCTCGCGCACCTGGTCAAGCGCCTGCTGGAGGTCGTCCGGGTAGTCACAGGCGAACTCCACCCACTGCCCGTCCCCGGGGTGCTCGAAGCCGAGCCGGACGGCGTGCAGCCACTGCCGGGTCAGCCGCAGCCGCTTGGCGAGCGTCGGGTCGGCGCCGTACGTCAGGTCGCCGACGCAGGGGTGGCGGTGGGCGGCCATGTGGACGCGGATCTGGTGGGTGCGGCCGGTCTCCAGCTTCACGTCGAGCAGGGAGGCCGCGCGGAACGCCTCGATGAGGTCGTAGTGCGTGACGGAGGGCTTGCCCTCGGCGGTGACCGCCCACTTGTAGTCGTGCTGGGGGTGGCGGCCGATGGGCGCGTCGATGGTGCCGCTGGTCGGGTCGGGGTGGCCCTGCACCAGCGTGTGGTAGCGCTTGTCGACCGTGCGCTCCTTGAACTGGCGCTTGAGCGAGGTGTACGCGTACTCCGACTTGGCCACGACCATCAGGCCGGACGTGCCCACGTCCAGGCGGTGCACGATGCCCTGGCGCTCGGCGGCGCCCGAGGTGGAGATGCGGTACCCGGCGGCGGCGAGGCCGCCGATGACGGTCGGGCCGGTCCAGCCGGGGCTGGGGTGCGCGGCGACCCCGACCGGCTTGACGATCACGACCACGTCGTCGTCGTCGTGCACGATCTCCATGCCCTCGACCGGCTCGGCGACGATCCGCACGGGCGCGGGCGCCTGCGGCATCTCGACCTCCAGCCAGGCGCCGCCGTGCACACGCTCCGACTTGCCGACCACCGATCCGTCGACCGTGACCTTCCCCGCGGCGGCGAGCTCGGCGGCCTTCGTACGGGAGAAGCCGAGCATGCGGGAGATGGCGGCGTCGACACGCTCGCCCTCCAGGCCGTCGGGCACGGGCAGGGTTCGGATCTCGGGAACGGTGCTCACCCGTCGAGTATGCCGGACGCCTCCGACATCGCCGTACGCCAGTCCGGGCGCTCAGTCCTTGTGGACGGTGCCGTCCGGGTCGAGGCCCTTGAAAGACAGCAGCACGATCAGGATGCCGCCGCAGACGATCGCCGAGTCGGCCAGGTTGAAGACCGCGAAGTGCTTGGGCGCGATGAAGTCCACGACCGCGCCCTCGAAGACGCCCGGCGAGCGGAAGATCCGGTCGGTCAGGTTGCCGAGCGCCCCGCCGAGCAGCAGGCCGAGCGCGATCGCCCAGGGCGTGCTGTACAGCTTGCGGGCGAGCCGGGCGATCACCACGATCACCGTCGCCGCGATCACCGTGAAGATCACCGTGAACGCCTCGCCGACCCCGAAGGCCGCGCCCGCGTTGCGGATGGCCTCGAACTTCAGCCAGTCCCCGATGATCTCGATGGGCGCGTGGTGCTCCAGCTTGGCGACCACGATCATCTTGCTGACCAGGTCGAGGGCGTACGCGAACACCGCGACCGCGAACAGCACGGCGATCCGCCGCCTGCCCCGGGGCCGCTCGCCGGCGCTCTCCTGCCCGTCCGAACCGGAAACCGGACTGGACGACTGCTCCGGCTCGGCCCCGGCCCCTTCCGGAGTCTCCGGCGTACCGATGATGCGCTCCGCCTCTGCCACGTGAGTCCCTCGACCTAGGTACCTGACTGAGGACGAGAGTACGGCACGCCCAGCGGCACCGGGGTACTGGTCAGTACCGGCGTTCCTGCTTCTGCTTGCACTCCACGCACAGGGTGGCCCGCGGGAACGCCTGCATGCGTGCCTTGCCGATCGGGTTGCCGCAGTTCTCGCACAGGCCGTAGGTGCCCGCGTCGAGCCGGTCCAGGGCACGCTCGGTCTGGATGAGCATCTCGCGCGCGTTGGCCGCGAGGGCCATCTCGTGCTCGCGCGTGATGTTCTTCGTGCCGGTGTCCGCCTGGTCGTCGCCGGCGCCGTCTCCGGAGTCCCGCATCAGACCCACGAGGGACTCCTCGGAGGCGGTGATCTCGTCGCGCAGCCGGGTCGCCTCCGACTGCAGCCCGGCGCGCGCCTCCTCGACCTCTTCCGGGGTCCAGGGGTCCTCGCCGGGGCGTACCGCGAGCTCGCCGGGCTCCACCGCGGCGATGCGCGCCTTGGGTACGGCGGTCTGCGCCGCCGTGGCCGTGCCAGGGGTCTTCTTCGCAACCACGGTCGTGGCTCCCGTCTGCTCCGCGGCGTCAGCCGCGCCGGCTTTCTTGGCCATGCTCTTCTCGGCCGCAGTCGTCTCGGCTGCGCTCTTCTCGGGCGCGCCCTTGGGGGACGTGCTCCTTGTCGGGGCGCCCTTCGGGGACGCACTTCCCGTGGTGGTGCTCTTCGTGGAGGCGCTCTCCGGGTGCGTACTCCGCGTTGTGGCGCGTTTCGCGGACGCACTCGCCGCGGAGGCTCCCTTCGCGGACCCGCTCTTCGTGGAAGCGCCTGTGGAGGATGTCTTCTCGGACGTCCTCCCGGTGGCGGCACCCTTCGAAGACGCGCCCTTCGGGGACACACTCTTCGGGGACGTACGTCCTTGGGAGGCGCTCTTCGCAGACGTTCCCTTCGTGGACGTGTCGGCCATGGAGGCCCGCCCCCCAGCGGCACTCCCGGTGGGGGCTCTCTTCCGAGCAGCCGTCTTCTTCGCAGCCGCCTCTGTCGTGGCCACCACCGCCTTCCTCCCTGGGGCCTTCTCCGCCGACGCCTTCCTGACGCCCGCCTTGTCGGCACCGGTCCTCTTGGCGCCCGCCTTCCCGGCCACCACTTTCTTCCCAGTTGCCGTCTCCTTAGGCCCCGCCTTCCTGCCCGCCGTCTTCCCGGCCGCCGTCTCCTTGCCCGCCGGCGCCTGCGCCCCCGCTCCCCCGACCGCCTTCACCGAAGGAGCAGCCTTCGAAGCAACCACCTTCTTCGGAGCGGCTTCCTTCACTGCGGCCTTCTTCGCAGCGCTTTCCTCCTGTCTCTTATACACATCTCCGAGCCCACGAGACTAAGGCGAATCTCGTATG
>JODI01000052.1 GCA_000720805.1 Streptomyces violaceoruber
CCCGGCGGGGGCGTGTGACCGGCCTGGCCTGCGATGGTGGGCAGGTGATCCATCCGGGCCCCGCTGCCGGGTTGCCCGGGCACGGGCGGGGCCGGGGCTGCGGCGGGGGCGGAATCGTCGCCGGTGGCGGAATGCTCGGGCGAGGTGGCGGGCGGGTGGCCCGCCGCAGGCCCGGCTGGTACGGGAGCGGGGTCCGTCGAGGCAGCGGGCGACGTGGCAGCGGGCGACGTGGCAGGAGGGCCGCCCGCTGACGGCCCCGGCGGGGCGGCGGGAGGGGGCCCCGCTGATGACCCGTGCGATATGGGACCGGGGCCCGTAGGAGCGGCGGGCGAGGCACCAGGAGGGCGCGCCGGGGCGGGACCGGGCGGATGCCCCGCGACGGCACCGGGCGAAGCGTCCGAAGCCCCGTCCGGGGATCCCTCGGCGTCCGCCTGCTCGGCCCCGCGCGAACCGTCCGCCTGTGCCTCGACCGGCGCCCGCGCCCCGGCCGACCGCTGGCCGGCGGAACCGGCGCCACTCCCCTGCCCGGCGGAGGGCGCCCCACCGCCGGAACCCGCGGAACCGTGGGAACCAGCGGGCCCGACCAAAGCGCCCGCACCCGCACCCTCACCCGAACCCGGTCCCGCACCCGACCCCGGCCCGGTCCCCGTCCCCGTCCCCTCCGGATCCTCCGTCTCCAGCAACCGCACGGCGTGCCGTCCCAGTTGGGCCACCAACGCGCCCGGCAGCCAGGGATCGCGCGCACGCCCCCCGGAGACCGTGTCCTCCGCGCCCGTGCGGTCCAGGATGTGGGTGAGGGTGGGGCGGGCGGCCGGGTCCTTCTTGAGGCAGAGGCGGACGAGGTCGGCGATGCCCTCGGGGACACCGGTGAGGTCGGGTTCCTCCTGGGCGATACGGAACATCAGGGCGTGGACGCCGCTGTTGGCCGTGCCGAAGGGGAGTCTGCCGGTGGCGGCGTAGGCGAGGACGGAGCCGAGGCAGAAGATGTCGCAGGCCGGGGTGATCCGGTCGCCGCGCACCTGTTCCGGGGCCATGAAGCCCGGTGAGCCGACGAGGGCGCCGGCGCGGGTGAGGCCGCCGTCGGTCACCGTCTCCAGCGCCCGCGCGATGCCGAAGTCGATGACCCGGGGACCGTCGATGGTGATCAGCACGTTGGACGGCTTGAGGTCGCGGTGGACGATGCCGGCCGCGTGGATGTCCCCCAGCGCGTGTGCCAGCCCCGCCGCCAGGATGCGTACCGAACGCTCCGGCAGCGCCCCGTGGTCATGGCTGACGATCTGCTGGAGGCTGGGCCCGGCGACGTACCCGGTGGCGACCCAGGGCACCGCGGCCTCGGTGTCCGCGTCCAGCACGGGCGCCGTCCAGTACCCGCCGACCTGCCGCGCGGCCTGCACCTCCTGCCGGAAGCGGGCCCGGAACTCGTCCTGCGCGGCGAGTTCCTCCCGCACCAGCTTCACGGCGACCGTGCGCCCCCGGTCCGACCGGGCGAGATACACCTGGCCCATGCCACCGGCGCCGAGCCGCGCCAACAGCCGGTACGCGCCGATCCGTTGCGGATCCCCGGACCCCAGATTCTCCATCGTTGCGCCGCCTTCCCCCCGCCCGCACGTGAGCGACAGACCGAGGATAGTGCGGTCCCTCCGCGCGGTGAGCTGGGCGTTGTCTACGGTTCCGTAACAGGCAGGCCCACCTGGTCGAGCGCTTTGGACAGCCGTTCCAGAACCCGTACGGCCTCCGCCAGTTCGCTCTCGTCGCCGTACGCCTGGGCGAGCCGGTCGGCGAAGGCCGCGTGCCCGGGGCCGATACGGGCCACGGCCGCCCGTCCCTCCTTGGTGGGTGCCAGCAGCTTGGCGCGGCGGTGGGCGGGGTTGGGCCGGTACTCGGCGAGCCCCTTGTCCACCAGCAGATCCGCGATGCGCTGCACGCTCTGCCGGGTGATGCCCATCGCGCGGGCGATGCCGGACACCGGCAGCGGCTCCCCGAGCACCGCGCCGAGCACCTGCCACCAGGCGGCGGTCAGCCCGGCGGGCCCCGCCAACTCCTCGGCGACCGCGAGGAACTGGCCGTTGAGGCGGAAGACGCCGAGCGCGCCGCGGCTGAGCAGGTCCTGCCGCTCCCGGCTCACCCCGGCGCTCCCGCCTTCTGCAGTACGGCGTACGCCGCCGCGTCGGAGTCGTGGAACAGCCGGTACCAGGCGTCCAGCACCTCACCCTCGTACACCCCGAGGAGCCGGAAGATCTCCCGGGCGAACGCGACGGGCTCGGTCGGACCGGCGGTGATCAGGCCGCGGTCGGTGACGGCGTCCGCGTCCACGTACCGCGCGCCGCCGCCGTACCCCGTCGCGGCCAGGTAGAAGGAGACCGCGCTGGTGTGGTCGCGGTCGTCGAGCAGGCCTTCCCGGGCGAGTCCGGCGGTGGCCCCGCAGATCGCCGCGACGGGGACGCCGGCGTCGAGGAACTCCCGCGCCTTGCGCGCGAAGGGCGCCAGCTCCTCCCCCGTGTCCCACAGGTCGGCGCCCGGGAGGATCAGCAGGGAGCTGTCCTGCGGTCGTACGGCGTCCAGGGCGAGGTCCGGCCGGACGCGCAGGCCGCCGATGCTGCGGACGGGCTCGGCGGACGGGCCGACGGTGCGCACCTCGTGTCCGGCACGGGCGAGGTATGCCGTGGCGTGGCCGGTCTCCCAGTCGGCGTAGGTGTCGTAGACGGCGTGATGAACGGGTTCGCGGCTGCTCATGGCTGCCTCCTCATACGATCCACATGACAGCATCCTGCCTTTATGACAGCAAACTGTCAATGGCAGCCCGTTGCGGCTCCTTCGACAACCTGTCGCGGAAACCCCCCGTCCACAGACAGGACGCCGATACCGCTTCCGTGTCGCGGACACCTACGCTCGGGCGCATGACCCCTCAGCCAGACCCCGAGGTCGGCGCCGCCGTGAAGGCCGCGGACCGTGCGCATGTGTTCCACTCCTGGTCCGCGCAGGAGCTCATCGACCCGCTCGCCGTCGCCGGCGCGGAGGGGTCGTACTTCTGGGACTACGACGGCAGGCGGTACCTCGACTTCTCCAGCGGGCTCGTCTACACGAACATCGGCTACCAGCACCCGAAGGTCGTCGCCGCGATACAGGAGCAGGCCGCGCGCCTGACCACGTTCGCGCCCGCGTTCGCCATCGAGGCGCGCTCCGAGGCGGCGCGGCTGATCGCCGAGCGGACGCCCGGCGACCTGGACAAGATCTTCTTCACCAACGGCGGGGCCGACGCCGTGGAGCACGCCGTACGGATGGCGCGGCTGCACACGGGGCGGACGAAGGTGCTGTCGACGTACCGCTCGTACCACGGCGGTACGCAGCAGGCCGTGAACATCACCGGCGACCCGCGCCGCTGGGCCTCGGACAGCGCCTCGGCCGGCGTCGTGCACTTCTGGGCGCCCTACCTCTACCGGTCCCGCTTCTACGCCGAGACCGAGGAGCAGGAGTGCGCGCGGGCTCTGGAGCACCTGGAGACGACGATCGCCTTCGAGGGGCCGGGGACGATCGCCGCGATCATCCTGGAGACGATCCCGGGGACGGCCGGGATCATGGTCCCGCCGCCGGGCTACCTGGCCGGGGTGCGGGAGATCTGCGACCGGTACGGGATCGTCTTCGTCCTGGACGAGGTCATGGCGGGGTTCGGGCGGACCGGTGAGTGGTTCGCGGCGGACCTGTTCGACGTCGTGCCCGACCTGATGACCTTCGCGAAGGGCGTGAACTCCGGGTATGTGCCGCTCGGCGGCGTCGCGATCTCCGGGGCGATCGCGGAGACCTTCGCCACGCGGCCGTACCCGGGCGGGCTGACGTACTCGGGGCATCCGCTGGCGTGTGCGGCGGCCGTCGCGACGCTCGGCGTGATGGCCGAGGAGGGGGTCGTGGAGAACGCCGCCCGGCTCGGGGCGGACGTCGTCGGGCCCGCGCTGCGGGAACTGGCCGAGCGGCATCCGTCGGTCGGCGAGGTGCGGGGCGTCGGCATGTTCTGGGCCGTGGAGCTGGTGCGGAACCGGGAGACCCGGGAGCCGCTCGTGCCGTACAACGCGGCGGGCGAGGCGAACGCCGCGATGGCCGCCTTCGGGGCCGCCGCGAAGAAGCGGGGCCTGTGGCCGTTCATCAACATGAACCGGACGCATGTGGTGCCGCCGTGCAACGTGAGCGAGGCGGAGCTGAAGGAGGGGCTGGCGGTGCTGGACGCCGCGCTGGCCGTGGCGGACGAGTACACCGAGGAGTAGGCGCCCACCAGGGTGCAGGCACCGTCACCGGGGCAGCAGGTGTAGGCAGCAGGTACCTGGGCGACTTGAACGCGTAAGGTGGCGTGCTCGTAGACATGTACGTGTACGCCACCCGAACGCGATGAGGGAGACGCCCCGACCATGCCCACCAGCGGCACCGGCGCCGTGACTCGCAGCACCCTGCGGCAGCAGATCGCCGACGCGCTTCGTGACGAGGTGCTGGCCGGGCGGCTCCAGGCGGGGCAGGAATTCACGGTGAAGGAGATCGCCGACCAGTACGGCGTCTCCGCCACACCGGTACGCGAGGCCCTGGTCGACCTCTCCGCGCAGGGGCTCCTCGAAGCCGACCAGCACCGGGGCTTCAGCGTGCACGAGTACTCGGTCGAGGACTACCGCGGGATGATCGAGGCCCGCAGCCTCGTCACCGACGGGATGTTCCAGGCACTGGACAGCGGCCACCGTGGGTACCGGGACCTCGACGACCCCCGTACCGCGGCCGCCGTTTCGGGGGTACGGCGGCGGGGCGAGGAGGCGCGGCGGGCCGCGAGCGCCGGTGACGTCACCGTCCTGATCGGCTACGACCTGCGCTTCTGGCGCGAGCTGAGCTCCCTGTTCGGCAATCCCTACCTCGCCGACTTCCTGCACCGGCTCCGCGTGCAGACCTGGGTGTGCACCGTGCAGCACCTGCGGGCGCTGACCGATCTGCGCGGCCGGCTCTGGGCCGGGCACGGCGAGTTGGTGGACGCCCTCGCCCAGCGGGACATCGAGACCGCCCGGACGATCGTCGCCGAGTACAACACCCACTCACTGGCGCTGATCGAGCGCCTGGGCCGGCCTGAGCGGCCGGACCGTTCCGACTGACCGGTCCCACCGACTGATCCGGCCGACGGATCTGCCTGACGGGCGGGAATGCGCCGGACCGGCATGGCGGCCGGGTGAGCGCGGCCGGTACGGGTATGGGTCCTGCAGTCGAGCCGGCCGAACCGGACCGAGCGAGGCGGGACAGGTCGGAATCGCGCGGGAGGAGCCGACCCGGTGCCGTACCGATTACCCTGCCTTGACAGCGTGTGACCACCACCGTGCGACCGCCACCGTGCGCCGCGAGCAACCGAGGAGCTGTCTTTTGGCCTGTGACCTGTGGCTGGTGCCGCTCGTCGACGTGTTGTGCCACACCCCGGACAACCCGTTCGCCGAGGAACTCGCGCAATACAACAAGGTGCTCGCCGAGGCCGGGCTGCCGCCGGTGCCGGTGTACCAGTACATGCCGGGTCTGTCCGGCGACGTCGCACCCGTGGCCGGCTTCGACTACGACGCGCTGCACTTCCTGCGCCGCGCCTATCTGCTTCAGGTCTGCCAACTGCCGGTGACGCCGGTGGACGAACTCGGCGGTGACTACGAGCAGTTGCTGGAGATGTTCGAGACGACGGCCCAGCAGTCGCACCTGGTCTGGCACTACGACCACGCGGGCGCGTACGTCCCCGTCGACTTCCCGCACCCCCTCGCCAACGACGAACTCCTCGCGGGCGGCGGCCCCCTGGGCTCCTCCCAGAGCCTGCTGCGGGAACTGGAGTTCGTGGCCCCGACCATCGGCATCGATCCGGCCAACCCTCCGGCGGCCCCCGAACCACCGCGCGCCCCCACGGAGTTGGAGGAGCCCGCCGTACCCGCCCCCTACGACCCGAGCCCCTTCGCCCGGGAACGCCACGTCTGGCTGGGCCTGCACGCGGCGGCGACCCGGAGCCTGGCGCAGGGATCGATGATCATCTTCAGCTGAGGGCCGGCGGCCCGGCCGGCGCGGCCTTCGGCGTCCGACCGGTCAGAACGTCGTCCTACCGGCCAGAACGTCGTCCGACCGGTCAGAACACCGTCCCACCGGCCAGAACACCGTCCCACCCGTCGGAACACCGTCAGTCCGGTCAGAACACCGACGTCCCGTCCTGCGTCAGCTTCCAGTTGGTGGCCGCGAAGTCGGCCGGGTTCAGCGTGCCCTTGCCGGTCACGTAGTCGATCATCAGCTGGCGGATCTCGTTCGTCGAGCTGTACGCGATGTCGGCGGCGGCGATGTGCGGGTAGCCGGAGCCGCCGTTGGCGCGGTAGTTGTTCACGGCGACGACGAAGACCTGGTCGTCGGTGACGGCGGTGCCGTCGTAGGTGAGGTTCTTGACGCGCGAGCCCTCGGCCTGGGCGATGTCGATCTCGTACGAGACGCCGGCCGCCGTGTCGTACATGTAGTCCCAGAAGCTGTTGGCGTTGGTGAGGGTCGCGGTGTCCACCTTGGTGCCGCTCGGCACCTGGTGGTAGTACCTCGCCGCGTACTCCAGGTAGTCCTTGAGCTGGGCGCCGGTGAGCTTCTTGCCGTAGAGGGTGTTGTCGTAGATGTAGAGCCCGGCGATGTCCCTGATGGTGACGCTGCCCGCGGGGATGTCGGCGGTGCGGGAGAAGGGGGCGGCGACCGAGATCAGCGGGAGGGCCGCGTCGGAGGCCGACAGGCCCGCCTTGACGGTGTCCATCTGGACCTGGTGGATGAAGTCCATGATGGGGACGTCCTTCCAGCAGGAGTCCGCCGCGGAGAGGTCCTCGGTGCAGGTGCCGACGGGCGTGTTGACGTACTTCACGACCAGCTCGTGGTCGGCCTCCAGGAGCTTCTTGATCTCCGGGTCCTCGTCGACCGTGTTGGGGTTCAGGGTCTGGGCGGTCTTCTTGGTCACCTTCCACTGCCCGCGCACGAGTTCCAGCTCGAAGTCGAAGACGCTGAGCCGGTAGCCCCAGCAGTACGGCTCGGACAGCAGCACGTCCTCGCCGGTCTCCTCGTTCTTCACGGTGTACGACGGCACCTCGACGTGGGTGTGACCGACGAGGATCGCGTCGATGCCGGGGACCTGCTGGGCGACGAGGTTCGAGGCGTTCTCGACGTACGGGAGTTCGTCGCCGTAGGACGAGGAGCCGTCCAGGCCGGAGTGGTCGGTCAGGAAGACGACGTCACAGCCCAGCGCGCGCAGGCGGGGGACGTACTTCTTCGCCTGCTCGACGAGCCCCGGGAAGACCATCCTGCCGCTGACGTTGTCCTTGTCCCACAGGGCGATCCCGGGGTTGGTGAGGCCGAGGACGCCGACTTTGATGTCGGGCGCCCCGGGGACGCAGATCCGCTTGACGGTGTACGGGTGGAAGGCGGGCCGGAGCGTCTTCGCGTCGAGGGCGTTGGCGGCGAGCAGCGGGAAACGGCACTGCTGCTCGAACTTGCGCAGCACGTCGATGCCGTAGTTGAACTCGTGGTTGCCGAGGGCGGCGGCGTCGTAGCGCATGTGGTTCATGGCGACGGCCATCGGGTGCTGGGGGCCCTTGTGGCCGTCCGTGCCGGTGATCGGGTCGACGCGGGCGTAGTAGTACGCCAGTGACGTGCCCTGGATGATGTCGCCGGCGTCGACCAGCAGTACCCGGTCCTCGCCCTTCGCCTCGCGCTGCTGCTTGACGAGGGTCGCCACGCGGGCGACGCCCACGGAGTTGCCCTTGCTGTCCTTGTAGGCCGCGTCCGTGTAGTAGTCCCAGTCGAAGACGTGGCTGTGCAGGTCGGTGGTGCCCAGGATGGAGAACGACCAGGTGCGGGGGGTGTGTTCGGGGGTGCGCTCGGCCGCCTCGGCGCTGCCGGCGCCGACGGCTCCCGCGACGGCCACGGCCGCACCGGTGACGGCCGACTTCTGCACGAACTCACGGCGGTTCATGGGAGGGACGGGCATGGGGGCTCCTGGGACGGGGGCGAGGTACGAGGGGGTGAGGCGTGAAGGACAAGATGCGAGCCGTGCGGCACTACACGCGTAGATGATGGCCGGTGCCCGCACCCACCGGGAACCAGGAGTTGGCCATGGGCAGGTCAAGTAAGCCCATGGCTCAAGTCGACTCCCGCACCACCAGCCGGCACGGCACCGTGTGCGCCCCCGGAGCCAGACCCTCGTCGATCGCCTCCAGCAGCCGCAGTGCCGCGATGCGGCCGATCTCCGCGAGGTTCATGTCGATGGTGGTCAGGGGCGGGCGCGAGGCCAGCGCCATGGTGTCCCAGTTGTCGTAGCCGACGATCGCGATGTCCTCGGGGACCGTCACCCCGCGTTCCCGCAGCGTGTCCGCGACCCCGCGCGCTATCTGGTCGTTGCCGCAGAAGAACGCGTCCGTGTCGGGCGCCGTGCGCAGGACCGCGTCGGCGGCACGGCGGCCCCAGGCCTCGCTCCACTCGCCGAAGTGCACGCGTCCGGTGGACAGGCCGAACCCCGCGCCCTCCAGGTGCTCCAGCCCGTGCCGGGCCCGGTCGCGGGCGGCGGCGTGGTGTTCGGGGCCGGTGACGTGGGCGATCCGGGTGCGGCCGGCGGACAGGAGGTGCTCCACGGCGAGCCGGGCGCCGCCCCTGTCGTCGGAGGTCACCGAGGTGTCGGCCGGGTCGGTGGAGGGCGAGAGGGCGTAGACCACCGGGACGGACTCGAGGCCGGTGATGCCCGTCAGGGGCGGGCGCGGGTCCGTGCGGCGGCCGGTGACGATGATGCCGTCGACCCGGCGGTCCACGAGGTTGCGCAGGTGGTGCTGTTCCCGGATGGCGTCGCCGCGGGTGTCGCACAGCAGGACGGAGATCTTGCCCGCGCCGAGCGCGTCCTCGGCGCCCAGCAGGACCGGGGTGCTGAAGCGGCCGATGCCGTCCGTCGTCATCAGGCCGACCGTCCAGCTGCGGCCGGTGTGCAGGCTCTGGGCGTGCTGGTTGGGGCGGAAGCCGAGCTCCGCCACCGCGTCCAGGACTCGCTGACGGGTTTCCGGGCGCATCCGGCCGGCGCCGTTCAGCGCCTTCGACGCCGTTCCCACGCTGACGCCCGCGAGGGCGGCGACGTCGGCGAGCTTCGCCCGGCCGGCGGGGGGAGAGCCTGGAGCACCAGCAGCGTGGGTCACGAGCAAACCTTTTCCTTCGTGAGATCGGCGCCCACCATCGTGACAGGAGGCAGAGTCGAGTGCCAGCCCGTGGGCAAGTTGAAAAAACTCTTGCCGCGCCTCTTGACCCGACTTGTCGTCTCCCCTCTACTTTCCCCTCAGGAAAACGATTGCTCAATTGCTCAGAAGAAGCGGACGCAACGGGCCGCACCTGGCCCCCCAGGGTTGCCCGCACCCGCTTCCCCGAACCCCGGAGAGCCATGCCCCGCCCCTCCCCCGCCGGCCCGGTCCGCCTCGGCCCGGACGCCCGTGCCGCGCTGCGTCCCGCCGTCACCGTCATCGAGGACGGTCTGTGGCACACCCGGCGCGAGGTCAACGCCCGCACCTCCATCCCGCAGGGCCCCGAACTGCTGGAGTCCGCGGGCAACCTGCACAACCTGCGACTCGCCGCGGGCGCCGCCGAGGGCGAGTTCAAGGGCGCGTACCCCTTCGTGGACACGGACGTCTACAAGTGGCTGGAGGCGGCGGCCTGGCAGCTCGGCCAGGAGCCCGCCGAAGAGCTCACGGCCGACGTCGACCGGATCACCGGCCTCGTGGCCGCCGCCCAGCAGCCCGACGGCTACCTGAACACCTGGTTCCAGCTGGTCAAGGGCGGCGAGCGCTACCAGGACCTGCGCTGGGGGCACGAGTTGTACTGCGCGGGCCATCTGATCCAGGCCGCCATCGCCCACCACCGCTCCACCGGCCGCCCCGAACTCCTCGACGTGGCACGGAAGTTCGCCGACCATGTCGACTCCGTCTTCGGGCCGCCCGGCAGCGGGAAGCCCATCGACGGCATCGACGGCCACCCCGAGGTGGAGACGGCCCTGGTCGAGCTCTACCGGGAGACCGGCGAGCGCCGCTACCTCGACCTGGCCGCCTACTTCGTCGACCGGCACGGCCACGGTCTGCTCGGCGGCGAGGCATACTGCCAGGACCGCGTCCCGCTGCGCGAGGCGACGAACGTCGAGGGTCACGCCGTACGGCAGCTGTACCTGCTGGCCGCCGCAGCCGACCTCGCCACCGAGACCGGGGACGCCGGACTGCGGGCCGCCTCCGAGCGGTTGTGGCAGGCCATGACCACCACCAAGACCCACCTCACCGGCGGCCTCGGCGCCCACCACGAGGAGGAGGACTTCGGCGACCCGTACGAGCTGCCCAACGAGCGTGCCTACTGCGAGACCTGCGCCGCCATCGCCTCCGTCCAGTGGAGCTGGCGCATGGCCCTGCTCACCGGCGAGGCCCGCTACTCCGACCTGATCGAACGCACCTTGTTCAACGGCTTCCTGGCCGGGGTGTCGCTGGACGGCGAGCGCTGGCTGTACGTCAACCCGCTCCAGGTCCGCGACGGCCACACCGACCCCGGCGGCGACCAGTCGGCCCGCCGCACCCGCTGGTTCCGCTGCGCCTGCTGCCCGCCCAACGTGATGCGGCTGTTCGCCTCCCTGGAGCACTACCTGGCCAGCGCCGACGACGACGGCCTGCAGATCCACCAGTACGTCACCGGCAGCTACACCGGCGAGGACATCACCGTCCGCGGCGAGACCGACTACCCCTGGCACGGCACCGTCGCCCTCACCGTCGAGGAGACCCCGGCCGACCGTCCCTGGACGCTCTCCCTGCGCGTCCCGCAGTGGTGCCGCGACGTCCGGGTGCGGTGCGGCGAGGAGACGTACGAGGGTCCGGTGACCGACGGCTGGCTGCGACTGGAGCGGACCTGGGCGCCCGGCGACCGGGTCGTCCTGGAGCTGGGCCTGGAGCCCCGGCTCACCACGGCCGACCCCCGGGTGGACGCGGTGCGCGGCTGCGTGGCCATCGAACGCGGGCCGCTCGTGTACTGCCTGGAGCAGGTCGACCACCCCGGGGGCGGCCTGGACGACATCGTCCTCGACACCTCCCGCCCGCTCGCCGTGAAGCACCGCCCGGACCTGCTCGGCGGGGTCACCACGGTGGTCGCGGCGGGCCGGCGGCGCCACCTCCCGGACGCGGGCTGGTGGCCGTACGCCCCGGCCGACGAGGCGTCCCACCAGGACGGCGAGCCCGTCGAGCTGACCGCCGTCCCCTACTACGCCTGGGCCAACCGCGAGGACGGCAGCATGCGCGTCTGGCTGCCCACCTCCTGACCTCCGCGCGGGTCCGGCTGCCCGCCCCCTCCCGACCTCCCCCACACGTCCGGTCCGCCTCCCTCCCGACATCCCCCACACGTCCGGCTGCCCGCCCCCCGACATCCCCCGCGCGTCTTCGGGTGCCTGCCTCCTGACACCCCTCCGCCCCGAGAGCACTCACGACAACGAGGTCACCCCGTGATACCCACCCGCCGTACCCTCCTGGCCGCGCTCGCCGCCGTCGGCACCCTCGCCTCCCTCACCGCCTGCGGAGGCGGCTCCGACGACGGGTCGGGCTCCTCCGACGCGTCCGGAGGGACGTACACCTTCTGGGACCCGTACCCGCAGTTCGACGCGTCCTCCCCGTGGGGCAAGCTCGTCACCGACTGCGGGACGAAGGCCGGGGTGACCGTCAAGCGCACCGCGTACGACACCACCGACCTCGGCAACAAGGCGCTGCTCGCGGCCCAGCAGGGCAACGCGCCCGACGTGATGCTGGTGGACAACCCGGTCGTCTCCACGCTCGTCGAGGCGGGCATCCTCAACAAGACGAGCGACCTCGGCCTCGACACCAAGGCGATCCAGAAGAACATCATCGGCGCGGGCACCATCGACGACGCGGCGTACGGCGTCCCGATCGGCGCCAACACGCTGGCCCTCTACTACAACAAGAAGGTCCTGTCCGCGGCCGGCGTCGACCCGGCCTCCATCAAGGACTGGACCTCCCTGACCGCCGCCCTGCAGAAGGTCAAGGCGGCTGGGAAGAAGGGCATCACCTTCTCCGCGATCAACACCGAGGAGGGCAGCTTCCAGTTCCTGCCCTGGTTCTGGGGCGCGGGCGGGGACCTGAAGAAGCTCGACTCCGACAAGGGCGTGGCGGCGCTGACGCTGTGGAAGCAGTGGGTGGACGGCGGGCTGGCCCCCAAGGACGTCCTGCAGAACACGCAGACCACCAGCTGGCAGGAGTTCGCCACCGGCGACTACGCGTTCGGCGAGAACGGCACCTGGCAGCTCGGCAACGCGGAGAAGGCCGGCTTCGACTACGGCGTCCTCAACATCCCCGCGAAGGACGGCGGTTCGGCGCCGGTGCCGACGGGCGGCGAGTTCGTGACCGTGCCCGTGCAGAAGGACACCGCGCGCTACGACGTCAGCAAGAAGATCGTCGAGTGTCTGACCAACGACACCAACCTGCTGGCGACGGACACGACGTTGACGTACATCGCGCCGACGGCCGCCGTACAGGCCAAGCAGGTCGCGGCGAACGCGAAGCTCAAGCCCTGGGTGGACGCGGTCGCCGCGGCCCGCGGCCGCACCAGCGGCGGCCTCGGCTCGAAGTACCCGACCATCTCCCAGCCGATGTGGACCGCCGTCCAGTCCGCCCTGTCCGGCGGCAAGAGCCCCCAGGACGCGCTGGCCACCGCCCAGTCGAGCGCCGAGAAGGGCTAGGAATCACACCATGACCATCGCCGCCCGAGTCGACCGCCCGCGGGTCTCCGCGGTGTCGCAGGCGAGCGGGCCGGACACGCAGCCGCTACGGCGTCGGGCGCGGCGCAGGCGGCGGCTGACCGCCCTCGCCTTCGTCGCCCCGCTGATCGCCTACCTGGCCGCGTTCTACGTCTATCCCCTCTACCGCAACCTCGACCTGAGCCTGCGCGACTACACCGTCCGGTCGTTCGTGGCGGGGGACGCGCCGTTCTCCGGCTGGGACAACTTCCAGAAGGTGCTCGACGACCCGACGTTCGGCCCGGCCATGCGCCACACCATGGTGTTCACCTTCGTGTCGATCGCCTTCCAGTACGTCATCGGGCTCGCCCTCGCGGTCTTCTTCAACCGGCACTTCCGCCTGGCGCCCACGCTGCGCGCCCTGTTCCTCATCCCGTGGCTGCTCCCGCTCATCGTCTCGGCGTCGACGTGGTCGTGGATGCTCAACAGCGAGTCGGGCGTGGTGAACTACTTCCTGCACTTCCTCGGCGTCGGCCCGGTCGGCTGGCTCACCTCGCCGGACTGGGCGCTCACCTCGGTGATCATCGCCAACATCTGGATCGGCATCCCGTTCAACCTGGTCATCCTCTACAGCGGGCTGCAGAACATCCCCGGCGAGCTGTACGAGGCGGCGTCCCTGGACGGGGCGAGCGCCTGGCAGCAGTTCCGCCGGATCACGTTCCCGCTGCTGCGCCCGGTGTCGGCGATCACCCTGCTCCTCGGACTCGTCTACACCCTCAAGGTGTTCGACCTGATCTGGATCATGACCAAGGGCGGTCCGGGCGACACCTCCTCCACCCTGGCCACCTGGTCGTACCAGCTCGGCTTCGGCACCCTGCTGCCCAAGTTCGGGCCGGGAGCGGCGGTCGGCAACATCCTCATCCTCATCGCCTTGGTCTTCGGGCTGCTGTACATCCGCGTCCAGTCCGGCCAGAGGAGGCAGGAAGCGTGACCTCACGTCGCAAGGGTTCCCGCCGGTACACCGGCCGCAAGGGTTCCCGCAGATACACCGTCATCGGGCTCGCCCTCACCGCGCTGATGCTGTTCCCGGTGTACTGGATGCTCAACGTGTCCCTCACCCCGCAGCAGGACATGCGCAAGACCCCGCCCGACCTGCTCCCCCTCCACCCCACCTTCGAGGGCTACCGGGCCGTCCTCGACGACCAGATGCCGTACCTCGGCACCAGCCTGCTCATCGGCCTCGGCACGGTCGCCCTCACCCTCGTCCTCGCCGCCCCCGCCGGCTACGCCCTGGCGAAACTGCGTCCGCTGGGCGGCGGAGCCCTGGGCCTGTTCCTCCTCGTCGCCCAGATGATCCCGGGGATCGTCATGGCGATGGGCTTCTACGGCATCTTCCTCGACGCCGGCCTGCTGAACTCCTGGTGGGGCCTGATCATCGCGGACTCCACCATCGCCGTGCCCTTCGGCGTCATGATCTTCACCGCGTTCATGTCCGGCATCCCCGGCGAGCTGATCGCCGCGTCCCGGATCGACGGCGCCGGCACCTTCCGCACGTTCTGGTCGGTGGTCCTGCCGGTGAGCCGCAACGCCGTCGTGACCGTGTCGCTCTTCAGCTTCCTGTGGGCCTGGTCCGACTTCGTCTTCGCCAACACCCTCGACGGCGGCGGCGACCTGAGGCCGATCACCCTCGGCATCTACAAGTACATCGGCAACAACAACCAGGAGTGGAACGCGATCATGGCCACCGCCGTCATCGCCTCCGTCCCGGCGGCGGTGCTGCTGGTCCTCGCCCAGCGTTACGTGGCCGCGGGAGTCACCGCGGGCGCGGTGAAGGACTGAGAACCCCCTCCCCCTTCCCTCCTTCATTCCCTCCTTCGAGGAGAACCCCCTGTCATGAGCCGCACAAGACACCTCAGCCACACAAGATCCCTCACCGCTGTCCTGGGCGTCACCGCCCTGGCCGCCACCGCCGCCCTCGCCACCGGAGCCCCGGCCGAGGCGGTGCCCACCTCCGCCACCACCCTGGTGGTCAACGCCAACCAGACCCTGCGCTCGGTCACGCACGTCGGCACCGGCAGCCTCTACGGCCTCGCCGACGACAGCACGCCCGCCGACAGCCTGGTCTCCCCGCTCAAGCCGAACACCTTCGTGCAGATGGCCCCGGGCGGTCACCAGCTGCCCAACGGTGAGCCCCGTCCGGCCGGCGACTCCCTCGTCGTGGCGCCGAAGGCGGCCCGCGCCGGCGCCAAGGTCGTCATACGGATGCCGGACTGGTACCCGGACTTCCCCTACAAGTGGGTCAGCATGAGCGACTGGCTATCCGCCGTCGACACCCAGATCGCCTCCGTGAAGTCCTCCAGCGCCACCAACATCGCCGCCTGGGCGATCTGGAACGAGCCCGACCTGAACTGGGACACCGCAAAGGCCGGGCCCTTCAACACCGCCTGGAACACGACCTACAAGGAGATCCGCTCCAAGGACACCACCACGCCCATCCAGGGTCCCAGCTACTCCAGCTGGAAGCAGAGCGACATGAACACGTTCCTCACCCAGGCGAAGGCCAACAACACCGTCCCCGACGTCATCGCCTGGCACGAGCTCCAGGGCAGCGCGGACATCGCGGCGCACGTCTCCGCGTACCGGTCCCTGGAGTCGAGCCTCGGCATCAGCCCGCGCCCGATCGCGATCGAGGAGTACGGAACGCCCTCGGAGATGGGCAACTCCGGCGCCCTGATCGGCTACGCCGCCAAGTTCGAGCGAGCCGGTGTCCGGGACGCCGAACTCGCCTTCTGGAACCACTACGGCACCCTCGGCGACACCCTCACCGACACCGGCGGCTCGCCCAACGGCTCGTACTGGACGTACAAGTGGTACGGCGACATGTCGGGGAACATGCTCGTCACCACGCCCCCGGCGCAGACCGGCATCGACGGCCTCGCCTCCCGCAACGGCGCCGGCAACCAGATCAGTGTCATCGCGGGCGGCTGCGCCGGCTCCTGCGCGGTGACCGTCAACGGCCTCTCCTCCCTGTCGGCGTTCGGCAGCACGGTCCACGTCAAGCTGGAGTACTCCCCGGACACGGGCCGCACCACCGCCTCCCCCGGCCCGATCACCATCTCCGACGCGGACTACGCGGTCTCGGGCGGCTCCGTCACCGTGCCGGTCACGATGAACGCCGCCGACGGCTACCACCTGGTGATCACCCCGAGCGGCACCAACACCACCCTCGCCGGGCGCTACCAGATCACCAACAAGAACAGCGGACTCGCCCTGGACACCCTGAACGCGGGCACCGCCCAGGGCACCTCGGTCGTCCAGGCCACGTCCACCACCGGCACCGACCAGAACTGGACCCTGACGGCCGCCGGCTCGGGCCTCTACAAGATCGTCAACCAGAAGAGCGGCCTGCTGCTCGGCATCACCAACGCGGGCACCGGTGACGGCGGCACCGCCCTGATCTGGGGTGACAACGGCACCGCCGACCACCTCTGGCAGCTCATCCCGGCCCGCGACGGCTACTACAAGATCGCCAACTACAACAGCGGACGACTGCTCGGCGTGGACCAGATGAGCACGTCCTCCGGCGCCCAGGTCCTCCAGTGGACCGACAACGGCACCGCCGACCACCTGTGGAGGCTGACCGCGCGCTGACCCCGCGCTGCCCTCGCTGAGACACCTGTGTCCCTGGCCGATGTCGGCGGCCGGGGGCACAGGTCTTTGTGGGGCTGGTGCTGGTGCCGCTACTGGGGCTGGAGCCTCACCGTTCGCCCGCCCCCGGAGTGATCAGCCCCGTCTCATAGGCCACCACCACCGCCTGCGCGCGGTCCCGCAGGCGGAGTTTGGCCAGGATGCGGGCCACGTGGGTCTTCACGGTGGCCTCGCTCAGGATGAACCTCGTGGCGAGTTCGG
The DNA here is from genome assembly GCA_000720805.1 of Streptomyces violaceoruber. GTDB lineage: Bacteria > Actinomycetota > Actinomycetes > Streptomycetales > Streptomycetaceae > Streptomyces > Streptomyces cellulosae_A. The sequence continues at coordinate 16,655 of JODI01000052.1, forward strand.
CGTTGCTCAGTCCCGTGCCCAGGGCCTGGAGGACCTCCCGCTCCCGGGGCGTGAGGACCGACAGGTCGCGGTGCAGGGCCGCCGATCCGGTGTCCTGGAGGACGAACCGTTCGACGAGCCTGCGGGTGATGGCCGGGGCGAGCAGGGCGTCACCGGCACGGGCCAGGCGGACGGCGTGGACCAGGTGTTCGGGGGTGACGTCCTTGAGCAGGAAGCCGCTCGCGCCCGCGGTGAGGGCGGCGTAGACGTAACGGTCGAGGTCGTAGGTGGTGAGGATCAGGACGCGGGGCGGGTCGGGCACGTCGCCGGAGAGGATGCGGCGGGTGGCCTCGAGGCCGTCGAGGCCCGGCATCCGGATGTCCATCAGGACGAGATCGGGGCGGGTGCGTCCGACCGCCTCCACCGCCTGCTCGCCGTCGGCCGCCTCCGCCACGACGTCGATGCCGTCGGCGGTGAGGATCATGCCGAAGCCGGTGCGGACCAGGGCCTGGTCGTCGGCGATCACCACCCGCGGCGGCGCGTCCGTCACGAGGCCGCCTCCTCGGCCGTATCCCCGACACGGGCCGCATCCCCGAGGCGTTCCTCGTCCACGACCCGTTCCTCGTCCCCGACGCGTCCTTCCACCGGTACGACGGCCCGGACCCGGAAACCCCCGCCGAGCCGCGTCACCGCCTCCAGCGTGCCGCCGTAGACGGCGAGCCGTTCGCGCAGACCGAGCAGCCCGCGGCCGCCGCCGGTGCCGGTCGGGGCCGCGGCGGTGCCGCCGGTGTCGGACACCTCGACGTGCACCGCGCGGGGGGTGTGCTCGACCGCCACCCGTACGCTCGCGCCCGCGGCGTGCTTGACGACGTTGGTCAGTCCCTCCTGCACCACGCGGTACGCGGCCAGGTCGGCGCCGGCCGGAAGGGCGCCCGGGGTGCCGGTGACGGTCAGCTCGACGGGGACGCCGGTCGCGCGGACGCGGTCGATGAGCGCGGCCACCTGGGCGAGACCCGGCTGCGGAGCCAGGTCGGCGGCGGTGGCCGGGTCGGGGCCGTCGCCGGTCATGGTGAGCAGGCCCATGGCGTGGCGCAGTTCGGACATCGCGGTGCGCCCGCCGGCCTCGACGGCCAGCAGCGCCTCTCGGGCCCGGTCGGGCGCGGCGTCCATCACCTTGCGGGCCGCACCGGCCTGGATCACCATCACGCTCACATTGTGGGTGACGACATCGTGCAACTCCCGTGCGATCCGGGCACGTTCGCGCTCGACCGCCAGCCGAGTGCCGATCTCCTGCTGTTCCTGGAGGTCGCGGACGCGTTGCTGCCAGGTGTGGATCGCGTTGGCCCCGAGCCCCACGCCGGTCAGCACCAGGAACGGCACGAACCCGGGGGTGAAGTACGGGAAGTACTCCTCGTGGAACACCGCCATCAGCAGGGCGCCCACCAGCAGGCTGACGAGCGCCCGCAGCCGGTGCGGGCTGTGGACGGCGGCGCTGTACGCGGCGACCACGCACGACAGGAACGTGTACAGGGTCGCGGACGTCGCGCCGGACCGCTGGTTGAACAGCAGGGCCAGGGCGAGCACGGACCAGAACGCGGCCAGCGGGTACCGCCGCCGCGCGGCCAGGGGTACGGCGGTCAGCACGGCCAGGACCAGCACCCCGGGATCCGGGGTCAGGCCGCCGACGTCGTGCGGAGGCACCGGCGGCGCCGGGGGCACCGGCGCCCCCACGTCGAACGGGACCCGCAGCGTCGCGCGGTCCTGGTTCGCGGAGTCCACGGCGGCCCCGACGGTGGCGGCGGCGACGACCAGGGCGATGACCGCGTCGGCAGTCCACATCCACCGCGACGGCCGCGGCAGCGGGCCGGGACGCAGCAGCGCCGCGACCCGGGTCCGCCACCGCTCGGCGGCGCTTCCGCGTCCGACACTGTCCCGCCCGACTCCGTCCATGGGCCCAGTCTGGCAAGTCCCCGGCGCGGCCACATCCGTCCTGCCGGGGACGGGCGCTACATCTCCCGCGTACATCCCGGGGATGACGTGCCCGGCGGGTCCCCCTGGAACGGCAGCCGCTCTCGCCACCGCGGGCGACGACCCGGGGCCCCTTCGGCTCCTAGCGTCACGCCGAACCGTCCGACACCGTTTCGGGAGACACCATGACCACGACGACCACCACCGAACCGCCCGTCATCGACATCCGGGAGGTGACCAGGACGTACGGCGAAGGGCCGCCCGCGCTCGACGGCGTGAGCCTCGACGTGCGGGCCGGAGAGGCGGTGGCCGTGCTCGGGCCGTCGGGCAGCGGCAAGTCGACGCTGCTCAACCTGATCGCGGGACTGGACCGGCCGAGCGACGGCAGCGTGACCGTCGATGGGCTGCGGGTGGACGGGCTGAGCGAGGCGGCCTCGGCACGCTACCGGCGGGCGCGTATCGGCATGGTCTTCCAGTTCTTCAACCTGCTGGACGATCTGACGGTCGCCGACAACGTCCTGTTGCCTGCGCAGTTGGCGGGCGCGCCCCGGGCCGAGGCCCGCCGGCGGGCGGCTGAGCTGCTGACGCGCCTCGGTATCGACCGGCACGCGGGCGCCTACCCCGGCCGGCTGTCCGGCGGGGAGCGGCAACGGGTCGCGGTCGCCCGGGCGCTGATGAACCGTCCGGCGCTGCTGCTGGCCGACGAACCCACGGGCGCGCTGGACAGTGCCTCCGGCGAGGACGTGCGGGAGCTGCTGGCCGCGCTCAACGCGGACGGGCAGACCATCGTGCTGGTCACCCACGATCTCGGCCTCGCCGCGTCCTGCGCGACCCGCACGATCGAACTGGTCGACGGCCGGATCGTCCGCGACACCCGGCCCGCCCGGGACACGACGGCGGCGGTGGCCCGGTGAGCGCCCTGAGCCGGGCTCCGGTGAGCGCCCTCGGCCGGGTGGTGCGCTCGGGGCTGGGGCGGCGCCGCCTCCAGACCGCCGTCATGATCATGACGACGCTCATCGCGGTCACCGCGTCCGTCGTGGCCGCCGGGGTGCTCACGGCGTCCCGGGCACCCTTCGACCACGCCATGACCGAGCAGCACGGCGCCCACCTGACGGCCCGGTTCGACCCCACGAAGGTCACGTCGGCGCAGCTCACGGCCACCGCGCGGACCTCCGGCGTGACGGCGGCGGCCGGTCCCTTCCGCACCCTCTCGCTCAACCCGCGCACCGTCTCGGCGTCCCGCGACCTTCCGGCCGACGTCACGCTCCCCACGCTCACTGTCGCCGGACGGGCGGACGCCGAAGGACCGGTCGACCGGCTCCACCTGGTCGAGGGAAGCTGGGCCACCCGGCCGGGCCAGATCGTGCTGTCCTACGGCGAAACACCGCTGCCGCCGGGCACCCGGCTCGACTTCCCCGACCTGCCCGGCTCCCCTGCGCTGACCGTGGTGGGCCTGGCCCGGTCGGTGACCGGTACCGCCGACGCCTGGGTGACGCCCGCCCAGGCCGAGGCGCTGACCGGCGGAAAGGCCGGGGCCGGCTACGAGATGCTGTACCGCTTCCGGCACGCCGACACCGACACGCAGGTGTCCGCCGACCGTGCCGCGATCGCCGCCGCCGTGCCCGCGGGCGCCCTGACCGGAACGCTGTCCCACCTCACCGTCGAACAGCAACAGCTCGCCAACGCGCTGGCGTTCGTGCCTTTCGTGGCCGCGTTCGGAGTGCTGGGTCTCGCCATGTCCGTACTGATCATCGGCATCGTCGTCAGCGGCGCGGTCGGTTCCGCCACCCGGCGCATCGGCATCCTCAAGTCCCTCGGCTTCACCCCGGCGCAGGTGGCGCGGGCCTACGTCGCCCAGGCGCTGATCCCGGCCGCGCTCGGCTGCGCCCTCGGGGTGGTGCTCGGCAACCTGCTGGCCGTTCCGGTCCTCGGCGGCGTCGAGGACGTCTACAGCGGCGCGCCGGCGGCGATCCCCTGGTGGGTCGACCTCGGGGTGCCCGGCCTCGCCCTCACGCTGGTCGCCGTCGTCGCCGTCGTCCCCGCGCTGCGGGCCGGCCGGCTGCGCACCGTGCAGGCGATCACCGTCGGACGCACACCGGGCAGCGCACGCGGCCGGCTGGCGCGACGGGTGACCGGACGGCTCCCGCTGCCGCGCCCGGTGAGCCTCGGCCTGGCACACCCCTTCGCCCGTCCGGCCCGGTCGGCGACGACGGCCGCCGCCGTCGCCTTCGCCGCCGTCACCGTCACCTTCGCCACGGGGCTCGCCCTGACCCTCGGCGCGGTGCAGTCGCACCGGATGCTCGACTCCACCGCCCCCGTGGCCGTGGACACCGGCAGCGGGCAGGCCCCACCGGGCGCCTTGGCGGTCCGGGCCCCCGGCCAGAAGCCCGCCCACAAGGCCGACCCGGCCGCGGTCACCGCCGCCCTCCGCGCCGACAAGGGGACCCGCCGCTTCTACGGCACCGCCCAGGCCGAGGTCGGCGCGTCCGGGATCACCGACCGGACCACTGTGGTGGCGTACGAGGGCGACGCGTCCTGGGCCGCCGCCAAGCCGGCCTCCGGCACCTGGCTGACCGGTCCCGGCCAGGCGGTCGTCACGAACCGGTTCCTGAAGGCCGCCGGCCTCCGCGTCGGCGACACGTTGCGGCTGACCGAGGACGGCCGCCGCACCTCCGTACGCATCGTCGGTGAGGCGTTCTTCACCGAGGACGACGGCATGACCCTGCTGACCACGACGTCGACCCTCACCGCCCTGGGACTGGACGCCGGCCCCGTCCGCTTCTTCGCCGAGCCGGCCCCCGGCACGTCCACGTCGGCCTACCTGACCTCGCTGAACAGGGCCCTGACCGGAAGCGGCGCCATCGCCCACCCCAACACCGGCAACGAGTCCAGCGTGATCGCGGCCATGGACGCGCTCATCGGCACGCTGACCCTGCTGCTCGTCGCGGTCGCGGGCCTGGGCGTGCTCAACACGGTCGTCCTCGACACCCGGGACCGGGTCCACGACCTCGGCGTCTTCAAGGCCCTCGGCATGACACCCCGGCAGACCGTCGGCATGGTGCTCACGTCCGTCGCCGGGATCGGACTGCCGGCCGGAGCCGTGGGCGTCCCGGCCGGCGTGGCCCTGCACCACTTCGTCGCCCCGCTCATGGGCGACACCACCGGCATGCACCTGCCGACCTCGTACATCACCGTCTACGCCACCCCGATCCTGGCCCTGCTCACCCTGGGCGGGCTCGTGATCGCGCTCGGCGGCGCTCTGCTCCCGGCGGGCTGGGCCGCCCGCACCGACACGGCGACGGCACTGCGCACGGAGTGACCCGGCTTCGACGACGAGGAGGGACGCCCCCCCGCCGGGGGCGCCCCTCCTCGTCGTCGAAGCCGGGTCAGGAGCCCGGCCGCATCCCTACAGGAACGAGTTGATCTCGATCGTCTCGTCCCGCCCCGGACCGACACCGATCGCGGAGATCGGGGCGCCGGACATCTCCTCCAGCGCCTTGACGTAGTCCTGGGCGTTCTTCGGGAGGTCGGAGAAGGACTTGGCCTTGCTGATGTCCTCCGACCAGCCCGGCAGCATCTCGTAGACCGGCTTCGCGTGGTGGAAGTCGGTCTGCGAGTACGGGAGTTCCTCGACGCGCTTGCCGTCGATCTCGTACGCCACGCAGACCGGGATCTGCTCCCAGCCCGTCAGGACGTCGAGCTTGGTGAGGAAGAAGTCGGTCAGGCCGTTGACGCGGGTCGCGTACCTCGCGATCACCGCGTCGAACCAGCCGCAGCGGCGGTCGCGGCCGGTCGTGACGCCCTTCTCGCCGCCGATGCGGCGCAGCGCCTCGCCGTCCTCGTCGAAGAGTTCGGTGGGGAACGGGCCCGCGCCGACGCGGGTCGTGTACGCCTTCAGGATGCCGATGACCCGGCTGATCTTCGTCGGGCCGACGCCGGCGCCGGTGCAGGCACCGCCGGCGGTCGGGTTCGAGGAGGTGACGAAGGGGTAGGTGCCGTGGTCGATGTCCAGGAGCGTGCCCTGGCCGCCCTCGAAGAGGACCACCTTGTCGTCCTCCAGGGCCTGGTTGAGCACCAGGACCGTGTCGGCGACGTACGGCGCGAGCTTGTCGGCGTACACCAGCAGTTCCTCGACCACCTGGTCCACGGCGATCGCGCGCCGGTTGTAGAGCTTGGTGAGGATCTGGTTCTTGACGTCGAGGGCCGCCTCGACCTTCTGGGTCAGGATCGACTCGTCGTACAGGTCCTGGACGCGGATACCGACACGGTTGATCTTGTCGGCGTACGTCGGACCGATGCCGCGACCGGTCGTGCCGATCTTCCGCTTTCCGAGGAAGCGTTCCGTCACCTTGTCCACGGTGACGTTGTACGGCGTGATGATGTGGGCGTTACCACTGATCAGGAGCTTGGACGTGTCGACACCACGTTCGTTCAGTCCGCTCAGCTCGGAGAGCAGGACCGACGGGTCGACGACGACTCCGTTGCCGATGACCGGGGTGCACCCCGGCGAGAGGATTCCGGAAGGGAGGAGGTGGAGGGCGTACTTCTGATCACCCACGACTACCGTGTGGCCGGCGTTGTTGCCGCCCTGGTAGCGCACCACATAGTCCACCGAGCCACCGAGCAGGTCGGTTGCCTTTCCCTTGCCTTCGTCACCCCACTGAGCACCGAGCAGCACAAGTGCGGGCACGCGCGTACACCCCTTCCGGGCGGGGCATGTCCAAGGTCAGGGGCGTACGCGCCATTGACTGTGCCTCGCACAGCCTGTTTCGTACACCGGCGACCTTCGTTGGCCGCAACCCGTCGGACCGGATGCCCCGGAATAGACGAAGCCCCTGGCGCAATAGCGCAAGGGGCTCTTGCACAAAGATGCTACCCGAGGAAGCGAGGCAGGACCGAGGTGGCGACTTTCGCGACGCCCGACCAGCTGCTGGTGGTCATAGATCCGGTCGCCCGGAGGATGGACGGGGAGGCCGTACGGATCGCGAAAGACGTGCTCAGCGCGGGTGCGGCGAGTACGAAGGTGTGTCTGCCGGAAGATTCTGAGGAATTCGCCCGGGTACTGGCCCGGCGGGGCTCACGGCGGCCCGTGGTCATAGGGGACGACCGGGCGCTGGTCCGGGCGGTGTCCCTGCTGCACCGGCGACGGGAGCTGGCGGAGTGCGCCCTGTCGCTCGTGCCGGTGGGCGGCGCGCTGTCCCTGGCGCGGTCCCTCGGGGTGCCCGCGGGGACCGTGGCGGCGGCGCGGGCGGTCCTGGACGGCGCCCAGCGGCGGATGGACCTGCTCGTGGACGAGAGCGACGGGGTGGTGCTGGGCGCGCTGCGGATTCCGTCGGCGCCGACGGGCCGGGAGGAGTCCGGGGTCGTGGCTGAGGAGTCGGCGGCGGTGACGGGGGCGCCCGCGCATCCCTGGCTGCGGACCTGCCAGTCCCTCGTACGGACCCTGGTCCCCGCCCTGCCGCTGCGCCCCGCACAGCCCGCCCCCGGCCCCGCCGGGCCCACCCGGCTGCGGATAGAGGTCGACGGCGAGACCCTCGTCGACCTGGACCAGCCGGTCGAGACGGTCTCCGTGACCGCGGACGGCTCCGGCGCGGCGGCGGTGGAGGTCCGCCCGGTGTCGGTGGGCGCGGAGGCCTCCCCCCTGCTGGCACGGGGGCGCCGGGTGACCGTCTCGGGAGCGGACTTCCGGTACCGCGCGGACACGGTGGTCTCGGGGCCGGTCCGCCAGCGGACGTGGACGGTGTGGGAGGGGAGCTGGGGGCTGACGTTGCCGGTGGGGGCCGACGAATAACCGGCTGCTGCGAGGCCGGACGCCCGGTTAGGGTCCATCAGAAGGGCCCTAGCCTGCCCGTCGCGATCACCGCCGGGAGGGCCAGCCATGAGTCAGTTCTTCGACGTGGGGGACGAGACCCTCTGGAACCCGTCCAACGGAGCCGCCCGGCTGTTCCTGAGCTACGTGCGGCTGTACGAGGAGGAGCTGGGGGTGCCCTCCGGGTTCGGGCCGATGGAGAGCGACGAGTGCAAGATCGACCCGGCGGCCTTCGAGACGTACGTGAACACCCTGCTGGAGTGGCACGACAACAAGTCGCACCGTGTGATCGACGCCCTCTCCCGCGGCTTCACCGCCACCGTCCTGGTCCTCGCCGAGCGCGCCCGCGTCGAGGTGCGGTGGCCTGAGCCGTCCGGTGACGAGGGGCGTCGAAACGTCCACGTGCCGACGCCCGACCGGGACGCATGGTGGGCCACACTCCGCGAGTCGGCCCGGGTACTGGCTCGCGGCATGGCGGTCTGACCCACCGCGGCGACGCGTCCGGCCTACCCCCGCGACGCGTCCGCCCTACCCCCGCGACGCGTCCGCCCTACCCCCGCGACGCGTCCGCCCTACCCCGGCGGCAACGCGTCCGACTCGTCCTTCAGGCTCACCCCGCTCCGCCCCAGTTCCCGTGCCCCCCTCAGCAGCGCGACCAGCTTGGCCGCCGCCGTGTCGTACGCCAGGCCCAGCGGGGGCCTGATGTTGGACAGGCAGTTGCGGTCGGCGTCGGTCGTCACGCCGGGTTTCGGGCCGTATGTGAGGTAGGCGCCCAGGGAGTCCGCCGCCGACATGCCGGGACGTTCGCCGACCAGGAGCACCACGGCCGTCGCGCCCATGGTGTGCGCGACGTCGTCGCCGAGGGCCACGCGGGCCTGTTCGGCGAGGACGACCGGGGCGACCCGCCAGTCGGCCGGGAGCAGTGCCGTCGTTGCCCGGACCAGCGCCGCCGCGTGCTCGTGCACCGCCCGGCTGGACAGGCCGTCGGCGATCACGAACACCACGTCCCACTCCCCCGTCGGCAGATGCGCCCGGTCGGTCGGGTGCAGGCGGCGGCCCAGGTCGGGGCGCTGGAGGTAGGTGAGCCGGTCGGGAGCGGCACTGCGTACCCGTACCGTCGGCACGCCGGTGAGGGCCGCGGCGACCGTGTCCGGGTCGAACGGCGAGTGCACCGCGTCCCGGGCCGCCGCGTGCGCGGACTGGAGTTCCAGTCGGTGCCGGGTCGGCAGGCCGGAGCCCGCCCGGCCGAGTCCGATGCGGGCCTGGGTGTGACGGCGCAGCGCCGACCAGAGGGCCAGGTCGTCGGTGGGTACGGGGAGTTGGGTCATGCCGCCAGCTCCTTTCCGATCGCCGTCAGCGGGTGTTGTGCGGTGACCTCGCGGATGCCTCCGCGTTCGTCGAGCAGGCCGATGGATCCCAGCCATGCCTCGAACTCCGGTGCCGGGCGCAGGCCCAGGACCTCGCGCAGGTACAACGCGTCGTGGTACGAGGCCGACTGGTAGTTGAGCATGATGTCGTCGCCGCCCGGTGTGCAGATCACGAAGGAGGCGCCCGCGACGCCGAGCATGGTCAGCATGGTCGCCACGTCGTCGTCATCGGCGTCCGCGTGGTTGGTGTAGCAGATGTCCAGTCCCATCGGCAGGCCGAGCAGCTTGCCGCAGAAGTGGTCCTCCAGGGCGGCGCGGAGGATCTGCCGGCCGTCGTAGAGGTACTCGGGACCGATGAAGCCGACGACGGTGTTCACCAGCAGGGGGTCGTAGCGGCGCGCGACGGCGTACGCACGGGCCTCGACCGTCTGCTGGTCCACCCCGTGGTGCGCGTCGGCCGACAGGGCGCTGCCCTGGCCGGTCTCGAAGTACATGACGTTGCGGCCGACCGTGCCCCGGTTCAGCTCCTGGGCCGCCTGATGGGCCTCGCCGAGGAGGTCCAGCGTCACGCCGAAGGACGCGTTGGCCGCCTGGGTGCCCGCGATGGACTGGAAGACGAGGTCGACGGGGGCGCCACGCTCCATCAGGTCCACGCTCGTGGTGACGTGGCACAGCACGCAGGACTGGGTGGGGATGGAGTAGCGCGTGATCACGCCGTCCAGCAGCTCCAGCAGGTCCCGTACCGCCCTCGGGCTGTCGGTCGCCGGGTTGATGCCGATCACCGCGTCACCGGAGCCCAGCAGCAGCCCGTCGAGGAGGGCTGCGGCCACGCCCGCGGGGTCGTCGGTGGGGTGGTTGGGCTGGAGCCGGGTGGCCAGCCGGCCCGGCAGTCCGATCGTGGAGCGGAACGCGGTCACCACCCGTACCTTCCGCGCCACGGCCACCAGGTCCGCGTTCCCCATCAGCTTGGAGACGGCCGCCGTCATCTCCGGGGTCAGCCCGGGCGCCAGCGCGGCCAGCGCCGTCGCGTCCGCCGCCTCGGACAGCAGCCACTCCCGCAGCTCACCGACCGTCATTCCGGCGACCGGCGCGAAGGCGACGGGGTCGTGGGTGTCGAGGATCAGCCGGGTCACGTCGTCGCTCTCGTACGGGATCACCGGCTCGGTGAGGAAGGCCGTGAGCGGCACCTCGGCCAGTGCCCAGCGGGCCGCGACCCGCTCCCGTGCCGACGAGGCGGCGAGGCCGGCCAGCCGGTCGCCGGAGCGCTCGGGGCTCGCGGCGGCGAGCAGCCGGGCCAGGGAGTCGAAGCGGTGGCGCTCGCCGCTGACGGTGGAGGTGTAGGCGCTCATGACGGCGACGCTACGAGGTGGGGCGCGGCCCGGTCCACGGACCGCGTGAGAGTTAACAAGAGCGTTCGACCGGCCCGCCTCACGGCCGGTTTCCAAAGGTATGGTTGACAAACATTTAACGCCCCGAAACCGTTGGCCGACTCATTCGGACTGCAGAGTTCCGGTCCAGTGCACCAGTGGACCGACAAGAGAGGGGCCAACCCGATGGCAGTGGACGAGGGCGTCGCCCCGGCGGCGGAAACGAGCACCGACGGAGCCGTGCACCGGCTCAAACCCAACGCGGTGGGCCTGCTCGGCGTGGTCTTCATGGCCGTGGCGACCGCCGCGCCGATCACCGCGATGACCGGCAACGTGCCCTTCATGGTGTCGTCCGGCAACGGCATCGGCGCCCCGGCGAGCTACCTCGTCGCAATGGTCGTACTGGCAATCTTTTCCGTCGGTTTCACGTCGATGGCGAAGCACATCACCTCCACCGGCGCCTTCTACGGCTTCATCTCCTACGGCCTCGGCCGCACCGTCGGGCTCGCCTCCGGACTGCTGGCGACCTTCGCGTACGCCGTCTTCGAGCCGGCGCTCGTCGGCATCTTCTCGACCTTCGCCACCACCACCCTCAAGGACCAGACGGGGCTGCACGTCCCGTGGTGGGCGTTCGCGATCCTGATGCTGGCCGTCAACGCGGTCGGCACCTGGTTCGGCATCGCGCTCGCCGAGAAACTGCTCGTCGTCCTCCTCGCCACCGAGGTGACGATCCTGGCCGCGATGGCGATCTCGGTCGCCCTGCACGGCGGCGGCCCGAACGGTTTCGGCTTCGGCCCGGTCAACCCGGTCAACGCCTTCACCGGCACCTCCGCCGGCCTCGGACTGTTCTTCGCGTTCTGGTCGTGGGTCGGGTTCGAGTCGACGGCGATGTACGGCGAGGAGTCCCGCAACCCGAAGAAGATCATCCCCAAGGCGACGATGATCTCTGTCCTGGGCGTCGGCGTCTTCTACGTCTTCGTCTCCTGGATGGCCATCTCGGGCACCGGCGAGTCGCGCGCCGTGAAGGTCGCCACCGCCGACCCGCTGGCCCTCTTCTTCGGCCCCACCGAGCAGTACGTCGGCCACTGGGCGGTCGACGTCATGCAGTGGCTGATGATCACCGGCTCGCTGGCCTGCGGCATGGCGTTCCACAACTGCGCCGCCCGCTACATGTACGCGCTGGGCCGCGAAGGTGTCCTGCCCTCACTGAAGAACACCCTCGGCCGCACCCACGCCGGCCACGGCTCGCCGCACATCGCGGGCCTGGTCCAGACGGTGCTGAGCGCGGTGCTGGTCGGCGCGTTCTGGATCGCGGGCAAGGACCCGTACAACTCCCTCTACGTCCTGCTGGCCATCCTCGGCACCATGGCGATCCTGATCGTGCAGGCGGTGTGCTCGTTCGCGGTGCTCGTCTACTTCCGCTCGAACCACCCCGAGAGCCGCCACTGGTTCAGGACCTTCACCGCCCCGCTCATCGGCGGTGTCGCGATGCTCGCGGTGGTGGTGCTGCTGGTGTCCAACATGAGCGCGGCGGCCGGCTCGGAGTCCGGCTCCCTGCTCCTGAAGGCGACACCGTGGCTGGTCGCCCTGGTCGCGGCCACGGGCATCGGCTACGCCCAGTACCTCAAGCGGCGCGATCCCTCGCGGTACGCGCTGCTGGGACGGACGGTGCTGGAGGAGACGAAGGAGCGGTAGGCGTACGGCGGTCGGGCCCTGGTGGAGAGGTCGGTCTCCACCAGGGCCCTTGGTCTGTGCGGCTTCACTTGCGGCCAGCGCGGCGAACACCCGGGCGGCCATCCGTTGCATACCGGCCTCGACGAGCTGGGCCGCGAAGGCCTCCTCTGTGACGACGGCAACGTCGGCTCGGCGCGCACCATCGAAGCAAATGGCGGCGTCCTCGAAGATGTGCGCGGCACCGAATCCGGGGTCAAGCGCCGCTACTGGATCACTCTCGATGCCGCTGGTACAGCCATTCCCTGATGGCCTCGACGACGACGGCCGCCTCGTAGCGGACAGCCAGTCCTCCGGGGCGGACTTCTGCGGGCGGCAGGCTTCTTGTCCGGGGCGGGTGTCGTCCGGGGCGGTCACTCGCGCCGGCTGAGGCGGCCCTCGAAGCCGTCCAGGAGGGACTGAAGGCCGAACGCGACGGTGTCATCGGGCGCTGCGGCGTCCTCCGTGGCGGCCGTGGTGTCGAGTCGTTCACGCAGGCGCGATGACCCGATGCCGACCCGCGATGTGAGGGCAGCAGGAACCTTGAGGCGGTCCGCACACGTCCATGCCGGACATGGGGCAACGTATGCAGGCCGCCGGAGGATGTCTGACCGCGGCCGTCGGTGCCGGTGCGGGACTCGCCGTGTGGTCGATCGACGTCCGGAAGCGGCTCTGGCGCTTCGAGCAGGCACCCGACTGGAGCGTGCTCTACTCCGAGCTGCCCCTGATGATGCTCGGGGGCGTCGCCTTCGCCCTCGGGTGCTGGGCGCTGTTCAGCCGGCTCAGACCTTGACGACCTCGACGCTGAGCCCTTCCAGCCCCCGGATCACGAAGTTCGGCTTCCGTCGCGGTTCCGCCGCCAGGGTCAGGGTCGGTGCCTGCTGCAGCAGCGCCGTCATGGAGGCCGCCAGCTCGATACGGGCCAGGGGGGCGCCGATGCAGTAGTGGATGCCCGCGCTGAAGGAGATGTGCGGGTTGTCCTGACGGGTCAGGTCGAGCCGCTCGGGGTCCCGGAAGACCTCCGTGTCGTGGTTGGCCGAGCCGAAGAGCATCGCGACCTCCGCTCCCCTCGGGATCGTCGTCCCGGCGATCTCGATCTCGTCCAGCACCCAGCGCTCGAAGAGCTGGAGCGGGGTGTCGTACCGCATCAGCTCCTCCACGGCGGCCGGGACCAGGGAGTGGTCCGCGCGCAGGGCTGCCAGTTGGCCGGGGTTGCGGAACAGCGCCCACCAGCCGTTGACGGTGGCGTTCACCGTGGCCTCGTGGCCCGCGTTCAGCAGGAGCACGCAGGTGGAGATCATCTCCTGCTCGGTGAGGCGGTCGCCCTCGTCGTGCGCCGCGATCAGACCCGAGATCAGGTCCTCCCCCGGCTTCTTGCGCCGCTCGGCGATCAGCTCCCGCAGATAGTCCGAGAACTCCACCGATGCCCGCACCGCCCGCGCCGCCACCTCCTCGGAGGGGTTCAGCTCGTACATCCCGCAGATGTCCGCCGACCAGGGCCTCAGCGGCGCCCGGTCCGCCTCCGGGATGCCCAGCATCTCCGCGATCACCGCGACCGGCAGCGGCTCGGCCACATCCGTCAGCAGATCACCGCCGCCCGCCTCCACCAGCGCGGCCACCAGCTCGCCGGCCAGGTCGTGCACATACGGCCTCAGCCGCTCCACCGTGCGCGGGGTGAACGCCTTCGACACCAGACGCCGGATCCGGGTGTGGTCCGGCGGCTCCAGGTCGAGCATCCCGTGGTCGTTGAGGGTGTGGAACGGCTCGTGCTCCGGCGGCGGAGCCGTCCGTGCGAACTCCTCGTGCGTGAACCGGTGCTGGTACGTCCGCCCCAGCCGACGGTCCCGCAACAGCGCCGCCACGTCCGCGTGGTGCGGCACCAGCCACTGGTTGGTCGGCTCGTAGTGGAGCACGCGGCCCCTGGCCCGCAGCTCGGCGTAGGCGGGGTACGGGTCGGCGACGAACGCCGGGTCCCAGGGGTCGAAGGCGAGATCGGTAACAGGTGCCATGGACGGACGGTAGACCGGCACCTCCCTCTCTGACCAGGGGCGTCCCACCGACACCGGATGCTCAGCCCGGGGTGACCAGCCGCGCCTCGTACGCGAACACCGCCGCCTGGGTACGGTCCCGCAGCCCCAGCTTCACCAGGATCCGGCTCACATGCGTCTTGATCGTCGACTCGGCCACCACCAGCCGCTCGGCTATCTCCGCGTTCGACAGGCCCTGCGCGATCAGCACCAGCACCTCCGTCTCCCGATCGGTCAGCTCGCCGTACGCCGCCTGCGCGGCGGGCGCCAGGCGCGGATTGGCGGACAGTTTGGAGAACTCGGTGATCAGCCGCCTGGTCACCGAGGGCGCCAGCAACGCCTCCCCGGACGCCACCACCCTCACCCCGTCGGCGAGTTGACGGGCCGAGGCGTCCTTGAGGAGGAAGCCGGAGGCTCCCGCCCGCAGCGCCTGGTACACGTACTCGTCGAGGTCGAAGGTGGTCAGCACCAGCACCTTCGCCGCGCCGTCCGCGGCGACGATCTCCCGGGTCGCCTCGATGCCGTTCAGCTCGGGCATCCGGATGTCCATCAGCACCACGTCCGGAGCGAGCTCACGCACCCGGTCCACCGCCTGACGTCCGTTGACGGCCTCGCCGACGACCTCGATGTCCGGCATCGCGTTCAGCAGGACCGAGAAGCCCTCGCGCACCATCATCTGATCGTCCGCGATCAGCACGCGGATGGTCATGCGTCACCCTCGCTCAGCGCGGGCACCGGCAGGAACACCGTCACCTCATAGCCTCCGTCCTCCGCCGGCCCCGCCGTCATCTCGCCGTTCAGCATGGAGACCCGCTCCCGCATACCGGTGATGCCGTGCCCCGCTCCGGGCGAGGGCTTCACCAGGGACAGCTCGGGCAGCGGGCCGTTGACTATCCGCAGGCCCAGCCCGCCCAGGACGTACCCGATCTCCACGCGGGCGCTCGCCCCGGGCGCGTGCCGCAGGGTGTTGCTCAGCGCCTCCTGCACGATCCGGTACGCCGACAGCTCCACGCCCTGCGGCAGTTCCCGCACCGCTCCGGTCACCGTCTTGTCGACGCTCAGTCCGGCGTCGCGCACATTGGCGAGCAGTGCGTCCAGGTCGGCGAGGGTGGGCTGCGGGGCGTCCGGCGCCTCGTAGTCCTCCGCGCGGACCACGCCGAGGACACGGCGCAGTTCGGTGAGGGCCGCCACCGCGTTCTCCCTGATCGTGACGAAGGCGCGCTCCAGCTCCGGCGGCGGGTTCTCCACCCGGTAGGGGGCGGCCTCCGCCTGGATGGCGACCACCGACATGTGGTGGGCGACCACGTCGTGCAGCTCCCGGGCGATCGTCGTGCGCTCCTCCAGCAGGGTGCGGCGGGAGCGCTCGTGCTCGGTCACCGTCTGCTGCGCGGTCACCTCCTGCGCGGCCGACCGCCGTATGTGCCAGACGGAGACTGCGAGCAGGAGCAGCGCGGAGACGACCAGCATGGGCGCGGTGTTGGAGGCGTAGTGGCCGCCGCCCAGGACGGTCTCCGACACCATGCCGTAGGCCGCCGTCATGACCCACATCCAGGCCGCGGCGCGGGGCCCGGTCCGGATGGCGGCGACCGTCACCACGACCAGGTGGGCGGTGAAGCTGCCGGTCGGCCAGGGCCAGTCGCTGTAGCTGTCGACGAACACCGCGGCGAACGGGGTGGCGATGAGGGAGAACCAGAAGGCACCGATCGGCCGCAGCAGCACCAGCAGGACCGGGATCAGGGCCAGCAGGGCGGCGAGCAGCGAGCTGATGTCGCCGCCGTCGGCCGCGGAGGCGGCGATGCTCGCCGACAGCAGTCCGGCGAAGGCCACCACCGCGTGCGGCGTCCAGCCCGCGTAGTCCCGCAGGCGACCGGAGAGCCGCCTGGTCAGAAAGCCGTCGACCCGCATGCGGGGGAGCGGGTCGTAGGCGAAGGCGTCGGTGAACAGTTCCTGCCGCAGGCCGCGCAGGGCGTCCGCGGCCAGCCGGAACTCAGGGCTGCGCGGCCTGCTCCCGCCCTGCGGTGTGGGGTGCGTCTGGGTCGTCTCGGTCACATACAGAACGGTAGGGGCGAGGCGGGTCGCGGTCGTCACCAGTGAGAGGGGTCCTGCGGGGTCCCTCTCAGGTACTACGGGTGGCAGCGGCGGTGCGGTGGGCCCGGTTCGGCGCCGGATGGGTGCCGGTCAGTACCCGGTGGGCCGCACCAGCCCCGACTCGTACGCGAACACCGCCGCCTGGGTGCGGTCCCGCAGCCCCAGCTTCACCAGGATGCGGCCCACGTGGGTCTTCACCGTCTGCTCGGCGACCACCAGCCGCTCGGCGATCTCCGCGTTCGACAGGCCCTGAGCGATCAGCGCCAGTACCTCCGTCTCGCGTTCGGTCAGACCGCCGACGCGCTCCTTGAGCGGGGCGCGGGGACGGTCGTCGAGGCGGGAGAACTCGGCGATCAGCCGCCGGGTGATGCCCGGCGCGAGCAGCGCGTCACCGGCCGCCACCACCCGTACCGCCTCGGCGAGCTTGTCCGCGGAGGCGTCCTTCAGCAGAAACCCGGACGCCCCCGCTCTGAGCGCCTCGTACACGTACTCGTCGAGGTCGAAGGTGGTGAGCACCAGCACCTTGATGTCCGGGCGCTCGCCGGTGATACGGCGGGTGGCCTCGATGCCGCCGAGTTCGGGCATGCGGATGTCCATCAGGACCACGTCCGGGGCGAGTTCGCCGACCTTGACGATCGCGTCCACACCGTCCACCGCCTGACCGATCACGTCGATGTCCGGCTGGGTGTTGAGCAGCACGGTGAAGCCCTGCCGGACCATCTGCTGGTCGTCGGCGATCAGTACCCGGATGGTGCCGCTCGTCATGGATCCTCGTTTCCGGTCGGGGTGTCGGGGATGTCTGGGTGTCGGGGATGTCTGAGTGCCGGGGTCGTGTGGGCGTCAGGGGAGTCGGGGACGGCGGGGGTGTGGGGGCCTCTGGGGTGAGCCGTCGTCCGGGCCGTCCTCCGGCACACCGCCCTCCGATACGCCGTCCTCCGGCACACCGCCCTCCGATACGCCGTCCTTCGACACACCGTCCTCCGATACGCCGTCCTTCGGGAGGAACGCCGTGACGGCGAACCCGCCTTGCAGTGTCTTGGCCGCGGTGACGTACCCGCCGAGCATCGCCGCGCGCTCCCGCATGCCGAGCAGACCGTGGCCCGCGCCCGGGGAGGGCGGGACAGGGTGCCGGGGACGGGAGTTGAGGACCGAGATGTACAGCCCGCCGGGGATGTGGTGGATGTCGACGCGCACCGATGAACCAGGGGCGTGCCGCAGCGCGTTGCTGAGCGCCTCCTGGACGATCCGGTACGCCGACAGCTCCACTCCCGGCGCATAGGCGGGCGTGTCCCCCTCGATGTCGACGACGACCTCCAGCC
Source organism: Streptomyces violaceoruber (assembly GCA_000720805.1). GTDB lineage: Bacteria > Actinomycetota > Actinomycetes > Streptomycetales > Streptomycetaceae > Streptomyces > Streptomyces cellulosae_A. The sequence continues at coordinate 34,289 of JODI01000052.1, forward strand.
CGGCGGCCCGGGTGTTGTCGATCAGCGCGTCGAGGCGGGCCAGCGTGGGCTGCGGGGAGTCGGGGGCCGCCCCGGGGCCCGCCTCGCCGAGCCCGTACGGATCCTCGGGGTTCTCCGACCGCAACACCCCGAGCACCCGGCGCAGTTCGGTGAGCGCCTCCAGGGCGTTCTCCCGGATGCCGGTGAGGTTCTCCTTCAACTCCTGCGACGGGTTCTCCACCAGGTGGGGGGCGACCTGGGCCTGGATGGAGATCACCGACATGTGGTGGGCGACCACGTCGTGCAGCTCGCGGGCGATACGGTTGCGCTCCTCCAGGAGTGTGCGGCGGGCCCGTTCCTCCGCGGTGATCGTGGTCTGCCGGCCGAGTTCCGCGCGGGCCTCGCGGCGGCCGCGCAGCGCGATGCCGAGCACCACGACCACCACGGACAGGCAGACCGCGACCACCGAGGTGGACTGGTAGTGGGAGGCGCCCCACACCTCTTCGACGGCGTAGGTGACCAGCACGGTCACGGCCAGCGCCTCGGCGGACACCCGGGTGCGCACCCGGAGCGCCAGCAGCAGCAGCACGAGCAGGTGCGCGATGATCCCGGCCGCGGTCCAGGGCCAGGTGAAGGCCTCCGCCGTCAGCGCGCCCAGCCGGCCGTGGACGGCGATCGCCCCCGCCACGGTGGCCGCCGTCGACAGCCACCACGCCAGGATGGGCCGCCACAGAGCGAGCACCACCGCACCGCCCTGCGCGACGGCGATCAGGAAGGCGGCCCCGTTGCCCAGGTGTCCGTTGTCGGAGAGCTGTGCCGTACCGCCGAGCGTGATGCCGAACGCGGCCAGGCACACCACGCCGTGAGGCAGCCAGCGCAGCCAGACAGAGGGGGGCAGCGGATCCGCTCGCACCGTGCACAAGTCGCCGCGCAGCACCCGCAGTCCGCGTCGCACGCGGCCGGCGAGCGCGTGCCGGGTCCCCGATACCGTCACGCCGCTTACCCTAGGCACCGCGCGCCGCCTTCGCTGCCCTCGCGTGAGGGTCTCGGTGGACGCGGACCACGCGGGAACGGCGGCCGGGGACGCGGCGGGGGCCCTGTTCGTAGGCGCGGAAGGCCGCCCAGCACACGGACAGGACCAGGGCGAAGACAGGAAGCCAGAGCAGCCGGGCGGCCACCCAGGTCATTCCGTCGGGCCAGGTGTGCAGGCCGGGGAGTCGGCCCGCCAGGAGACCGGTGGCCGTGGTGGCCATCAGGGCAGTCTGGTGCCAGAGGAAGATCGTCATCGCGGAGAGATTGACCAGCGCCACCACCGCCCACGCCAACGGGCGCCGCATGGCCCGGCGCAGCCGGTCGCGCAGCAGGAGGGCCAGGCCGCACTGGGCCAGGCCGAAGGTGACCACGGCCAGCGTCGGCGGGTTCAGGTTGGAGACTGCGGCGCCGGGCACGCCGACCATCGACGCCGGATAGCCGGCGAACGCGACCAGCAGTGCCGTCGTCACCGCGCCGCCCGTCAGCAGCAGCAACCCCGCGCGACGGCTGTCCAGTTCGCCCCGGGTCCAGGCCGCGCCCAGGGTGAACGGCACCAGCCAGCCCGCCGCCAGGTTCACCCAGCCGAGCCAGGACGGGCCGCCCAGTCCGAAACGCAGAAGATCCACGTGGAGTACGGCGGCCAGCGGCCAGAGGGGGTTGAGCCGGAGCAGGAGGGGCGTCGCCGCCGTCAGCACGGCGAAGACCAGCAGGAACCACAACGGGGACAGCGCCAGTTTGACCAGGGTGTGCACCGTCGCGAACTCGGCGCCCGTCAGGAGCAGCGCGGTCGCCGCGACCGCCCACAGGGCCAGGACGGCCGCCACCGGTGCGAACAGGCGCGACAGACGGGCCGCCAGCCACGCGCCGTATGTCGTGCCGCGGGCGCGGGCCGCGGTGTAGCCGCGGGTCGCCACATGGCCGCCCACCAGGAAGAACACGGCGAGCGTCTGGAAGGCCCAGGAGATCGGCGCCAGCCAGGGCATGCGCTGGAGCAAGCTCGCGGTGTGCAGCGTGCCGCCGTCCGCGACCAGGGCGGTCACCAGCCAGTGGCCGAGGACCACACCGAGGATCGCGAAGGCGCGCAGCGCGTCGACCGCACGGTCCCGCCCGGCGGGCGTGGCGGCGTCGACCCGGTCGGCGCCCCGTCGTATGCCCTGTCGTACGCCCTGCCAGGGGCGGTGCACGGGAGTCGTCTCAGGCACGGGTGACCTCCGAGGTCTCACCGAGGACGATCCGGGCCAGGTTGGTCACGGAGACCGAGCCCGGTGCGAAGTAGTCGCTGTGACCGCCGTCGCCGGCGGCGAAGACCCGGGCCCCGAACGCCGGGGAGACCGGGTCGGTGCCGAAGCCGACGGTGACGCCGAACAGATCGGCTCTGACGTGCGGGACCTCCCCGACCCAGTCGTCGGACCCGCGAGCCGCCCACACCTGGGCCCGGGTGTGCAGGGATTCGGCGGAGTCGACGCCCGTGCCGGGGCTGCCGACCAGGGCGATGTCGTCCACGTCCAGGCCGGGAGCGGCACGGCCGCAGACGACCGAGCCGTACGAGTGGCACAGCAGGGAGAGGCGGGGCCCGGGGCCGACGATGTCGCGCAGCCGCCGTATGAACTCCCGCAGACGCGGGGCCGCTTGCTCGGCGCGGCCGGTCGTGGTGACCGTCGTACTGATCGTGCCCGGCGTTTCGTAGCCCAGCCAGGCCACGACGGCGGCGGTGCGCGGCTCGGTGGGGTGCGTGGACCGGGGTGTCGACTGCCGGGTCAGTTCCGTGCGCAGGTGGGTCGCCGTGGCGCGGAAGCGGTCGTAGGTGTCGAGGGAGGTGTCCGAGCCGGGGACCAGGACCGCTATGCGGCCGGCATGGGCCAGGTCGCCGAGGACCTCCGCCGAGCGACCGGAACCACGGCCGTCGAATTCGAGGAGGTTCCGGGAGGGAGCGGCCATCGCACGGTCCGCCGCGGCGCGCGCCCGGTCGCCGTGAGCGGCGGCCATCCGGGACGCCTCCTCGGCGTTGGCCCGGTTCGCCGCGTACGTCTCATCCAACGTGGCCGCCGTCACGCGGCCCAGTGCGGCCGGGGCCGGCGCGGGGATCTCCGGCCGGGTGGCGGCGGAGAGCGGGACCACGACGGCGGCGGCGACGAGAGCGGCGAGGAGACCTCGGCGCCATCTGTGCGCATGGTGCCGCCCGGCCTGCGTGCCGGTATCCGCACCGGCGCCGGCAACGGCATCCGTACCGGCGTCCGTACGCCTGGGTTCCGCTGCCGCGGCACGTGTTGTCGGCTCAAGCCCCACGGTCGTCCCCCTCCAGTCCGCCCGGCCATCGGGCTTGTCTGGAAGGGAAGTTACGGAGCCGCGCTCATCGTCCGCGTCCCGCCAGAGAGCTCACCCGCGCCGTAGCTCTCAGGTATTACGGGTACGACCGGGACGCGGGGGCGACCAACTGGAGGCCCCCTCACCAGGCCAACTGCGCGATCTCCTCCCCCACCACCGCGCACGCGTCCGCCACCGGGTCGATCAGCGGGAAGTGGCCGACATCCTCCAGGAGCGTCAGGCCCACCACCTCGCCCGCCTTCGCCGCCGCGTCCGCGTAGGACTCGGCGACCGCCTGCGGGACGACCAGGTCGGCGCGGCCCTGGACGAGGGTCGTCGCGATGCCCGTGGGGAGCAGGAGGGCCGGGTCGGCGTACGGCCGGTGTTCGGTGAACCCCTCGTCTCCGCCCAGAAGTTGGCGGCAGGCACCCGCGCACACGTCGAGCTTGTCCGCCACCGCGAAGTCGGCGATCGGGGCGAGGGCGACCACGCCCCGCAGCGGCGCCGGACGGTCGAGGCGCCACGGCGCGTCGGCGGGCAGCAGGTGCCGGGCCGCCGCCCACAACGCGAGGTGTCCGCCGGCGGAGTGACCCGTGACCACTATGCGGCGCGGGTCGGTCTGCGGGAGGGCCTCACGGGCGAGGGCGGGCAGCGCGTCCAGCGCGGCGGCGACGTCGTCGAAGGTGTCCGGCCACCGACCGGCCACCGGAACGCCCTCCCCCTCGCCCTGGCTTTCGTCCCGGCCCTCGCGCTGACTCTCGCCCTGGCCCTCGCTGTCACCCCCGCGCCGATACTCCACGCTCGCCACTCCGAACCCCCGTCGCGCCAGGAAGTCGGCGAACGGCGAGATGTGCCGACGGTCGTACCGTGCCCGCCAGGCACCGCCGTGCAGCACGACGATCAACGGCGCCGGACCTCCCGGTCCCCTCTCGCCGTGCGGGGCGTAGAAGTCGATCACCTGGTCGGGGTGGTCGCCGTACGCCGCCGTGGTGTCGGGGTCGACCGCCGGGTGCGAGAAGGCCGACGACTCCTCTTCGGCGGCGGCACGGGCAGCTGCGGCGTCGTCCGGCATGCTCCAACCTCTCAGTGTCGAAACGGATTTGGCGGACCGGGAAGGATCTTCCAGAACGGAATTCGGCCGTTGGCCGGGACGGTATCAGGCCCATGACGTGCACGGACACGTGCATGAGCACGCGCATGGGCACGTGCATGGGCGCGCACACCCATGTACGGCCGCGCTGCGGGCGACCGTACGCGCACCCCCATGTACGGCCGCGCTGCGGGCGACCGCACGTGGGTGTGGCGTCGTACCGCTCGTCAGCCGGCCCCTCCGCCAGGCCCCGGCCTATCCCCCGGCGCGTCCCCCGGTACCTCCCCCAACACCTCCGCCAGCACCCGCGCCGCCCGCTCCACGTCCGCGAACCCGACGTACAACGGCGTGAACCCGAACCGCAGGACGTCAGGGTGCCGGAAGTCGCCGACCACGCCCCGCTCGATGAGCCGCTTCATCACCTCGCCGGCGTCCGAGCACCGCAGCGCGACCTGGCTGCCCCGTTCCTCGTGGGCCACCGGCGTCAGCGACTCCACCCGGCCCGCCGGGACGTACGCGGCCACGCACTCCAGGAAGAAGTCGGTCAGCGCGAGGGACTTGGCCCGGACGCCCGCGACGGAGACCCCGTCCCACACCTCCAGCGCGGCCTCCAGGGCCAGCATGGACAGGATGTCGGGCGTGCCGACGCGGCCGCGCGGGGCGCCGGCGGCCGGGGTGTAGTCGGGGCGCATGCCGAAGGGTTCGGCGTGGGAGTTCCAGCCGGGCAGCGGGGAGTCGAAGCGGTCCTGGAGCTCCCGGCGGACGTAGAGGTACGCCGGTGAACCCGGGCCGCCGTTCAGGTACTTGTAGGTGCACCCGACGGCCAGGTCGACCCCGTGCTCGTCCAGGCCGACCGGCAGGGCGCCCGCGCTGTGGCACAGGTCCCAGACGGCGACCGCGCCCGCCGCGTGCACGGCGGCGGTCAGTCCCGGCAAGTCGTGCAACCGGCCCGTGCGGTAGTCGACGTGGTTCAGCAGGACCGCCGCCGTACGGTCGCCCAGCACGTCCGGGACCTCCGCCGGGGTCACCGGCCGCAGGGTGCAGCCCGTCATCCGGGCCGCCGACTCGGCGATGTACCCGTCCGTGGGGAAGGTCGTCGCGTCTACGACAATCTCGTCGCGCTCATCACGATCACCACGTGCATCACGTGCATCACGTGCATCACGTGCATCACGTGCATCACGTGCATCACGATCACCACGTCCAACGCGCCCGGAACCACCGATCCGAGCCAGCCGCACCGCACCCACAAGTGCCTTGAACACGTTGACACTTGTCGAGTCGCCGACCACGATCTGCCCGGCCCCCGCGCCCACCAGCGGGGCGATCCGGTCGCCGATCCGCTCGGGCGCGGTCCACCAGCCGCTCTCCTCCCAGGACCGGATGCGCAGTTCCCCCCACTGGCGGCGTACGACGTCCTCCACCCGGCCGGGAACGTTCGCGGGCAGGGCGCCCAGTGAGTTGCCGTCGAGATACACGACGTCGTCCAGCACGAACCGCGAGCGCACGGACGCCAGGTCATCACCGGCGTCCAACTCGCCTGCCTTGAAGTGAAGTTCAGACATGGGACCGTGCCGTCCACAGCTCGGGAAACACGTTCTTCCGCGCGCGCTTCTCCAGCCAGGCCACCCCGGCGGAGCCGCCCGTGCCGGCCTTGGAGCCCATGGCCCTGCGGGTGGCGACGAGGTGGTCGTTGCGCCAGCGCCAGACCAGTTCGGCCACGTCGGTCAACGCCTCGCCGAGCCGGGCGAGTTCGTCGCTGTCGTCACCGGAGTAGAGGGCGGTCCACACCGCCTCCACCTCCTCGGACGGCTCGTACCGCAGCGACACGTCACGTTCCAGGACGGACGCCGGGATCGCGTACCCGCGCCGGGCCAGCAGCCGCAGTGCCTCGTCGTACAGACTCGGTTCGTGCAGCGCCTTCTCCAGTTCCCCGTGGACGCGCGGCGCGCCCCGGTGCGGGACCAGCATGGACGCGGACTTGTCGCCGAGCAGGAACTCCATACGGCGGTACATCGCCGACTGGAAGCCGGAGCCCTCCCCGAGCGCACTGCGGTACGAGTTGAACTGCGCCGGGGTGAGCTGGCCGAGCGGCTTCCAGGAGGCGTTCAGCGCCTCCATCTCCCGTACGGAACGCTTCAGCGCGGCGACAGCCGTGGGAACGTCGTCCTGGCGCAGGGCGCCGGCGGCCGTCTCCCACTCGTGGACGATGACGGTGAACCACAGCTCCATCACCTGGGTCGTGACCAGGAAGACCATCTCTCCGGGATCGTCGGAGAGGGGGTGCTGCAGGTGGGTGAGCACGTCCGCCTTGACGTAGTCCTCGTACGGCGTCGTGCCCTCGAAGTCGAGATGCGGGGTCTCGGGCTCCTGCGTTTCGTGAGCCTCGTGGGACATCGCTGTCTCCTGTTGTGTACTCCGGGTAGCGGTCCGCCCCTGCCGTTACCGACACGGGGGCCCCGGTCCCCACCGGCATCCTCCGCATCGGACGCGCAGATCGCAAGGCGGGCGGATACGCCTGGCGCTGGGGGGATCGTCGACCTGGACTGCCCGCCGCCCTGGCGGTGACCCGTGGGACCACTGGGTCCGCCCCCTGGATCTCCGTCCCTGAGCACGGCCGCGTCCCGGGGCCCGGCGTCCGTCCCGCGCCGTGGGGCCCGGCGTCCGTCCCGCGCCGTGGGGCCCGGCGTCCGTCCCGCGCCGTGGGGCCCGGCGTCCGTCCCGCGCCGCGGCCTGCTCCCGGTGCCCCTCGCACGCCCGGAGACGCCCCTCGCCGCCAGGCCCTCCACGAGTGGCAGACTGCTTCCATGACGACTCACCAGAACCTGCTCGGCGGCCCCGACCCCACCTACCTCCCGGAGAACGAGGAGGCGTACCGCCTGCTGGGCGAGGAGTCCCTGGCTCCCGCCGAGGTCGCCGCCAAGTACCCGACCTTCTCGCTGGCCTGGGCGCTGCTCGCCGACGAGGCGTTCGAGGCGGGGCGCGTGATCGAGTCGTACGCGTACGCCCGTACCGGCTACCACCGGGGCCTCGACGCGCTGCGCCGCAGCGGCTGGAAGGGGCACGGGCCGATCCCGTGGAGCCACCGCCCCAACCGGGGCTTCCTGCGTTGCCTGAACGCGCTGGCGCGGGCCGCCGAGTCGATCGGCGAGAAGGACGAGGCGGAACGCTGCGGGCAGTTCCTCCAGGACAGCGACCCCGAGGCGTACGCGGAGCTGCGGCGCTGACAGGGCGTTCACGGCCCAGGGGTGGGTGCCCACCTACGCCACCTACGCGTACGTGGGCACCCACCCCTCAGCCGCTCGTCACCCGGCCCCGAGCTTGCCCGCCGACCGGTTCGGTTCCAGCGGTGGCGCCAGGACGGACCCGTGCGTGCGGCACTCCGGTCGCCGGCAGTCCGGTGGCAGCCGCCGTACGGTCGTGAAGGCGACCCCCGCTCCCACCACCAGCACCCCCGCGCACCACACCATCGCCCGGCCGAACGCGTCGTCGAAGGCGGCCGGCGACAGGTACGCCTCCGGCCCCATCCCCGCGAGCAGCGGCAGCGCCGCCACCGCGATCAGGCCGGCCGCACGGGCCGCCGCGTTGTTGATGCCGCTGGCCAGGCCGGCGCGTCCGGTGTCCACGGAGGCCAGGACCGTCGCGGTGAGCGGTGCGACGAGGGCGACCATGCCGGCGCCCATGACCAGCAGGGCCGGCAGGACGTCGGTCACATAGTCCGCGTCCTCCCCCACCCGCCTCATCAGCAGCATCGCGGCGGCGCACAGCAGGGGCCCCACGGTGAGGGGGATCCGAGGGCCGATGCGGTCGGCGAGGGCGCCCGAGCGGGCCGAGAACAGCAGCATGAGCGCGGTGGTCGGCAGCAACGCCGTACCGGCCTGCAGGGGCGAGTAACCGGCCACGACCTGCAGTTGCAGCGCGGTGAGGAAGAAGAACCCGCCGAACGCCGCGTACACGCACAGGGTGACCAGGTTGACCGCCGTGAACTGGCGGGAGGCGAAGATCCCGAGCGGCATCATCGGGTCGGGGCTGCGCTTCTCGACCCGGACGAAGGCGACGGCCGCGGCCACTCCCGCCACCGCCGTGACGGCGACGACCAGGGACCCGTTGCGCGCCTCGATCAGCGCGTACGTCACCAGGGCCAGGGCCAGGGCGCCCAGGGCCGCGCCGAGCACGTCGAAACGGCCGTGCGCCCGGCCGTCCGCGGACTCGGGAACGTGCCGTCCGGCGATCGGCGCGCACACCAGCGCCAGCGGCACGTTGAGCAGGAACACCCAGCGCCAGCCGGGCCCGTCCACCAGCCAGCCGCCGACGAACGGGCCGACCGCCGCGCCGATCCCGCCGAACCCGGACCACAGGCCGACCGCCCGCCCCCGGTCGTCGGGATGGAAGGAGGCCTGGATGAGCGCGAGCGAGCCGGGGGTCAGCAGAGCGCCGCCGATCCCTTGCAGCGCGCGGGCGGCGATGAGGACACCGGTGTTCGGGGCGAGGCCGCACAGCAGGGAGGCCACGGCGAACCAGACGACACCGACGACGAACACCTTGCGGCGGCCCAGGCGGTCCCCGAGGGAGCCGCCGAGCAGAATCAGCCCGGCCAGTGTCAGCGTGTACGCGTTGACCGTCCACTGCAGGGCGGCGAGGTTCGCGTCGAGGTCACGGCCGATACGGGGCAGGGCGACGTTGATGACGGTCGAGTCCAGCAGGGCCATGCTGGAGCCGAGAACGGTGGTGAGCAGGATCCACTTGCCCTGCGGGGAGGCCAGCCGGACGTCGGGCATGACCCCAGGTATACATCCGGGCACGACGCCAGGCATACACCGGTCACGACGCCAGGCATACACCGAGCGCAACGCCGGGCATGCGCCGAGCGCGACGCCAGGCATACACCGGTCACGACGCTTGGCACACACCGGTCATGGCCTCAGGCATACGACGAGCCCGGTGCCGTAGCACCGGGCTCACCGCAAGCCGCCTGGAACCCTCCAGGACGGTCAGAACCCTCCAGGACGGTCCGGAACTGTCCGGATCCGTCCGGATCCGTCCGGATCCGTCCGGAAAAAGTACAGCTACTTGATCTTCGTACCCGCCGAACGCAGGTGCTTCGTCGCCTCGACGACGCGCGCGGCCATGCCCGCCTCGGCCAGCTTGCCCCAGGTGCGCGGGTCGTAGGTCTTCTTGGAGCCGACCTCGCCGTCGACCTTCAGGACGCCGTCGTAGTTGCGGAACACGTGGTCGGCGACCGGACGCGTGAAGGCGTACTGCGTGTCGGTGTCGATGTTCATCTTGACCACGCCGTTCTCCAGCGCGGTGGCGATCTCCTCCTCCGTGGAACCGGAGCCGCCGTGGAAGACGAAGTCGAACGGCTTGGAGCCGGCCGGCTTGCCGTACTTCGCGGCCACGCCGTCGTTCAGCTCCTTCAGGAGCTCGGGACGCAGCACCACGTTGCCCGGCTTGTACACGCCGTGGACGTTGCCGAAGGAGGCGGCCAGCAGGTAACGGCCCTTGTCGCCGAGGCCCAGGGCCTCGACCGTGCGCACCGCGTCGTCGACCGTCGTGTAGAGGGAGTCGTTGATCTCGTGCGAGACGCCGTCCTCCTCGCCGCCGGTCGGGGTGATCTCCACCTCGAGGATGATCTTGGCGGCGCGGGCCTTCTCGAGCAGTTCCTGCGCGATGGAGAGGTTGTCGGCCAGGGTCTCCGCGGAACCGTCCCACATGTGGGACTGGAACAGCGGGCCGAGACCGGCCTGGACGCGCTTCTCGGAGATCGCGATCAGCGGACGGACGTACGTGTCCAGCTTGTCCTTCGGGCAGTGGTCCGTGTGCAGGGCGACCGTGACCGGGTACTTCTCGGCGACGATGTGCGCGAACTCGGCGAGCGCGACGGCGCCGGTCACCATGTCCTTGCTGTACTGACCGCCCAGGAACTCGGCGCCACCCGTGGAGATCTGGATGATGCCGTCGCTCTCGGCCTCCGCGAAGCCGCGCAGCGCAGCGTGCAGGGTCTGGGTCGAGGTCACGTTGATGGCCGGGTAGGCGAACTTGCCTGCCTTCGCCCGGTCGAGCATCTCGTTGTAGACCTCGGGGGTTGCGATGGGCATCTGTCCGCTCCTTGGATGTGCGGGTTGGCGTTCTACGTCCTGCGTGCTGACGGCCCTGACCTAGACCTTGGGTGCGACGTCATCGTCGTCCCCATCTTTCCAGACTTGACCGGCAGGTCGATGCCGCAGGCCGAGTCGTTATGTCAGTCAAGCCCCAACTCGTCCTTGGAGTACGCGAAGAGGTACGGCACTCCCGCGCCCTGCTCGATCTTCTCGGCGGCGCCGGTCGCCCGGTCCACGATGGTCGCCACGGCGACGACCTCGGCACCGGCCTCGCGCACCGCCTCGACGGCGGCGAGCGGGGAGCCGCCGGTGGTGGAGGTGTCCTCGACGACCAGGACCCGGCGGCCCGCGATCTCCGGCCCCTCGACCCGCCGCTGCAGCCCGTGCGCCTTGGCGGCCTTGCGTACGACGAAGGCGTCCAGCTTCCTGCCGCGGGCGGCGGCCGCGTGCAGCATGGCGCCGGCCACGGGGTCGGCGCCCATGGTCAGCCCGCCGACCGCGTCGAAGTCGAGGTCGGCGGTCAGGTCCAGCAGCACCTGCCCGACCAGCGGGGCCGCCTCGCCGTCGAGGGTGATGCGCCGCAGATCGACGTAGTAGTCGGCCTCGAGACCCGACGACAGGGTCACCTTGCCGTGCACCACGGCCTTGTCCTTGATCTGCTGCAACAACGTGCCACGTACGTCAGTCATGCCTGTCAGCTTAGACAGCGCCCAGGCTCCGCCAGCTCCAGGTGGTCGTGGCCTCCAGCGGCTCCAGCGGGGTGACCAGCCGCGGCAGGGTGTTCAGCCCGTTGGGCGGCCCGGTCTGCGGCTCCACGCACACGGCCGCCTCCTGCTCGTCGTACACCACCACCCACTCCTCGCGGCTGGCCACCTTCAGCTCCAGCTGCCCCGGCCAGGTGAGCGTGACGTCGACCCCGCCGGGCATGCCGAAGCAGTCGTCCCAGGGCCCGGGCTTCGGGTCCAGGCGGTTGCCGGTGGGGAGGTGGTCGTCGCCGCGCTCCTCCTGCCAGGCGGCGCTGAAGTCGAGCCGTACGTCGTCCCCACCCTGCCCCAGGTTCCGGTTGAACCAGGGGTGCCAGCCGATCTGGGCGGGGAAGGAGGAGTCGTACGTCTCCACGGACATGGTCAGCGTCAGGGTGTCCCCGGTGAGGCCGACGACCTGCGTGACCCGGCCCGGGTAGGGCCACGGTGCGACCAGGTCGTACGTGATGACCGCCTCGTTCGCGGTGACGCGGGCGGTGTGCCAGGCGCCGTCGCGGGCGGTGCCGTGGATGGCGTGCGGCGGGGAGTTGAGCGGCATCTGTTGGACGGCCGCCCCGTCCCGGAACCGGCCGTCCCTGATCCGTCCGCACCAGGGAACCATCGGGAAGCATCCGAAGCGTTCCCCTTGCCGGAGCAGCTCGACCCCGCCGACGCGAAGCCCTCCGATCCGGCCGCCGTTGCCCGGCTGCACGGTCGCCTCCGCGTCACCCGCGGTCAGCGTGATGTCTTCGTTACTCACGGGACGACCCTACTGTGGCGATCAAGGGGGCGGTGCGGCCCGTCGGTCCCCTTCCGCCACCGTCCGTCGCCTTCCGTCGCCTTCCGTCGCCTTCACCGGCGTCTGCGCAGCGCCCTCGTCACCACGATCGCCGACGCCAGCGCGACCGCGGCCGCCGGGGCCGCCCACCGCAGGACCGGGTTGGGCGCGATCGTCTGCGGCGCGGGAACGGGAGCGTAGCGGCCGCGCGGCGGGGCGTGGTCGACCTCCTCCGCGCTGCGCCCGATCATCGTCCGCCGCGCGTGCGCCGCCTCGGCGGGCGGTGCGTCGTCCTCGGAGAAGTCCTCCGGGAGGGCCGACGGCGGGACCTCGGCCTCGAAGGCGGCGGACGGCGGCTCGACGGGCGCCGAAGGGTCGACGGGCGCGGGCGGCTCGGGAGCCTGCGGCTCCTCGGCGCCCTTCCCCGGCGGGGGCTCGTCCAGGGGCCTCACCTCGTCGGCGGCCCCCAGCGTCCCCAGGTTCTCCGCGAACCGGCTCAGCAGCCGGCCCGTGGCCGAGGCCACCGCGTCCGGCGGGAGTTCCGTGACACGGCCGTCCGCGGAGGCCGTGCCCTCGAACCTGACCGTGGCACCGCCGTCCGCTTCCCGCAGGGACAGCGTGAGCGCCAGTTTGACCACGCCGGTGCCGCGGGTCTCGGTCGCGTCGCCCTCGATGGCGTACGAACCGTCGTCCTGCCCGGTGATCCGTACGGAACCCCGGTAGGTGACGGAGTGGCTGCCGACGCGCACCTTCAGCCGCCCCGCGACGGGCTCGGCGCCGGCGTCCTGCTGGAGCCCGGGAACCGCCCGGGCCACCCGCGCGGGGTCGGCCAGCGCCTCCCTGAGCCGCTCGGCCGGAACCGGAACGAACACCTCATGCTCCATGTCAGCGGACTTTACCCAGTGGGCGCCGTCCTGCACCCTCCTTGCCCGAAACTGGCCGCGCGTTGCCCTCCGGCCCCGCCTCGCCCTCCGGCGCGCGTCGCCCTGAGGGGTCAGTACCGCGGATGCACCAGCGTCGACACCGGCAGCCCTCCGATCCGCGTGCCTGCCGCCGCCCGGGCGTCGGCGGTGAGCTTCGCCCCGGTCAGGGTGCGCGGGTGGGGGCCCCGTGGGGCGAGGCGCAGGGGCGGGCGGGTGAGGGGGGACGCGAGGACGAAACCCCAGTCGTGCGGCGCGCGTTGCGGGCCGGCCGTGCGGTCGGGGCCGGCGGCGAAGCCGGAGTCCCGGCCGCCGACGCGGTAGGGGGCCGTGTACAGGCCGGCCGCGCGGATCGTCGTATCGACCGTCCAGAACACGCGCGGGCGGGAGGCGACCGGTCCGGCGTGCACCACCAGCCGGCCGTGATCCGCGAGGACCCGGCGGGCGAGGCCGTAGAACTCCTGCGAGTACAGCTTGGTGCTGGCCGTGATGCCCGGGTCGGGCAGGTCCGCGATCACCACGTCGTACGCCGCCGTCGGCGCCCCGCGCAGCCAGCCGAAGGCGTCCGCCGTCGTCACGTGTACGCGCGCGTCGCCGTACACGTGCCCGTTGAGCTCCGAGAGGGCCGGGTCCTGGCGGGCCAGCCGCACGACCTCCTCGTCGAGTTCGACGACGTCGACGCGCTCCACGTCCGGGTGGCGCAGCACCTCCCGGGCGGCCAGTCCGTCGCCGCCGCCGAGGACGAGCACACGCGCGTGGGGGCCGTTCATCGCGGGGTGGACCAGGGCTTCGTGGTAGCGGCGCTCGTCCCGGCCGCTGACCCTGAGCCGGCCGTCGAGGAAGAGGGCGAGGGGGCCGCCGCCGGTGCCGCCGGTGCCGCCGGTGAGGACGACCTCCTGGACGTCCGTCTGCAACGCCACGCGGACGTCGTCGCCGTACACCGCCTGCCGTGCCGCCCGTTCGAAGTCGTCGACGAGGACGGCGGCCGTGGCGAGGACGGCGAGCACGACGAGGTTGGCCGCCAGCAGCAGCCGGCGCGCCCGGCAGGTCAGGTCGCGGCGGAACAGGCCGAGGACGAGGACGGCGCCGGCGACCGCGTTGACCGTGCCGGTGAGCAGCGCGCCGGTCAACTGGCCGAGCAGAGGGAGCAGCAGGAAGGGGAAGGCCAGGCCGCCGACCAGCGCGCCCACGTAGTCCGCGGCGAACAGGTCGGCGACCGCGCCGCCCGCGTCCTGGCGGCGGATGCGCTGGATCAGCTCCATCAGCAGCGGGACCTCGGCGCCGATCAGCAGACCGATCGCGAGGGAGAAGGCGACCAGGAGACAGCGGGAGCCGTTCGCCCACAGGCCGCCCCAGGCGCCGGTCCAGGCGAACACGGCGTACAGGGCCAGCGCGCTGCACCCGCCGACCAGGGCGAGCGCGGCCTCCAGGGCGCCGAAGGCCGCCGCGGCGCGCCAGCGCAACCGTTTCGCCGCGAGGGAGCCGATGCCCATCGCGAAGACCATGACGGAGAGCACGACGGAGGCCTGGGTGACCGAGTCACCGATCAAGTACGAGGCGAGGGCGACCAGTTCGAGTTCGTACACCAGCCCGCAGGCCGCACACACGAAGACGCAGACGAGGACGAAAAGCCGGCCTGTGCCGGGGCGGACAGGCAGCCGCGCGGGGCCCGCCCAGGGCGGCGTGGTGCGGGGCGGGGCGGGCGCGTGCGGTTCGATCACGCTGCGACGTTACGTCACTGCCAGGGCACGCTTCGTCACCCACACGTGTGGAACTCCGGGTCAGTCGAGCGCTCTGGGGTTTCGATCGTCACACACCGGACCGACTGAGCCGGCGCCGGCCGGTGCCGACGCCGACGGACACCCGGGCCCCCACTCTCGTCCGCGTCGCCACCAACTGCCCGTCCTGCGGGTACGCGTGCCACGTCCGCCAGTGGATCTGCCCCTCGTGGCGCTGGGCCAGCAGCGCGGTGAAGGCGTGGGGGCTGCCCGGGAAGACGCCGACGAGGCCGTTGGGGTGGTCGGAGACCAGGGCGAGCAATTCCTGGGCCCGGTCCTCGAACTGGCCCGGGGACAGGGCCTCGACGCGGGCGGCGAACTCGTACTCCCAGTCGCCCACGCGCTTGGCCACGCCCAGCGGGAGCGGGGTGCTGCTGCCCGCGATGCACGCCACCGTCTCGGAACAGCTGCCCTGGTCCTCCTCCACCAGCACCTGGTGGGACGCGCCGAGAAGTCTCAACTGGAGCTTGGCTCCGGTCAGTTCGAGGTCAAGCGTGGCCAGCGCGGGAAGCGGATCGCGCCCCAGGGCCCAGGCGAGGTCGGCCGCGCGCGTGTCGGTGTACGAGGTGTTCAGGGTCGTGAGCATGGGTCGGCTCCGCTAGCACGCAAAGAAAGGAGAGGGTGGGTCCGGCGCATCCCGGCCGGCACCGGGGGATTCGGCCCGGTCGGCCCCAGTCGGAATGTCAGGGAGGGTTCCGCGGGACGCCCGAGGGCCGCGTTGGCGATTTAGAGGGAATCATGAACTGTGGCGCCGCCACAGCGTTTTTACCCAACTTCGTGGTGTTTCCATCCCTCAGAGGGCTCCACAGCTCAACTGTTCAACCATGGCGCACGCCGGGACGGCGAGAGCGTGCGCCGGAGCAGTGCTGCGCCCGCCGGGAGCAGGGCCCGGCGGGCATATAAAACGAATGGTCAGGTGTGCCGGAGGGCCGGCGGGCCGACGGGTCGGGGACGCGGGGTGCCTCCCCGCCCGCCGCGCGGAAACACGGACCGCTCTCCCAGGAGCTCAGCTGCCCCGTGTCAGCTGCCTCCGGGAGCGGCGGCCCGGGTCAGGGCTCAGCCGCCGCCACCCCCGCAGCCACCGCCGCCACCCCCGCAGCCGCCACCGCCGCCCCCGCAGGACGACCCGCCTCCGCAGGACGAGCCACCTCCGCAGGAGTGACCCCCGTGACCCCCGTGGTGCCCGCCCGACGCCCCCCCGTCGGACGAGCCCGAGCCGCTGTCACCGACGAACGGCGCCGCGGCCCACCAGCTGTCGCCGGAGCTGCTGGAGCTGGAGCTGCCGTAGCTGCTCCCCGACGACCGGCGGACCCGTCCGCCGCGCGTTCCCCCTCGCACCGCGTTCCGCCGGCGGTTGTTGAACGCCAAGATCAGAACGATGCACACAACCGCCAGGATGATGCCGATGGCCATGGCGTCACCCTCCTTCCGATTCCCCCGAAGCGGCCCCCCGTGGGCGCCTCGCTGGGTGCGTGCGAGGGAGATGCCCTCTGCTCTCACCGGCCAAAGCAGAGTTGAGGAACTCCAGAGCTTGGGCGCAGGATGACCGGCATGACCTCCACCGCGCGCCCCCTCCTGAACCGCCGGCTCGCCGAGTTCGGGACGACGATCTTCGCCGAGATGTCCGCCCTGGCCCTGTCGACCGGGTCGATCAACCTGGGCCAGGGCTTCCCCGACACGGACGGCCCCGAGGAGGTCAGGGAGGCGGCCGTAAGGGCACTGCGCGACGGCCGTGGCAACCAGTACCCGCCGGGTCCCGGCGTCCCGGAGCTGCGGACGGCGATCGCGGCGCAGCAGGAGCGGCGGTACGGACTGTCGTACGACCCGGACACCGAGGTACTGGTCACCGCGGGCGCCACGGAGGCGATCGCCGCCGCGCTGCTCGCCCTGGTCGAGCCCGGTGACGAGGTCGTGGCCCTGGAGCCGTACTACGACTCGTACGCGGCCTGCATCGCGATGGCGGGCGGCACCCGCGTCCCGGTCACCCTCCGCCCGCACGAGGGCAGCTTCCGCCTCGACCTCGACGAGCTGCGCGCCGCGGTCACCGACCGCACCCGCCTGCTGCTGATCAACACCCCGCACAACCCGACCGGCACGGTCCTCACCCGCGAGGAGCTGACGGTGATCGCCGAGCTGGCCGTGGAGCGGGATCTGCTGGTGGTCACGGACGAGGTGTACGAGCACCTGGTCTTCGACGAGGCCGAACACGTACCGCTGGCCACCTTCCCGGGGATGCGGGAGCGCACGGTCACCATCGGGTCGGCCGGCAAGACGTTCTCGTTCACGGGCTGGAAGGTCGGCTGGATCACCTCGGCCCCAGGGCTGGTGGCGGCCGTCCGCTCGGCGAAGCAGTTCCTGACGTACGTGTCGTCCGGACCGTTCCAGTACGCCGTCGCCGAGGCCCTCGCGCTCCCCGACAGCTACTTCGCCGCGTTCCGCGCGGACATGCTGGCCAAGCGGGACCTGCTGGCGGCGGGGCTCACGGAGGCGGGCTTCGAGGTGTTCCGGCCCGCGGGCACCTACTTCATCACCACCGACATCCGTCCCCTGGGTGAGAAGGACGGTTTCGCCTTCTGCCGCGCCCTTCCGGAGCGCGCGGGCGTGGTGGCCATTCCCAACGCGGTCTTCTACGACGACCGTGAGGCCGGGGCACCGTTCGTGCGGTTCGCGTTCTGCAAGAGGGACGACGTTCTCCACGAGGCCGTCGGCCGCCTGCGACGCCTCGCATCAGCGGGCTTCGAGAACACGAACCGGCCTTCACCGTGACGGCGCGGGCCGCCCGGCCCGCCGACCCCGGCAACCGGGCGGCCCCTCAGCGAGATCTTCGCGAGCCCTCTAGGCCAGGTGGACCTCCAGTGCCGCCCGTACACCGGACTCGACGGCGCCCTCGATCCACGACGGCTTGACCGAGGTGTGGTCCCCGGCGAAGCGCAGCGGGCCCTCGGGGGCGCGGATGTGGCCGAGGAGTTCGGTGTGCTGGCCGGGCAGCAGAACGGACGCCTCACCGTTCGCGTACGGATCGCGCAGCCAGCTCTGGGTGCGGCCCGCACCGGTGTAGAACACCTCCACCCGGTGCCCGTAGACCTGTTGCAGGCCGCGAAGGGCGTACGGGTAGCGGGCCTCGTCGTCGAAGGAGTCCCAGCGGGAGGCGTCGTCGGCCCAGCTGTAGGAGGCCAGGACGACGCCTCCCTCGCTGCCGGGAACGGGGTGAGACGGGTTGATCATGAAGCGGTTGGAGTTGTCGGAGACCGACCCGCCGCCGACGATGTGGGCGGCCTCGGGCTGGTCGCGGCCGATCCAGCGGTTGGCGGCGTAGTGCGCGCGTTGTGCCGGGCTGATGTGGCCGCGCGGCACCGACGGGTGTGCCCCGAGCAGGCTGCCGTCGGCGGGCGCCTTGCCGTGCAGGTAGTCCTGGTACAACCCCGGCCGTACGGCGTCGAGTTCGCGTTTCCAGTCGGCCTCGGTGAACTCCCACCAGCGGCGGCTGAACTCCAGCAGCACCTTGGTCGCGCTGTCGTAGTGCAGCTCGGCGACGGCACGGCGCTTGCCGTAGGCCATCAGCGGGCTGATCTGCACCTGCCGCAGGCCGGAGAACGGCACGGTGACGATCGCCAGGTCACCGGTGAACTGCTCGCGCACCACCGTGCCGTCGCGGCCCTCGGACACGGTGTCGATCCACACGTGCGGGCCCTCCCGGCGCACGTGCGAGGCGTCGTCGGCACCGGACTGGCGCTGTCGTTCGGCGTCCCAGTACTCGATGTGCGTGGCGCGCCGGTCGCGGCGCAGTACGTCGGACACCTGACCCAGCAGCGCGTCCGGGAGTGTCGCCGTGCCGCCGACCAGCTCCCAGAACGCGGTGCCCGGGCTGATCAGGGACTGGCTGATGAAGCTGTGGATGAAGGACAGCGGCAGCCGCGAGGTCAGGTTCTCCAGGGTGCCGACCAAATCGATGGTGCGCTCGTCGAAACCGGCCTGTTCGGTCAGGAACCGGTACATGGACCAGTCGCCGTAGCGCTGGACGACCCGCGCCCAGCCCCGCACCCGCTCCGGCATGGGTTTGTCGACGCGCTTGCCGTCCGGCCCGACCGTGCTGAACTCGTCCCGTACGGGGTCGAGGACATCGCCGAGGATCTTCGAAGAGGGGGTGTCCCAGTACTTGCGGGGTACGCCGAAGGACTGGTTGACGCGGCGGGGGGATCGGGCGTACTCGGAGCGGCGTACACGGATGCCGTTGACGTGCAGCCACGCGTGGTTGACGGGTCTGCCGGCTCCGTCGACGTCGACGAGGTGGAACGGGCGCTTCTCGAGACCGAGTTGCTCGATCAGGTGCATGACCAGCGGGTGGCTGCCGGGGATGCGCATGGCGCCGGCCTCCGCGTACTGCCGCGGATCCGCGAACGGCTGCGCGGCGTGCTCGTGGCCACCGGTGCGGAAGGTCTTGATACGTCCGCCGACCCGGTTGCCGTTGGCCTCCAGCAGCGTCACGTGGTGTCCGGCGCGCTTGAGCAGCCAGGCGGCGACGAGGCCGGCCGGGCCGGCGCCCACGACCAGGACCTTCTTGGCGGCCCCGGTCCGGGCGCGGGGCAGCCCGGAACCGAGGATCTTCTCGTACGTCGGCACGAGGGGCCTGTCGTGGGCGTCGACGACCAGCAGCGCGCGGGCGACGGCGAGACAGGTGTCCCAGTCGGCGGTGGAGCGGGGCGGACTCGGGGCCCGCTCCGGGACGGCGGGGGCGGCGGTGGCCGGGTCGGCGGTGCCCAGTCCGAGGGCGGCGACGCCGGCCGCCGTGCCGGTGGCGACGGTGGCGGTGGCGGTGGTGAAACGCCGCCGGGACAAAGACGGTTGGCTGTCTGTGGTGCGCAGTTCATGCATATGTCCTGGATAGGGCCCGCCAGAGTGCCGTGACCGAGAGATGATCAACGCTCACCCGAACGTGCGAGCGCGCGGGCTCGACTCCCTCACCCGCAGCGCACGCACGCGGAACAGATGCCTCCGCACGCCCCCGCAGGTACGTCGAGTACCTCACGTACTTGACGTACCTGCGGGGCGTGCGCGGCTCCACTGTGACAGTGACCTGGCCCCAACCCGACCGTGAGAACCATGACCCTTCCTGCCGCACCGTGAAGTGGGAACCCGTCCGGGACGCACGCGGGCGCACCGGCACCCATCACGTGACCTACGAACTCGCCCTGCACGACGGCCGGATCCTGCGTACCAGAATGTCGCATCCGGTGGACCGCACCACGTACGGCGCCGCGCTGTGGCGGGGCACATCCTGCGGGACCAACTGGACGTCACGGAGGACGAGTTCTGGAGCTGCGTACTGCAGGGCGAGCTGCCTGGCCGAGGTGCTCCCGAGCCGCCACGCGAGGCGCTTCCCGCTGACCTGGTGCATCTGCTCATCCACCGTGTGGGCGTTGGCGAGAACTCCGTGGCGGGGATGACCAAGGACGAGGCGGTTGCGAGACTCCAGACGTACTGGAAGGACGGGAACTGAGCCCCATCCCCGACGCGAAGAATCACGGGGGCGGTCACCGCCGTAGGCGGTTCGGCAATGCGAAGTAGCCCGTCAGTACGTTCCAAGGTTCGCTTCTCTGCCGTTTCCCGGTGCCAGGCCGCCTCGTTGGTCTTTCCGGGTTAATGCCCGGAGGACCGACGACAAGGGGCCGGTGTGCGACAGGAGTGGTCACCGGAAGGGCCGTTGGCGAGCCGGCGGCTGGTGGAAGGCGGCTGGAAGCCCGTGGCCGACAAGACCGGGGTGACGAGGCTCGGCTTCTGCCTGATGCCTAAGTTCTTACCGGCCTGGGCGAACAAGCGGGCTGATGAGGACCTGCGCGGCCTGACCGCCATGTCCCGGTCCGACATCACCCCGTACGGCACGTTCCACCTCGACATGGGCAGACAGCTCGACCTCGGGCGGAGAGTCGCTGTGCCTCGTACCCGGGCCGGCGGAGCAGCCACACGGGTGGCCGAGCTGAGCGCACCCCTCGTGCGCCCCTGGATGGACGGTGAGAGGTGCCCTCAGCGACTCCGACTACGGGATCAGCACGGCTCAGAGGCGTAACTGCTCGATGAGTCGGATGTTGCAGGAGGCGTGGCCATTGCCGTTCTTCGGCAGCACCCAGAAGGAGCCATCGCTGTCACGCCCTACGACGCGTGGACCTTTCAGCGAGTCGGGCACGTGGCTCTTGGCCACCTTGTACAGCTCGACGAACGCCTCTTCCCTGGACTTGTTTCCGTTCACGGGCCGAATGACCTTTGTCTGCCGATGCGATGCTGCGCCATCGGCCGTGACCGTCTCCTCCGCGATGATCAACCACGCAGGCATTGATCCCTCTCTTTGCGACTGGATGCGACGGCCCGCGTATCGCGAGCCGGGAACCGTATCGGGTTCGGCTTGGTTCGCTGCTCAGACGGAGAGGCACGGAGACTCCGCGTGCTCCTCCGTGCCTGGAGTTCCGCAGGAGCAGAGGGCGGGGACGTGGGCCCCTGCCCCCTGGTTCGTGTCAGCCTCGGCCGTCACACGCCTTGCAGTCGCCGCTTCCCTTGCAGCTGCTGCACTTGGCTCCGCTCCAGCCTCGGAGTCCGGAGCCGTCGCAGGTAGTGCACTTGCCGTTGCCCTTGCATCGCTGGCACATGTTGGTTGCTCCTTACTTGTGGCGGATCGGGGTGTAGGTGTGGGGCGTCTCCCAGCCTCGGGCGTGCTTGGTCAGGATCGGCCCGAAGTAGGAGTTGGGCGGGGTGCCGCCCCCATTGGGCAGGTGGGCGCTGCGCAAGGCCGGGCTGTACTTGCGGAAGATCGCGATGGCCTTGGTGAGGCAGTTGTTGTACGCGACCTGGTAGCCGTTGTCCCTCATGGCCCGGAACGTGCGCTGCGCGGCGGCGACGTCGCCGCCGGCGGTGTTGATGCACCGGTAGGCGTCGTAGAGGTTCTTGTGGTGGCTGGGGTCCGGCTTGAGGGTCGCCCGGATGTCGTTCCAGTTGCCGCTCTTCATCCAGCTGCCGTTGTTCCTGCCCGCCGGGGTGTAGCTGTCTCCCTGGGCGTTGTCGGTCGAGCCCCAGATCCAGCGCTTGCTGTTCCTGGGGTCCCGCAGCGCCCAGGCGACGTGCCCGGCGCCACCGGCGCCCTCGGCGTCTCGGAAGAAGCAGACTCGTCCGCCAGCAGCGGCGTCCGCCTGCGCGGCGGGCAGGAGAGCGGGCGTCATCGCGCCCAGCAATACCGCAGCCAGGAGGGTCGACCGGACACGACCATTGCGAACTTCCGTTCGAATCATGGTTTGTACCTCTCGTGTTTCAGAGCCCTTTTGGGAGTCGTCGGCGCGATGGACGCGCCGTCAGAATCGAGGGTGCCCAGGGGAATCGAGCGAGACCACAGGCGTCAGGCAGGTGCATGTTGCAGTGCAACTTTCACCGCCGCGACCTGCGGAATCTGGTGTCGACGTGCAAGAGGGAAGGGGCCTGCCGGGTTGGGAAGCACGAACGAAGAACTGATCGACGAGTTCGGTGATGCGCTGGATGAGTGGGCCAAGGAGGTCAAGGCCGCCTGCCGCGCGTCGGCTGTGCAGCAGCAGCAGCTCGCAAGCAGGCTCACCGAGCTGAGCAAGAGGGGGAGCGTGGACCCGAGCCGAGTCTCCAAGTGGCTGAGCGGCCGGAAGATCGTCACCACCGGTGGTGCGGCCCTGCCAGGCAAGGGCCTGTCTCAGGACGTCGTGCGAGCCTTGGGGCTGCAGGGGCCGCAAGCCCGGCGAGTGCTGCAACTCGGCGAAAGGGTCGATCTCCTACAGGCCCAGCTGGAGCGCAGATACCCGAGTGCTTGGAGAGTTGCCGCGCAAGCCCATTTCCGTAACACGTCTGAGGCAGCGCTCAATTCGAGCCCTTCGGCCGGAGCCGACGCCGACTCTTCTGCGGGCGAGGGGTCCCCTCCTTCCCCGTCGGCGGTCAGCCAACGCCAGGACGCCCCTGCAGCCCCCGAGGCGCCGCTTGCCCATGCGACGGCCACCGCGCCTGTAGCTGCGGTTGACGAGAAGGCCTCGGCCCGGCCGCCGCTGGTCACAGGCGGCGAATCGCCAAGCGCTCCTCGTCGCGGCCGGAGGCAACGGCTGTGGCGTGACCGACCTGGATGGATCAGGGCTCTGGGCAGCGTGACGGCTTTGGCTACGGCTGTCGCGGTGTTCATCGTCGCCAGGGCAGTGCTGGGAGCCGACGATGACAGGAGTACCGGCGGACGGTCCGAGGGGACCAGTCCCCAGGCGTCGGCTTCGGTCAGCATGGGCTCTTACGCACAGGGCGGACCGGAGACGGTCCCCTCCGAGTCACCGGGCCTGGAGAAGGGGACCCTGGGGGAGGACAGCCGGTGCAGCGTTCCGTTCCTGGGACCGGGCGCGGTGGCCTGGAGAGTATGCGCCCGCGTCGAAGCAGAACGTGTTTCCTTCGCCCTCAAGATCACCAACCACGGGAGCACGGCAACGACGGTCAAGATCCGCCTGGAGTACGCACAGGCCAGCAAGTTCCACCCATGCCCGAAGGCGCCGAGCACTCATCTCCTCGACGTCGCAGCAAGGGAGACCGTCATCACGGATTCGGGGCAGTGCACGGTCCCCCGGGAGGGAACCCCCGTCGCCTACCAAGGAGTGGGCTGGGTGATTGCCGGGGACGCCAACGCAGGCTCGTACGAACTGGCCCCTACCGCGCACGTCTATCCCGACCACGTCATCTGGCAACCCGACTTGGTGTGATCGACAGCGGGGCGTGAGTGTCGGCAGGCGATCGTCTGCCGACACTCGGGTTGGCGGCCCAGGCGGACAGGACAGAACGAGGACCCGTTCGCGGCCCCTCAGTCGAGACAGAACTCGTTGCCCTCGACGTCCTGCATCACGATGCACGACTCGTTGAAGCCATCGGCAGGCAGCAGTCGCACGCGTACCGCGCCGAGCGGGACCAGTCGTGCGCATTCGGCTTCGAGTGCGGCGAGGCGCTCCTCACCCACGAGCCCGGTGCCGACCCGCACGTCGAGATGCACCCGGTTCTTGACGACCTTGCCTTCGGGGACGCGCTGGAAGAACAGTCGCGGGCCCGCACCCGAGGGATCGACGCAGGCGAACGCCGAGCCCTGACGCTCAGGCGGCAGAGAGCGATCGAAATCGTCCCAGCCGGCGAATCCCGGCGGCGGTGGCGGTACGACGTACCCCAGCACCTCGCACCAGAAGCGAGCGACGCGCTCAGGTTCCGCGCAGTCGAAAGTGACCTGGACCTGCTTGATCGACGCCATCGGTCCACCCTAGTGGGGCGTTCCGCCACCCGGAGCTTTCTCAGATCGCCGGCTGTGACCCCTTGCCATCGACCCACGACCACCATATTGTCGTACGAACGTAAGACGTACGAGTGTAATCCAATGCAAGGGAGTCCGTGATGGCGACAACTCGGCCGGTGGTACTCGTGACGGGTGCGTCATCGGGGATCGGCAAGGAGACGGCCCGCGCGTTCGTCGCGGCGGGTTACGAGGTGATCGGGACCGGCCGCAAGACCTCCGGGCTCACCCCGCCCGCCGGTGTGACGTACCTCGATCTCGACGTGGGCAGTGACGACTCGGTCACCGCCGCGGTCGCCGAGGTGGTCGACCGGTTCGGACGCATCGACGTCCTGGTCAACAACGCGGGCGTCGGCGCGTCGGGCGC
>JODI01000053.1 GCA_000720805.1 Streptomyces violaceoruber
GATGGGGTGGGCGGGGAGGGGGATGTGGACGTGGGCGACGGGGTGGCGCCGGGCTGGTTCTCCTTGGCCAGGTGGCGGCTGACCTCGGCTGTCGTCAGGCCCAGACCGCCCAGTTTGATCGCGTCCCAGGCCTGGAGGCGGCGGGTGTCGCGGTCCATGTAGAGGATCGAGGCCTCGATGGGGGCGGGGTACTTGTGCTCGACCGCGCGCAGGCCGCTGCCGCCCGTCGAGCCTTCGAGGCGCAGACGGGTGCCGTACTTCATGATCTCCATCTCGTTGTGGTGGAGGTGGCCGGCCAGGACCATCGGGACCTCGCCGTCGACCTCCCGGGCCGCCGACGGTTCGTGGGCGACGGCGAGGTCGACGGGGGTGCCGGCCGCGCGCTGGTCGCGGAGGGCCGAGGCGAGGCGGGCGCCGGCGAGTTCCTCGGAGGCGTCGCCGCCGGGCTGGTTGGAGCGGTCGGGGGTGAACTGGGGGTCGCCGATGCCGGCGAAGCGCAGTCCGGCGACGGTCTGGGCCCGGCCGTTGTCCAGGACGTGCACGTTCTTCATGCGTTCCAGGTAGCGCTGAGTGGTCAGGGAGTCGTGGTTGCCGCGGACCCAGACGTAGGGGGCGCCGAGGTCCTGGACCGGGTCCAGGAAGCCGTTCTCGGCGGCCGAGCCGTGGTCCATGGTGTCGCCGGAGTCGACGATCACGTCGACCTTGTACTGCTCCACCAGCGAGGCGATGATCTTCCAGCTCGCCGGGTTGAGGTGGATGTCGGAGACGTGCAGGACCCGGATGGTGGTCGGGTCGGGCGTGTAGGCGGGGAGCGTGGAGGTGGCGTCGTACAGCTTGGTCACGTTGGTGACCAGGCGGGCCAACTCCTTCTGGTAGACGTCGAATTCGGTGACGATGCTGCGGGCGTTGCCGACGAGGGAGGGGGCGGAGGAGAGCAGCCCGGAGAACCTCGGTTCCAGGACGGATTCGGGGTTCCAGGTCGCGTATGCCGTTCCGCCCGAGGCGGCCAGGAGGCTGAGGGCGAGGCCGCCGGCGGCGAGCGCGCGGCGGGGGCGGCGGTAGACGGCCAGGCCGAGGGCGGTGGCTCCGGAGACGACGGCGACGCAGGAGCGTACGGCCAGGTCGAGGGTGCCGTGCTGGACGTCGCGGGCGACCTCGTCCTGGAGGCCGGAGAGCCGTTCCGGGTGGTCGACCAGGGCCTGGGAGCGGACCGGGTCGAGCTGGTCGACGTTGACGTCGAGGCGGACCGGGGCGTGGTGGCTGTTCAGTTCCAGCGCGCCGAGCGGGGAGACGTTGATCTTCGTGCCGCCGGTGAGGGACGGGCGCAGGGTCATCGTCGTGTTCATGGGGCCGACCGGGGCCCGTACGTCGCCGACGATGAGCAGGCCGAGCCAGGCGCCGAGGACGACCACGGCGACGAGGCCGAGGGCGCGGACCCAGGGATGGGGCTGGTGGACGAGTTCGACGGCCGGGTGGGGACGGCGCGTGCGGTAGCGGCGTGCGAGGGCGTACGGGGCCCTGCGGACGGGCTTCAGGACGTTCAAGGTGTTGCGGGCGGCTACGGGGACGCGGGCCATTGGTCGCGTATGCCCAAGTCCGGACGTGGATATGCGGGGGTCCTCATGGCTCTCCTACGGTCAGCGGGTACCGGACGAACGGGCCCGGGCTGGGATGGCGCGCGAGGATTTCCAGGAACGCGTCGCCGATGCGCTGGACCGATTCCGCCGGAGTCGACGCGGTTGACCGGATCACGATCCACCGGGCCGACCCTGGGCAGAATATGCAGGATACACCGCTGTGCACCTTTTTCCCGATCTTGGGCACGGTGGGTGACCCGGGAGTGCGGGAGCGCCGGGAGGTCAGCCCCAGCCCAGTTCGTGGAGCCGCTCGTCCTCGATGCCGAAGTGGTGCGCCACCTCGTGGATGACCGTCACGGCCACCTCGTGGACCACGTCCTCCGGCGTCTCGCAGTAGCGCAGGGTGGGGCCCATGTAGATCGTGATGCGGTCCGGAAGGACTCCGGCGTACCACTCCCCGCGCTCCGTGAGGGGGGTCCCCTCGTAGAGGCCCAGTAGCTCCGGGTCGTCGGCGGGCGGTTCGCCCTCCACGAACACGGCCACGTTGTCCATGACCCGCGTCAGCTCAGGCGGGATCTGGTCCAGGGCCTCACTCACCAGCTCTTCGAACGCGTCACGAGTCATTTCCAGCACAGAGCCATTGTCGACGACGGGGCGCTCGATGGGAGGGGCACGCAGGCACCGCCGATCCGGGTCGCGTGTCCTCTTGTGGGGGGCGGGAGTTGAAGAGGTTGACTCCTTCACCCCCATCGGAGGTGGCTGCTCGTGCGCCCCTTGTACGTACCCGTCCGTCTGGCCGCCACGGTTCTGGTCGTCGCCGCGGCCGCCGGCTGCATGAGCGTGGGCGACGACGGCCACGGGAGCGCGAGGCCGTCCCGTTCGGCCGCCTCACGGGGTGGCGAGGCGCCCGACGGCGGGGCGGCGGTGTCGGGCGGTGCCGCGGGGGCGGGCGCGGTGGCCGGTGACGGAGAACGCGGGCAGGGCAGGCACCGGAAGGGCAAGGGGAAGTCGGCGGAGCCGTCGGCCTCGACGTCGGCGGAGGCCAGCCGGTCGGCCTCGGCGGACGGCAGGCCGGGGAACGGGCACGGGAACGGCAACGGGGACGGCGAGGGGAACGGCGGGGGGAAGCCGGAGGGGCCGGGCGCGCCGACGCCGACCCGGGTGGACCCGACGCCCACGCGGACGGTCGAGCCCGATCCGACGCCGCCCCCGCCGCCCGCGTCGCCGACCCCCGATCCCACGGTCGCCGAGCCCTCGTCGTCGGCGCACGAGCCCCCCGGCCCGCAACTGGCCCAGCGGGAACCGGCGCCTGAGGCGGGGTCACCGGTCGTATGACCCTCGACAGCGGCCGTGTGACCCACGCCCACGGCTGTGTGACCCACGTCAACCCGGCCTGGTTTGCCACGGGGGGCCGGGGGTGCGTATGGTGGTAGATCGTTTGATCCCATTGCCCGGCGCCAACGCAGAGCGCGCCGTGTGGCGCGTTCTCTCCCTTGCCGTGGCTGACCGCATAGAGGCGGTCGTATTGCGAAACACGGAGTTGACGGGCGCGTGCCGACGAGACTCCGGAAGGTTTCGCATACGCATGTCCATTTCCACCACTGATCACGTCGTCGTGCCCGAGAACGAGGGCCCTGAGGGCACCAGCGAGGGCACCGAGGGCGCGGCGGGCGTTCCCGAGGTCACCTTCGCGGACCTCGGTCTGCCCGAGGGCGTCGTGCGCAAGCTCGCCCAGAACGGCGTGACCACCCCCTTCCCGATCCAGGCCGCGACCATCCCGGACGCCCTGGCCGGCAAGGACATCCTGGGCCGTGGCCGCACCGGCTCCGGCAAGACGCTCGCCTTCGGTCTGCCGACCCTGGCCACGCTGGCCGGTGGCCGCACCGAGAAGCACAAGCCGCGCGCCGTCATCCTCACGCCGACCCGTGAGCTCGCCATGCAGGTCGCCGACGCGCTGCAGCCCTACGGCGACGTCCTCGGCCTCAAGATGAAGGTCGTCTGCGGCGGTACGTCGATGGGCAACCAGATCTACGCCCTGGAGCGCGGTGTCGACGTCCTCGTCGCCACCCCGGGCCGACTGCGCGACATCATCAACCGTGGCGCGTGCTCCCTGGAGAACGTGCAGATCGCCGTCATCGACGAGGCCGACCAGATGTCGGACCTGGGCTTCCTGCCCGAGGTCACCGAGCTGCTCGACCAGATCCCGGCCGGCGGCCAGCGGATGCTCTTCTCGGCCACGATGGAGAACGAGATCTCCACGCTGGTCAAGCGTTACCTGACGGAGCCGGTCACGCACGAGGTCGACAGCGCCCAGGGCAACGTCACGACCATGTCGCACCACATCCTGATCGTGAAGCCCAAGGACAAGGCGCCGGTCACCGCGGCCATCGCCTCCCGCAAGGGCCGCACCATCATCTTCGTCCGCACCCAGCTGGGCGCCGACCGTATCGCCGAGCAGCTGCGCGATTCGGGTGTGAAGGCCGACGCGCTGCACGGCGGCATGACGCAGGGTTCCCGGACCCGGGTGCTGGCCGACTTCAAGGACGGCTACGTCAACTGCCTGGTCGCCACCGACGTCGCCGCGCGCGGTATCCACGTCGACGGCATCGACCTGGTCCTGAACGTGGACCCGGCCGGCGACCACAAGGACTACCTGCACCGTGCGGGTCGTACGGCCCGTGCCGGTCGTACGGGCACGGTGGTGTCCCTCTCCCTGCCGCATCAGCGCCGTCAGATCTTCCGTCTGATGGAGGACGCGGGTGTCGACGCCGGGCGTCACATCATCAACTCCGGTACGGCCTTCGAGCCGGAGGTCGCCGAGATCACCGGCGCCCGGTCGATGACCGAGGTGCAGGCCGAGTCCGCGGGCAACGCGGCGCAGCAGGCCGAGCGTGAGGTCGCCGAGCTCACCAAGCAGTTGGAGCGGGCGCAGCGTCGTGCGACCGAGCTGCGCGAGGAGGCCGAGCGCCTGGTGGCCCGGGCCGCCCGCGAGCGCGGTGAGGACCCGGAGGCCGCGGTGGCCGAGGCGCAGGCGGTCGTCGCGCAGGCCGCCGAGGCAGCCGAGGTGTCCGTGCCCGAGCAGCCGGCGGCGCGAGACATCGACAGGACGGACCGGGCGGAGCGTTCGTTCGAGCGTCGTGACGACCGTGGTGGTGACCGCGGTGGCCGTTCGTTCGAGCGTCGTGACGACAACCGTGGTGGCTTCCGTCGGGACAACGACCGTGGCGGCTTCCGTCGGGACGACCGCGGGGACCGTGGCGGTGACCGCGGTGGCCGTTCCTTCGAGCGTCGTGACGACCGTGGCGGCCGTTCGTTCGAGCGTCGTGACGACAACCGTGGTGGCTTCCGCGGGGGCGAGCGTCGGGACAACGACCGGGGCGGCTTCCGCCGGGACGACCGCAACGACCGCGGGGACCGTGGTGGTGACCGCGGTGGCCGTTCCTTCGAGCGCCGTGACGACCGCGGCGGTGACCGTGGCGGCCGTTCCTTCGAGCGCCGTGACGACCGTCCGGCCCGTCCCTTCGAGCGTCGCGACGACCGTCCGGGCCGTTCCTTCGACCGTCGGGACGAGCGCGGCGGGCACCGTGGCAGCGACCGTCCGTTCAACCGTGACCGTCAGGGCGACCGCCCCGGCTTCCGCAGCGGCGGCACCGACCGCCCGTACGGCCGTCGTGACGACCACCGTGGCACCACCGGCACCGGCACGAGCACCGGCTCCTTCGGCCGCCGTGACGACAAGCCGCGCTGGAAGCGCAACGGCTGAGGACGACGCCTCTGAGAGGTGAACGCCTCTGAGCGGTGAGCGCCGTGGCCCCCGGAACTCCGGGGGCCACGGCGTTTTGTCGTATCGGATGGATAGCCAAATGACTGTAAGATCAGCCCACTTGCGAGGGGGATGCGACGGCCGGGGCCGGGGGGCATCTGATGTGGCGCGCTCCCTCTCCTCTGTTCTCCGGGGAGGATCACCTTGGCTCGTCATGTCTTCGTACGTCGTTCGAGAGCGAGACGCGCGGCCGTCGCCGTAGCCGCTTCCGCCGTTCTCGCGACCGGGCTGAGCCCGCTGGGGCCGTCCGCCTCCGCCTCCGCCGTGGAGGCGCCGCAGGAAACGGTGGTGCCGGCCACACTGCGAAACTTCTACACGTCAGCGACGCTCCTCTCCTCCTCCACCCACGGCGGCCGCGACAGCGGCGGAGCCCAGGGTGTCTTCCACATGGTGGAGGGCAGTTCGGCGTTGCTGTGGACGCGGTACGCGGACGGGGTGTCGGTGCCCGTGCCGCGGAAGACGGCGGGGCCGCTGGCCACCGGCACGGATGTCGTCGCGTTCAAGGGTCCGGACGGTCTCGTCGAGTTCTGGGACGCGACCGACGGCAGCACCCGCAGCGTGCGGATCCCAGCGGGACTGGGCTTTTTCACCGTCTACGACAACCTGGTGGTCGCGAACCGAAACATCACCGGCGACGACGGGACGTCCCGCCGGGAGATGCACCTGCTGACCCCGGGGCCCGACGGGACCACCCGCGACGTGACGGTCGGCGGGCTGCCGGCCGGCCTCACCCTGGGACTGCCGGCCGGTGCGGACGCCGACAGCGTGTTCTTCCGTGCCACGCTGGCGGGGGAGCAGCGACTGCTCGCCGTCGACCGGGAGACCGGCCGGGCGCAGAGCTGGAGCGGGCCGCTGCCCATTGGACACACCCAGGTGAACATCTCGCCCGAACACGTCGTCGTCTCCGACTACGACGATCCGACCGTCCTGGTCTTCCCGCGCGACGACCTTTCCGCGACCCCCGCCGCGGTGCGCCTGGCGAACGCCGCCCTCGGAGTGAACGCCACGCACGACCTCACCGTCGTCGGTGACTGGCTCGTCAACGGCGTGACCCGGGTGACCGCGCAGCCCCTCTCGGGCGGTGCCGCGATCACGCTGATGCCGACGTCCTCGTACGGCATGATCAGCGCCCCCGGCGGCACCGCCGTGAAGATCGGCCGTACCGCCGCCGACGACTGGGGCATCCAGCGCATCCAGGCGGGCCCCGACGGCACCCCCGTCGTCACGATGGTGAAGCCCCTTCCCAAGCCGCCGGCGCGGATCCAGGGGCTCTCGCTGGAGCAGGGCCGGCTCGTCGTCGTGGACGGGAGCAGGGGCGGGGTGCGGGACGACTATCTGCGGACCGTCGCCGTCACCGGCACCCCGTCCTTCGGTGAGCGCTCCGACTTCACGCCCCGGATCGACTCGGATGCGGAGATCGGCGTTTGTGCCGCGGCCGACGTGTCCTGCTCGCAGGTCTTCGGCACGGCGGACGGGCGGATCGCCTGGCTGGAGCACACCAGTTCGGCGACGGAGGACCTGCTGCGGGCCAACGGGCCGACCGGGGCGGGGCTCTGGGAGAAGGCCGTACCGGCCGGCGGGCGGATCACCGACGTGTCAGGGGCCTATGTCCTCTACACGGACACCGACAAGCAGTACGTGTACCGGATCGGCGAGTCCGCCGCCCCGGTTCTCACCCGCACCCCGGGTGCCGCCGCGCTCTCCGGCAACGTCCTGTGGACGGCGGGCACGACCCCGGGCAGTGTCACGGCGTACGACCTGGCCGCGAAGAAGACCGTGGAGACCCTCACCACCGACGCGGGCTGCGCGCCCACCGAACTCCAGGCGCTGGGCCGCTGGCTGTACTGGGCCTGCGGTGACAGGGCCGGGGTCTACGACCGTACGGCGAAGAAGTCGGTGCCCGTGCCGACGGGCGAGGCGAAGCTCGGTGACGGGTTCGTCGTCACCCACGACAAGCAGGCCGGACGGCTGACGCTGACGACGGTCGCCGACGGCACGCCCGCGAGCCGGGTCATCGGGGAGCTGCCCGACACCGGGGTCTCGCAGCGGGACGTGCGCTGGACGGTCGACGAGGCGGGCGAGAACGCGGCCTTCGTCGACGGTCAGGAGCGCGTGCACCTCGTACCGTCCGGGGTGGCGCAGCAGCCGCTGCGGCTGCTCGGGCCGGCGCGCAGCGCGTCGACCGTCCAGGCGCACACGGGCGACACGGTGCCGGACACCCTGACCAGCGTGCTGCTGTCGAAGCCGTCGTCGGACTGGAAGCTGACGGTGCGCAACCGCGCGACCGGCAAGGTCTACGGCAACGGCCTGGACGGCGAGGCGGCGCGCGGCGAGCTGACCGTCGGCTGGCACGGCGAGGACCCGACGAGGACAGGGGAAGCGTTCCTGCCCAACGGCTCCTACGACTGGACCCTGACCGTCACCCCGGCGGACGGTGTCGGCGCCCCGCTGCAGGCGCGCGGCACGGTCCGGTTGACGAAGGGCGACGCGGTACGCCGGGACCACGTGGGACCGGCCGGTGCGCCGGACGGCGTCGGCGACCTGCTCACCCTCAACTCCTCCGGCACGCTGACGTTCCAGCAGGGCACGGGCAAGGGCACGTTCTCGGGGAAGGTCAGCGGGAGCAACTGGCCGGCGTCGGTCAAGGCGGTGCCGGTCGGGGACCTGAGCGGCGACCGCTGCAACGACGTCCTGGTGCGGTTCAGCAGTGGGGCGCTGCGGCTGTACAAGCCGGGCTGCGGCAAGGCGCTCACGCCGTCGACGTCGTACACCACGCTGGGCAGCAGCGGCTGGACGCAGTACGACGTCCTGACGGCGCCCGGCGATGTGACCAAGGACGGCCGTCCGGATCTCATCGCCCGCAACTCCTCCACCGGCGCGGTCTACCTCTACAAGGGCACCAGCACCGGGAAGCTGTCCGCGCGGGTGAAGCTGTACGACAACTGGAAGACGTACAAGAAGATCGTCGGCGTGGGTGATCTGAACGGCGACGGCATCGGCGACCTGCTCGCCCAGGACAAGGCCAACACCGTCTACCGCTACTACGGCAAGGGCAACGGAACGTTCTCGGCGCGGACCAAGCTGTTCGGTTCGTGGGGCGGGTCGTACAACGTGGTCGTGGGTGCCGGGGACATCACGGGTGACGGCCGGGCGGATCTGGTCTCCCGTGACACCGGCGGGAACCTGTACCGCAACAACGGTGACGGCAAGGGGTCGTTCGGCGGTCGTACGAAGATCGCGAGCGGCTGGCAGGGCTACAAGGGCGTTTTCTAGCCAAATTGTGACGTGTGTCACGGCCCCGGCGTGGGCATCGCTGGGGACATGACAGATGACGCCATAGCGAGTGGGCTGGCGGACGGAAAAATCCCCGACGGAGAGCGGCCGGCCCAGCCGCTCTCCGACGAAGAGCGGCTGGCCCAGCTCGGCTACACGCAGGTTCTGGCCCGCCGCATGTCGGCGTTCTCCAACTACGCGGTCTCCTTCACGATCATCTCGGTCCTGTCGGGCTGCCTGACGCTGTATCTGTTCGGCATGAACACGGGCGGCCCGGCGGTGATCACCTGGGGCTGGGTGGCCGTCGGTCTGATGACCCTCTTCGTGGGTCTGTCCATGGCCGAGATCTGCTCGGCGTACCCGACCTCCGCGGGCCTCTACTTCTGGGCCCACCGCCTCGCCCCGCCCCGGACCGCGGCCGCCTGGGCCTGGTTCACCGGCTGGTTCAACGTGCTGGGCCAGGTGGCGGTGACGGCGGGCATCGACTTCGGCGCGGCGTCGTTCCTCGGCGCGTACCTGAACCTCCAGTTC
Source organism: Streptomyces violaceoruber (assembly GCA_000720805.1). Taxonomy (GTDB): domain Bacteria; phylum Actinomycetota; class Actinomycetes; order Streptomycetales; family Streptomycetaceae; genus Streptomyces; species Streptomyces cellulosae_A. The sequence continues at coordinate 9,205 of JODI01000053.1, forward strand.
GACTTCGAGGTGACCCCCGGCCGTACGGTCCTGCTCTTCGCGGGCATCCTCGTGCTGCACGGCCTGCTGAACACCTTCGGCGTCCGGATCGTGGGACTGCTCAACAGCGTCAGCGTGTGGTGGCACGTGCTGGGCGTGGCGGTGATCGTGGGCGCGCTGACCTTCGTCCCCGACCACCACCAGTCGACGTCCTTCGTGTTCGGCGAGTTCGTGAACAACACGGGCTGGGGGAGCGGGGTGTACGTGGTGCTGCTCGGCCTGCTGATGGCGCAGTACACCTTCACCGGCTACGACGCCTCGGCCCACATGACCGAGGAGACACACGACGCGTCGACAGCCGGCCCGAAGGGCATCGTCCGATCCATCTGGACGTCCTGGATCGCCGGTTTCGTGCTCCTGCTCGGCTTCACCTACGCGATCCAGTCGTACGACGGTGCGCTCGGGTCCCCCACGGGGGCGCCCCCGGCCCAGATCCTGCTGGACGCCCTCGGCGCGACCGCCGGCAAGCTGCTGCTGCTGGTCGTCATCGGCGCCCAGCTGTTCTGCGGTATGGCCTCGGTGACCGCCAACAGCCGCATGATCTACGCGTTCTCGAGAGACGGGGCGCTCCCCTATTCACGGGTGTGGCACACGGTGAACCCGCGCACCCGGACACCGGTGGCCGCGGTATGGCTGGCGGCGGGCGCGGCGCTGCTCCTCGGCCTCCCCTACCTGATCAACGTCGCGGCGTACGCGGCGGTGACCTCGATCGCGGTGATCGGCCTGTACATCGCGTACGTCATCCCCACCCTGCTGCGACTCGGCAAGGGCGAGGCGTTCGAGCGGGGGCCGTGGCATCTGGGGCGCTGGTCGCGGGCCGTGGGTGTGGTGTCGGTGGTGTGGGTGGTCGTGATCACGGTCCTCTTCATGCTGCCGCAGGTCTCCCCGGTCACCTGGGAGACCTTCAACTACGCCCCGGTCGCCGTCCTGGTCGTCCTGGGCTTCGCCGCGACCTGGTGGCTGGCGTCGGCCCGGCACTGGTTCCTCAACCCGGAGCACGAGCGGACGCGGGCACGGGAGGCGGCTCGGGCGGGGGCGATCGAGCCGGTTGATCCCTGACGGGCCGGGTTCGGGGCAGGGGCTGTCTTGACGCCGGGCATGACTCGGCTCGTGTCATGGCCTTGCTCCGGCCCTGTTCCGGCCTCATGACGTCCCTGCTCCGGCCCCAGTACGGCCCACCGCGTACATCCGCCGCGCCCGTGTCGCCGATACCCGATCGGAGACACGGGCGCGGGCAGCTATGCTCGGGGTGGCAACATCGCCTGGGCCCTTAGCTCAATTGGCAGAGCAGTGGACTTTTAATCCATTGGTTGTGGGTTCGAGTCCCACAGGGCCTACAACGGAGCCCCAGTTCAGAGCACTTCTGGACCGGGGCTCACGTCGTTTTCGGTGCCTCAGAGATCGTTAGCTCGCCCAATGCTCGCCCGAGATGTCAACGATCATGGCTTTACGTATCGGAGGAAGGCTTTCCGCTCCGAGGAGTGTGCGGCCTAATGTGATCAGCATGACAGCCGCAACAACTGACAACGCACTGCGCAATCTTGTCTCTCTCGTTGACGGAGGCGACCACACGCTCGTTCGAGTAACCGTGCAGGCGGGGGGCCTGAGGACCACCGGTCGACTCATCAGCGAATTGGACTACCACAGGAGCGTCACAGCCGTCGTGCGGGCGGGGAACGCTGCGCCAACGGCGCAGACCTTCCAGGCCTACGAGAAGGTGGCCGAGGGGAAGCGAGAGGAGAACGCCCGCCGTATCGCTGGGCGACCTCACACGCCCGTTCCCGAGCTGCCTGAGGCTCTGCATATAGCGTCCGATGCGGAGGGGGCCGACGGGGGAGTGTGGCGCTTCCAGTTCGAAGCGATCGAGGCGTGGTCACTGCTGGAGTTCGGGATCGAATTGCCGCCCAGCGAGTGACATGGAGCGGCCCCGACCGGACGCCGATCCGGCCGGGGCCTGGTCCCGCCCGCCCCCAGAGTTCACGGGGTACGAGGACGGGCAGGAGTTCAGTCGCCTGGACGCAGGGCGCGATCGATCAGGATGCGGGCCATGATGCGGATCGGAGCCTCGTCAGGCTCGACGAGAGCAGCATGTTCACGGTGGGCCCACACGGTCCAGCCAGGGCCGGACATGCCCAGCTCGTGGGCGACTGCGACAGCGTCGTCCGGGTCGGTGATCAGGCCGTCGCAGTACCGGCACACGTGCAGGGCCGCGGTCATAGCGTCACCCCGGTCAGGGTCTCGTGGTGGTCGCACAACGCTCTGAGGACGCGGGCCAGGCGCCGGGCGTAGGCGGCGGCGCCGGCCGCCCCGGGGCCTGGTGTCGCGCGGAGTTTCCCGCGGGCCTCGCCGACGCACGCCAGGGCGCAGTAGCGGGGGATGCTGTTCTTGTGGAGCCGTCCGGCCGCCAGTTCGACTTCCGGTGTGAGGAGTTCCAGATGCCCGCGGAGTGTCGCGGTGAGCGTGTCCACCTCGGCGGGCGGCGGCGGGAGGACATCGGGCCCGTCGTCCGGGCCGAGGAGAATGTAGGCGGACTCGCGCATGGTGGCGATGTCCGGCGGGTCTGCTGGGCCCGGCTCTGCCGTCTTCGGTGGCTGGGTGGTAGAAGTTGCCATGTCCGCGCTCCTCAGTAGCGTTGGCCACGCCCCGGGAGGTCGACCGCCTCGCCGGGGTCTCGTCGTATCTGGCGACGCTAGGAGGGTGGCGTTCGGCATCTCCAGCAATGTTCACCGATGTTCACAGCAATCGGTTGAGCCTGGCCATGGCGAGATCGCCCTCTTGACCCACAGGCTGGCGCGGCCGACGGTGGTGAACATCTGCGAACACCAAGAGCGTCGGAGGCAGCGATGACACTACGGTTCATCGGGATCGACCCCAACACGGGAACGGGCGAGAGCCCCACCGTGTGGGTCGACGAGAGCAAGAACGAGCTGGTCATTCAGGGATGGAAGCCGGGACCGCAGATCGAGGCGGAATGCGCCGCGTTCGAGGCGCCGGGCCACGCGGTGGGCATCCCCGACCATGAGGCAGTTGTCCGTATCCCGGCACGGATGGTGCCGATCCTGAGGGAGGCGTGCGATGCCGCAGAGCGTGCCGAGCTTCACTGAACTCCTCGACGGCGCGCAGCACACGGCCGTCCACCTGGAGATGCGGGACGCCTACGGAGTCACCAGCGAGGCCGATGACTTCGCCCGCTGGAAGAACACCGGTGAACGCGACACCAACCCCGGATCGCCATACTGGGCGCCCTGGGTGGAACTGATCCGCCGCACGGTTGCCCGCGGCGTAGCCGTGCGCCGGGCCCGCGTCGTCTCCGAGCCGGTCAGCGAATACATCCGATACGAACACGCGGGCACCGTCGTCAACCTGGGGGCAGGCGAACAAGTGCGGTGGCTGCCGCGCCGCCGCGCCTCGGACATCGCACTGCCGGGCAACGACTTCTGGCTGATTGACGACCGGCTGATCCGCTGGAACCACTTCACCGGAGACGGGGCTTCCGGGGGCGGGGAGATCAGCGACGAGCCGACCACGGCAAAGCTGTGCGCCGACGCCTTCGAGGCGGTATGGGCTCGCGCCATCCCGCACGACGAGTACAAGATCAGCTAACGCGGAAGGTGCACAGGTCAGCTCATGCCCATCTCCCCGTCCTCCTCGGCCCAGGCTGCGCGCGAACGAGTCGCGCAACGCCTGCGCGACCTGCGCGCCGACGCGGGCCTGACCGGCAGTGAGCTGGCCGCGCGCTGCGGCTGGACCCACCCGAAGACGTCCCGGCTGGAGAACGCGCGCACACCCCCCACCCCGGACGACATACGCCGCTGGTGCGCCGCATGCGGAGCCGCAGACCAGGCCGAGGACGTCATCGCCCAGTCACGGGACGCCGAGTCGCTGTACGGCGAATGGCGACGCAAGGTTCGCGCCGGCCTCAAGCGGCTGCAGGAAAGCTACGTGGAGCTCTACCAGTCCACTGAGCTGTTCAGGATCTACTCGCCCACCCTCGTCCCCGGCCTCCTGCAGACCGAGGGGTACGCGCGTGCTCTGCTGTCCGCCAACGCCCAGCTGCTCGGCATCCCCGACGACGCCGACGAAGCGGCGGCGGCCCGCATCGAACGCTCGCAGATCATCCACGAGCCGGGCCATCGGTTCGTGATGCTGATCGAAGAGGGCGTGCTCCGGTACCAGTTGGGCGACGCGGACGCGATGGCCGCTCAACTCGGCTACCTGCTCACGGCCGGCGCCCTGCCGCAGGTGTCGCTGGGCATCATCCCGAGCGCGACCCGGGAGCGTCCCCTGTGGCCGCAGGAGCTGTTCCACATGTACGACGACACGCTCGTCTCCGTGGAGCTGCTGTCGGCCCGTGTCCGGGTCACCCAGCCCAGCGAGATCGCCCTGTATCTGAAGGCGTTCGAGCAGCTGCGCGGTATGGCCGTGTACGGCGCCGACGCTCGCGCGTTGGTCGTGAAGGCCATCGACGCGCTGCACTGAGGGGTTGAAAACTGGTGCCCACCCCTGGACGCACGAATGCGGCCCCGCTCTCCCGGAGGAGAGCGGGGCCGCATCGTGTCGTCATGGGTACTGGCGGCGGGTCGGGTCGAGGCCCGCGGCGAGCGGGCTGTTCCCGTCGCTGTTGCCTGGCTCGTCGGGCTGCGGGGCACCGTCCTTGCGGCAGATGAGCGCGGCCGGGTCATCGGCCGGCGCCTGGAGGCTGTAGCCGTCGGGGCAGGTCTGCCCGTCCTGCCCGTCCTCACCCGCAGGGCCCTGCTCGCCCTGAGGCCCGGCAGGCCCTGGCTCGCCCTGCGGTCCTTGGGGCCCGGCGGGTCCGGCCGGTCCTGCTGGCCCGGTCGGACCTGCGGCCCCGGGTTCGCCGACAATGCCGTCCTGCCCGTCATTGCCTGCCGCGCCAGACGGCCCAGGAGTTCCGGCCGGCCCGGGCGAACCGGGTTCGCCGGGTTCGCCGCGGGGTCCGGGGATGGGGACGGGGACGCGGGTGCGGTCCTCGAGGTCCTCGACCGCCTTGCTGGGGTCCGGTGCTTTGGGCGTCTCGCCTGCCGCCTGGACCTGCGCGCGAAGTACGCGCACGTCTCCGGCGAGCGTGCTGACGGCGTTGCCTCGCTTGTCGGCCTCGTCGGCGAGCTGGCCGTACCAGGACAGGCCGATGACGACGGCGCCGGACAGCGCGACGAGCCAGCAGAACACTGCGATCCACCGCCAGCGCCCGGCGAGGGCGCGTTGTGCACGGGTCACGGATCGCCTCCCAGCTGGATGACTTGGACTCGGAGGCGAGCGATCGTCACGTAGTCGTCGCCCTGCTGTTTGAGCAGCTCGGCGATTCGGGCTTCTCGCTCGGCGAGCTGCTTGCGCAGGCCGTCGCGCTCTTCCTGGATCTGGTCCATCTCACGGTCCATGCGGGTGGTCGCGTTCTCACCGCGCTTGCCGAGGTACGCCACCACCGAGCCGGACATGACCCCCGCGAGCGCGAGGATCGCGCCGATGGTGGTGGCGTCCAAGGTGGCTCCCTACCGGATACGCGGCGTGTGCTTGGCCTGCCAGCCGCTGAGGAAGGTGACTGCCGCCGGGGCGAGGGCGATGAGGATCGCCTGCAGCCAGGCGGGCAGCGGCTGCAGCAGGCTGTCGTCGGCGACAACGGCGTTGAGTACGGCGATGAGGAGGGAGACGACGAAGGTTGCGGACGTGGCCGCCTTCACCTTCGCCTCGACGGGCGCGTTGGCCATGGGAGTTCTCCGTTCTGGGGATCAGGGGGTGACGGTGAAGCCGTGCCGGGCGGCGAGCAGCCGCAACGACTTCTCGCCGGGGATGCCGTCGGCTGCGGCGCCGGTGAAGCCGCCTCCGGCCGGGGAGCGCTGCCAACGCGCGTAGGCGGTCACGGTCTTGGTGCCGAAGCTGCCGTCGACGTACTGGGCGGGCAGCAGGCCCTCGGCCTTGAGAGCCTTCTCGACGATGAGGACTTCCGCCTTGTGGGTGGTGTGGCCCTGGGCGGCGGCCGGGTCGTGGCGGGCCGCGTAGACGACGTGCGCGAGGCTGACCTTGGGCTTGGCCGGTGCCGTCCCGGTGGCCGTGCCCGTCGGCCGGGGCGCCCCCTTCTGGACCCACGCGTACAGCCGGCCGCCCGGGCAGGCGGTGGCGTAGCCGTCGCGGTGGCCCTTGATCTCGGTTCCGGCGCCGTGCTGGCGCAGCAGTTCGATGCCGTCGCGGATCGCGCCGAGCATGGCGTCGTTCGGCTCGGTCAGCCCCGAGGAGCCGACGAGGCCGCAGATCGCGTAGTGCGCGATGTTCAGCGGCTGGTTGCCGTTGGCGCCGGTGCGCTTGCCGATGCCGCGGCCCTCCAGCAGGTAGCCGTGCGGGCAGGCTCCGTAGTTGTAGGCGATGTCCGAGTAGTTCTCCTTGGTGTTCGCCAGGTGGGACTTGCGGATCGCCTGCCACTCGGCGATGCACGCGGTGTGGTCGGTGAGCAGTCTCGTGCTCACCTCGGTCCCCTCGTAGTGGACCTTGACGCCCTGGGTGGACGTCTGTATCGGCGCGGCCGAAGTGGGCCAGCCGAGCTCTGCTCTGGTGACGAGCTTCAAGGCGGGTGCTCCCAACATGAGGAACGCCCCGGCCGGCGGCTCGGGGCGGGCGGGATGGAGTGGGGTCAGAACGTGCCGAGGCCCGGCATGTCGCTGGCCGGTCCGACGTCCCAGACGGTGAGCAGCGCCGGTGTGCTCGACGTGGCCGCGACCGTGAAGGTGGCCGTGGATCCGGTGTCCCAGGACGCTGTCAGGATCACCGTGTCCGTGACCGTCGCCGCGGGCGTGCAGGTGACCGACAGGGTGGTCCCGATGTTCCGACTCGCCGTGGCCCTGTTGGCGACGACGACAGACCGCATATCGCGGATGGAGGCGTTGGTGCTGCCCAGGCGCAGCCGCAGGTAGCACAGGTCCACGAGGGACGCCGTCGCGTGCTGGATGAGGCCCGTGAACTCGAATTTGTAGGCCCTGCCCGCGGTGAGCGTCGCGCTCGACGTGGTGATCACCGTGACCTCGGACGAGCTCGCGATGGGGGACGAGTTGCTGGTCAGGGTCCCGTGCGCGACGACGAACGGGGGCCGATAGGTGAGCAGGTCACCGGTGATGACACGGCCCGGCGGTACTACATCAGGCACAAGATCTCCTCACAGCGCGACGATCGCGGGGCGGTCGAGCGAGACGGCAGTGCCCGCGGACTGGGCTTTGACGATGCCGTTGACGGAGCGGACGACGGTGACGACCTGCGGGCTGGCCACGGAGAATCCGTTCGACCGCAGCGTCACCGGCAGGCTGTTGGTGTTGTTGACCTGCAGGTTGGCGCGTACCCCGACGAGGCCACCGGCGGTGATGCTGGTGTCGCTGGTGTAGGCGTGCCACACCGTGGGCTCCAGGGTTCCGTCGGCCCAGCCGCGGGCGTACAGGTTGCTGCCCTGGGTGCGGAAGCGGAGCCAGTACTTCGACCCGGCCGTGTAGGTGCCGTTGAGGAGGTTGCTGATGGACATGGTGGTGAACACCCCCGCGACGTTCTTCCTGATCCTGACGTCCACGGTGGAGTCGTTATGGAAGTGCAGGGTGCCCAGGTAGTAGGTGCCGGAGTCGGCGTAGCGGGACATGAGGCCGGGGTCGATGCTGTCGGTGGCGGCGACGACGGGCACGGTGAACGCGATCAGCAGGTCGCTGTCAGTCCAGTTCGGGCCGGTCACCACCCGGCGGCTGCTGTTGACGCTGGTGAGTTCGGTGTAACCCTCGCCCTTGATGCTGTCGACGAAGTACTCGCTGGCCGAGCCGCCCGATGTGGTCCAGGCGTCGCCGCTGCTGCTCGTGCCCCAGCCCTGCGACACGGCGGTCACTCGGATGTTGTCCCAGCTGACCACCACCGGCAGCGTGTTGGTGTTGCCGGTGCTCAGGATCGAGCGGGTGCCAACCGGCCCGGCTGCGGGGATGGACGTGGTGACGGCCTCCACATCCCACAGCGCAGGCTCCGCCCCGGAGGTCTTCCACAGCTTGGCCTGCAGCACGCTCCCGACGATCCGGGCCCGCACCGTCCACGTGTCGCCCGCCGCATACGTGCCCTTGGCCACCGGCCCGGCGATCGTCGTCGACACCGCCGCGACCCGGGACACGAGCTGCACGCTGAGCGCGCCGCCCGTGCCCCAGATCACCTCGACGTAGTAGTAGTTCGACGTGTCCGGCGAGCGCAGGCGCAGGCCGGTGCTGACGCTCGCGCCGGTGGCGACGACGGGCACGGTGACGTCGGCCTGCATGTCCAGGTCGGCCAGGCTCACCGTGGCGAGCGCGGTGAACCGTGAGGAGTTGACGACGCCTACCGACGCGGTGCCCTTGGTCCCCGTGGTGGCGTAGTCGGATGCGACGCCACCGCTGGTCGACCAGGCCTGGCCGGTGTCCGCGCTGCCCCACCCGTTGGAAGTGGTGCGGGTGAAAGCGTCCGTCACTGTGGCGGCCACGGCCCGGGCGAAGGTGTCCGTCAGGACCGGCTTGATCCCCGTCGCCCCGCCGATCAATTTGACGTTGCTGGCGTACAGCAGGTAGCCGGCCCCTGGTGTGTTCGTCACCGTGACCAGGATGCTGGCGTAGGCGGCCCCTGCCGGTGCGGTGAACTGGGCGTTGAACGCCCTCCAGGTGCCGGGTGTGAGTGACGCCGTGTTCGACGACGTGGACAGGTATGCCTGCGCCGCGTTGTACCAGTTGACGTTGACGCCGACGAGCTGCGGCAGCGCGGTCGGTGTGTACAGCCAGCCCAGCGCCGTGTAGGTGCTCCCCGCCGTCACCGCTCGCAGCGCGTCGGCGGCCCGCGGGTTCGAGCCAGCCCCCGTTGTCAGCACCGCCGACCAGGAGCCGACCCGGCGCACGGTGTTGGAGCGGGTCAGGGTGGCGTTCGTCGCTGTCCATCCGCTCGTGTCCGTCTCGAAGGAGGGGTTGGCCGTCAGCACGGTGCCGGCAGGTTCGACCTGCATCACCTCGCCACCGACGCGGATATCGAACGGCAGGTCGGCGATGCTCGTGGTCCACGGTTCGCCGTCCGTGGTGCGGACGTTCAGGGCGGTGGCTGTGGCCGTGGCAGCGGTGTCGAGTTGGCTGCCGTCGGTGTCCGCCCGCCCGTACACCGGATCCCCGACCACGCCAGTCCGCCACGGTCCGGCGGGGGTGCACGTGAACTGGATGTCCCATGCGTACTGATCGAAACTCTCGGTGTAGCCCTGGACGATGAGGTCCGCGTCACCGGGAGGCAGCCATGCGGGCAGGTCGGTCAGGCGGATCACGTCGCCCTGGTCGATGCCGAGGACGGCGTCGATCAGGTGCGGGGCGCGGGCGAGGTTGACGTGCACGACCGGGTAGCGGGGTGCGTCCCACGTGCCCAGGTGCAGGCGCCAGTACGCGATCGGCGCCGCCTGCTCGTCGCGGTCTAGGGACAGCTGGACGCTGGCGTCGTAGCCGGTGCCGATCCCGTTCGGCGGCGCCTGCACCGACAGCGCGCCTTCCTCGAGGACCGCGCGGCCGGAGCTCCCGTCGATGCGTTGCACGGTGACGTCGTTGACGACGTCGGCGTCATCGTCGAGGGGCTCCAGGGGCGGGGAGATCTCCCCGCCGGTCGTGTAGCTGAGGGTCAGGGCGGGCTGCTGGTTGTAGAGGGTGGTGCGGCCTCGGTAGCGCAGGGCGGGCCGGCCGCGGTGCTCCATCAGGATGCCGCCGTCGGAGTCCGCGCACTGCTCCAGCAGCTCCAGCAGCTCCGTCCGGGTCTGGGTGCCCACGGCCTCTTGGTCGGCGATGACGCCCCGCACGCCTAGCGGAATCAGTTCCTCGCCTGCCAGGCGCAGCATGCGCTCGCCTGCCTGTTCTCCCTGCCAGGCGGTGATGGCGCCGAGGTAGGCGTTGGTTGTGGTGGTGGAGAAGACGCCGATGTGGCCCAGTGCCAGGCCGTCGAGGTCGGAGGTGTAGCCGGAGTCCGGTGAGGCGACGGCGGTCACTCGTCCTGCGCTGCCTGAGTAGGTGCTGGAGAAGCTGCCCGCGTCGCCGCCGACGTCCTGCCAGACGATGGACCAGGTGACGGTGCCCCCGGATTCGGAGGTGCGCAGCGATGTTGTCGTCCACTGGGCGAACAGGTCTGTGCCGGTGGCGATCGTCGAGTCGACGACCGTGTTGCCGCTGGCGTCCGTGCCGGTGACGCGTGACTGGTTGTTGCGGGACTGCACCGTCCACTCGCGCACGGTGCCCGTGCCCAGGACCCGCATGAACGTCCGCAGGATGGTGGGGGCGGTGTCGAGGCGGTAGACCCAGGTGACGTTCCATCCGGTCGTCGCCCCCACCGGGGCGGGAACGGAGCCCTTGAGCGTGGCCAGGGCGCCGCCGGCGGAGGCGAGGACGGGCAGCGCGGCAGAGGCCGGCAGGGTGTCGGCGCTCGCCCAGGTGACCCGCGTCAGCTTCAGCGGCTGAACGCCGGCGATGGGCGAGGACGCCTGGGTGGCTTGGCTGCCTTCTTCCAGGGGCCAGTACGCCAGCGGGCTGTAGCTGGGCACGCGTCGGCGCAGCGAGGACTGCAGGACGGTGCCGCCCTGCCCGTAGCGGCGCAGCACCCCGGCGGCCTCGACCGGCACCCACACGTCTTTGCCGGTGACGTCCCAGCGGGATGGCCAGGAGGAGATCTCTCCGTTGAAGCGGTCGGCCCGCTTACGCACCTTCGCGGTCCCGTTGACGGTCCACACCCGGCCCACGCTGTCGGTGAAGCCGGTCGCGCCGTCGGCCAGCGGCCGGAAGTCGGCGTCCGCGACGAGGGTCCCGTCGATGCCGGAACGCACCTGGAACCGGGTTGCGGTGCCCGGGAACGGGTTGCGGGGCGGGGTGGTGGTGGAGTCGGTCGGCCCGATCCGCAGGTCACTGTTGGTGGCCTGGATCGAGGTGGTGGCCGCGCCGACCAGGGGGGTACCGACAGCCGTCCAGGGGCCGTCGATCGAGTCGGCCTGGTAGAACTGCGCGGTCAGTCCGCCGGCGCCGTTGTTGACGTCGAGGGTGACGCGCAGCGCCTGGCCGCCGTAGTCCGTGGAGGGCCAGAACGCCTGATTGGAGGCGCCTGTGCCGTCGTACCACAGGAAGTACATCTGGCCGTTGATGAAGCGGACCATCCAGGACCGGTCGGCGTTGACGGTGCCCCACTTGCCGAGGATGGTCTGGTTCAGCGTGGTCAGGGTGATGTCGGCGTCGAACTCCATCCGGACGTCGATGTCGCCGGTGATGTCGAGGACGGCCGTGTCGGGGGTGGAGACGTAGCCGGACGGGTCGCCGTCCAACTCCAGGTGCGCGGTGGACGCGGGCAGGTGCACGCGAACGGGGGTGTTGCGGCCGATCAGCCCGTACAGGTCGCTGTTGGGGTTGCCCGGGCTGTACCGGCCGTTGATCGTCGGCGCCACCTTCGAGCGGCCGTTGTTGAACGTCAGCCCGCACTTACCGGGGTCGGTGCGGGCGCCCTCGTCGGGGCGCCCGCGGGTGATGGTCATCAGGTCCCGGGTGTAGACGTCCGCGGTCACGTCCGTCCACACACCGCCGATCTTCAGCTCGGCCTTGATGTCCAGCGTCGTCTGAGGAAACGCCACCGTCAGCCTCCTCCTATCGTCCGAATGCGGTCTGTACGTTGCCGCGGCCGTCGACCCGGACGAGCTTGCGGAACAGGCGCTTCAGGTCCTCGTCTGCGCCCCGCACGTCGATGATCACGCGGGGTGTTCCGCCCCCGTACTGCGCCCCGACCAGCGGCGCCATGGTGGGCCTGGCCGAGGGCGGAGCGGGGACGGCAAGGTCCGGGCGGACCAGGGAGCGCATCGCGGCGTCGAGCTGGGGGGCGGTGCGCTGCATGCCCTGCACCACGCCGGGCGGGATAAACCGGCCGACCTCGTTGGCCATCAGCGTCGATGGCGACTTGATGCCCAGCGCTTTCTTGATCGCGGTCTTCATGCCCTGCGCGATCTTCAGCATCTGCCGCTCGATCGCCTTCTCTTGGTCCTTCAGTCCCTGGACCAGGCCGCGGGCTGCCTGGATACCCGTTCCGTACATGGCCTCCCCGGCGACCGATCCGGCCTGCCCGGCCGCCGCGACCAACTGCGCCTGGGTGCTGTTGATCTGGCCGATGGTCCGCTTGTCGGCCGTGGCGAGCGCGGCCGCCGCCCCGGATCCCTGATCGACCCCGGCCTGCGCGATCTGCGCGATCAGGTCCCCGCGCACGCCCTTCTTCCGCAGCTGCGCCAGGTCGGCGGCGAACTGGCGGGCCTTACCCAGCTTGTCCTGCAGACTGGTCAGGATGGTGTCGGCGCCCACCGCTCCCTCGCCCGCGATGGTGGTCACGTTCGCGGAGTCCAGGACGCCCTTCTTCACATCGGCGGCCAGCTTGGCCCTGTCCTTGATCAGGTCGGACAGCTTCTTGTTGGCCGTCTTCAACCGGGTCGCCAGCGTGGCTTCGCGGTTGGCGAGGGTGACCAGCTGGCTGGTCCCGGTGCCGATCTTCGACAGTGCCCGGGTGCGCCTGGCTCCGGCCGACATCGCGTCACGGATGATGTCCGCGAGCTTCGTCGACGCGGCCCTGACTTGCTTCGACGAGCCGGTCATACCGGTGATGAGGCCGCGGGCGATCCAACGGCCCTGCGCCGTGGTGACCTTGGAGGGGCTGTTGATGCCGAGGGCCTTGGCGATCGGTCCGGGGATCATGCTCTTGGCCCAGCCGATCAGCTTGGACCTGATCCACCCGCCCATCGACTGGATACCGGACCACAGGCCCTGAACGACCGCATGCCCCTTGGACACCAGGAGCTGGTTCAGGGAGCCGACCGCGCCGGCGATGCGGCCCGGGAAGCCGCGCACCCATCCGACGAAGGCGACGGCCTTGGCGACGGCCGCGTTCCGCATCGCCTGGAAGGCATTCGAGGCGCGCGAGCGCAGCACACCCAGCAGGCCGGCCAGGGCACTGCTCACGCGCCCGGGCATGCCAGTCACCCAGGCGACCAGCGCCAGCAGCTTGGCGACGGCCCAGGCCTTGGCCGTACCGAACCAGTGGCCGAACTTCCCGGGAAGGCTGCCGAACCAGCCCAGGACGGCCCCGACCCGCGCGACAGCCGCGGAGGTGGCGGACGTGATCGCACCCCACACGGTCGACCAGATGGTCTGAAACCATGTGGTCTTGGTAGCGATGATCACGATGACGGCGATCAGGGCGACGATGGCGAGGACGATCCACGTCATCGGGTTGGCGAGCAGAGCCGCCGTACTGGCCCAGATCTCCGCGTTCCAGATCGTCTGCGCGGCCGACGCGATCGCGGTGTACGTCGCGTAGACCTTCTGCGCGACCGAGACGGCGAGGATGGCGGCGGCGACTCCGCCGAGGGTCGCGGCCAGCGGCCCGAACAGCGTCTGGTTGTCCATGGCGAACTGGACGAACGTGCCGCCGACCTCGGCGAGCTTGACGGTGGCCTGCCGCTTGAAGGTCTCCAACGCGGCGGACGGGCTGTCACTGACGGTCTTGGCCATCTTGTCCGCGGCACCGCCGACCTTGCCCAGGGCGGCCACCGCCGTGGACGGGTCCAGGCTGTACAACGCGGCGCCGAGATCCTCGCTCTGGGTCCCGAACAGCTGCACGGCGGCAGCGGACTGCTTGACCGGGTCCTTGATGCCGCGAAGCCGATCCAGGGTGAGGTCGAGGGCGCTGGTCGCCGAGTCGCCGCCCTTGGCGATCTTCGCGGCCATCGTGCCCGCGTCCAGGCCGATCGCCTTGAAGCCGGACGCGGTGGTCTTCGAGCCGTCGATCGCCCGGATGCTGAACTCTTTGATGGAGTCGGCGACCAGGTCAGCATCGCGGGCGCCGCCCTTCAGTCCCTGCGAGAGCAGGCCCATGGCGGTCTGCCCGTCCAGTCCGAATTTGCGCCACTGGGTGCCGTACTCGTTCACGGTGTCCAGCAGGTCGTCGGCCTTGTTCGCGCCGGTCTGGAAACCGCGGGTGAGGATGTCGAACGCCTCGTTGGCGTTCTGCGCCAGCCCGGTTTTGAGCATCTGCCCGACCGCGGCCGTGGTCGGCCCGACTTCCTGATCGAACGTCTGCGCCAGGGCAAGCGCCTTGGACGTGACGCCCTCCAGGCCGCCCTTGGCCTGGGAGACGTCCCCGATGTTCTGGTAGACGCCCTTGATGGCCTCGTTGACCTGCTCGGTGGAATCGCCCCAGTTGTTGGCGTAGACGTCCGCTGCGACCTTGGACAGCTTCGCGGCCTCGGCCGGACCGACGCCGAGCTGCGCTGCCAGCTTCGCGTTCGCCGCCGACATGTCCATGGCGGACGCGACCCCCACGCCGAGGGCGGCCGCCACGCCCGTGCCGATGCCGGCCGCCGCCGTGTCGAACCGTTCGCGTGCCCGGGACAGGCCCTCTCCGGTGTGGTCCCGGGCGACCAGGTTGAACACCAGCGACGTGTCGCTCATCGCTGACCACCCCCTCTTGGGTCGGGGCGGTCAGCGCCCTCGCTCTATTTCGTCCTGTGCCTTGCGGTGGGCTTCCTCGTAGGCGTCCAGCCAGTCCAGCAGGGCGTCCGTCTCATCGACGGTGCACGCGTCCCAGTCACGCGGCCGCATGCCGAGCAGGTGCGCTGCGTCGCCGAGCCTGCTCAGTCGGCGACGGGCAGCTGGGCTTTTCCCTCGTCGTCCGGATCCTCGAACGCGGCCGCGATCTCCTCGTCGAGCTTGGCCAGGACGGCTTCGCGCTGGTCACCGGAGGCAGCCTCGGCGGCCGACTCCCGGATCTGGATCAGCTCGCCCTTGCTGTACTCCAGCGTCAGCTCGTCCCACGCGAAGTCGACGTCGTCCCACTTCACACCGGGGTGCTCGCGCTTGAGGAACGTGTACAGCAGCGCGCGCCGGCACAGGCTGCTGCCCTGGACGACTTCCTTGGTGAAGTCGGACCAGTTGCGTTCGGTGCGCCGCTCGATCCACTCCCGCTCCGCCGACATGACCTTGCGGGGGTTGTACTTCCAGCGCTTGGGCTCTTCGCTGCCCTCGGGGCTGTAGACCAGGAACACGGGTGCTCTCTTTCTCATCCGGCCCGCGACGCGATGCGCTCGGCCATGTTCTCCATGGCCGCCTCGACGGCCTCCTTGTAGTGGGACTCACGGCCCTCGAAACTGCGGTCGAACCAGTCGACCTTCCCGCGCTGCTGCACCCACACCTCGCGGTTGCCATACACGGGGTGCCGCCAGCCGCCCGCCCTGTTCAGCCTCTTGGGCGCGTTGGGGAAGTTACGGACGTTCTTCGTCTTGAAGGCCTTCACCCGGGCGCCCGACCAGCGGCCGCCGAGCTTCACCTCAGGCCGGATCTTCTTCGCGACCGAGGCCCGCAGCGCGGGCGCCGTGGGCAGGCCCGCCGACGACATCGCCATGATGCTGCTCTTGGCCTCAGCCGCTCCGGGCTTCAGAGCCTCGCGCATGTTCGCGGCCAGCTCCTTGCGCAGCGCCTTGCCGTCCTCCTCGGCGCGGATCGCACGCGTCAGGGCAGCGAGGCCCTCGTGCGTGTCCACGCCGAGTGAGAACGGCGGCCCCCCGGTCATCAGACCGTGGCCCTCACCACGGCCCCCGACGTGGGGAAGGACAGCGACACCGTCGCCTCGTCGCCGACCGAACCAGTGAGCGGGTTCCAGCCCTTGATGAGGATGCTGCCGGTGTACTTCGGGTTGGACGTGCTGACGGCGCCCTGGTCGGCACGCGCTTCGAACGGCACCACCGTGCCCAGCAGGGGCCACATGATGGCGTCCAGCTGGGCGGCGGCGAAGTCCTGGAGGAACTCGCAGCCCAGTTCACCGGACTTGAGGCCGCCGAGGACTTCCTTCCAGCCGAGCGACGCGAACGTGGTCACGTCCTTGTCCTCGACCTCGACGGTGAGCTCAGCCTTCTTGGTGAAGGTGTTCAGGACGTTCGCGTTGATGCTGAGGTACTGGGCGAGCAGGACCATTTTGGGCATGACGGGTCCCCCTTTCAGGGCATGGCGACAGGCCCGACATGGCCGGGCTGCGGGATGGGGTTCGGCTACTGGATGCCGAGGGACGCGGCGAACAGGAAACTGGGCGTGGTTCCGGAGATCGTCCAGGCGATCCGCCACCAGGTGTCGGTGATCGCCGTCCCGTCGGTGCGCAGGATCTGCCCGCCGGCGGCCGTCGCCGCGGCGAACGTCAGCCTGGTGGTGGGCGCGGCGAAGGTGTTGTCCACGCTGGACTCGACGCGGGCCGTCAGGCTCGGCGTGGTGCCGGCCACGGACAGGACATGCAGGGCGGCGTACAGCCGCTTGCCCGCCGCCACGGCCCCGAGGTTCAGGCCGGTACCCGTGCCAGTGGCGGTACGGGCCGTGCCGGGCGGGTGGGCGAACTGCCCGCGCACCAGCGGCCAGCTGCTCTTCGCGGTGGACGTCCAGGGGGCGATCTCGCCGACCGATTCGCCGATCTTGTAGTCGGCGCGCAGCGCGCTGGTGAAATAGGCCAGGTCGCCCACGGCCGCGCCGTTGTTGGCGCTGATGGACCAGGGACCGACACCGCCGAGCGTCGCCCAGGAAGCGTCATCGACCTTGGTGGCGTCCAGGGCCTCCCACTGGCCCTCGCCGGAGATCTCGGCGGAGGCGAGGCCGCCCATCGTCTCCTTCCACCCCTGGCTGGCGTAGTTCGTGCTGTCCTTGTCCTCGACCTCGGTCGATAGCTCGATCTTGTTGGAGGCGGCGGTCAGGTCGGTGGCGACCGCGAAGCACCTGACGTTGGTCAGGATCGTCTTGGCCACGTCACTCCTCCTCGCGGTCTGTCGTCTTGCGGCGGCGCGGCGCGGCGGTCTTCTCTTCGACGGGCGCCTCGGCGCCGTCCTGGTCGGCGACTTCCTCGGCGACGCCGGAGGCGACCAGGTGCGCCGCGTCGGCGGTGGGCAGGTCGGCGCTCTCGCCCTTGGCGGGCCAGGGCTCGCCGTTGCGGGCCGCGCCCTCGGGCATGTCGACCAGCATGCGGATCCTCATCCGTTCCCCTCTCCGATGACCTTGATCATCAGCTCGGCGCCTACGTAGGTGGCGCCCTGGTGCTCGTACCAGCGGTAGCCCTGCACGCGCATCACGTGCAGGTCGTGCGCCAGGCCGCCCAGCGCGTACTCGCCGGGCGCCCCGCGGGCGACCTCGATCGTCTGCTTGAGCGAGGCCGGCCCGGAGCCGGACAGCATCGCGTCGAGCGTGCGCTGAGAGGGCCGGTCATCAGCGCGACTGACCAGCACCCGGCAGGTGAAGGTGAGTTCGTCCATGCCGCGACCCATGGCCTTGTCGAAGTCCTGCTCATACTCGGCGACGAAGAAGTGCGGCGCGGCGATCGAGTCAGGGACGTAGCCAGAGCACGTCAGCTTGGCCAGGCCGTCGGGCAGGACGACCGCACGGGCCGCGTCAGCGATCGCATCCCGGATGGGCGAGATCTGCATGCCGTCTCCTATCCGAATCCGGGGAGGATGTACGGCTCGATCAGCGCCCACACGTCCGGGTCCCGACGGGACAGGTTGCGCACGCCCCACTCGGCGGAGCCGATGATGCCCTCGGGGCTGTCCTTGCGCTTGTACAGGCGCGAGGCCTGAATCAGGCAGGCCGACGCGATGGCGTCCGGGACGGCCGGCCAGCCGAACTTTGCAGTGACCCGGATGCGGGTGAAGGACGTGCCCCAGATGCTGTTGGACCGCAGCAGCCCGGTGACGGGATACCCATCGGCCAGGGCGTTGTCGGGGGTCGTCTCGTAGCGGGTGACGGCCGTGTACGTGCCGCCGCCGGTCGATGCGGACTCGACCGTCATGCTGGTGGTGTCGCCGATGTCATCGACCAGGAGCACGTTCCCGTCTTCCTCACGGACGACCCGCTGGTGCAGTCGGTAGGTGCGCGCCGTCGGGGCGTCGTCGAGCCAGAAGCGGCGGCCTGTCGCCCGGTCAATACCCCGGGACGCGGCAGTCAGAGCCATGTCCAGCAGCGCGTCCCGGCTGGTGTCGTCCGCCTCAATGCTCATCTGCGCCTTGAGGTCATCGCGGGTGGCGTACTCGGTCGTCGCCATGTCAGGTCGTCTCCGTGCCCCGCGCCCTGCGGCCCTTGGGCGGCGTCGACCTGGACGCCGGCTTGTCCGTCGCGGGCTTGTCGTCGGCGGGCGGCTCGGCGCCGCGCAGCCGCAGTTGTTCGTCGACCTGGGCGACGCGGTCCGTGAGGCCGCGCTGCACCAGGCCCTCGCGCTCGCGCAGCAGCGCGGCCACCATCGTGTCTTCTGTCTTGGGTTCGGGCATTGCTGCCTCCGGAGCGGGACGAGAGCGGGCAGAGCAGTCCGGGTTCCAGCAGGGTGTCCGGCAAGAGCACACGTACAGGCCGCTGCCTGCCTTGTCTCCGTCGTCGCACCAGTCGCAGGACATTGCGAACCGCCTATCGCTCAATGGGTGCGGTGGACCGTGAGGGCCCGCCGGAGTCGAGGCGGGCCCTCACGGCGAGGGATCAAACGCCGGAGAACGTCGGCGCGATCAGGCCCGTACCCGCGATCTTCCGGGCCTGGGCGTAACGGGCGTGGGTGTACGCGAAGTAGCCGTACACGACCATCAGCACGCCGAGGCTGGCCAGCTTCGGCTGCTCCGCCCGGATGTACATCGGGGCGTTCGGGTCTTCCCACAGGTGGCACTCGTTGCGGTCCACGAGGTAGATCTCATCCTCGGTGCCCGCACCCAGGGTTGTGCCGATGTTGTTGTCGACGACGACCGGAGTGCCGTTGGGCAGCGTGCCGCGCACGCCGCTGCCGTAGGTCGTACCGAGGTTCGTGCCTGCCATCTGCGCGGCGATCCCGGGCTGGCTGATGAGCGGCCAAGTCGACGACAGCGCGTTCTGCAGCCAGTACCAGCGACGGGAGTGCATGACCGCGATGTTCTCGCCGGACGCCTGGTCCAGCAGCGCGGCCTCGACGCCCGCCAGTCCCTCCAGAACCTTCGGGTAGAGCTCCACGACGGTCGGGGTGGCGTCGGTGTACGCGACGGAGGTGGCCACGTTGGTCAGACCGTTCGTGGCCTGGTTCAGCAGCGTCGAGTCCAGCGTCGACGAGTAGCGGCGGAACAGGTCGTCGAGGACGACCGGCTCGACGCCGGAGCCACGCTCGATGGCCTGCCGGGACAGCGTCTGCTGGCCCGCGTTGGTCTGCACGTTGATGGTCATCAGCGTGTCGTCGATGTCCGTCTCGGAGACGTTGGTGTTCTCCGACGCCTGCAGCGCCGTGGACGTCGCCGTGGTGATGCGCGACAGGTTCACGGTCATGCCCTGCGGGGGCAGGTCGTGCGGCCGGATGGCGTCCGCGAACGGGCGGCGAGCAGCAGCGGCCGGGGCGTACAGGTCGGTGAGGTACTGCGGCACCACCAGGCCGGAGAACGCACCCGTACCGGCCGCGCGCTGCTCGATCTGGTCGCCGCGCTCGACGCGCTCCTCGGCCATGTGCCGGGCGAGCCGTTCGTTGGCCGCGTAGTCGCCGAGGAACGCGCGGGCGACGTCCCGTTCGAACTGGCGGCCGCGCCGGTCCTGGTCGGGCCGGTACGTGCGCTCCTCCTGCCCGACGCGGGCGACCTGATCGTAGGCCGGCGCCCGGGTGGCGGCCGGCGCAGTACGCGCCTGAAGCTGCGCGATCTCCGTCTCGCGGGCCTCCTCGGCGAGCAGCTCGTCGAGAGCTGCCTGGCGGCGGGTGACCTCGGCGTCGGCGGTGTCGCGCACGGTGACCTGCGCGGTGACGGCCTCCTCGGTCAGGTTGTCGTCGGAGCGGAGCGCGACCAGCGCGTCCTGCTCCCTCTGGCGGGTGCTGATCGCCGTGTCCAGCGCGGTGCGCGCCTGGGCGATCAGTTCGGCGAGCGTCACGGCTCGTCCTCCTTGGTCGGTGGATTCCAGACGCCCCGGTCCATGTCAGACGGCCACCCGAGGCCTTGGCGCCGGGTGGTCTCGTGCGCGCAGAGCGCAGGGCAGTAACTCCCGCCGGACGGCGGGAAGATCAGGGGTCAGCGGGCGATCGCGAGCTCAAGGAGCGCGCGGGCCCTGCTGTGGGTCGGCGCGGCCGCGGGCTGCCGCATGCTCGCGCCGGTGTACGGGTTGGCGCCGTAGCCGACGATGGCGACGTCGCCGCGGTGGATGTCGTACCGGTTGATGCGGTACTCGGTGTAGTCCGGGGACCACTGGCCCGACTCGATGCGGAACGCGAACGACATCTCGTCGATCAGCCCGGACCGCAGCTTCGGCGCGATGTACGCCACGTCGTAGTCGCCCGGGTCCAGGGCGGGCGCGCGCACCGACAGGCCGGTCCCGTCCTCGGCGAGGATCAGCGTTCCGGTCGTCGTGCGGGCCATCCGGCGCAACTGGTCGTGCCCGAGCACGAGGGGCACGTCGAGGTCGGCACGGGCCAGCGAATCAGTGCCCGCCCCCTCGGTGACGATCTCGGTGTACGGGCCGAACATGTCCCACATCTCGTAGGCCGTCTCGTACACGGACGCATGCCCGAGGAACTCCAGGGTCCCGCCGTCGCCGGCCTCGCGGACCTGGACGCCGGACAGGGCGGCACGCACGGTGGCCCGGGCGCCCGCCTGCTCGGCGCAACGGCGCTGCGAGGGGCGGTCGGCCCGCTGGCGGGTGTTCTGGGCACGTTCGGCCGCGGCGGCGGCGAGCGCGGGTGTGGTCATGGCGTGGCTCCCGGTACGGCGGTCGTGGGTTGCGCAGGCACGGACCGCGAGCCGAACAGCCGGTCGAACTCGGCGAGCTGGTTCTCGGTGAACGGCGGCCGGTCCTCGAAGGCGCGCGCCTCGGACGGCGCGAGCGTGCGCGAGTTGATCTGGCTGGCAACGGTGCGGGCCCGGGTTTCGGGGTCCATCCGCAGCAGGGCGTCCGTGGCGAGCTTCACGTAGCGCGGGCCAGAGACGAGCTTCCGGCTGAACGTGTCCTCCCGGCGGCCCACGGCCGGCCCCAGATGCATGATGAGGAACTGCAGGTTGCGCTGGCTGATGTTGGCGTAGGTGACGCTGCTGCCCGACACCGCGGCGTCGATCAGGTCGCCGGGCACACCGAAGAAGCGGGCGATATCGCCGAGCCCGTACTGGCGGGCCTCGATGAACTGCGCCTGCTGGGCGACCGCCTGGATCGGCTTGTACTCCCAGTCAGCGCCGTGCACGAACACGTCACCGTTCGATACGGACGCCCTAAACGCTTCCTTGGCCTCCCGGGCGCTCTTCTTGTCGATCGTCTTGTTGGTGTTCTTCAACGTCCCCGAGGGGACGACACCGGCCGCGAACCAGTCCCTGGCGAACTGCTGCGCGTTCAGGGACTCCTCGATCGTCCACGCCGCATACGCCACCGGCGACAGACCGAGGGGAAACCCGCCGACGGTGTACTGCTTCTCGTGCCAGATGTCCCACGGGTCGTATTCGGTCTGCCCGATCCGGAACTTCTTGATCTGGGACCCGTTGGCGCGGACTGTGACCGCGCCGAGCTCCACCAGGTCGATGCGCCCGGGCAGGCCCCGCCCGTCCGGGCCGATAACACCGGACCGTTCGGTGATGATCCCGAAGCAGTTGCCCGCCCGGTCCAGGTCGAACTCCGTGGAGTACATCCACTCCTTGATGCCGACCTCGCTGCCGCCCGGGGTGACCAGGACGGGCGGTTTGGGCACCTCCACCTGCAGGCCCTGCACCTTGCGGTAGACGTCGATCGGCATCATCGACACCAGGTCGGCGCGCAGCCGCAGCGCCGCCCACACTGCGGAATGCCGCAGCGCCGTGTCGTTGGTGACGTGCGCGCTCTGCCCGCCGAGGCGTCCCTCGCGGGCCAGGTTCAACAGGTCCTCGGCGGTGACGATGTTCGCATCGCGGTTGAAGACGCTCCGCACCTTCGACCAGGCGCCCATGTTCACCTCCCCTCACGCGAACGAGTCCGCGATGTCGTAGTCGTCGATCACATGAGGCCCGCGTATCAGCAGCGCCCACCGGGCGAACGTCGCGGCGCAGAACGGGCTGATCTCGGTCAGGGAACTGGTGCGGTCGAGCGTCCAGGCATCGCCGTTGCGGCGAGTCCGTGCGCCGTTCACTGCGGCCGTGAGCGGCACCTGGTCGAGATGGACGACAGTGCCCTGGTTCATGGCGTCGGCTATCTGACCGCATGCCTCGATGACGTCGCCGGAGCGCATGACGGCCAATTCGCCGCGCTCGGGGTGCTCCTTGTCCTTGGGCACGTCGATACCCGCGGCCACCAGGTCGTCGATCAGTGAACTGGCCGGCGCCCCCGACGCTGCGACGGCCACGGCCACCGGCTTCCACAGGCTGTGGAGCTTGACCATCGCGGGCACTACCCAGTCCGTACCGGGCCGGTACGCCACGACCTCCAAGTGCACCGTGCCGTCCGGACGCAGCGAGGCCGCGCTGATCGCCGCACGCTTCCGGTCCTGCGACACGTCGATGGCGAGGGCCACGCTGGACGCCACCGGCTTGCTGGCCTTGTCGACCAGGCCTGGCCATGCCGTCTTAGGCACGTTCGGGTCGGTGGGCGGCGTCGGCTTGCGCGTGCGGTTCAGGTAGGCGCGGTCAAAGCCGCTGGGGTCGTTGGCCATCTTCTCCAGCTCGGACCGGATGACGTCCACCGTGACCGTGTGCCCGAGCGCGGGCAGCGTGGCCGCCCAGGTCGCCGGGTCGTCGCGCGGCATGTCCTCCGGCGCGTACCACTCGAAATACGCGGCCGTGGGGCGGATGGCGCCGGGGTCCTCGGCGAGCGCCTCCCACAGCGCCTCGATGAGCGCACGGCCGGTCTCCCGTTTTTTGTTCAGCCACACGCTCTTCGTCGTGCCGCCGGCCGACGCCCACCACAGCTGAGCCATGGGACGCGTAAGCATGGCGGGGCTGAACGCCTGCTCCAGGCGGTCGTCCTCGTGCGCGAACGCCTCGTCGATGAACCCGAGGTCGAGCGGCGGGCCGTGAGCGGCGCGCTCCGTGTTCGCGGTGATGCCCATCCGGCTGCGCTTGCCGGGCCACAGAATCGCCTCGTTGCCGTTCGTCTTCCGGATGCGCGCGTACCTGGCCAGGGCCGAGCCGGAGATCTTCTCCCAGAACTCGTCTTCCCAGCGCTTGCGCGCGTCGTTGCGGGTCTGGGCGGCGTAGACGATGTTCTGCCCAGGGAACGCGAGCGCGCGGTGGACCTGGGCGGCCAGGCACAGCTCGGTCTTGCCCTGCTGCCGAGACACGGACAGACCTACCTCGCGGTGCGCGAACCGCTTCGTCACCGGGTCGATCTCCAGGGCGACATCTGACACGTACTTCTGCCACGGCATCGGCGGTGCCCCGAGCCGCTCCATGACCTTCCACAGCTTCGGACCGAGCGAGGGCCGGTCCGGATGCCGGGGCGTCCCCCACAGCGGCGGGCACTCCAGCCCGTACCGCTCCTTGAGGTCCTCGGCGAACTCAGTCGGGGGACGCCAGGTCTCCGAGGTCGTCGTCATCGTCAGCGGCCCGCCCCTCCAACAGCTGGGCGAGCGTCTGCCGGAGCTCGCGGTTCAACTGGGGGAGCTGCCGGCCGTCCTCCCCGCCGCCGGAGTCGATCTCACGGGCCAGGGTGTACGCCATCTCGGACAGGGACGGCTCGACGCCGATCAGGTCGCCGAGCTGCTCGACGTCGCTTCGCACGGCCACCTCGACGGGGCCCATGGCGCCCCCTTCCAAGATCGTTCCGACGTGATCGGGCCGGGGGGAGAAAAATAAAAGCTGGGCGCGGGGTTGCGATATGTCCGATTTCTAAAAAGGCCCAGCTCATGGGCCTGCGAACCAGTCGACCGAGGTGTGGAGTTGCACGACCTCAGCAAGGGGGCGGTTGCTCTTCTCCGAGTTGCAGCGGCGCAGGCAGACGGGGCAGCCGTGGACGCCGTGGATGGGTGCGAGGTTGTCGGGGTCGAGGCGTGCGCCGCCCTTGCTGGCGGGGTGGATGTGGTCGACGGCGTCGGATGCGCCGTGGCCGCAGACGATGCATACGTCCGACGCGGCGAGGATGCGGGCGCGCACCTGCCGGTACTCATAGCTGGTGAGTTCGCTGCGGTCGGTGGCCACGCTCACCCCCTGGCGTGCGAAGGCCCGCGCTTGATCGCTTTCGAGGAGCCTCGAAAGCGACATCCACCGCCAGGCGTGCGGAGGCCCGGCCGCCTACGGGTGCGGCCGGGCCGGTGTGCGGTCAGACCTTGCAGAAGCCGAGACCCTTGAGCGCCTCGTTGATCTGCTTGCCCTGCGCCTCGGTCGTCGTGACGTCCTTGTACGTGAAGCGTTGCGACGCGGCCCAGTCGGCCTTGCTGCCGCCCCCGTTGATCGCGCTGCACTGGTTCCGTGCGGCATCGATGGCCTTGTCCTCGTACTTCACGATGTCCGCGTTGGCCGCGCCGAGGGCTCGAAGCAACTCGACGCGCTTGGCGCCGGTGGGCTCGGGCGGGATGCCGGCGGCCTTCTCGGCGGCGCTGTAGTCGACGCTGGGCGCGCTGCTTGGAGCCGTCTCGGGCTTGCTGTCGCTGCTGTCGTCGCTGCTGCAGCCGACGAGCGTGACGGCGAGCAGTGCAGTGGTGGCGGCCGCGGTTGTGCGGATGCGCATGGTCCCCCCTGGGATGTCGTGCCTGACGGGACATCATGCAACATCCAGAGCGTGACGAAGCCCCAGCCGGGGGGATTGGCTGGGGCTTCGTCGCGGGTCTGTGGTGCCGGTTGAGGGCACAGTTGTACACGCGGATCGTCACACAGTGTCTGACCTGCGGTCAAGCGACAGCGCGGGTGCGTCGCTTCGCGAGGAGGGCGGCGACGTCGGCGGCGGCGTACCAGGGGTGCCGCTCGGTGCCGCCGGCGCGTTGGAGGCGGCCTCGGTAGACGAGGTTGCGGACGGCTCCGGGGGTGGTGCCGAGGGCTCTGGCGACGTCGGGGGTGCCGTAGTAGCCGGGCGGGGTGTGCGCGGTGTCCATGCCCTCATGATGCGGCAGTCAGCCCTGCGGGTGGCCGCAGTCCTTGACCCACCAGCCGCAGACCTTGCAGTAGTCGTAGGTGGCGATGAGGAAGCGTCGGATCATGGCGTGTTCACCTTCTCGGCGATGTGGACGTGGGTGTAGTTCGGCTGATCGGACGGCGCAGACGTGTAGATCCACATCCCCTTCTGGCCTGCGAGAGGGGTCACACTCACAAGCTCATGACCAGCACATTCGCTGCAGGAGGGGCGTCCCTCCTCCGGTGGGGGAGTGGCGGACGAATCGGACACGCGGCGGGCCGAGCGCCACAGCGCGACCGCGCCGGACACGACCACCAGAAGCACGCCGGCCGCCTCATCGATGGCGAACGCGACCGCCACCAGGGCGCCACCGATCACGACCAGGACGCACGCGCCGGCCGCCGCGGAACGCTCTTCCGGCTCCTCGGCAGGCTGCTTCTTCGCGGCCATCAGAACGCCCCGTAGACGCGGTCGCCGACCAGGGACGCGGCTGTCGCAAGGGGCACCGCCGCGAAGCCCGCGACCCCGGCAGAGGTGCCGAGGCAGATGCCGCACCAGCCGCCGCGCTTCAGTTCCGACCCGTACTTCGACTTCTTGACGGCGGCGAGGAACGCCACGGTGAGGATGAGCACGATGCCGAGGCCGGGCCCGGACAGGGGGACGAACGTCTTGGCGGCCGCCTGCTGGCCGCCGGCGCCTCCGACGCCCCACACCAGGGCCACGTCTCCCAGCCAGTTGGAGAGGCCGAGGACGGTGCCGGACACGAGTCCGACGAGGCCGCCGACTCCGAGCGTGGTGAGGCAGCCGTATGTCCAGCCGAGGAGGAACGGCAGCAGCTCGGATGCCTGCTTCATGGGGTCTTTCATGAGGGTCTTGCGGCCGGGCCACCAGGTGGTGAGCTGGTGGGCGAGGAGGCACAGGCCGATGGTGACGCCGCCGTAGGTGACGTAGTTCATGGATGAGTCCTTCAGCGGAGGACGGCCACGCTGAGCGCGGCGAGGGTGAGGATGAAGGCGACGGTCCCGGAGATGCGGGGGACGTCGTGGAGCGCGAGCGCGCACAGCCCGAAGAGGGCGAGCAGGGCGGACAGCCCGAAGAGCGCGGGGAGGATCACGAGCCGTCGCGGGCCTTACGGAGGACGCGTCGGCCGTAGCCGTCGGAGACGCCGAGTCTGGTTCCGACGTCGGTTCCGGTGAGTTCCGGTTCGGTCTCCAGCCAGGTGCGCGCGAGGGTGACGCGGGCTTCGAAGGTGGTGTTCTGGCTGTCCTCGGTCTCGATGTCGGCGGCGCCGGTTCCGGTGGGCGGAACTGCGGGCGGAACTGGTTCCGGCGCCGGTTCCGTCGCGGGTTCGAAGCCGGTGGGGAGCGTGGCGAACCAGTGGGAGAGCGGCACGTCAGGGCTGGTTCCGCTGTCGGTTCCGCTGGTTCCGCCCGCGAGTTCCGCGAGGGGTGTCCAGGGGCCAAGGACGGGTGCAACGGGGGGCGCGTCGACAGTCTCGGTCGTGGGGCTATCCCTACGACTGGCCCGCTCGATGGTGATCGGTTCCGCCGGGGCGGAACTCGGTTCCGGCACCAGTTCCGCCGGTTCCGCGATCGGTTCCGTCTGGCCCTCGGAGAGCCGGTGGACGCGCCACAGCACGAGCGGGGCGACCGCCGAGACCGCGACGACCAGCACCACCGACACGGGCAGCAACCCGACCTCGACGAGGTGCGACGCGGCATTCACCGCGATCAGAGTGACGACGACCGTGAACACGTCCCGGCGGGCCCGCAGCGCGGCGAGCGCGTACACGTCGAGGGCGGCCGGGACGCCGGCGGCGACGTACTGGCCGAAGCCGCATGCGACCGCGAGGCGGTACTCGGCCGATGCGAGGACGACGAGAACCGCGACCAGGGCGGCCCACAGCAGCGGGTCGCGCTTCACTGGCCGCCTCCGCCGAGGATTCGGGCGAGTTCACGGCCGAGGGCGCGCACCCGAGCAGCCGCCTCGACTAGGTCGTCGGCCAGCTGCTCCACCTCGTCCGGGGTGTGGGTGCCGCTCAGGTCGGCAACCTCCACGTGCAGGCCGACGTTGCGGTCGACGTTGGAGAACGGGGCCTGCGTCAGGAACGCCCGGAACACCTCGCGGCCGCCGGAAGCGATGACGTGCTCGGGCCCGTCGTGGCTGATGTCGACCTTGTACTCGGCGCGGGGGTTGGGGTGGCCGGCGCACCAGTCGGGTTCGTCGATCTCCAGCGGCTTGTGGACGAAGATGTTCACCACTGCGGTGCGGGGCTCGGTGCTCACTGGTCCTCCCCGGTGGGGAGGGTGACGGCCTCGAGCCAGGTCTTGCCCTCGTCGAGTGCGGCGTGGGCCTGGTCGACGGTGACGTATCCGGCGACGGGGTGCTTGGCGAGGCGCTCGCGGAGGTAGCGGGCAATCCAGTCGATGCCGATGTAGTCGTCTTCGAGGACGCTGCGCAGGGCGATCCGGGCGTGCACGACGCGGTCGTTCAGCAGCCGGTCGTGCGCTTCGGTGCCGCCGACCGCCGCGGGGTGCGGGAGGTCGATGGCTTCGAGGACGGTCGCGAGCAGGTCGCGGACGGGCTCGGGGAGTTCAGTGTGGGTCATCGGGCACCGCCGGTCTTGGCGATGACTCCGGTGACGCCGGCCTCGGTGACGCGCACCATGATGGTGCGGCCGGGGCTGCGGCGGATGATGCCCGCGGCGACGAGGCGCCGGGCGGGGCTGACCTGCACGCATGCGGGCGCGCTAAGGTTCTGCTGGTCCATGACGAGGTCCGATCTCGTTCGTGGGCTGTGGGGTCGGGCGGCGCGCGCGCCTCGGGTGTTCCAGCACCCGGGAGCTGTCGTCCGGCCCCGCTTCTATTTGGTTGTGTACTTCTTGATCGCGTTTGCGACGGCGGTCCAGCTGAGTCCCAGCTGTTTCGCCAGCGCGTACACGCTGCCGAGCTCGGCGGCCCCTTCTTTCAGGGCTTCGGCTCGTCGTCTGCGGGCTCGTTCCGCCTGGTCGTCGAGCTGTTCCAGCAACTCGTCTTCCGCGCGGATCCGGTCCCGCCAGGGGGGCGTTTCCACCTCTGCGAGGCTATCACAGAGGGGGTTATATGCAAGGGGGGCTGCGACACTCACGCCGACTCCTTCACCTGGTGGTGCAGCAGCAGCAGCCAGTCCCGCTCGGACTCGTACACGTAGCCGCACCACCGGCACGGCACCCGCCCCTGCCCCGGCAGACGGGAGATGACCGCACCGCAGACCACGCCCTCGCCATCGACCGCGACGCACGTCCCCAGCCGCTGCGGCCGGGGCGGCGCCTCACCAACGATCGACAGGGCCGCGCCCTCCATCTCCCGCACCTCACGGGCAAGGTCACCGGCGGCCGGGTACTCCGCGGCGATCCACTCCAGCTCCATCCCCAGCCACCGGCACGCGACCACAACCCGGCGGCCCATGCCGCCCTCGGTAGGCGGGGCTCCGTGCTGCGGCCAGCGCACCCGCTGCACGTCCGCCCGCCACGACTCCAGCACCAGGACGATGCCGCCCTGCCGGAGATCGATGACGTCCTCGTTCAGCGGGGACCGCGGGCCGGCCGGGCCCGATGAGACGTACTCGGCGGGGCCGGACCGGCGCGGCACCAGGTGTGCGGCCAACTCGGCGAACAGTGCGGGCAGCCGCTCCAGCCGCCCGGCGAGAGCGAGGGTGTCCCGCTCGCACAGGTAGCCGTGCTCGATATCGCGCTCGCACAGCCCGCAAGATGCGGTCACGCCTCAGCCCTCGCGCGGGCGGCATCGAGCTGAGCCTGCGCGGCGCGCGCGGCCTTCCGGGCGCGACGGTCGTCGCGAATCCCGAAGGCGATGTGGACGAGCAGCATGAGGTACATGCCAGCCGAGGCGCCGAGGGCGAGCAGTTCGAAGTCGTGGTCAGTCACGAGAACCTCCTTCCGTGGTGTGCTGTAGGGAGGTCGGGCCTGATAGGGACAGGCCCGACCGGTCATTCGTCCGATGCCGTGGGTTCGTCGGATGGCAGGTACAGGCGGACGAAGTTGTCGTCATCTGTCGGGTCGCCCGTGATGCCATCCGCGTCCGTGCAGATCGGGTCGAGGCTGCCGTCGGCCCGCACGTTCCAGGCGACGACTGTCCAGGTGAACGTGGTGCCGTCGTCGGCCCGGTACTCGGCGAGCCAACCGCCCCCGGGAATGGCGCCTACGACGGCTGCCGAGTCGGCCTCGATCACCCTGGTGAAGTTGTTGTAGCTGCTCGCGTCGACCAGTCGGCCGGTGCGGGGATCGAGGACCTGGGCGGCGCCGTTGTCGTCCCAGGCGACGACGTTCTTGGTGGTGAAGTGGCTGTTGCCGGGGTCCTTCTCCTGGCGGTAGTAGGCCACGTAAGCGCCGGGTTCTGCGGGGATCATCGGTGTTCCTCCAGGAGTGGGATGGTCTGGGCGCGGAGTCGATCGATCGCGGCCGTGGCGCGCCCCTCGTGCATGGCGTCGAGTTGTGCGGTTGTGGGTTGCTTCAGCAGCTGGTAGACGTCTGCCAGCGGCACGCTGGTCACGACGATCCGGTAGCCGTGCCCCATGTAGGGGCCGTTCGGGATGTGGCAGTGACTCGCGCGGTGCAGGACATCGCCGGGCCGTGTCGTGTCGTCGCCGTGCGCGTGCCAGGTGGCACACCACGAGCACCAAACGCAGGCGTGGCGCCACTTGGCGGGATCGATGGGGCGCCGGCCGAGGAAGCCCAAGAGGGTGGGGGCCGACTGCCAGGCTTCGAGTCGGTTCAGCAGGCTCACGTTCGCTCCTTCAGGGTTGTTTCCCTTTTTTCCATGCCGTGCAGGTGTGGAAGTTCTTGGCTGCATGGTCGTCGTGCTCACTGGTTGGTCATGAACACCCTTACAGTTGACTACAGAGAGTAATAGTTACTTTCAAAATGAGCTTTTTAGGGGACCTGTAAGTAATCAACGCCCGTTCTCGGCCTCCCTTGAGGCATGGAATTAATGGAAAGAACTCACCCGCCTTTCGCGTTGAACGTCTCCGGGTGCGCGACAAAACGAGCCTTCGGCGGTCGGCCGCGCGCCCCCTCCTCGCGCGGAGGCGGGTCGATGCGCCGGACCCACCCGGCGTGCTCCAGCACGCTGAGAGCGGCGTCCACGTCCTCCATGGCCGTGCACCACTTCTGACCCCGAACGGCCTTCTCCACGTCCTTCGCGGCGAATCGGCCCCGCTGGTCGACGCGGCGCATCCACTCCAGGACCGCGCGGGCGGGACCGAGCTTGGATTGCCGCTCCT
The DNA here is from genome assembly GCA_000720805.1 of Streptomyces violaceoruber. Lineage (GTDB taxonomy): Bacteria > Actinomycetota > Actinomycetes > Streptomycetales > Streptomycetaceae > Streptomyces > Streptomyces cellulosae_A. The sequence goes on from JODI01000053.1 coordinate 39,555, forward strand.
CCGACATCAGGTCGGCGACGAGACGCGCATGCTGGATCAGGTACGGGACCAGGGAGATCGCGTCGTCCATCACCTCGCCGCTCACGGTCAGCGTGGTCGGCTCCTCGTACAGCGCGAGCACAGCGGCGAGCCGCAGGACCTGCCCGGGCAGTTTCTTCGCCCATCCCTCGACGGCGGCGAGGTCGCCGTGCGCCTTGTGCCGTGGTTCCAGCGCTTCCCAGAACGAGCGGAAGAGATCCTGTGCCTTCTGGTCCAGGCTCATCACCCGGTACTCGGGGTCGTCGTGGATCGCCTGCAGCATGCGGGCGATGGCGTTGTTGTAGTGGGCGCTCACCTCGGCCGAGATCGGCTCGCTGTCGTAGGTCCGCTCTCCGACGCGGCTGGTCGGCATCGCGAAGATGAACCGGGCCATCAGGCCGCGGGCCTCGAAGACGTCCCCGGTCTCTCCCATACCGGTGAGGAACCCGGGCTGGACGGCCAGGCCGAGGCTGAGGTTCGGGCGCTTGAGCAGGACCGGCGGTCCGCTCTTCCGGTTGACGGAGTGTGTCTCATGGCTCCAGGCCTTGAGCACGATTTCGGGGTTGGCGGATTTGCTGTACCGGCCGCCGACGTTGCCGAGGAACGACCCCTCGGTGGACAGCACGGCGAGGCGTTCGCCCTGCTCGGCGATCAGGTCGATGGCGGCCTCAGGAGTGGTGTCGTCTGCGACCAGCTGCGTGTGCACGAGGGGGTCGCCGAGCTCCTCCAGCTCGGCGTAGGCCACTTCCAGGTTTTGCTTCGCCTTGCTGCGGACGACGGAGTCCTTCGCCTTGATGACGCGGTTCTCGGCCTCGGTGACGGTGGCCTCGACCATCTTCCGGTTGCGCCGGTCCCGGACGACCGCGACCTTGTCAGCCTCTCGGCGCCGCTCCTCCTCGGCGTAGATGGGCTTGCCCATCAGACTGAGGGCGGGCGACTTCATCTCTCCGGGCGCGGCGACCGGCATCGTGTACAAGGTGACCGGCTCGATCCAGTCGGGCTTCGGGCTGACTGCCCGGCGCCCTCCAATCGCGGTGGATGCGACGGCCATGCCCAGCCAGGCCGGCAGATCGACGGGCACCTGGAGGCTGGTCGAGACCGCCTGCGCCATGGCCCCGATGCCGCGGAGCCGGGCAGCGTCAAGCGGCAGGGGCGGCGGCGGGGCGAGGGGGACCGGCTCGTCCCACCCCTGACTGTCCTCGGCGTGGACGCCGGACGACCAGTCTGGTTCCTTGACGTCTTCCGCCCAGTTCGGCTGCTCACTCACCCTGACCCCGATCGGCGGGGTGGGGACAGGGCGTCCACACCTGGTGGAAGTCGGCGTCCTTGTGGCCAGCGGCGAAGTGGTCGTGGGCATCCTTCCCGGTGCGAGCCTGGACGACGTAGACCGTGCTGGCCACGCCGCGGAGGCTGTCCACGATGGCCGTGGCGTGCTCGCGGCCCTTCTCGTCGCGGTCGGCGACGATGGTGACGTCCGCCCCTTCGAGGTAGGCGGCGTGCTCGGCCGTCCACTTCCCGGCGCCGGCCGCGTTGCAGGTGGCGGCCAGGCCATGGTCGACGAGCGCGTGGACGTCCTTCTCGCCCTCGGCGATCCAGATGACCCGGTCGGCTTCCTTCGCGGCGAGCAACTCGGGAAGCCGGTACGGCACGAGGGGAACGAGCCGGTTGCCCTGCTTGTCGTTGAGGGACCAGCGTCGGCCGGAGCGGTTGGTGTCGTCGGGCCGCCACTGGGCGAAGCACTTGTGGTCGCAGCGGGTGACGCCGTGGACGACGGCGCCGTTGGCGTCGCGGTAGACGTACTGCGCGACCCGCTTGTGTCCGCGGTCCTGGCACGGGATCCAGGTGTCGTCTGCGGGCCGATCACGCGGTCGTTCCGACAGAGGCTCATCGAACAGGTCGGCTTCGGTCCAGCCGATCGTGGCGAGGAAGTCGGTGTTGCCGTCGCACTTGTGGCAGTGGACGACGACGCCGCCGTTGTTGCCGCGCCGGATGGCCACGGTGTCGGGTGAGTCGCCTTCGTGGCAGATGCCGCGGGTGCGGAGCGCCCCGCCTTGATAGCGGGTGGGCTCCCCTCTGTCGCGCAAGAGATCGGCGAGCCGGTTGAAGGCGATCCCGTCGGTCACGCGGTCACCTCCGGGAAGTAGTACGTGCCGGTGGGGCGGCCGACGCAGCGCGACGTGCGGGGGCAGACGCGCGGTGTGGTGGCGAGGCCGGCGGGGTGGATGTGCTGGTGGTCGCAGAACGGGCAGTCGACGACGAGCAGCGCGTGCGGCTCGGCGTCCTCGTGCTGGGTGTCCCGGTAGGGGACCAGGCGGGCTGCGGCGGCGGCCATCCCGAGCCGGACGGGCGGCGGCTGGATGTCCGCATGGTCCTGCTCGGTGTCCTCCCCGAACTGCGGGAGGGTGATGCTGGTGTTCACGAACGGTGCTCTTTTCTGCGAGCGGGGCCAGTGGTGTTCGTGAGTGCGCGTGCGGCCCCGGGCCAGGGGGATAGCCCGGGGCCGCAGCGCTCCCCGGGGTCAGCCGGGATTTCGGATGCGGGCGATGGTCTGCTGGTGATCCGCTGCGAAGTGGCGAAGGTGTCGCTGCGCCTCGCTCGCCACGAACGCCCACCGGGTGCCGGCCGGGACGTGCACCTCGATCTGCCGCGCTGCGAGGAAGAACGTCGCGGCGATCGCGTGGCCGAGGAAGCTCGAGGCCCTTTGCAGTGCAGGTTCGCTGAGCCGGACGATCGCGGTGTGGCAGTCGGTGGACCGCCTTGTCTGTTCGCGCAGGTCGTCCAACACCTCGGTACTGGTGTCGTACCGACCGGTGAGGTCGACAACGGCGACGAGCCGCACCTCCGGTACGGGCACCTCGGCAGGGGGCGGCCCCTGCGGCGGCTGCTTCCCACCTTCAGCAACGGCCGCGAGGGGAAGGGGGCCGAGTCCGGCGGGCCACTGGCCGGGGCGGTGCACGGTCATGCTGCTGCCTCCGGCTTCGACTTGCGGAGCGCGGCCATGATCCGGTCGGTGCGCTCCTCGATCCGGCGGTCCTCCGCCTCACGGTCGAGCCGCGCGATCTCCGGGTCGCCCTCGAAGTCGCCGACCGCAGTCTGCTCAGCCAAGGCCACCACTGCCGCCAGCGGGCCTATGAAACCGCGCACGGCCTCCAGCGCCTCGCGGGCCTGCGTCGCGGTCAGCTCTCCCGTGGTGGTGCCGTAGTGCAGCCACACCCTCGTCTTGCGGCCATACGCCTGGGGCTTGTCGTCATGGAGGACGACCTGCGCGGCGAGCCACGGAACGGTGACTGCGATGTCCGGGTCCGGGTCGGCGTCGAGGTCCCGCAGTTCGGTTTCGACGGGGGCTGTCTTCCGCGCGCCGAGTCCCTCGTCGAGGGTGAAGGTGGACTGTTCGGCGGTGAGAGGGCCGTCCGGCTGCGGCCGGGTCAGCCGGGCGATGGTGCCGGCGGCGATCTGCGTGGCCAGCTCTGGCGTGTACTTCCCGGGGCAGGTCTTGCGCAGGGCCTCGTCGATCACGTTGGGCAGAGCCGCGGCGAGCCCGATGAGGCTGGCGCCTTTGCTGTGGCGGAGTTCGTCGAGGGCCACCCCCAGTTCGTCGGCCCGGGCCAGGAAGGTGACGCGCCCGTCGATCGTCCGGATCTCGGGCAGGTCCACGGCCGGGTCGTCGGTGAGCTGCAGGGCGAGCCCCCGCTGCTCGCACTCGCGAGTGAGGTCGGGGAGGTACGTGGCGTTGTCGTCGCGCTGGTCTCTCGGGGATGACGTCGCCGTTGACGCCTTGGGCAGTCTTACGATGGGCATGAGCGTGCTCTCTTCTACTTGATCAGGTGGTTGCGGTAGTGCGCTCGGCAAGCGGCGTCGGGGTTGCCCCCCCGGCGCCGTCGCCGTTCTCCGGTGTGATGTGCAGGACCCGGAGGAGATCGGCGGTGATTGCGCGGTACGCGCGTCCCGCGCGGATGACCCGGCAGGGGAAGTCCCCGCTGCGGGCCAGGGCGTAGGCAGTGGTACGGCCGACGCCGAAGGCGCGACCAGCGGTGACGATGTCGACGCTGGCGGGTAGCGACAACAGCTCATCCCGTGTCATCGCGTGTCGCTCAATGCTGGATTGTGTCATTGCGACTCATTCGTACGTCCGGTGTGCTGTCGCGTCACAGCCTGAACCTATGTCTTGCTGCGTGTCAAGTCCTGTCGTACTGTGCTGCCATGACACAGCGAGAGTGGCCGGAGCGACTGGCATCGGTGGTGGCGCAAGAGTTGCGGCGCTACCGCGAACAGCGAGGTATGAGCGCTCAGCAACTGGCGGACGCGTGTACACAGGCGGGTATGCCTATCCAGCGCTCAGTCATCGCTAATTTCGAGAACGGGCGGCGCGCATCCGTCGGCGTTGCCGAGCTCCTCGTGTTTGCGCACGTGTTGGATATCCCACCCGTCAGCCTTATTTGCCCTGCTGGATATGAGCCGGAAATGGAAGTTCTGCCAGGGCTGTCGACAGACCCTTATACAGCTGCGTCGTGGATTTCGGGACAGTCCTACATGGGGGCCGAGCGCGGACGGGAAAAGCGCAGCTTCGGCGATATCCCGCTTTCTGCCTTCCGTGAGCTTTACGGAGAACTCGCCATGATGGCAGAACAGTATGACATCGCCTCAAGTATCAAGCACATTGCTGCTGAGAAAAATCTGAACTTGAAGGCTGCAGAAGTTCACTATGACAGGGTGCGTGCCGAGTACCACGCAGCAAGGGCCGCGGTTGAAGAAGCGGAGTTCGATGACGATGCGCCGGAGTATGAACCGCTTATTACGCGCCTACGGGACATGCAACGCGAACTGGATGAAGCCGCTGTTCGATACGGTGAAGCCGCAAGGTGGAATTCCGATTTGGAAAAGTATGAAAATGAGGCCGAGGAGCATAGGGGAGTAGTGCGGGATATCCTGCAGGAGATGCAGGAAGCGGGATATATTGAACCGCCGATCGATGAGTACTATCTTGAAAGGCTGAATACCTCTCCGGCTAAATCCACTCGAAGCAGCAAACGACGACGGGGGAGGAAGTAATGCCCGCTTCTCGCCGTGCTGGCGGTATCAGTAAACGCTGCGAGTGCCGCGGCCCGGACGGCAAGCGGCTCGGCAACAAGTGCCCGCAGCTGACCAAGCGCAGCCACGGCACCCACCAGCTCCGCCAAGAACTCCCCGTCGACGAGGACGGCGCGCGCCGCACGTTCCGCCGCACCGGCTACCCCAGCGTCAAGGACGCACAGACCGACCTCGACCGCATCCGCGCCATCCTCGACCTCCCCGGAGACGACGAGGACGGACAACGCCGAGTCGGCGACCTCCTCGCCGGCCTCATGGCGACGCGCGCCCCGATCCCCGAGCCGACCGAGGTCTCCCGCAAGCTCGGCGTCGGCGTCCCCCTCGACGGGAAGACGACCGTCGGCGACTGGCTCGACCAGGTCATGGCCACCAAGGCGACCAGGACCACCACGAACCACGGCTACGACAGCCACATCCGCGTCCACCTCAAGCCCGCCCTCGGGCACCTGCGCCTGGACCGCCTCACCGTCGGCCACGTCGAGGACATGTTCAACGCGATCGACGACCGCAACGACGTCATCCGTGCCGAGAACCAGGCCCGGCACGAGCAGGTCGCCCGCTGCAAACGCGGCAAGCCCGGGGCGCCCAAGGCGCCCGAGCGCGCCCGGCTCGCCGAGGAGCGGGCGAAGCTCGCCGAGATGCCGCCCTTCCGCCGCGTCACGGGCCCGGCGACGAAGCAGGCGATCCGCCGCACCCTGCGCATGGCCCTGAACAAGGCGATCGCGAAGCAGCTCATCACGTTCAACGCCGCCGCTCACGTCGAGCTCGCCGCGGCCGCCCGCCCCAAGGGCCTGCTGTGGACGGAGGAGCGCGTCGCGCGCTGGCGGGAGACCGGGGTGAAGCCAGGCCCGGTCATGGTGTGGACGCCCGCGCAGCTCGGCGCGTTCCTCGACGAGGCCGAGGACGACCGCCTGTATGCGCTCTTCCACCTGATCTCGCACCACGGCCTGCGCCGCGGCGAGGCGGTTGGGCAGGGCTGGGCCGACTTCTCGCCGGCCCGGAAGGAGATCCGGGTGTCCGCCGAGATCGTGGTGGACGGGTGGACGCCGATCGAGACGGCGCCCAAGACAGACGGGTCGGTCGGCGTGGTGAAGCTCGACGCGGGCACCGTGCGGGTCCTGCTCGAGCATCGGGAGCGGCAGAGCGCGGAGCGGGAGGCCTGGAACGCGCTCGCTGCTGTCGAGCGTGAGCAGGGCAAGGACACAGCGGACTGGGCGAACACGGGGAAGATGTTCACCACCGAGGACGGCAGTTGGCTGCACCCGGACGTTGTCAGCAAGGCGTTCCGCCGGATCTCGGACGCGGCCGGCCTGCCGCCCATCAACCTCCGGGACCTGCGCCACGGCGCGGCCGCGCTCGTGAAGGCGGGCGGGGGAGACCTGCACGACGCGAAGGTGAAGCTGCGCCACTCGACGATCACCTTGACCTCGGACACGTACATGGAGTTGTTCGAGGAGTACGAGGATGAGCTGGCGGAGAAGGCGGCGGCGGCCGTACCGAGGGCGCGGCGGGCTCGCGACGAGGCCCCTGCCCATGTTGCTCTCCCGGGGCAGGGGCCTGGTGCGTCGCAGCCAGCAGACGCTGATGTTGTGGCTTCCACGGTAGACGGCGGCACTGACAACGGGGAGGGCTCGGCGTAGAGTTGAGGGGAACGAACAAGGCCTCCGACCTGCGGGTCGGGGGCCTTTCTGCTCGCCCGCTGCTCGCCCGAACGTCTTGGAAGTAGGCGACACGAGACGGCACTAAGCGTCAGAGTGAGAGGGTGGGAGTCGGGACTGATGCCGCCGTGACCAGCACAGACCGGAGCGGCCCGACACGGGGCGACAGAGGGCGGAATAGGACGGTCCGAGAGGCCCTCAGACTTTTAATCCATTGGTTGTGGGTTCGAGTCCCACAGGGCCTACGGTGCGGGTGACGGGGGTACCCCCTCTGACCTGCTGTGCAGCGTCTGAGTCGACTTCGGTCGGGTCGGGCGCTGCTTCGTTTTCGGGGTCGTGCGTGAGTGATGCGTCGGCGTCCCACGTGCTCTTGCCGTCCCGGGCGGTGCACGTCGAGTTGGCGCTCATGTCCGCTTCATACGTGGTCGTGCCCGCGTAGTGACTCTTGGCGGGTACTGGGTCGGTCAGGCCACAGTTGTTGGTGCTGGCCGTGATCCGTCCGACGGAGCCTTCGAAGTACTCCAGCGCTTGAAGGCGTGTCATGCCCGCGGGACAGGCCCCGTCCCCGAGGTACCAGTTGTAGATGCCGCACTCTTTCCGGTCCAGTGTCGAGTAAGCGCCGTGGACAGCGTCGGTGGCCTCGTACGTCTGCGGGGGCGGGACCGTCCGGTGCCCTTCGCAGCCTGGAATCGTCAACGTTTGTTGTCAGGCCGGTTTTCGTGGCCCCTGTTTTGATCAAACGCAGCGCAAACTTTCGAGGCGCCGACGCACCCGCGCCCATTTACCGGCATCGCTGTCCCGAACGTCACCTATTCTCCCGACAGTTCCAGCGAACACCTGACTGGATCGCACAGGCCGTGCGCGCCGGCTTCCGACGCCCTGATCGGCCCGGAGGGGAACGTGTTCATGGGACGAAGACAACCGCTGGTGGCGTCCGCTGTTCTGGCGGTCCTGTTCGTCAGCTGCTTCGGGTCGGGCGCAGCCCACGCGGACACCGCCGTCGGTACGGCGCTCTACGTGGATGACGAGGCCGCCGGCTGCAGCGACACCGGCCCCGGTTCGACGGCGGAGCCCTTCTGCCAGATCCAGCCTGCTGTGGACGCCGCGGGGCCCGGGGACACCGTGCGCATTGCGGGCAACAGCACGTCCTACGCGCCCGTGACCATCAGGTCCACGGGCACCGCCGAGGCACCCGTCACCTTCTCCGCCGCGGCGACCGGCGACGGCTCGCCCGTCACCGTCGCGGGCCCGCGCCCGGCCACGGGAATCACCTTCTCCGGTGCCCAGTACGTCGACATGACCGGGATCCGTGCCAGGGCCGCCGGGGCGAGCGCCCTGGCCGTCGAGGACTCGCAGCACATCAGCTACCGCGCCGCCTTCGTGCAGAGCGACCTCGCCGACGCCACCACCGCAGTGATCGCGGTCGACGGGTCCTCCTCCGACATCTCCCTCACCCGCCTCACCGTCGACCGGCTCTCCGGGCAGGACGTCACCAGCGCCGCCGGAGCGCGGAACATCACGCTGGCCGGCGACACCTTCGACGGCGGCGGAGTCTCGGCCGTGGGCACCACGGGCATCGACTTCGCGGGCGACACGTTCTGGACGGTCTGCGGCGCGATCAGTCTGACCGACGGCAGTTCCGGGTCGGTGAAGAACACCGTCGCCCTGCCCTACGGCACGACGGCCTGCTCCAGCACCCCGGCCGAACTCGCGGTGGACGCCACCTCCGCCCCTCAGGTCACCGCGGACTACAACGCGCTCAACCCGCCGTCGGCCGGGACGGACTACGACTGGGCCGGCACCGCCTACGGCACCGCGCAGGCGTTCCGGACGGGCACCGGGCAGGGCACCCACGACCTGGACCAGACGGATCTGACGATCCCCGCGGCCGGGCTTCCCGCCGAGCACTCACCGCTCATCGACTCGGCCGACTCCGACGCCCCCGGCGAACTGTCCACGGACGTCGACGGACGCCCCCGGGTCGACGACCCCCTGGTCGCAAACACCGGCACCGGCCACGACGACCGGGGCGCCACGGAGTTCCAGGACCCGTTCACGGTGAGCGGGCTCACCATGGGCGGCGGGTACGTCGGCGTTCCGACCACCGCCGTCGCAGAGCTGAGCAACCCGTGGTCGGACTCGCTCGACGGACTCACGTACACCTTCGACTTCGCGGACGGTACGACCGTCACCTCCACCACCGGCTCGGCCACCCACACCTACACCCGGGCCACGTCGAGCACCGGCATCCAGGCCTCGGTGGTGGTGAACAGGGCAGACGGCACGCGGGTCGGAGCGGCCGACCACTGGGAACGGGTCGATCCGCCGCCGGACCTCACCTCGACGGCCGGCTGCCGTGCGACCGGCCCTTCGGCGCCGGACACCACCAGCTGCTCGTACGACATCGACTTCGATCCCTACGCGATCACGAGCGACCAGATCACTTTCGGCGACGGCTCGTCGGCTGTCTCCGCCTCCGGGCTCAGCGGCACGGTCGAGCACACCTACGCGGCCCCCGGCACGTACACCGTCACGCAGAGGATCACCGATTCCGGCGGGCGGGCCGTCACCACGTCCGCCAAGGCCACGGTCGGCGCGGCCTTCGTCAACTGGGGCCCGAAACGGCTGCTGGACACCCGGTACGGAACGGGCGCGCCCAAGCGGCCCGTCGGCCCCGGCGGTGTGGTCCGTCTGAAAGTCCTCGGCGTGGACGGCATCCCGGCGTCCGGGGTGACGGCGGTAACGCTGAACATCACCGACGCGGGCGCCACCGCTGCCGGCTATGTGACGGTCTACCCGGACGGCACCACCCGCCCGAACGCCTCGAACCTCAACTTCCGGGCCGGACAGGACAACCCGAACCTGGTCACCGTCCGGGTGGGCGGCGACGGCTACGTCGACCTCTACAACGCGCACGGCGAGGTGAACCTCATCGCCGACCTCGAGGGTTTCTACACCACCACGCCCAGCAGTGACGACCCGGATCCGTCGAACCTGGTCACGGTGGTCCCGACCCGGGTGCTGGACACCCGCTACGGCATCGGCGCGCCCAAGGGCGAGGTGGGGCCCGGGAGCACCACGACCGTCAGCGTGCCGAAGGACGTCCAGGGCGATCAGACGGTCGGCGCCGTCCTCAATGTGACAGTGACCGGCGGCACGAGCAGCGGTTACGTCACCGTCGCCTGCGACGGCACCACCCCGCCGACCACCTCCACCCTCAACTACCGGGCCGGGCAGACCGTCTCCAACCTGGCGGTCCCCTGTGCGTACTCCGGCATCCTCCACATCTACAACAGCGCCGGGCACGTGCACCTGATCGCCGACCTTCAAGGGATCTACACCGACCACCAGAAGTACGCGGATCCCGACTACCTGTCCGGCGGCGGACCGTTCGTGGGGACCAGGCCCACCCGTTTCCTCGACACCCGCGACGGCCTGGGCGCACCGGACAAGTCGCTGGGCGCGGGCAGCACCCTCACCGTGAAGGTCGCCGGTGTCGACGGGGTCCCGATGGGAGCCTCCGCGGTGCTGGTCAATCTCACGGGCGTCGCTCCGACCGGCAACACCCACGTGACCGCCTACGGTGACGGCAGCCTGCCGAACGTGTCCAACGACAATCTGACCGCAGGTCAGACCCGACCGGTCCTCGCCGTCGTTCCAGTCGGAGCCGACGGCTCCATCCGCATCAACAACGCGCTCGGCTCGGTCGACGTCGTCGCCGACCTGGAGGGCTACTTCGGCTGATGCGTCGGCGCGCCTCCGGCCTGCTACGCGGCGCCCGAGTCGGCTTCGGCCGGGTCGGGCGCTGCCTCGCTTTCCGGGCTCAGGTCCCGTCCTGTCCCGGCGGCCACACGTGAGGAAGCGGGGGTTCTCGGCCGGCATCCCACGCACCACGGCCGCACGTGTCGCCGAGCAGGCCAGTTTCGGTCATTTTCTGGCAGAGAACTTGCGCCGCCTGCACCTCTTCTTTACAGGTTTCATACATCTCACTCCTGGCCTGAGCACGGCGTTTGCACAAGCTGTGCTGTGAAGAGCCGTGCAAAGAGACCTCGTTCCGTGGCCCGGACGGCGAAGCCGGCACCTGCCACGCCCTGCAAACTGGTGAGCAAGGTGAGCGCCGCACGTCCTCGTGAGGGGCCTTGACCCGCCCTGCAATGACGCGCGCACGTCATTCGACGGCCGGGGGACCAGTGCCGTCACGGGGAATCGACGTTCGTCATGCCGCCATACGGGCTCGTTGCGAGAGCCCGCTCGGCCACTGCTGTGTGCCGCCCCCTTCCCGCACCGGGACGGCGGGCTGACCCGCGCGTACCCCACCGCCCCCTTCGGGCGGTCACTCCCGCCTGCCCTCGCTCGCTCGCTACGAAGGATGCCCCTTTGCGACTCAGAACTGGGTTGTTCAACCCCGGATCACGAACATCCGCCGCGTTCACCTCTGCCGTCACGTCCGTCGCCGCCCTGGCCGTCCTCGGTGGCCTCGCCGTCCAGCCCGAGTTACTCGGCCGGGACGCCGTACAGAACACGGCCGCGGCGAGCGACTCGTACGACGGCTTCGACACCGAGGCGGCCGAGCAGCTGCGCGACGATCAGTGTGTGGCCGCCTATGGCCTGCGCACGGGCGGACCCAGCATGTTCGCCCTCGCGCAGAACGCCATCGGGCTGCCGCCCGATCAGCTCCACCAGAAGGTCAACCGGGACCTCTACGACACCACCACCCCGCTGCACCAGGCCAACGGCGCGGACAGCGTCAGCCGCGACCAGTGGCTCAAGAAGGTCAACGACCAGGAGTACGCGTTCGCCAGCACCGTCATGGGCTTGAGCTCCTACCCTGGCGAACCGCCCGGAGAGTTTGAGATCTACGACCAGACCGGCCTGGTTCCGTGGCTGTACCAGTCGTACTCCAAGTCGGACGAGCTGTTCTCCCCGTTCTACGAACCGTCGCCCACCGCTGACGACGCCACCAAGTCCGCCGCGCTCGCGATCGGCGACCCGCTGTACACCACCGGGGGGACTCCCGAGGAGCAGCAGGCGTGGGAGCTGTGGAAGAAGAACTCCGGGAAGATCGAACCCAATGTGCTGTTCGTTCCCAGGGTGTTCGCCGATGACGCCCGTATCTTCCTGTCCTCGGGCGGCTTCCCTCGCACCGCACCGGCCCCGGACACCCCTGAGTTCCGCGTCGCCGTCGAGGATCTGAAGGCCCGCTTCGCGTCGTGTGCGTGGCACGCCCCGATCGACCCGAACCGGGTGCTCGGCAAGGAGGTGGCGCAGGCGTCCGCCGAGTGGCAGCAGGAGATCACCTCGCAGGCCACGCAGCGGCAGCAGATCCTCGCTGCCAACGTCACCGGCACGACGGCGCTGCGGGACGGCACGTTCGCCCTAGGCCAGGTCCTGGGTCAGTCATGGCTCGCGGACTACTCCTCCCGGTGGCAGGACTACTGGTCCGCGGGCGGGCTGGGCTGGATCGACGACAGCTATGTGACGATCGAGGTGCCGGGCGCGGCGGGCAGTTGCCTGGACGTCGCGGGCGGCGGCAAGACCAACGGCACGCCGGTCCAGATCTACACCTGCAACAACGGCGCGTCGCAGCAGTGGACGCTGGAGGGCGGCGAGGACGACCTCCACCTCCGCAATGTCGGTTCGCAGAAGTGCCTGGACGTCGCCGGGAACAAGGCGGCGAACGGCACGAAGATCCAGATCTACGACTGCTACAAGACCGCGGGGCAGTCCTGGAAGGGCGACGTCCGTGCCGCCTCGCCCCTGAAAAGCGTGACCACGGGCAAGTGCCTGGATCTGAGCGCGTTCACCAAGAGCACGGACGCGCGTCTGTGGGACTGCAAGGACGCCAGTTCGCAGAAGTTCCGCATCAAGCCGTCCGGTCACAACGGCACGGACAGCCCCCTGTACCCGGACAAGGCGGAGTTCGACAAGGCGAAGAAGGTCGTCACCGACGCCCAGGCGGCGGCGACGAAGTATCTGGCCACGATCAGGACGCAGTTGGAGAACGCCAAGAAGGCGGCCACCGCGTCCGATACGGCCGAGCAGACGGCGTACGGGATCGCGGACGCGGCCGGCGCCCCGCGAGGTCGCGGTCTTCTGGTCGGTCAGCAGAAGGCGCAGGTCACCAAGGGATCCGTGGCGGCACTGACCGCGATGGTGAAGGCCGCGGAGACCGCCGAGGCCGCCACCCGCGCCTCCGCCGGCGACAGCGCGGCGATCACTCAGCGCGCGATCGCGCAGGCCGCGCAGTCGAAGGCCGAGTTCCGCAAGGAAGCCGCGCACACGGCCGAATTGCAGGCGAAGGCCGCTGCCGATGCCGCCAAGCTGCACCGGGACAACGCCCAGAAGGACAAGGAGACCGCGGAGGCCAAGCTCGCCGTCGCTCTGAAGTCGGAAGCGGACGCGAAGGCGGCTGCCGCCGACGCGCACGCCAAGCGGCTCGCGGCCGAGGCGGAGGAGAAGACGGCCAAGGCGGAGAAGGACACCGCCGCCGCCAAGCAGGCCGAGGCCAACCAGCACAAGCAGAACGCGCAGGCCGAGGCGGCGAACGCGAAGGACGCCAAGGAGAAGGCGGAGGCCGCCGAAGCGACCGCGGTCGCGCGGAAGAACGACGCGGTCGGCGCACGCGACAAGGCCCGCGATCTGCGGGACGACGCGTGGGACGCCGCGCAGAAGGCGGACGCCGCCCGGGCCAAGGCGGACGCGAAGGAGGCGTTCGCCCAGGCTCATGAGTCCGACAGCAGTGCCCAGGAGTCCAGGGCGGCAGCGGACGCGGCCTCCGCGCACGCGGCCGACGCCGAGGCCGCCGCCGGCCGGGCCCGGGCCTCCGCGGACGCGGCTACCCAGGCAGCAGCCGAGGCGGACGCCGCGGCCACCCGCGCCGAGGCGGCCGCCAAGCGGGCCCGCTCGAACGCGGACGCCGCCCAGGCCGCGAAACTGCGGGCGGACGCGGCGGTGAAGACCGCGACCAGCGCCGTGGCCGACGCCATCGAGGCGTCCCAGCACGCCTCCTCGGAGGCCAAGACGGCCGTCGAGCTGGCGGACGAGGCGGAGAAGCTCGCCAAGGACGCCAAGTCCCAGGCGGACGCGGCGAACAAGGAGGCCGCCACGGCCCTGGCCGCGTCGGTGAAGGCCGCGGGCTTCGCCTATGTCACCGCGCAGGCCGCGGTCGACGCGGGCAACGCCGCCGCCCAGGTCGCCAAGCCGGCCAACGACGCGATCCAGCTCGGCTCTCCCTATGTCACCACCGACTCGGCCGCCGGCCTGGTCGTGCTGACCGGGCAGGCGTCGAAGTCGATCGCCGAGCAGCAGCAGGCCGTCGCCGACGCGCACGCGAAGAACGCGGCAGCCGAGGCACAGGCGGCCAAGAACATCGCCGACCAGGCAGCGGGCGACGCGAAGATCGCCTACCAGTACGCGGCCGACGCCGCCGCACACGCGGCCACCGCCCGCACCTACTCCAAGGAGGCCCTCGGCTACGCGGCCGACGCCGCCGTAGCCGCCTCCAAGGCCTCGGCTTCCCTGGCCCGCACCGTCGAATACGACCGCCAGGCCACCGCCGACGCCGACGCCGCCGACAAGGCCGCGGGCCGCGCCGAAGGCTACGCCCAGGACGCCCGCGCCTCCGCCGACCAGGCCGCCCTCGACGCCCAGGCCGCCCGCGACGCCGCAGCCGCGGCCGAGCAGTCCGCCAGGGACGCACGGGCAGCCGCCGACCGCGCCGACGCCGCCGCGACCGAGGCCGAACAGGCGGCGAAGGACGCGCTGAAGTACGCCCAGGAGGCACAGAAGGCAGCCGAGGAAGCGGCACGCAACGCCGCGAACAAGCAGGTCTCGACCGGTGCGGGCACCGGAGTCGGCGGTACGTGGTACGTCGTCGACGAGGACAGCATCGACATCACCGACGCCGAACAGCACGACCCCTGTGTGATCGAGATCGGGTTCGAAGGCTGCACGACCACGTTCACGGTCACCTTCAGCGCGGTGGTCGACTTCTTCCTCTGCGCCAACCCGGACGCGACGGCCAGCGCCAGCGGCTGTCCGTCCGCGGACACGGTGCTCATCGAGAGCAAGCGCATCCCAGGTCTGAAGAAGGACGTCACCCGGTACTTCTCCAAGCTGGAACTCATCCAGCAGACCCTCACCTACAAGCTCATCAAGGCGGTCCTGGTCCAGGACTTCGTCGACTGCTGGCACGGCAGCGCCAGCGGCTGCGCCTGGGCAGCGAGCAACTTCATCCCCGGTAAGGCGTTCACCAAGGTCTTCGACGGGATCCGGGCTCTGGACGCCGCCATGAAGACCGGCGTCGGGGTCCGCGACGCGTTCCAGGCCCTCAAGATCCTCGACCTGGACCCCGGGACCCTCGCCCAGATCGAGCGATCGGTCAAGGGCTACGAGGAAGTCACCGCCTGCAGGGCCAACAGCTTCCCGGGCAGCACGCAGGTCCTCATGGCGGACGGTTCACAGAGGGCCATCCGTGACGTACGCATCGGCGACCTGGTCCTCGCCACCGACCCCGAAAGCGGAATCACCGGCCCGCGCCGGGTCGACGCGACGATCTATACCCCCGACGACCGCGAGTTCACGGACATCACCCTCGATCCGCACAACGGCGGCGGGTCGCTCTCCGCTACGGACCACCACCCCTTCTGGTCGGAGAAGGACAAGAAGTGGAAGAACGCGGCCGACCTCACCCCGCAGGACACCCTCCGCACCCCCGAGGGCGACTCGGCGCGGATCAGTGGCATCCGCCACTGGACGGGACTCGCCCCCGCCTACAACCTCACCGTCAACGACCTCCACACCTACTACGTGATGGCCGGCCGCACGCCGGTCCTGGTGCACAACACGTCCTGCCCGGTCACTTTCGCCGACTTGGGTGGCGGCAACTTCATGTCGCCCGGCGGGCTCATCTATGGCGCTGACAGGAAGTACGGCCACAAGATCAACCATGTGCTCGCCCACATGGTGCCCGATCCCTCAAGGGCGACGCACACGGTGTTCCTGGAAAACAACCCCAACAGGGTTCTTGACCTGGTGGACCAGGCATGGGCCATGCAGAGCAAGGCGATAAGGGATCCCAACGACGCGTTCAGATTCGTGTTCTACATGGGAGAGGAAATCGGGACCAGGGGAGAGAAGTACTTGCAGATCGCGGTCGATCCGCAGACCAATTTCATTCTCAGCGCCTATCCGGTGGCTTCCCCGTAGCGTGACTCTCCGGTAGCCCCACGGAAGGATGGACCCGGCCGGCGCCGCACGGCGCCGGCCGGGTCACCGTACTTGTACAGAGTGAGACCAGGTGCATCCACCATGCAGAGTGACATCGCCCGCCGGCTGGAACGACTGAACAGTGTGGACTTCTCGGCAACGTCCGCACTTGGCCAAGAGATCCAGGCTCGGGTTTCCTCCGGAGACGTCGAGTGGGCTGCCCTGCTCGGCGCGGAGGTCGTCCGGCAGGCCCCTGCCGAGGGTGAGGATGGGGCGGCCCACGTCTTCCTGCTCGACCGCGTGCAGACGGCCCTCGCCACCTTGCCGGGCCGGCGGAGCCTGCGCGCTCTGATGAGCATGCCGGTCAGCCTGCGGCCCGGAGGATCCGCACAGGTCACGGCTGAGCGTCGCCTGGCCCGGATGGTGGCCTTGGGCCACCGTGCTGAGGACATCGCCGCGGTGATGTACGGCGAGGAGCCCGGCACCGCGGTGTCCCACGAATTCAAGGCCTGCCTCCTGCAAGAGTTGGTACTTGAAGGCGCCCCGGTCGCGGAGTACCCCGTGCTGCGGTCATTCGGGGAAACGCTCGTGAACGAGGAGCACCCGCTCGCGGTGCTGCCGCTCCACCTGCTACCGACGGAGCGGGGGCTGCGCAGGCCACCGCATGCGCCGCGGGACTGGACGTGGGCTTTGCCTCCGTCAACGGTGGCGAACCACAGTGACCAGCCCGAGCTCCAGGTCTCACCGGAAATGCGTCGGCGCAGCGCCGACGCCGACCCGGTGGAGATCACTGTCGCGGAGGAGACCGAGGCCCTGGGCGCCGCGGTACGGCACTGGCGCGAGCAGTCCAACGGATTGGTCGCTGCGCAGGAGTTCTGGTCCGCGGACCCTGTGTCGCCGGACGACTTCGCGGCCGTCTTCGAGCGTCTGCCGCTGACCGCATGGCCGAAGGAGGAGGCGCCGGCCCGGCTGCACTCGGCCTCCTCGGACAGGGTGCTGCGGGTGCTGCTCACCGCGGCAGTGCGCAGCCCGGCCTACGGTACCGGTCTGTATGGCGCGTACGGGCGGCTCGCTGCCTGGCGCTCCCTTGGCGGCCTGGTCGGCGCCCCCGCTGACGCCCTGATCAATCAGACGGCGGCGCTGGTCGAACAGACACACTGGTTCATCGCCGATCCCTCGTCCGATTGGTTCTACCAAGTGGCCTGGGACCTCGCCGTGGCCGCGCTGCGCCCTGGCGGGCAGGCAATCGCGGTCCTTGCTGCCACGGACACTGACTGAGGACGAAACGCACGTGTCGATCCCCGGGTCGGCGAGCTGGATGCAGGGCGGTCTCGTCTGATCGCGGACGTCGCGCAGGTGTATCTCGCGCCCGAGGCCGACCAGGAGTTCGCCGACCCCGTCGACCTCCCAGCACCAGCAGGCGGCGGTCGAGCAGTGGGCCGCACTGCCGTGGCCGCGCGGGATCCGCGACGAGCTGGTGGTCGGGCGATGATGGGGCAGCTGAAGCCCACCCGACGGCCAGTTCCCGTCATGGCCGGTGATCCGCGTTGCGTTCGGCAATGTACCGATGTGATGATCTCGGGCATGGCTGAAGGAGGGGGCGGGGGCCCGGAGATGCCCAGGTCCCGGCTGTACGACTACCTGGAGATGGCCGACCCGGACCACGCGGCTGGGCAGACGCCACAGGACAGTCGTGAACAGCCGTCTGCTGCCATCCCGTTGGGGTCTGCCGTCCCGCCGACCGCTGCGGTCCCCCCTCCAGGCACGGCGGACGACATCGCCCGCGCCCGTCGCGAATTCGCCGCGCTGCTCGGTGAGTTCCGGCGTACGCCTGTACTCGTCCCTCTCGCCGACGGCGAAGACCCGTTGGTCGGTGATTACGGCGGCGTCCGCTGGATCTATGCCTTCTCGGACGAGTCGGCGCTGGCGCGGTTCGCGATCGCGAGGGGTGAAGGTTCGCGGGAGTGGGCGTATCAGCGGGTGTTGGGAGCGCGGCTGTTGGATGCCGGTGTCCCGGCGATGGGCGTCCCGTGCGGGGTGGCGCTGGATGTGGGGAGCGAGGGCGACGGGGTGCTGTTCCCGCCGGTCGTGGGGATCGTGCCGGACTCGGCGGTCGTGGACGCGGGGACGGCGAACGGGGAGTCGCAATACGGAGAGTCGGCGTACGCGGAGTCGGCGAACGGGGAGGAGCCGCGGTGAGCGGTAGCAGCAACGAGCTCGGCGTCGACAGCGCTGCGGGACAGGGGCGGGGTTTCGCGAACCTGGCCCTGTCCGGGCTGGACCTGGGTCACGACGATCTGAGGTCGGCGTTCTCGTCGTTCTGTGAGCGCTGGGAGTGGGGCGTGCGCGCGCTCGTGGAGGAGGGCAACCTCTTCGCGCGC
>JODI01000054.1 GCA_000720805.1 Streptomyces violaceoruber
GTCTACGGCATGGACTACCACGAGGCGTCCGCCCTGCAGGCCGAGCGCGGCGCCGACGAGCTGGTGTCGACGCTCGTCGACCGCAGCCACCCCGGCCACCCGCACCGAGCACGACCTGCTCGGCGACCGCGATGTCCCCGCCGAGGCGTACTGGGGTGTCCACACCCTGCGCGCCACGGAGAACTTCCCCATCACCGGGACTCGGATCTCGGCCTACCCGCACCTGATCGACGCCCTCGCCGCCGTCAAGGAGGCCGCCGCCCTCGCCAACGAGGAGCTCGGCCTGCTGGAGCCGAAAAAGGCCGCCGCCGTCGTCGAGGCCTGCCGTGAGATACGCGAGGGCAAACTGCACGACCAGTTCGTGGTCGACGTCATCCAGGGCGGCGCCGGCACCTCGACCAACATGAACGCCAACGAGGTCGTCGCGAACCGGGCGTTGGAGCTGCTGGGCCACGCCAAGGGTGAGTACGGGTTCCTGCACCCCAACGAGGACGTGAACCTCGGGCAGTCGACCAATGACGTCTATCCGACCGCCGTCAAGATCGCGACGGTCTTCGCGGTACGTGGACTGCTCCAGGCGATGTCCGTACTGCAGGACTCCTTCGCGCGCAAGGCCGTCGACTTCCGCGACGTGCTCAAGATGGGCCGTACGCAGCTGCAGGACGCGGTCCCGATGACGCTCGGTCAGGAGTTCTCCGCGTACGCCGTCATGATGGACGAGGACCGCAGCCGTCTTGCCGAGGCCGTCGAGTTGATCCATGAGATCAATCTGGGTGCCACGGCGATCGGCACCGGCCTCAACGCCCCCGCCGGATACGCCGAGTCGGCCCGCCGCCACCTCTCCGAGATCACCGGCCTGCGGCTGGTCACCGCCGCCAACCTGGTCGAAGCCACCCAGGACTGCGGCGCGTTCGTGCAGATGTCCGGCGTGCTCAAGCGGATCGCCGTCAAGCTCTCCAAGAGCTGCAACGACCTGCGCCTGCTGTCCTCGGGGCCGCGCGCGGGCCTCGGCGAGATCAACCTGCCGCCCGTGCAGGCCGGTTCGAGCATCATGCCCGGCAAGGTCAACCCGGTGATCCCCGAGGTCGTCAACCAGGTCGCCTTCGAGGTGATCGGCAACGACGTCACGATCACCATGGCCGCCGAGGCCGGGCAGCTCCAGCTCAACGCCTTCGAACCGATCATCCTGCACTCCCTGTCGGAGTCCGTCACCCACCTCAGGACCGCCTGCCTGACTCTCGCAGAGCGCTGTGTGGACGGCATCACCGCCAACACCGAGGCGCTGCGCGCGAGCGTGGAGAACTCCATCGGCCTGGTGACCGCCCTCAATCCGCACATCGGGTACACGGCCGCCACCGACATCGCCAAGGAGGCGCTGCGCACCGGCCGCGGTGTGGCCGAACTCGTCTTGGAGAAGGGCCTGTTGCCCGCCGAGACCCTCACCGGCCTGCTGCGCCCCGAGGTCCTGGCGGGCAGCGGCTCCCTGCCGGCCTGAGCCCGGGCCGCGCACCAGGACCGTCCCGGAGGCACAATAGTGATCATGACTTCGTCCATGACCTTCCAGCCGGTCCTGGAGCGCATCGCCGCCGAGATCGAACGGACCCCCGGCCGCGGCCGGCCCGCCGACTACATCCCGGCACTCGCGGCCTGCGACCCGCGCAGCTTCGGCATGGCCGTCGCGGAGCTGGACGGCACGGTGTACGGGGTGGGGGACTGGCGGGAGCCGTTCTCCACCCAGTCCCTCACCAAGGTCTTCACCCTCGCCCTCGACCTGGCCCGCGAGGGCGACGAACTCTGGGAGCACGTGGGCCGCGAGCCCTCCGGCAACCCCTTCAACTCCCTGATCCAGCTGGAGTACGAGAACGGCATCCCGCGCAACCCGTTCATCAACGCGGGCGCCCTCGTCGTCACCGACCGCCTGCAGACCCGTACCGGAGACGCCGCGGGCGAACTGCTGGCCTTCCTGCGCTCCGAGTCCGGCAACCCCGCCCTCGACTTCGACCAGCAGGTCGCCGCCTCCGAGGCCTCGCACGGTGACCGCAATGCCGCCCTGGCCCACTTCATGGCCTCGTACGGCAACATCGACAACCCGATCCCGGTCCTGCTCGACCAGTACTTCCGCCAGTGCTCGGTCACCGCGTCCTGCGCCGACCTCGCCCTCGCGACCACCTTCCTGGCCCGGCACGGCATCCGCGCCGACGGGACCCGGCTGCTCACCCAGAGCCAGGCCAAGCAGGTCAACGCGGTGATGCTGACCTGCGGCACCTACGACGCCGCAGGCGACTTCGCCTACCGTGTCGGCCTGCCCGGCAAGAGCGGCGTGGGCGGCGGGATCGTCGCGGTCGTCCCCGGCCGCTGCACGCTGTGCGTGTGGAGCCCGGGGCTGGACGAGCGGGGGAACTCGGTGGCCGGGGTGGCGGCCCTCGACCGTTTCACGACGCTCACGGGGCTGTCGGTGTTCTGAGCGGGCGGTTCAGCCCAGGAACTCGTCCAGCATCGGCAGCAGCAGGGCTGTTTGCCGCATGAGCGACATGTGCGTGGTGCCGGGCAGCACGGCCAGCCGCGCCCTCGGAATCAGTCCCTGCATCTCGGCGGCGTGCTCCACCCGTACGAAGTCGGTGTCGCCGATGACCAGCAGCGTGGGCGAGGACAGCGTCCGCAGGTCGTCGCGGGTCCAGGGCAACGGGGCCTGAGCGGCCGTCGAGCACTTGGCGAGGAAGTCCTGGAAGTGTTCCGGGTCGGGCGCGACCGCCTGGTAGGCGTCGGTCATCTCCCGGAAGTCGTCCTGGCTCGGCAGGAGCGGTGAGCTGTAGTCGGGGGTGCGGACCTCGTCGTGGTAGCCGTCCTGGTCGTAGTGGGTGGAGGCCAGCACGAGACGTCCGACGCGTTCGGGATGCCGTACCGCGACCTCGAGGGCGGTCAGGCCGCCGAGGCTGAACCCGAAGAGGTCGGTCTGCGGGATGCCGAGTTCGTCGAGCAGCGCCACCACGTCCGAGGCCAGGTTCGGCACGGTCATCGCGCGGTCGGTGTCCGCGGTGTGGCCGTGGCCCTGCAGTTCGGGAGCGACCAGGCGCCGGGACTCGGACAGGGCGGGAAGAACGGCCCCGAACGTGAGGTCCACGGTGAGGACACCGCCGTGCAGCAGCACCAGGGGACGCTTCGATCCGTCCCCACCGCTGTGCTCTTCGTAGTACATCTCCAGGCCGTTGACCTTCGCGTAACCGGTGCTGCTCGGCACGGGAACCACATCCGTTCTGTCGTTCTGTCGGGGTCCGTCTCGTGGTCGGACAGCACTGGAGACCGGCGCGGCCCGCAGAACTCATCGGGGCCTCACGTGCCGGTCACGCACAGGCCCCCGCCCGGAGAGGGGAGCGTCGCCTCCCGGCCACCCGTCGTTGACACGCTTTCCGAGTGTTGGCCATGGCTTTTCCCGTCGATCTCCGCCGCTGCCAGGTCCTCGGCCTGGTGGCGACCACCTTCGTCGCGGCGGGAGGTGAGACCGCGGGAGCCCTGCCCGTGCGCGAACTCCTCGCTCCGTCCTCCGGACGGGCCGCGCTGGGCCTGGTCGGCGCGTACTTCGGTGTCGTCCTGCTGATCGCCGGCTGGGCCCTGCTGGGAAGACTGATCCGTGGCCCGCGACCGCCCGGCACCCGTGCGCTGCTGATGACCCTGGTGATCTGGGCGGCGCCACTGCTGATCGCGCCCCCGCTGTTCAGCCGGGACGTGTACAGCTACCTCGCGCAGGGCGCCATGGTCGACGCGCACATGGACGTCTACGCGCACGGCCCCGCCCACCTGGGGGGCCCGCTGGCCGCCGAGGTCTCCCCGCTGTGGCGCCACACCGGAGCCCCGTACGGTCCCGTCTTCCTCGGCCTGTCCGCCGCGCTGTCCGGACTGACCCGCGGCGAACTGCCCGCCGGGCTGTTCGGGATGCGGCTGGTCGCCCTGCTCGGCGTGGCGTTGATGGCGGCCGCGCTGCCCCGGCTGGCCCGGCACAGCGGCGCCGACCCGGCCGCCGCGCTCTGGCTCGGCGCCCTGAACCCGCTGGTCCTGCTGCACCTGGTCGCGGGCGCCCACAACGACGCCATCATGCTCGGCCTGCTAGGGCTCGGCCTGGTCGCGGCCCTGGGCCGCCGGCCGACCCTGGGCGTACTCCTCGTCACCCTCGCCGCGCTGGTCAAGGCGCCCGCCGTACTCGGACTCGTCGCGGTCGTCGTGCTCCAGACGCGCGCGGGCCGCGCCCCCGCCCGGGCCGTCGCCACGACGGTGGTCACAGCGACGGCCACCACGGTCGCCGCGACCACCGTCGCCGGTACCGGATACGGCTGGATCGGCGCCCTCGACACCCCCGTGTCCCCTCAGAACTGGGCCCTGACCAGCCTGTTCGGCCGCGCCACCCGAGCACTGCTGGAACGGATCGGCAGCGATCTGGCGCCCCTGGCCATACCGGCCTGGCACGCCTTCGGCGTGGTGGCGGCCGGGGTCTCGGTCCTTGTCATATGGCTGCGGCTGCGCCCCCGGCCGGTGTACGCGCTGGGGCTGAGCCTGGCGGTGGTCGCCGCCCTCGGCCCGGCGATCCGCCCCTGGTACGCCCTGTGGGGACTGTTCCTCATCGCCGCCGCCGCACCCACCGCCTCGATACGGCACCGGGTGGCCGCCGTGACCGGGGTGCTCGCACTCGCCGCCCTGCCCAGCGGGGGCCCGGCGGACACCGGCCAACTCGTCCTGGCGGTTTCCGGCGGCCTGCTCGCCGTGGTCGTCCTGTGGCAGGCCCACCAGGCCGAACCTGCCCCGGCGCCGGGACGTACGGCATGACCCCGCCCCGCACCGACCGTGCCCGGCTGCTGTTCGTGCTCGGCGTCGCCGCCGCGGTCACCGTGTTCACCGCGACCGTGCCGCTGCTGCGCGACTGGTTCGACCTGCGCGTCTACCACGGGGCCGTGGACGCCTGGGTCCACCACGGCGGACGGCTCTACGACTACCGGGTGCCGGGGACGCCGTACGGCTTCACCTATCCGCCGTTCGCGGCCGTCGCCATGCTGCCGATGGCGCTGCTCGGACTGCGCGCGGCGATCGCCGTCGCGCTGCTGCTCAACCTGGCGGCCCTGGCCTTGGTCCTGCGCATCCTCACCGGCGGGACCTGGCGGCGCCACGGCTGGTTCGGCTGCGCCCTGGGCCTCTGTGTGCTCTCCCTGTTCGAACCGTTGCGCGACACCATCAGCTTCGGCCAGGTGAACCTCCTGCTGCTGGCCCTGGTGCTGACCGACGCCTGGCTCCTGGCCACCGGCCGGGAGCGCTGGGCGGGCGCCGGGATCGGTCTGGCCGCCGCGATCAAGCTCACGCCCGCGCTCTTCATCGGACTGCTGCTGCTCGCCGGCCGCCGACGGGAGGCCGCGGTGGCCACCGCTGTCGCCGCCGGCGCGACGGCGTTCGCCGCCTGCGTGGCCCCGGACGCCTCCCGCTTCTACTGGAGTGTGGCGTTGTGGGACACCAGCCGGGTGGGCCGCCTCGACTACGTCTCCAACCAGTCCCTGCAAGGGATACTGGCCCGGCTCGGCACACCGGACCGCACGGTGTGGGCGGTGGTGGTCCTGCTGGTGCTGTGCGTGTGGGCGAGCCGGGTGCGGCGGGCGGTCGCCGTGGGCGAGTGGGCGACCGCGTTCGCCCTCACCGGGCTGACGACATGCCTGGTCAGCCCGATCACCTGGGTGCACCACCTGGTCTGGCTGCTGCCGTCCTTCGCGGTCCTGGTCCGCGCCGGGCACCCTCGGGTGGCGGGCGCCCTGTACGCGGTGCTGTGCACCAGCGTGGTGTGGCTGTGGTTCGACGACGCGTCCGGCATCGACGGGTTCATCGGCAGCAACGCCTACACCTGGATCACGCTCGGGCTGCTGCTGTGGCTGCCGATCGGTCAACTCCGTTCCCGCGGAACGACTCTGCCGCGCAGCGCGAGGGCGACGGCACCGGCACCCAGCGCGGCGGCCGCCGCGATCGCGCCCGTCTCGGGCCACCTGGCCCCGGCGTCCTCGGCGGGCAGCGCGGCCGCGGGCAGCGCGACCGGAGCGGTCGGAGCGGGCTGCGACCTCACCCGCAACGCGTCCAGCGACCCCACCGGCTCGGCCCGGCCGGCGGCGGCGAAGCCCCAGTCGAGGAGCTCGCGGGCTTCCTCGTACACGGTGAAGCCGCCGCCCTCCTGAGGGTGCATCACCGTCACGACGAGGGTGCGTCCGTCCCGGCGGGCGGCGGCGACGAGGGTGTTGCCGGCGTTGCTGGTGTAGCCGTTCTTGACGCCGATCAGCCCCGGATACGGCTGCACACCGTCCGCCCCGCTCAGCAGCCGGTTGGTGTTCCGGATCGGGTACGACGATCCGCCGCGGCCGGGAAAGCTGGCCTCGACCGTGCCGCAGTACTGCGCGAACTCCGCGTTGCGCAGCCCCGCCCGGCCGAAGACGGCGAGGTCGTACGCCGAGGACACCTGGCCCGGCGTGTCGTACCCGTCGGGCGACAGCACATGGGTGTCACGGGCGCCGAGGGCACGTGCCTTGGCCTGCATCCGGGTGGCCGCGGAACGCCAGCCCCCGCTGAGCTCGGCCAGCACGTGCACCGCGTCGTTGCCGGAGTTGAGGAAGACTCCGCGCCACAGGTCGGAGACGCGGTAGGTGAGTCCTTCGGCGACCCCGACCAGACTGCTTCCGGCCCCGATCCCGGCCAGCTCGTCCTCGTGGACCGTGTGCCGGATGCCCTGCGGGAGCACCGGCAGCACAGTGAGGGCGAACAGCGTCTTGAGGGTGCTGGCGGGCGGCAGCCTGCGGTGCGCGTCGTGCGCGGCGAGCACCTCGCCGGTGCCGGCGTCGGCCACCAGCCACGACATCGCGGAGACGTCCGGCAGCCGTGGTACCCCGGCGCGTGCCCGGACCTGGGTTCCGGGACGGTACAGCAGAGCGGGCTGTGGGACCGCCGCTCGTGGGCCGCCGCCGGTACCGGGGTCCGTGCCGGTACCGGCGGCCCCGGCGGCGGGCGCGAGCGCGAGCAGGCCCGCGACGCAGAGCAAGCAGGTGGACACAACCGCCCGGGATGTAAATCCGATTGTCATACTGCAAACGTAGGGAGGGAGTCGTCTACCACGGCGATGCCCCGGCCGAGAGGTGCCGGCGAGCACCCGGATGCCGCACGCCACGCGGGTGCCGGAGGTGCGGAGGGGCCGTCAGCCGGTGGGCAGCGTCGGCTGGATCCGGCGCAGGAAGGTCGCGTTGTCCGGCGTCTCACGCATCCGCTCCAGCAGGGTCTCCAGGTTGGTCTGCCCGTCCCGGTTCCGAAGCACCCGGCGCAGTCCGTGCACCGCGGCCAACTCGGCCTGAGGAAGCAGGAGTTCCTCGCGGCGGGTGCCCGACGGGTTGATGTCGACCGCCGGGAACACGCGGCGGGAGGCGAGCTCACGGCTGAGGCGCAACTCCATGTTGCCGGTGCTCTTGAGCTCCTCGAAGTAGAAGTCGTCGGCCCGGGAGCCGGTCTCCACCAGGGCGGTGGCGAGGATGGTCAGCGAACCGCCCTCCTCGGCCAGGCGGGCGGCGCCGAAGAACCGCTTGGGGCCGATCAGCGCGGCCGCGTCGACCCCGCCGCTGAGGGTGCGGCCACCGGCGGCGGCCGCGTTGTTGTGGGCCCGGCACAGCCGGGTCAGGGAGTCGAGGAGGATGACGACGTCCTCGCCCGCCTCCACGAGCCGCTGGGCCCGTTCGATCACGAGTTCGGCGAGAGCGATGTGCTGCCTGGGCGCCTTGTCGAAGGTCGAGGCGTACACCTCGCCGCGCACGGAGCGCCGCATGTCGGTGACTTCCTCGGGACGCTCGTCGAGCAGCACGACCATCAGCCGGGCCTCCGGGTGGTTGCCGGCGACAGCGGCCGCGATCTGCTGGAGCAGAACGGTCTTGCCGGTCTTGGGCGGGGCCACGATCAGCCCGCGCTGCCCCTTGCCGACGGGGGCGATGAGGTCGGCGACCCGGCCGGTGAGCCCGGCCGCCGGGTGTTCGAGACGGATGCGCTCACGGGGGTGAAGCGGCGTCAGGTCGCGGAAGTGACGACGGCCGCCCTGCTCCGCAGGGCTGCGCCCGTTGACGCGGGCGACTTCCGTGAGGGCCCGCTGGGTGCCGCGTACGCCGTCGACGAGGTCGCCCTTGCGCAGGCCGTGACGCCGGATCAGCTGGGGAGGGACCTGCAGGTCGGACGGTGAGGGCAGCAGGTCCGAGGAGCGCAGGTGCCCCTTCCCGTTCGCGTCGATGTCGAGGACGCCGGAGGCGACCCGGGCCGGGAGCTGCTGCACAGGGGGGTGTTCGAGTGTGGTGGTCATGAGGGGTGGTCCTTTCACGGACGGAACTGCATGGGACATGCGGAAGAAGGAAGGGGAGAAGCCGCGAGGGGAGGCGGAAGAAGAACGCGCCTCGGCGGCGGGAACAGCACCTCGGGTACGGCGGAAGAAGCCTTCGACGAGGTGGTGTCGGGGAAGCCGATGTGCCGGCCAGTGCGTCGGCGGGCGGTTCGGCTGTCTGAAGAGAACTGGCACCGGCGCCCGGAGAACGGGCGTACACAAGTGCTGCTCGCACTGTAGCACGGAGTGGGCGATCACGTCTGCGAGATCGGACTCGCCGCGCCGCGGACACGCCGTACGGCAGCCACAGCGATCCAGGTCCCCTGTTTATTCCGGTCGGAGGACACCTGCGAGGCCGTCCTCGACGCCCTGCTTCCGGCCCGCCCGGGCGACGACGTGGCCCTCCTCGTCACCCGCACACACACCCCGGGCCCGGAACGGGTCGCCCAGTGGGAGCCGCCCAGTGACCCGGCGGTCGTCTTCGGCTCCTCCGCGACCGTGCCCTGATCTGCGAGGCCTCCGACGGCAGCAGTACCTCGCCCCGACCGCGCTGCGCCCGCACCGAGGACGAGGGCGGTCGTGGCCTTTCCTGGTCGCTCAGCAACGACCGCTGGGGCACCCGCTACACCCCGGACGGCACGATCAGCTGGACCGAGCAGCCCCTGCCCTCCCCCTCATGACGAGTGCGGCGCGTTGGGCCGTCTCGGCCTCACCCGAGTCGCGCCTCGGCGCCGGACTCCGCCTTCGTCTCCGCCTCCTTCGTGATCTGCTCGAACTGCGCTCCCATCGCCGCCGCGAGCGCCTGCGCACCCGACAACGGACGCACCATGACCGTGAACTCGTCGATCAGGCCGTCCTCATCGAGGTGAAGGAAGTCGCAGCCGTCGATCCGTCGCTCGCCGACCCTGGCCGTGAAGACCAGCGCGTGGTCGCGCCCGTCCGTGCCGCTCAGCTCACGCACGGAGCAGAAGTCCTCGAAGACCCGTACGACAGCGCGCAGGATCGCCGCGGTGATGGCCTTGCCGGCGTACGGCTTGTACACGACCGGGCTCGTGAAGACCACGTCCTCGGCCAGCAGCGCCTCGACGGCATCGAAGTCATCTGCCTCGACCGCCTCGCGGAATGCGCGCACCGGATCCTCCACAGTCACGGGTCGGTTGAACGAGCGGGCGTGGAGCAGGCCAACCACCTTCTGCTCCGCACCTCAGCAGCTCTGCGGGCAGCGCCTGCCGGGGGCGCGGGACAACCTCGGGAAGCGGGCTCCCCTAAGCTGACGCTGATGTTCAGCCCCGAAGGCCCCAGTCTCCGTGAACTCGCCGTGCAGGCGCTGTCCTCCGTCGAGCGCGGCTACGACCTGCTCGCCCCGAAGTTCGACCACACCCCCTTCCGCACACCGGAGTCCGTGCTCGACGCCGTCGCCTCGGCGCTGCGCCGCACCGGTCCCTTCGACGCGGGCCTCGACCTGTGCTGCGGCACCGGCGCCGGGGTGGACGTGCTGGCGCGTGTGTGCCGGCACAGCGTGACCGGGGTCGACTTCAGCGCGGGCATGCTCGCGGTGGCCGGGGAGCGCGTACGGCCCGACGGTCCGCGCGTGTCCTGGGTGCGGGCGGACGCCCGGGCCCTGCCGTTCGGGCGCGCCTTCGACCTGGTCGTGAGCTTCGGGGCGTTCGGGCACTTCCTGCCCGGCGAACTGCCGGGCCTGTTCGCCCAGGTCCACTCGGTGCTGCGGCCGGGCGGCTGCTTCGCCTTCCCCGTCGTGGCCCCGCCGCGCCCCGCGTCCCGCGCCTACTGGATGCTGCTGGCCTTCGACGCGGTGATGCGGATGCGCAACGCGGTGTGGCGGCCCCCGTTCGTCATGTACTACCGGGCCTTCCGGATGGGCGATGTCCGCAGGGAGCTGGAACGCGCCGGGTTCGGCGTCGAGCTCCAGGCGCTGCCCGAGTTCGGGCGCCGACGGGACGGCAGCCCACGGGTCCGGATGGTGGTGGCCCGTCGGCCGCGGTAGCGAGTCCGACGGACTGGTGAAGCGGCGAAGCTCGAGACCTTCCTCGCCTCGCCTGCCGCCCGGGAGAAGTTCAGCCACGCGACCGGATATGTGCCGATCAACACCGAGACCGACTCGTCCGCGACGCAGCAGGCCTACCTGAAGGCGAACCCGAGCCTCCGGACGTTCGCCCGCCAGGTCAAGAACACGCCGACCGTGTCGGCCACAGCCGGCTGCGTGCACCCAAGCAGACCAGAACCCAGTCTGAGCAGAACCCACTCGCCTTCTGCTCCGCGTACCGCAGGGACCGCTGGAGCCGGCCGGTCGCCGCCGCGGAATCCCGCGACGGCGACCGCATGTCACACCCGCACGGCAAGTTCCTGCCCGCCACCGGCCAGGGACTCACGCCGCGCTGCTGCGCCACCGGGGACGGCCCTGGCGACTGCGGGAGACGCCGAGGCCGCAGGCCGGCGGGAGGGAAGACCTCCCGGTTCCTCAGGCGTGGGACCGCAGCCAGCGCACCTTGGCCGCCTCCTGGTAGGGGCCGCCGCCCTCGTGGTCGTTGAAGTCGTACACCTCGATGGCCTTCTCCTCGTGCGCCCAGGCGTTGAAGGCCGCGAACACGGTGGAGGGCGGGCAGGTCTGGTCCTCCAGGGCGGCCGAGAACAGCGCCGGAGCGCGGCCACGGGTCGCGAAGTGCACGCCGTCGAAGTAGGAGAGGGTGCGCAGGGCCTCCGCGGTGTGGCCGCGGTGCGTCTTGAGGTAGAGGCCGATCTCGCGGTAGGGGTGACGGTCCGTCAGCGTCGCCGCACGCGGGTAGTCGCACAGGAACGGCACGTCCGGTGCGACCGCCGCCAGGTCCGGGACGAGTCCGCCCACCGCGATCGAGATGCCGCCGCCCTGGCTGCCGCCGACGACGACCGTGCGCGCGGGGTCGGCGAGCGGGTGCGAACGGGCCGCCTCCACCGCCCGCACCCCGTCCGTGAAGACGCGCCGGTAGTAGTAGTTCTCGGGGGCGTCGATGCCCCGCGTCATGAATCCGGGGTACGCGGGCGCCCCGCCCACCGGGTCCGCGGTGCCGCCACCGCCGCCCCAGGCACTGCCCTGGCCCCGGGTGTCCATCACGAAGTGCGCCCGGCCCGTCGACGCCCACAGCAGATGCTCGTGCGGCAGCCCGCGCCCGCCGCCGTACCCGACGAACTCCACCACCACCGGGATCGGCGCGGAGACCTCGGCGGGGAGGACGAACCAGCCCTTCACCGGGTGTCCGCCGAACCCGGCGAACGTCACGTCGTACACCTTCACCGTCGTCAGGCCGGTGTCGACGAGTTCGAAGCGGGCGTCCAGGTCGTGCTCGCGGGCTTCTACGAGCGTCTTGGACCAGAACGCGTCGAAGTCCTCGGGCTCGGTCGACGCGCTGCGGTACTCCCGGAGCTCATCGAGGGGAAGGTCGAACAGGGCCATGTCAGACCGCCTTTGTGACAGGGTGAGTGCGGATGATCACACCGTACGTGGGAGCTCGGACGTCTCGCCAGGTCCCCGCCTCGGTCACATACCTACGGTGACGGCATGACTTCTGCCGCCGGAGCGTCGGCCGACGCAGTGGAGCTGCTGGTCAGGAACGCGGAGCTGCTCGTCGTCGACGGGGAGCGGGAGATCCCGGGCGGCTGGGTGGCCGTCACGGGTGGTCGGGTCACCGGCGTCGGAACCGCCGGGAACGAGCCCGAGGCCCGTACGACGGTCTCGCAGCGGGGCGGCTGGTCACCCCCCGGTCTGATCAACACGCACCACCACATCTACCGGAGCCTCACCTACCGGAACCTCACCCGCTCCTACGGACGCGGACGCCGTGTGTGGAGGGGGGAGACGGATTCAGGGGGAAGGACCCGTCGTCGGTGTTCACGCCCTGCGGCGGGTCCACTGCGGCTCGGTGAGGGCCCAGTCGCGTTCCCACTCGGCCATCCTGCGATGGGCGGCCCGGCCGCGGACGACTGAGTGGGCGAGCAGGACCAGGGCGATGGCGCCGCCGGTGGCGCAGGCGCCGATGGTGACCGCGTGCTGCCAGACGGCGGTCGCGTCCGGCGGCGGGGCCACGCTCCGGCCGCGGGAGTCGAACCACACCGCGACCATGTCGCCCCGCTGCGTGCCCGCGGGGACGCGCGCCGTCGCCGTCCGCGGCCCGCTGCCGGGCTCGGACCAGCGCACGCTCACCTTGTAGGTGCGTTCCCGTCCGCCCACCGAGGGCAGCGAGTCGGGAGTTCTGCCGACGACCTCCGCGCGCACCCGGTGACGTTCGGCGCGCTGTACCAGCGCGACCGCGCGGGCCTCGTCATGGGCCCACCAGCCGGCGATCGCCCCGGCCAGGGGAGCGCCCACGAACAGCAGCAACGCCACGGCCAGCACCGTCCACGCCTCGACGACGTCCGACCGGCGCCGCAACGGATTGCGCCGCCAACGCCAGCCGCGCACCCGGGTTCGCATGTCGACCTCCGCACCGCGCACACCTGCGAGTGCCCACACGGTTCTTGTACCCCTCCACTGGCGACGTGCACCCACTCGCCGCGCACGGGGCCGGGGGCCGTCGGTCCGGAGTGCCCAGCCGGGGAACGGCGAAACGCCGGGCGGTACGGGACGCGGGGAGACACGGGGAATCGGCCGGAGGACGTCCGGCCGCGACTCCGCTCGTCAGCCAAGGCGTTCGATCAGGCGAAGCAGCAGATCGGGCGAAGCATCCGATCAGCCCAAGCATCCGATCAGCCCAAGCATCCGATCAGCCGAAGTGTTCGATCAGCCGAAGCGTTCGATCCGGATGCGGTCCACGGGCTGACCGCCCGCGACCAGCAGCCGTGAGGCGTGCTCGGCGAAGGCGTTGGAGCCGCACACATAGGCTTCCCACCCACCGGGAGGCTGTTCGGCCAGGAGTGGCTCCACATGTGCGGCCGCCATACGTGCCACCGGCACACCCTCCGGCGCGCTCCGTGTGAACACCGGCGTCGTCTCCGCGCCCAGTTCCCGTGCGTAGATCAGCTCCTCGGGACTGCGCGCCGACACCAGCATCCGCAGCGGCACCGGCAGCCCGCGCGCCCGGTGGTGCCGCACCATCGACATCAGGGGTACGACCCCGGAGCCGGCCCCGATCAGCAGCGCGGGCCGGTCGCCGGGCCAGGCGAAGAAGCCGCTCAGCGGGCCGCGCACCTCGACCTCGTCCCCGGGCTCGGCCACCGAGTGGAACCAGCCGGAGACCTCACCGCCCTCGACATGGTCGAGGGTGAGCTCGACATGGCCCGAGTCGTCGGGCGCGGACGCGATCGAGTAGTGGCGCTGGGCCGTATAGCCGTCCTCGGCGGTCAGCCGCAGCATCAGGTGCTGCCCGGGCAGATGCCCCGCCCACGCGGGGACCGCGAACCGGAACGTGGACGCGCGCGGCGTCTCGCGGCGGACCTCGGTGAGCGTGGCGGTCTGCCACAGCCCGGCGGTCCGGTTGCTCACGGCGATCCGTCCGGGCACGGCGAACCGGGTCGGAGGAGTGAAGGCGGGGGAAGCGGAGATCTCAGTCACCGGCGTACCGCTGCTCCTCCCACGGGTTGCCCCGCGCGTGATAGCCGTTCTGCTCCCAGAACCCCGGCTCGTCATGGTCGAGGAGGCGCAGGCCCGCGATCCACTTGGCGCTCTTCCAGAAGTACAGGTGCGGCACCAGCAGCCGTGCCGGCCCGCCGTGCTCGGAGGGCAGCGGCTCGCCGTCGTACTCCCAGGCGATCCACGCCCGTCCGCCGGCCAGGTCCGCGAGGGGGAGGTTCGTGGTGTAGCCGGTGTGCGAGTAGGCGACGGCATGGGTGGCGGACCCATGTGGCCGCACCACATCGAGGAATGCGTCCAGGGACACACCGCCGAACCGCACGCCGAACTTCGACCAGCTCGTCACGCAGTGGATGGCGCCCTCGTAGGCGGACGCCGGCAATGTGTGGGCCTCCTCCCAGGTCCAGGTGCGCGGCTGCTCCACCAGCCCGTCGATGCGGAAGGTCCAGTCGACGGGGGCCAGTTCGGGAGTGACCTCGGCGGACAGGACGGGCCAGTCGTCGCCGGCGTCGTACTGACCGGGCGGCAGCCCTGGATTGTGGACACGGGCGCGTCCGGTGAAGCCTCGGGAGACGTTCATGCGGTTCCAGCGTGACTACGGGGATGATTTCTTACGCCGTCAACCGTACGTGCATGTCAGTCATGCCCTGCCGCTGGCCCTCCCCGCGATCGTGAAGGCCGTATGAACTCTCCCGCGCCCCGGGAATAGCCGGGCGCCGGTCCTCCTTGCCGACTGGTGCCGCATCCGGTGGCGGGTGCGGGCATCCGACGGCCGCGACTGCCATGGGTGTCCCGGCGGAAGCGAAGGAGAGTGGGAACAGTGCCCAAGGCGTACGTCTTCACCCGGTACGGCGGCCCGGAGGCCGAGGAGCTCGTCGAGGTGGACCGGCCCCTCCCCGGTCCCGGGCAGATCCTGGTCGCGGTGCGCGCGGCGGGCGTGAACCCCGTCGACTGGAAGCAGCGCACCGGTTACCGTCGCCCCGGGGAGAGCGGCGAGCGCCAGTTTCCGGTCGTGTTCGGCAACGAGGTCTCCGGGGTCGTAGAGGCGACCGGCGAGGGCGTCGAGGGATTCGCCGCCGGGGACGAGGTCTTCGGCAACACGGTGGCCGGCGGGTACGCCGAGTACGCCCTGCTGCCCGCCGAGGTGACCGTCCACAAGCCCGACGGCCTGTCCTTCGTGCGCGCCGCGACCCTGCCCGTCGCCGCCGCGACCGCCTACGACGGCGTCCGCCAGCTCGGCCTGCCCGCCGGGGCGACCCTGCTGGTCACCGGCGCGGGCGGAGGCGTCGGCGCGGCGGTCGTGCAGATCGCCCGGTCCTTCGGACTGAGCGTCGTCGGCGTCGCGAGCGAGGGCAAGAAGGACTTCGTCGAGGCGCTCGGGGCCGTACACGTCCCGTCCGGGCCGGGCTGGGCCGAACGGGTGCGGGCGGCCGCGCCGGACGGCGTCGCCGGGGTGTACGACCTGGTGGGCGGCGAGGTGCTGGCCGAGTCCGCCGAACTGCTCGCCGACCGGACCAGGTTGATCACCGCCGGTGCCCCGCCCGAGGAGGTGGAGCGGCTCGGCGGCGCCCGCGTGGCCCGCGCCCGCAACGCGGCCGTTCTGGAGGCGGTGGCCCAACTCGTGGTGAACGGCGACCTGGACCCGCACGTCACCGGAACGTTCCCGCTCGACCGGGCCGGTGAGGCCCTGCGCACCGTCGAGGACGGCCACGCCCGCGGCAAGGTCGTGATCGAGGTCTCCCGATGACCACGGACATCCCGGTGACGACGAGCATGCCGGTGACGACGAGCATGCCGGGGGCTTCGGGGAGCCCAGAGACAACCGCCGACCAGCAGGCGGCAGGCCGGCCGGCGCCAGGCCCGCAGACGGCAGGCCGGCCGGGGTCAGATCCGTCCGCCGGCCTGCCTCGGCCCACCGACCCGCCCCACGTCCTCGACCACCCCGCCCGCGCCGCGCTGACCGGCCCGCACGCGCACTTCGCCGAGTGGCGCGGCCGGGTGGTGCGCTACCCCGTCGACGTCACACCGTGGCTGGCGCTGCCCGACGAGCCCACCGCGGACGACTGGGCGGACGCCGCGGCACTCGCGGGCCCCGGCGGGGAGGTTCCGCTGCTCGGGTTCCAGGGACAGCTCCCCGACGGCTGGGAGGTCACCTTTCGGGTCGAGGGTGTTCAGTACGTGGACGAGGGTCTCGCCGCCGCCCCGGACCCGGGGGCGGTCCGGCTCGGTCCGGCCGATGTGCCCGAGATCCTCGACCTGATCGCCCGCACCCGGCCCGGACCGTTCCTGCCGCGCACCATAGAACTCGGCGCCTACCTGGGCATCCGCCGCGGCGGCGCTCTCGTCGCCATGGCCGGGGAGCGGCTGCACCCGCCCGGCTGGACCGAGATCAGCGCGGTCTGCACCGACCCAGCCGTCCGCGGCGAGGGCCTGGCCACCCGGCTGATCCGCGCCGTCGCCCACGGCATCCGGGAACGCGGCGAGACCCCGTTCCTGCACACCGGCGCCGGCAACACCCACGCCATCCGGCTCTACGAGTCCCTGGGCTTCCGGTTGCGCCGCACGACGGCGTTCGGCGCGGCACGAGCACCGGAACGGCCGCTGAAGGGACGTACACCCGCTCAGTCGTCCTCGGTCCCGGCACCGGACCTCGCGTTGTAGCGGACGAGATAGGCGGCGAACCGTTCCAGATCCTCCTCCGCCCAGTCCACCAGCCGCTCCTGTACGGCGGCGCGGCGGCGCACGGAGACCTGGGCGAGGATCCGCCGGCCGGCCTCCGTCAGATGCAGCAACTGCACTCGGTGGTCCTCGGGGTCCCGGCGCCGCTCGACCAGGCCCGCCCGTTCCAAGGTGGTGACCTGGCGGCTGACCGTGGACTTGTCCAGGGCGTAGTGGGCGGCCAGGTCGGTGGCGCGCAGACCGCCGCTCTCCTCCAGGTGCCCGAGCAGGGTGTACGACACCAGCGACAGTTCGGGGTGCATACGTCCGGCGGAGGCGCGGGCACGGCGGGCGAACGCGGTCATCTCCCGCTGGATGGTCTCCACCGCCGCCTCGGTCATGTCCACGGAACCTCCCTCACCGCCGGCCTCTGGTTGCATAATACAACTTGCTGTGGGCGAGGCGTTCCGGCACGGGGCGTTGGGGTAATGTGACCGTCCGGCTGCGGGTCGTCCCAGCCAAGGGGTTGCGAGGAGGTGAGACCCATTACCGCTGTGTCAGGTCGGGTGCTCTCCCCTCGAACCGGCGCGGATCACCGGCCGTAGGTGACCGCGGGAGCGCCCCACGGCTCCCGAAAGGCTTCCGGCTTCCATGCCCCCACTCTCTCCGCTCACCCCGCCCTCCTCACCGTCGTCCCGGGCCTCCGTCGCCACAGCGCTGCGTGCCGCCGGCTGTGTCTTCGCCGAGGACGAGGCGGAACTTCTCCTCGCCGCCGTTCGCACACCGGACGAACTGGCCGCCCTGGTGGACCGCCGGATCGCCGGCGAACCACTGGAACTCGTCCTGGGCTGGGCCGAGTTCCGCGGACTGCGCATCGCGGTGGAACCCGGGGTCTTCGTACCCCGCCGCCGTACCGAGTTCCTCGTCGAGCAGGCCCTCGCCCACGTTCCCGACGCGGGTGTCGTCGTGGACCTGTGCTGCGGATCGGGCGCCGTCGGCGCCGCCCTCGCCGCAGCGCTCGGCTCGGTCGAACTCCACGCGGCCGACATCGACCCGGCGGCGGTGCGCTGCGCCCGCCGCAACATCCTCGGCGCCGGCGGCCATATGCACACGGGCGACCTGTTCGAGGCGCTGCCCGAGGACCTGCGCGGCCGCGTGGACATCCTCGCGGCCAACGTGCCGTACGTCCCCACCGACGAGATCGGACTCCTGCCCGCCGAGGCCCGCGACCACGAGCCGCTGGTCGCGCTCGACGGCGGTCCGGACGGACTGGACCTCCTGCGCCGGGTCACGAGCGAGGCGCCCGGCTGGCTCGCGCCCGGCGGTTGCCTGCTGATCGAGACGAGCGAACGCCAGGCCCCGGCAGCCGTCGAGGCCTTCACCCGGGCCGGCCTGCGGACCTGCCCAGCCGTTTCGGAGGAGGGGTACGCCCACGTGGTGATCGGCACCAAGTCCTAGGTGGCCCCAGTCCTAGGGAACCCGGTCCCGGACGACCCGGTTCTGGGGAATCCGGTCCGGGTGAGCCCAATCCCTACCGGGCCCGGTTCCGGAGGGAGTCCAGGCCCTGGGAGAGGGGCGTGTGGTTCGATCCTGCGGGCGTGCCCGGCGTGGATCTACTCGGCCCACTTCGGCGTCCAGGCCCCCGCGGCGCGGGCGGGCCGGGCGGCGACGAGGTGGGTGCGCAGGGCGGTGAGCGTGGGGTGCGGGTTGTCACTCCGCCAGAGCAGTGAGTGCGGGTACACCGGGGTGGGGTTCCGTACGGGAATGCGCCGCAGGCCCTGCTCCGGCGGCCAGAAGAGGCGTGTCCCCTCACCGACGAAGCTCGCCAGGGCCGGGGACTGGGCGATCGTCTCCGGGAGCGGCTCGGTGCCGAAGTCGGGGCCGGTCGTCTCGATGGTGAGCCCGAACGCGGCCGCGAGGTCGTCGTAGAACGCCGTCCATTCGGTACCCGGGACCAGTTCGGGCATCCAGATCCGGTGTCCGGCCAGCTGGTCCGGCCGGACGGCACGGGCCCCGGCCAGCACATGTGCCGGTCCGGTGACCAGGAGCAGGGGCTCGTCGTGGACCGGGACCGTCTCGATCCCGTCGGGCAGTCGCCGTGCCGGGACGGTCACGGCCCGGAAGGACGCGTCGATCGTGCCGGCCCGCACGGCGTCGACGGCGGCCGCGGCGTCGAAGAGGGTGACGACGTCGAGTTCGGTGTCGGGGTGCGCGCGGTGGAAGTCCCGCAGGAGCGCCGCCGGGGCGAGCCGGCGGCCGATGACATCCACGCGCAACGCGCGCCGACCCGGGCGTACGGAAGCCGCCGCCCGCTCCTCGGCCCGCAGGAGTTCGCGGGCGGGCGGCAGGAACGCGTGCCCGTCGACGGTGAGCCGGGCTCCGCGCGGAGTGCGCGTGAAAAGCCGTATGCCCAGCTCCTTCTCCAGCGCGGCGATCCGCTTGGAGACGGCCTGCTGAGTGATCGACAGGGTGACGGCGGCGTCCTGGAACCGGCCCGCGTCCGCGGCGGCGACGAAGGTGCGTACGGCATCGAGATCCACGGCGGCCACCCTATGCGGCGGCGCACAACGCCCGGTTGTGGCGGACCGGCCCGGCGGTTGTTTGCCCGGCGGTCCCGCCGACCGCTTGGATGGCGCTGGTCGGCGCGGGGTCGGCGGGAGAGAGGTGGGGCGGACGTGGGGTCGCGGCGGTCGCTCGGGCGGCCCTTCGGGTGGCTGTGGGCGGCGTACGCCGTCAGCACGTTCGGTACGCGGCTCGCGTTCGACGCGTTTCCCCTGATCGCGGTGATCGTTCTGGACGCCGGGCCGACCGAGGTGGCGACGCTGGCCGCAGCCGGGCTGGCCGTCGGGGCGGTGGCGGCGGTGCCGCTCGGCCCGTGGGTGGAGTTCCGCCGCAAGCGGCCGGTGATGGTCGCCATGGACCTGGTCCGGTGCGCGGCCCTGACGAGCGTCCCCGCTGCCTACGCGTTCGGCGCGCTGACCCTTGGCCAGCTGCTGGTGGTGTCGGTCGTCGTCGCGGCGGCCGACATCAC
Source organism: Streptomyces violaceoruber (assembly GCA_000720805.1). Classification (GTDB taxonomy): domain Bacteria; phylum Actinomycetota; class Actinomycetes; order Streptomycetales; family Streptomycetaceae; genus Streptomyces; species Streptomyces cellulosae_A. The sequence continues at coordinate 19,612 of JODI01000054.1, forward strand.
CTTCACCGCGGCCTCCGGCGCCTTCCTCAAGGCGCTGGTGCGAGGGGAGGATCTGCTCGTCGCGAACGGCCGGTTCGAGGCCACCGCGTGGACCGCCACCGTGCTCGGACCCCCCGCCGGCGGGGCGGCGATCGGGCTGTTCGGGCCGGTGATGACCGTGGTCGCCGATGCCGTCAGCTATCTGCTGTCCGCCGTGGGGATCCGGGCGATCGGCGGCAAGGAAACGAAGCCCGTGCGCACCGACCCACCCGAGGGTTTCCGGGTGGGCGCCCTCCTCGAAGGATGGCGGCACATCCTGGCGAGCCCCGCCCTGCGCCCGCTGTTCTTCAACACGGTCCTGGTCAACGGCCTGATCATGGCGACCTCGCCGCTGCTCGCCGTCCTGATGCTCGGCCGGCTCGGATTCACCCCCTGGCAGTACGGCCTCGCCTTCGCGGTGCCCTGTCTGGGCGGCCTGCTCGGCTCGCGTCTGGCCCGCCGGCTCGTGGCCCGGTTCGGGCAGCACCGGGTGCTGCTGACCTCGGGGGCGCTGCGCGCCTGCTGGGTGCTCTGGCTGGCCTTCGTCCGGCCCGGGACGAGCGGGCTCGTGCTGGTCATGGCGGTGGAGTTCGGGCTGATCACCTGCTGCGCCGTGTACAACCCGGTGCTCTCCACCCACCGGCTCGAGCACACCGCGACGGACCGGGTCGTGCGCACCCTCTCCGCCTGGTCGGTCACCAGCAAGCTCACCATCGCCGCGCTGACCGCCCTGTGGGGGCTGCTGGCCGGCGTCACCGGCACCAGGACCGCCCTCGCGGTCGCCGGTGTGCTGATGCTGGCGACTCCGCTGCTGCTCCCCTGGCACGACCGGGGACGCCAGGACGACCGGGACGACCGGGACGACCGGGACACGGTCAGCAGCTCGGCCTGACCGACGCCGGGATCAGGTCGTGGCCCCGCTGCCCGACGGGCCGGGCGCCTCCCGGTCCCGGAACTTGTGCCCGGGGAACCGGTCGAGCCAGCTCGGGACCTTCTTCTCCCACGTGCCCGAGAGGATGTGCTGGGCGGTCCTGGTGCCGTCGGAGCGGGTGCCGACCAGGAAGGCCTTCTCGCCCTTCTTGAGGGCGTCGGCGCCCGAGCCGTCGTCGGGGAAGACCTTCACGTCCGCGCCCACGGTCCAGGTCCACGCGGCGCCGTCCTCGCTCTTGACCGTCACGCGGTCGCCGGTCACCTTCTCGACGGTGCCCCGCTGCCAGACGCGGACCACCCACTTGCCGGAGTCGTGGTCCTTCACGGTCGACTCGCCGTGCACTCCGATCACGCCGAGACCGAACCACGGGCCACGGCCGGGCCGGTCATCGGGCCCGCTCGGTGACGGGGAGGCCGAAGCGCTCCCGGAGGCCGACGGCAGCGCTCCGTTTCCGGAATCTCCTGAAGTGGTGGCGTAGGCGACCGTGCCGCCCAGCGCCAGAACGGCGACGGCCGCGGCCGCGGTGACGGCCCGGGCATGGGTGGAGCGCCGCTGCCACACCCCGCGCGGCCCGCCGCCCGGCGGACGCTCGGGTGCCGCCCCGCCGTGGCCCGCGAGCACCTCCCAGTCCGCGCCCTCACCGGAGGGCGGTTCGGCACCAACCGTGTGTTCCTGGTCCGGATCGTGCGTCACGGCTCACTCCCTTCGGCCCCGGCACCGCCGTACGCGATGCCCTGCCTTCCTGTGATTGTGGAATGCGACCGGTAAGAACCAGATAATCCATTCCTGTGAAACCGCCTCGCCTTTTCCAGTGTGCCCCGCACACCGGGACCGGTGGCTACTCCGGCGTCTGCACCCGCGCGATCAGCAGCGCCACGTCGTCGGAGTTGTCCGGCTGGTGCAGGGTGCGCAGCAGCAGGTCGCAGACCTCCTCCAAGGGGCGGTCGGGACCGTCCAGGAGGGCCAGCAGGGCGTCGAGGCGCTCGTCGAGCGGGTGCTGCCGCGTCTCGACGAGGCCGTCGGTGTAGAACACGAGCCGGTCGCCGGGGGCGAGGTCGATGGTGGTCGTCGAGAAGGCGACCCCGCCGACGCCCAGCGGGGCACCGGTGGGCAGGTCGAGCAGCTCCGGGGGGTGTCCCGCGCGCAGCCGGGCCGGCGGCAGGTGTCCGGCGTTGGCGATCCGGCACTGCCGCAGCCGCGGATCGTGCACGGCGTACACACAGGTGGCGATGGACTGGTCCGGGCCGTCGGTGATCCGGTCGAGGTGTTCCAGGAGCCGGGCAGGATCGAGGCCGAGGGAGGCGAGGGTGTTCGTGGCGGTGCGCAGCCGGCCCATGGTCGCGGCGGCGTTGATGCCGCTGCCCATCACGTCGCCCACGACAAGCGCGGTCTTGCCGCCGTCCAGCGGGATCACGTCGAACCAGTCGCCGCCGACCTCGGCCGTCGCTCCCGCGGGCTGGTAGCGGGAGGCGACCTCCAGCCCGCCGGTCACCCTCGGATGACTGGGCAGCAGACTGCGCTGCAGAGTGAGGGCGGTGTTCCGGGCGTTCTGGTACCAGCGCGCGTTGTCGATCTGCACGGCCGCGCGGGACGCCAGCTCCCGCGCCAGCACCAGGTCGTCCTCACCGAACGGCAGGGCGTTACGGGTGCGTTTGAGGTCGAGGGCGCCCAGCACCTCGCCGCGCGCGATCAGCGGTACGGCCAGATAGGAGTGGACGCCCGCGCGCGCGAGCAGTTCGGCGGCCAGAGGGGAACGTGCTATGCGCGACAAGGCCTCGGCATCGACCTGCGGCACCAGGATGGGTTCGCCGGTGCGGACGCATTCGGTGACGAGCCGGTCGGGAGCGTACCGGGCGACCTGTCCCGGCGGGTCGGCGGCGGCGAGGGCGTCCGGGGCACGGTCCGCCTCGACGGCCAGGGCGCGGATGAGCGCGGGTTCGGCGGGGCCCAGCGTGCTGGGTCTGCCCTGGACGACCGCCTCCAGCAGGTCCACGGCGGCGATGTCGGCGAGTTCCGGCACGGCCACGTCGGCCAGCTCCTGCGCGGTGCGCTCCAGGTCCAGGGTGGTGCCGATGCGGGCGGTGGCATCGGCGACCAGTGCCAGGCGCCGCCGCGCGGCCTCCGTCTCGACGGCTGCCCGGTGCTGCTCGGTCACGTCGACGACCATGACGGCCACACCCAGCACGTTGGCGAGCGCGTCCTCCAGCCGGTACAGGGAGACCGTCCAGACGTGTTCCTCGTCCGGGTCGGCCGACGTACGGCCGACGGTGCGCTGGTCGACGACAGGCCGGCCGCTCTCCAGCACCTGGCGGGCCGCGGAGTCGATGGCGTCGACGTCGACCTGCGGCAGCACCTCGCGCAGCCCGCGCCCGAGGTGCTTCTCGGCCGGAACACCGTTGATCCGTTCCAGCGCCGGATTGACGGAGACGAACCGCAGACCGGTGTCCAGGACGGCCAGTCCGATCGGGGACTGCGCGACCATCCGGGTCGACAGCGCCACGTCCCGTTCCAGTTCCCGCACGGTCGACTGGTCGGCGGCCAGCCCCAGGGCGTAGACGTCTCCCTGGTCGTCCAGCAGCCGCATGTTGCGGAACTCCACGAGACGGGCGCTGCCGTCCTTGCGGCGGATGGGGAAGGCCCCCGCCCAGCCCTGACCGGTGTGCATGACGTCGGCGAACAGCTTCACGACCAGGTCGAGATGGTGTTCGTGGACCATGATCCGGGCCGCGTACTCGCCCAGAGCCTCCCGCGCGGAGTAGCCGAACAGCTCCTCGGCCTGCGGGCTCCACAGCACGATCCGGCCCTCGGCGTCCAGCACCACGGAGGCCATGCCGAGCACGTCGAGCAGCCCGCTCGGCGGCAACGGGGCCCGCACCGGCTCGTCACCCTCCGGAGCGGGAATCCCGGTTGCTCCGGCTGCTTCCATGCCACGCACCGCCTTCACCCGTCCTCGTGGCACGTCGTTCCCCCGTGCCGACTCCCCATGTTCTACCGCGTTCGACCGCCAACGCGACGTCGCGGTCGGCTTCTTCCACCATCCCTCAACACAGCGACGGCCGTCCGGTGAAGTCACCCGGGGGCGTGGCCGGGTCGACGACCACCGTTCGTCCATTGGTCTGTACATGACCACCTTGGCGGACCAGACTGTCCGCCGACCACACGAAGCCCCCACCGAGGAGTCGTCTCCATGCCCCTGCGTGCCCGGCACCGTCGCCGCACGGTCCTCGCCGCCCTCGTCTCCCTCACCGCCGCCACCCTGCTGTCCTCCGCCCCGCCGGCCGCCGCCGCCGACACCTGGACCGAGGTGGGCTCCGACCGGGCCGACCCGCTGACCGAGAGCCAGGGCCTCACCTCGGTCGAGGTTCCCGCCGGCGCCGCCAACCGGTACACCGGCATCGGCACCATCCCGGTCGGCCTGAGCAGCCGGGGCTGGAACCACGTGGGGGACCCCGACGCCTCGTACGACGGCCACTACATCGAGCCCTACCAGCGGGACTCCGGCACCACCAAGATGTTCCGCGTGCAGTCGCCGGGCGGCGGCTGGGCGGAGTACGTGCACACGCTCGGCCCCGGCGAGGCGCTGAACAACTCCTGGGCCGCCGTCTCGCCGGGCGGACAGTGGATGCTGTCGGGGGAGTGGGGCACCATGAACCGGCTGCTCGTCTTCCCCACCCCGGGCGTCAACCCGAGCACCTCGCCGTCGGCGAACCTGCCGCAGGCGAGCACGGTCCGGCTCGACCACGACGTACGTGACGTCCAGGGCTGTGACTTCGTCAGCGCCACCCGGCTGCTGTGCTCCTCCGACGACCCGGCGGGCACTCTCTTCGGCATCACCAAGCCGCTGCTGCAGATCGACCTCTCCGCCGAACCGAACGGCACCTCCGACGTCACCGGCCAGGTCACCGCGCTACGGCAACTCCCGCTGCGCAGCTCCTGCTCCGGCTCCTTCGAGGCGGAGGGCATCGACTACGACCGCCGTACCGGCACCCTGCGCGTGATCGTCGTCTCGCCGGGGTTCTGTGTGCTGACGGACAGCAAGACGTACCGCCTCACCCGGGGTTGAGGTTCGCAGGGGCACGGGGAACTGTCGGCGGCCGGCCTCGGAAATGAGTGTCGGCACCGATGGTGGCGGGGGTGCGGCGGATGCGAGCGTGGAAGGACCGCCGAGCCCCGGACGGAGGAGTATCCGCATCCACCCCCGTGAAGTGCAGCCCGCCAGGCCCTCGACGCCACGGAAGGCGGTGATCTGACCGTGGGGCATGCCGACACCCTGCTCGCGATGGGCGGCGCCTTCCTCGCCGCCGCGTTCCTCGCCCGCCTCGGCGGCCGGATCGGGCTGCCTACCATCCCGTTGTTCATGCTCGCCGGCATCCTGCTCGGCCCGCACACGCCGGGCCTGGTCCTGGTCGAGGACCCCCACGACTTCGAGATGCTCTCCGCGCTCGGGCTGGTGCTGTTGCTGTTCTACCTGGGCCTGGAGTTCCACCTGGACGACCCCAAGAACGGCGGCCGCCGCCTGCTCGCCGCGGGCGGCATCTATCTGCTGCTGAACGTCGGTGCGGGCCTCGGCTTCGGGTTCGCGCTGGGCTGGGGGACGCGGGAGGCGCTGGTGCTCGCCGGTGTCCTCGGCATCTCCTCCTCCGCGATCGTCACCAAGATCCTCATCGACCTCGGCCGCGTCGGCCGCCCGGAGACCCGCCTGGTCCTGGGCGTGATCGTGGTCGAGGACGTCTTCCTGGCGCTGTACCTCGCCGCTCTGCAGCCGGTCATCGGCGGTGCCCAGGGCCTGGGCGAGGTGGCGCTCCAGGCGGGCAAGGCGTTCGCGTTCCTGCTGGCGCTGGCCGTCGCCGCCCGCTACGGCACCCGGGTGGTCGGGCGCCTGATCCACGTCCGCGACGACGAACTGCTCGTCATCAGCTTCCTCGGGGCGGCGGTCCTGGTCGCCGGTGTCTCCGAGGTCCTCGGGGTCGCCGACGCGATCGGCGCGTTCATGGTGGGCCTCGTCCTGGCCGGCACCCCCTCCGGGCCGCGCATCCGCACCCTGGTGCACCCGCTGCGCGACGCCTTCGCAGCGATCTTCTTCTTCGCCTTCGGACTGTCCATCGACCCCGGCGTCATCGCCTCCGTCGCCGGCCCCGTCGCCGCGGCGACCGCCCTCACCCTCGTGATGAACGTGATCGCGGGCCTGCTCGTCGCCCGCCTCTACCGCTACGGCACCGACACCGCCGCGGACATCGCCACGACCCTCGTGGCCCGCGGGGAATTCGCGCTGATCCTCGCCGCGATGGCCACCAGCGCGGGCCTCGACGAGCGCCTCGCCCCCTTCATCGCCGGTTACGTCCTCGTCCTCGCCGTCCTCGGTCCGGTCGCCGCCGGCCGCGCCCACCTGCTCGCCCGTGTGCTCAGGACAGCACGGGGCGGGCCGTCCCGCGCCGTGCCTCCGGAGGCCTCGGCGGGCTCGGTGCGTGAGCCGGCGGGGAGCGGGGAGCGGGTGCCTTGAGCCTGGGGCGGGTCGTGTGACGGGCGGCGCCGGCGGCGGACGGGTGGATCGGGGGCAGGGAACCGGCTCGGGTGGCTGCGCCCACCTGCTCGCCCGTGTGCTGACGACAACACGGCGTGGGCTGTCCCGCGCCGTGCCTCCGGAGGCCCGGCGGGCCCGTTCGCGTGAACCGGTGTGGACCGGGGGGCAGGTTCCGTGACTTCGCGGAGGGTCGGGCAGGGTCGGCGGGCGGGGGCTATTCGCTCCCGTTGCCGTTCCAGTCGTAGGGCCCGCCGCCGCGCCACTCGATCAGCGTGGGATCGTCGACGGCCGTGTCCTGCGCGGGCAGGCCCGCCTGGTGCAGGAACTCCAGCACGTCGAAGAGGCTGTACGCGATGCCCGCGGGCTCACCGCGAACCGTCACCCGCCGTCCACCGTCCGGCGAGGGTGCGAGCACGACCACGGGCGGATCCTCGTCCATAGGACCACCATGCGCCGAGACGGGCCGTCACGCAGCTCTGCGGACGCCGATCCAGGAGGACACCCGCCCCCGGACGGGTTCGGCTGCGCCGGTAGTGCTCCGCCGGAGCTGGTGGTTTTCTGGGGGTGGGACGGTCGCGCGGAACGTCCGTGGACCGTCCCGTGGTCCACGAGAGGAGCGATCACGATGGACGGTCACCGACCGCATCCGGAATCCGTCTCGGTGGAGATCAGCGGGTGCAGCAAGCACGACGCCCGCATCGTGTTCGACGCCCTGTGCGGATGCTTCGCGTCCGACCGGTGCGCCGAGGACGTACCGGAGGAGTACTCGCAGACCCGCCCGACGGTGTGGCTCGGCACGTTCGACGTCACCGAGGCGCACGGGGGCACCGCTCCCGCCACGCTCTCCTCCTCCGTCATCGCCGATGTCCAGGGTGGCTACTGGGCGATCGAACGCTTCCGCACCACCCTGGACTCCCTGTTCTCCGTACGCGACCTGTCCACCGCCTCCGGGGACCAGGAGAAGGAGCTGCACGTACGGCTCGAAAGCAGGTGAGCGAACCCGGCCGGGGCGGGCGCCCCGCGTTCGAGGCCCCCGCTCGGCTCAAGGTGCGTTCCTCCACCGCGGCCGCCGTCGACACCGCCCCGGCTCCCCGGCGGCTCGACCAGAGCCCCGTGGTCGCCGACGTGGCCCGGATCACCTCCCCTCTATTATGCAACTAGTTGCATAAACGCGGTGAGGTCCTCTACAACAAGAGGGCACGACACCGCCGCGTACGGAGGGCCCGATGAGCCGTTACCCGCATCTGCTGACCCCGCTCGACCTGGGCTTCACCACGCTGCCCAACCGCGTCCTCATGGGCTCGATGCACGTGGGCCTGGAGGAGGCCGAGCGGGGTTTCGAGCGCATGGCGGCCTTCTACGCGGCCCGGGCGCGTGGCGGAGTGGGACTCATCGTCACCGGCGGCATCGCGCCCAACGAGGAGGGGCGGCCGGGCGAGGGCGGCGCCAAGCTCACGACGGAGGAAGAGGTCGGACAGCACGCCGTCGTCACCGAGGCGGTGCACCGCGAGGGTGGCCGGATCGCGATGCAGATCCTGCACTTCGGGCGGTACGCCTACCACCGGGACCTGGTCGCCCCGAGCCCCCTCCAGGCGCCGATCAGCCCCTTCCCGCCCCGCGAACTCACCGACGCCGACGTCGAGCGGACCATCGACGAGTACGCCCGCACCGCCCGCCTCGCCCGGCAGGCCGGCTACGACGGCGTCGAGATCATGGGCTCCGAGGGCTACCTCATCAACGAGTTCATCGCCGCGCAGACCAACCACCGCAGCGACCGCTGGGGCGGCTCCTACGAGAACCGCATGCGTTTCCCGGTCGAGATCGTGCGGCGCGTACGCGAGGCCGTCGGCGAGGACTTCATCATCGTCTACCGCCTGTCCATGCTGGACCTCGTCCCGGGCGGTTCCACCCTCGACGAGGTGATCACGCTCGCCAAGGCCGTCGAGGCCGCCGGGGCGACCATCATCAACACCGGCATCGGCTGGCACGAGGCCCGTATCCCCACCATCGCCACCTCGGTGCCGCGCGGCGCCTACACCTGGGTGACGAAGCGGCTGATGGGCGAGGTGACCGTCCCGCTCGTCACCACCAACCGCATCAACACCCCCGAACTCGCCGAGGAGTTGCTCGCCGACGGCTGCGCGGACATGGTGTCCGTGGCCCGCCCGATGCTCGCCGACCCCGACTTCGTGGCGAAGGCCGCGGCCGGACGTCCCGAGGCCATCAACACCTGCATCGGCTGCAATCAGGCGTGTCTGGACCACACGTTCAGCGGCCGGATCACGTCCTGCCTTGTCAACCCGCGCGCCTGCCACGAGACCGAACTGGTCCTGTCCCCGACCAGGCTGCGCAAACGGGTCGCGGTGGTGGGCGCGGGACCGGCCGGCCTCGCCTGCGCGGTCTCCGCCGCCGAACGCGGCCACGAGGTCACGCTCTTCGACGCCGCGAGCGAGATCGGCGGCCAGCTCAATGTGGCCCGCAAGGTCCCCGGCAAGCAGGAGTTCGACGAGACACTGCGTTACTTCCGCCACCGGCTCGACGAGCAGGGCGTGGACGTACGGCTGAACGCCCGGGTGTCCGGCGAGGACCTCGCCGACTATGAAGAGGTCGTCGTCGCCACCGGCGTCCGCCCGCGCATCCCCGACATCCCCGGCGTCGACCACCCCAGCGTCGTCGGCTACCTCGACGTCCTGCGGGGCCGTGTGCCCGTCGGCGACCGTGTCGCCGTACTCGGCGCGGGCGGCATCGGCTTCGACGTCGCCGAGTACCTGACCGACAGCGGCGACAAGGCGAGTGAGGACCCGGCGACGTACTTCCGCCAGTGGGGCGTGGACATGGACTACCAGGCGCCCGGCGGACTCGCGGCCCCGGAGCGGCCCGCCCCGCCGCGCACCGTCCACCTCCTCCAGCGCAGCACCACCAAGGTCGGCGCGGGCCTCGGCAAGACCACCGGCTGGATCCACCGCACCGAGCTCAGGCACCGCGGCGTGACCATGGTCCCGGGGGTGCGCTACGACCGTATCGACGACGCCGGCCTGCATGTCACCGTCGGTGACGCGAGCACCGTCCTGGAAGTCGACACCGTCGTGCTGTGCACGGGGCAGGAGCCGCGCCGCGACCTGTACGACGAACTGCTCGCCGGGGGACGCGCCGCGCACCTCATCGGCGGTGCCGACGTCGCCGCCGAACTGGACGCCAAGCGCGCCATCAAGCAGGGCACCGAGCTGGCGGCGACGCTCTAGCGACACGCGCGGCCGTCCCTAGGATGACTCCATGTCACTCCCGCACGCGATCCTCACCGCCCTGCTCGAGAAGCCGTCGTCGGGCCTGGAACTGACCCGCCGGTTCGACCGGTCGATCGGCTACTTCTGGTCGGCGACGCATCAGCAGATCTATCGCGAGCTGGGAAAACTGGAGGCCGAGGGCTATATCCGCGCCCTCCCCACCGAGCAGCCGGCGCGCGGGCAGAAGAAGAGTTACGAGGTCCTGCTCGCGGGCCGCGCCGAACTGGCCCGCTGGAGTGCCGCCGCCCAGGACCCCAAGCCGCTGCGGGACGTGCTGCTGCTGCGGCTGCGGGCGGCGGCCGTGGTGGGGACGGCCGGCATCGAGACCGACCTGCGCCGCCACCTCGACCTGCACCAGCGGCAGTTGGCCGAGTACGAGGAGATCGAGAAGCGCGACTTCCCGGTCGGCAAGGACAGCCCTCAGGACCGGCTGAGGCACCTGGTGCTCCAGGCCGGCATCGACCTGGAGACCTTCTGGACCCAGTGGCTCACGCGCGCGCTGGAGGAGTTCGCCGACCTGCCTGCCGAGGAGAGCCGGTAGCGCGGGCGCGGTCGGAGGAGGTGGGCCCGCTTCAGAGCCGGTGGGGCTTCGAGCGGCGGCGCAGGAACCAGACCGTGGCCAGGACGCCCGTCCCGACCAGCGCACCGCCGGCCGCCAGAGTGAGCGTGCCGTAGTCCTTCGTGGCGCCGCCGAGGCCGCCCATGACACCGCGCGAGGGCGAGACCGTCGGCGCGGGCGTACGCGTCGGTGCCGCGGAGACGATGACGGACTGCCTGCCCGCCTCCGCGCCGTCCCGGTTGCAGATCACGATCACCGTGTGCGTCCCCGGACTCACGTTGGACCACAGGGCGGACTGGCCGGCGTTGGTTCCGGACAGGTCGGCCTGGCGGCCCTGGGCGAAGTTCGACTGGCCGCTGGTGAGCAGGGAGGCTCTGCCGAAGCCGTTGTTGTTGCTGGTGCAGGCGCTGGTCGTGACCGACACCGTGGACCCGTTGGTGCTCACGGAGATCCCCGAAGCGGCCTCGGCCGGACCCGCGGCCAGGGCGAGCGGCAGCACTGAGGCGGCCGCCCAGGTCAGGCAGGAACGGAGGAGTGGCTGAGTAGTGTGCATGGGACTGCCCTCCGGCGGCACGGTTGGCGGTACATCCCTTGCGCCGCCGAAGGTCGGGGAACGCCCGTGCTGCCTCAGGGAGAGCCAATGCGTTCCCGGCCCGCTCCGCACGTGGACCGCCGCCGCTCAGGTGACGCGGGCCTTCGGCGTTTTATCGGCGTCCTTCGTGCGGCGTCCTTCGTTCGGTGCGGCCGTGCCCGTCCGCCGTCGGAACGGCACGCGGTAAAGCTCCGGACCAATGCGATGCCGGGCTTTGAATGCGTCTAGGGCCGGGCGGTCGTCGGTGACCGTCCGGAGGGGTTACGTATGCTGAAGCCGCACGCGGTCGAACTCTCCCTGGGGGAAGGGGAGTTCCTGCCACAGGCGCGGGCCGCTGTCGTCGCTGTTCCCGTGCCGGCGCGCGGTGGCCGGGGACCCGAGCCTGTCGCGGGCTCAGGTCCCCGGCCCCGGTCGCGGGCTCACATCCCCGGCCCCTGTCGCCGGCGATCCGGGCAGCAATCCGGGCGGCGATGTCTCACGCGGCCCCGCGCGTCCGTCGAGCACTCGCGCCGCGCACCCCGCGCCTCCGACCGCCCCGCCGACCTCGCGACGGCCGATGCCGAGCCGGGGACTGAAGACACCCCTGCGCTCGGCTCCTCGTCGCCGCGGCGGACGGCCCGGCCGCTTGCCTGCCGTGCGGGAGGGTCTCAGACCTTCCGGTACGTGTACGCTTCCGCGGCCGCCGCCTCGACCGCTGCCAGGTCCGCCCCGGTGGCCGCGGTGACGACCGCGGCCACCGCTCCCTCGACGAACGGCGCGTCCACCAGCCGTGTCCCGCTCGGGAGTTCGTCGCCCTCCGCGAGCAGCGCCTTCACCGTGAGCACCGCGCTGCCGAGGTCGGTGAGGACGGCGACTCCGGCACCCCGGTCCACCGAGGCGGCCGCGGCGGCGATCAGCTCCGCGCTCGTCCCGAACCCACCGCCCTCGGTGCCGCCCGCCGGAGCGACGGGCACCTGGGTGCCGCCGCCCGCGAGGCCCTTCGCCAGCGCGGCCACCGACCCGGCGACCTCCGCGCTGTGCGACACCAGCACGATCCCGACCAGCTTCCCGTCACTCACCGGCCGCCTCCACGAGTCCGGCGATCAGGAGCGACGACGAGGTGGCCCCCGGATCCTGGTGCCCGATGCTGCGCTCCCCGAGATAGCTCGCCCTGCCCTTGCGGGCCTGCAACGGCGTCGTCGCCAGGGCGCCTTCCTCGGCTGCCGCCCGGGCCGCGGTGAAGCCGTCGCCGAGCGCGTCGACGGCCGGCACCAGCGCGTCGATCATGGTCTTGTCGCCGGGCGTGGCGCCCCCGAGGGTCATCACCGCGTCCACCCCGGCACGCAGCGCCTCGGCGAACTGATCCTCGCTGACCTCGCCGGCGTCCCCCAGGGCCTTTCCCGTACGGCGCAGCAACGTCCCGTACAGCGGCCCGGACGCGCCGCCGACGGTGGAGATGAGCTGACGTCCGGCGAGCGTGAGGACCGCGCCGGGCGTGTCGGGTGCCTCCTTCTCCAGGGTCGCGGTCACCGCGGCGAACCCGCGCTGCAGATTGCTGCCGTGGTCGGCGTCCCCGATGGGCGAGTCGAGGGCGGTGAGCCGCTCCGCCTCACGGCTGACGGACGCGGCGGTCGCCGTCATCCAACGGCGGAAGAAGTCGGCGTCGAGCATGGATCTCCTTGCGTGGTCGGTACGTTGCGAGGGTCGGCACCGCCGGTTTCACAGGCCCCAACGCAGTCCCGGCGTCTTCACCGGCGCGTCCCAGAGCCTGAGCAGCTCCTCGTCGATCTGGCACAGGGTGACCGAGGCGCCGGCCATGTCGAGCGAGGTGACGTAGTTGCCCACAAGGGTGCGGGCGACGGGGACACCGCGCTCGGCGAGTACCCGCTGCACCTCGGCGTTGAAGCCGTACAGCTCCAGCAGCGGGGTCGCGCCCATGCCGTTGACCAGGACCAGGACGGGGTTGCGCGGGCTGATGTCGTCCAGGATCACGCCCACCGAGAAGTCGGCGATCTCCCGCGAGGTCATCATGGCCCGCCGTTCCCGGCCCGGTTCGCCGTGGATGCCGACGCCCAGTTCCAGTTCGCCGGCCGGCAGGTCGAAGGTGGGGCTGCCCTTGGCGGGCGTGGTGCAGGCGCTGAGGGCGACACCGAAGCTGCGGGAGTTCTCGTTGACCTGCCGGGCGATCGCCTCCACCCGTTCCAGCGGCTGCCCCTCCTCCGCGGCCGCCCCCGCGATCTTCTCCACGAACAGCGTCGCGCCCGTGCCGCGACGTCCGGCGGTGTAGAGGCTGTCGGTCACCGCCACGTCGTCGTTGACCAGTACCTTGGCGATCTGGATGCCCTCGTCCTCGGCGAGTTCGGCCGCCATGTCGAAGTTGAGGACGTCGCCGGTGTAGTTCTTCACGATGAACAGCACCCCGGCCCCGCTGTCCACGGCTGCCGCGGCCCGCACCATCTGGTCCGGCACCGGCGAGGTGAACACCTCACCCGGGCAGGCCGCCGAGAGCATCCCCGTTCCCACGAATCCGCCGTGCAACGGCTCGTGTCCCGACCCCCCGCCGGACACCAGCCCGACCTTCCCGGCCACGGGGGCGTCCCGCCGTACGATCACCCGGTTGTCGACATCGACGGTCAGCTCGGGATGCGCGGCCGCCATCCCCCGCAGCGCGTCGGCGACCACGGTCTCCGGGACGTTGATGAGCATCCTCATGGGTACCTCCGAGTAAGTACAACGGATAAGTCAATGACCTGTGTGACTACCTGCACTCGGAAGTATCGATCCTGAACGACCGCGGGTCACGTGTGCGGAGGCCGACGGGCGTGTACGGGGTGCGCCGCTGCTCAGCCCTCGGGCGCGGTGATGCCCCGGGGTCCTCGGTGGCGGGCCCGCCGCCCACCGACCGGGCGGCGGTGCTGTGCGGCCCGCACCTCCCTTCCTGCTTCCCGGTCATGGTCGACGCGCTCTTCGGCGTACGGCGGCCGGGAGCCGCGCCGGTGCGGGCGCGTCGGGAAGGCGGGCGGTGGTGAAGAGCAGCAGGTCATCACGGTACGCAGCGGGGGGTGAACTCCACCATGAGGCGCCGGTTGTTCGCCGTCACCTCGGCCAGGGCGGCGAGTTCGGCCTCCTCGAGGCTGCCCGGCAGCTCGGGCACGGGGCGGACCAGCTCCACGAACCGGGCGTCGGTCAACTTCTCCTCCGGCACCGGTGCCGGACGCCGCCACACGACACCTCCCCGGGCGAGTCCACGCCCACGCGCGAGACGAGTCGTCCCGTGACCATCCGCGGTCCGTGGGTACTCGTACGTCCGCCTCCGTCACCCCCGACGGATGACCCGTGGCACGACGACAAGGACGATCACGACAACCGGATCGGCCCTACCGGAGGTTCGCACCGATGCGCTCAGCCTTCCCGCCCCACGCGCTGCACGACTACGCGCTGCTGGCCGACGGGGAGCGCGGCGCGCTCATCGGACCGGACGGGGCGATCAGCTGGATGTGCGCGCCCACCTGGCACGACGAGGCGGTCTTCGCCACCCTCGTCGGCGGTGCGGGCGTCTACGCCGTCACCCCGGCCGAGCGGCACGTCTTCGGCGGCTACTACGAAGAGGGCACGCTGATCTGGCGCAGCCGCTGGGTCACCGACGACGGCATCGTGGAGTGCCGGGAGGCGCTCGCGCACCCTGGTGACCCGGACCGCCTCGTCCTGCTGCGGCAGCTGCGCGCGGTCGACGGCCCGGCGCGGCTCTCCGTCGTCCTCGACCCGCACAGCGGCTACGGCGGCAAACCGATCGACTCCGCCCGGCGCGGCGACGACGGCGTGTGGGAGCTGCGCACCGGTGACCACCGCCTCCGCTGGCAGGGCGCCGGTCACGCCGTCCCCGGCGAGCAGGGACTGACGGCCGAGATCACGCTGAAGCCGGGGGAGCGGCACGACCTGGTCCTGGAGTGTGCCGCCGCCGAACTGCCCCACGACCTGCCCCGGGCCGAGGAGACCTGGGCGGCGACCGAGGCGTCCTGGCGGCGGGCCGTGCCCGCGCTCACGAACACCGTCGCCGTCGCGGACGCCCGCCGTGCCCACGCCGTACTGCGCGGTCTGACCACCCGTGGCGGCGGCATGGTCGCGGCCGCCACCACCAGCCTGCCCGAGCGGGCCGAGGAAGGCCGCAACTACGACTACCGGTACGTGTGGATCCGCGACGAGAGCTTCGCCGGGCAGGCCGCTGCCGCCGCCGGCGCACACGATCTGCTCGACGACGCCGTCCGGTTCGTCACCGCCCGGCTGCTCGCCGACGGACCACGGCTGGCCCCCGCCTACACCGTGCACGGCAACCCCGTCCCCGGCCAGCGCGACCTCGACCTGCCCGGCTACCCGGGAGGCTTCGACCGCGTCGGCAACCGGGCGCGTGAGCAGTTCCAGTTGGACTGCTTCGGCGAGGCCCTGCTGCTGTTCGCCGCCGCGGTACGTCACGACCGCCTCGACGCCGACCACTGGAAGGCGGTCGCCGTCGCGGTGCAGGCGATAGGCGAGCGCTGGCGCGAACCAGACGCCGGCATCTGGGAGTTGGACGGCCGGCTGTGGACGCACAGCCGGCTCATCTGCGTGGCCGGGCTGCGAGCCGTGGCCGACGCCGCGCCCCGTCACCCCCTGGCCGGGACCTGCGCCCGGCTCGCCGAGACGATCCTCACCGCCACCGCGCGAACCTGCGTGCACCCCGACGGGCACTGGCAGCGCACCCCCGACGACCAGGCCGTGGACGCCGCCCTGTTGCTGCCCGCCGTACGCGGCGCCCTGCCCGCCGCCGACGTACGCACCCGCGCCACCCTCGACGCCTGCCGCCGCGAACTGGCGCAGGACTACTTCATGTACCGCTTCCGCCACGACGACCGCCCGCTGGAGGAGACCGAAGGAGCCTTCCTGCTGTGCGGTTTCGTGATGGCGCTGGCCGAGCACGGGCAGGGCCGGGCCGTCGAGGCCTACCGCTGGTTCGAACGCAACCGGGGTGCCTGCGGCGGGCCGGGCCTGTACGCCGAGGAGTTCGACGTGGCCCAGCGCCAACTGCGCGGCAACCTCCCGCAGGCCTTCGTGCATGCCCTGCTGCTGGAGTCGGCCGCACGCCTGAGTGACTGACGCCCGAGCCCCCGGCTACCCCCCCGATCACGGTGGTGGACAGGAGGGCGGACCGACCGTGTCAGGCACCGCCGCGGCCAGTTCCGGGCACGACACCGGGGCGGGCGCTGCGGCGCTGGAACAACAGCGCGGCCCAGTCGTGGAGTTGGCGGATCAGCAGGCAGCCGCGGACGTCGAACCTGATGTGCAGCGTCGGTGGTGCGTTCCGCCGCGTCACGGGCCCGGCCGCGTCAAGGGCCCGGGCGCCGGCCCGGGCCCTTCTCCTTCTCAGCAGCACGGCGCAGGGGTGCCCGTGCGCCGCTCGCGGAAACCGTCAGGTCCGGTCACCCTTCGGCTTGCCTCGCTGGTCCGGGGTGCCGTGCGGCGGCGGGCTGAAGGGCTGCGGAGAGGTCGCCGGTGACACGGGGGAGCCGCCGGGGTGCCCACCCTGCTCGGGGCGCAGCGCGCCGGGGTCGCCCGACGTCGGTTCGGCGCCCGCCTCCAGCTGCTCCAGCCGCACCGTCAGCAGCTCGGTCACCGGGAGACGGTCGGCGTGGGTCCGCTCGTACGCCAGCAGTTCCTCGACCTCGGACGCGGTCAGCGACCGTACGCGACTCTCCAGGCCGCCGATCGGCAGGTGGTCGTAGTCGGGCAACGGCAGGGTGGTGCGACCGGAGTCGGTCATGGATCTCACTTCCCTCAGTGCGACAGCCCTGGTCGAATCGTGGTTGCTCGTGGTTGCTCGTGGGCTGCTCGTGGGCTGCCTTCGTCGAACTGTCGGTGCTCGTGCGACGTCGTCGGCCGGCAGCGCCCCGCGTCAGCGGCCGCCCGCTCCGCCACTGCCGAACGAACCGCTGCTGCCCTCGTCCCAGCGCGGCCTTTCCTTCGAGGCGCCGGTGCGGGTGCCTGCGTTGCCATGCCCGGGCAGGTCGTGCGGGGTGAGCCGGCGATCACTCTGCGGGACCTCGTGCGGCTCGCGCTGCTCCTGCACCTCGCGGACCGGACCGCTCTCCGGCGGCCGCGGTTGCTCGGCGGGCGTCGGCGGCGGCGACTCACGCCTCATGACCCGCACTCCCAGCCAGAAGGCACCGACCAGTACCGCCGCGATCACCACACCCGCCACGATGAGGCCGGCGGCCCCGGCGCCCGTGCCTGCTGCGACGTCCATCCATGCGGTATTCATGGCACGCGGGTACCCCCAGGCACCAGAGGCGAACCGACCCCGGCACGAACCGTCACCCGACTGCGGGCCTCGTACCGGCCAAAACCCTTGAAACGCCGGGTTTGGCGTCATCGGCGACGGCTACCCGCCCGGTGTGACAACGACGACATCGCAGCAGGAACTCTTCCGGTTCCTCGAGGACAGGTTCGCCTGTGCCCAGGCCTGCACCGAGTGTGCGCGGGCGTGTGCGCTGCGCGCCAGTCTCGTGGATCCGGACGGTACCGAGGAACAGGAACTGGTCCGACGCAAGGGCATCATGTGCGCCGAGGTCTGCGACGCGACCTGCCGAGTGCTGTCCGAGCAGAACCGCCTCGACGAGGACGGCATCCGGGTGCAGCTGGAGTGGTGCCGGTCGGTGTGTCTGGAGAGCGCGCACGTCTTCGACCGGTACCCGGGCGCCGAGGACAGCGCGAAGGCGTGCCGCGAGTGCGCCCAGGCGTGCACCGACTTCATGGCCACGCTCACGTGACGGCGGACCGTACGGCCGGCCTCACGTGACAGCGGCGGCGGATGCGGGACAGGACGGAAGGAGCATGCCCATTCCCAATTTCTGAAACACGTTCTACGGTGTGCGCCGTCAGGACCGGCCTGGGACCCTGGAGGCGCCGTGCACCTCGATCACACGCCCGAGCAGCAGCGGCTGCGCACCGAACTGCGGACCTACTTCGCCGACCTGGTGCCGGACAACGCGCATGCGCGCTTCACCGAAAGGGCGGCCCAGAAGCGCTTCTACCGCGACACGATCCGCCGGCTCGGCCAGGACGGCTGGCTCGGTGTGGGCTGGCCGAAGGAGTACGGCGGCCGGGGCCTGACGGCGATGGAGCAGTTCATCTTCTTCGACGAGGCCGCCCAGGCCGGTGTCCCGCTGCCGCTGATGGCGCTGAACACCGTCGGCCCGACGATCATGCGGTACGGCACGGACGAGCAGAAGGCGTACTTCCTGCCGAGGATCCTCTCCGGCGAGATCGACTTCGCGATCGGCTACAGCGAGCCCGACGCCGGCACGGACCTGGCGTCCCTGAAGACCCGTGCCGTACGCGACGGCGACGCGTACGTCGTCAACGGGCAGAAGATCTGGACCACCAACGGCGACACGGCCGACTGGGTCTGGCTCGCGGTCCGCACCGACCCGGACGCCCCGCCGCACAAGGGCATCACCATGCTCCTGATGCCGACCACCGACCCCGGCTACTCCTGCACCGTCATCAACACCCTCGCCTCGCACGACACCACGGCCAGCTACTACGAGAACGTCCGCGTCCCCGTCTCCCACCGGGTCGGCGAAGAGAACAACGGCTGGCGGCTGATCACCAACCAGCTCAACCACGAGCGGGTCACCCTCGCCGCGCACGGCACCATGGCGATCCGCGCCCTGCACGACGTCCAGCGCTGGGCCATGGAGACCAAGCTCGCCGACGGCCGCCGCGTCGTCGACCTCGCCTGGGTACGCCGCCTGCTGGCCCGCACCCACGCCCGGCTGGACGCCCTCAAGCTCCTCAACTGGCAGATGGTCAACGCCGTCCAGGACGGCACCCTCACCCCCCAGGACGCCTCCGCGGTCAAGGTCTACGGCTCAGAGGCCCGCCGGGACGCCTATGGGTGGCTGATGGAGATCGTCGGCGCCGCCGGCGCCCTGAAGGAGGGCTCGGCGGGCGCCGTACTCCACGGCGAACTGGAACGCGGCTACCGCTCCGCTGTGATCTTCACCTTCGGTGGCGGCAACAACGAGATCCAGCGGGAGATCATCTCGTGGATCGGGCTGGGGATGCCGAGGGTGCGGCGGTGAGGGGCTGTGCTCATCGAGGCACCCGAGGCAGAGCGCCTTGATGTTCCAGGAGCACATCGGCTTGCTGTGGGTGTCGTTCCAGTGCTTCAGCAGCCGGACCGTGCGGGCGAAGACGACCTCGGTGTCGTTGATGGCCTTGAGCACCATCCGAGTGTGGGTGATCGGGTCGGCGCGGTCCCACTGGTCCGCGATCTTCGTGTTCGGGATGTACAGACCGCGGCCCGAGGGGTGCGGGAGCGCGGTCGTCACGTCCGCGGTGAAGTCGGCCTGGCCCTGCGTGACAGGGTCGCCGAACCGTACGAGTACGGCGCGGCGGCGGCCTTCGACTTCGATGGTGAGGTTGTCGAACTCGTCGTCGAGGTCCTCGTGGATTACCTCGTAGGTGAAGCCACTCAAAGTAGAACTGATGGGGCATCAGACCTGCATGGCGTCACGGACTTTGGCGGTGTCGACGAATTGTTCGAAGCGGACGATGTGGCCGCCGCGGACGATGAAGTGGTGGGCGACGCGGACGTTGATGTCTTTGGCGGTGGCTTTGTTGGTGGCGGTGTAGCGGGCGAGGACGACGACGTTCTCGCCGTCGACGATGTAGGTGTCGTCGTGGGCGGTCCAGTTGTCCCAGTGCTTGCCGAGTTGTTCCATGACGGCGGAGGTGACGCCGTGGGGGGTGCGGTAGGTGCCGGCGAGGGGGAAGCCGGCCATCTCGGTCCATTCGACGTCGTCGGCGAGGGTTGCTCGTAGGGCTTCGAGGTCGCCGTGTGCGGAGGCGAGGTACTGGCGTCGGACCACGTCGGCGGGGGCGGGGGAGGTGTGGAAGTCGGTTGTGTCACTCATGAGGTGGCCTTTCCGGAGGCGGGGCGCGAGCGGACGGGGGGCCTGGTCCGGTGCAGGTGCCGGGTGCCTGCGGCGCCCGGCACCGGACCGTGTCCGGGCGTGGGGTCAGCCCCAGGTCATTTCGCCCTTGGCGACCTTGGCGCCGAGCTGGGCGGCGATGAGCATCCCGGCGTCCGGGTAGCGGGCGACCAGCGCCTTGGTCAGCGTCTCACCGTTGTCGGCCTTGCCCAGCTCGTCCTCGAACGCGGTGAGGTAGTCGCGGGTGTAGGCGATCGGGCCGGCGTCGAGGGTGTCGGTGGGCAGACGGTGTCCGGGGACGGCGAAGGCGGGGTCCAGGGCCGTCATCTCGTCCAGCAGTCCGGTCCAGACGGCGCGGGACTCGGGCGTTGCGGTGTCGGCGACCCAGACATGTTCGTTCTGGAACAGCAGCACGCCGGCGACGACCGCCCGGTGTTCGGCCTGCCACAGGTAGTGGCGGTCGGGCAGTCCGGGGTGGCCGCCCTTGAGCTGGAACACGTACCCCTCGAAGGTGATGTCGCCGGTCAGCTCGGCTAGCTCGACCAGGCGGGTGGGCCGGTTGGCGCCGACGGCTTCCCAGGCTTTGAGCTTGGCCTCGTACGCGGCTGCGATGTGCTCGATCACCAGGGGGGTGGCGAGGAGTTCGGCGGTGGGGAAAGCGTCTGCGATGACTTCGGCACCCCAGTAGAAGTCGGGGTCGGCGTGGCTGATGAGGACCTTGGTGAGGGTCTTGCCGGAGTCGAGGATCTCAGCGACGAGGCGGTGGCCGTCGGCCCGGGTGAATCCGGCGTCGATCAGGAAGGCCTGCTCCTCACCGGTGATCAGGGTGGCGGTCTTGTTCTTCGAACCGACGGGGAAGTCGAGGTCGATGACCTTGAAGTCCAGGGCACTCATGGCGATTCCTCCGGGGAAGAGATGAGGGGGATGGGGCCAGGGAAAGCGGTCATGCGGACTCGATTGCGCTGACTGCCCAGACCACTGATCGACAGCGTGATCTCATCTCCGTCATGCAGGTAGCGGGCCGGTGTCTTGCCCATGCCGACTCCCGCGGGTGTGCCGGTGTTGATGAGGTCGCCCGCTTCGAGCATGACGAACTGACTGAGGTACCAGACCAAGTAGTGCGGGTCGAAGA
Organism: Streptomyces violaceoruber; assembly: GCA_000720805.1. Classification (GTDB taxonomy): domain Bacteria; phylum Actinomycetota; class Actinomycetes; order Streptomycetales; family Streptomycetaceae; genus Streptomyces; species Streptomyces cellulosae_A. The sequence goes on from JODI01000054.1 coordinate 40,597, forward strand.
TCATGTCTGCGGTGGAACCCTGTTGCATACGTTCGCCGTTCACGCTGAGCGACAGGCGCAGGTCCGCCACGTCGCCCACTTCGTCGGGCGTGACCAGGACCGGGCCGGCCGGGTTGAAGGTCGGGTACGACTTCCCCTTGAGCCACTGCCCGCCGCGTTCCAGTTGCCAGCTGCGCTCCGAAACGTCGTTGACGGCCACGTAACCGGCTATGGCCTTCGCGGCCTCCTTCGGGTCGGCGAGACGGTGTGCGCGATGGCCGATGACGACACCGAGTTCGGCTTCCCAGTCACCCCGGTGCGCGTCGGCGGGAAAGACGATGTCGTCCGCCGGGCCGCTGAGGCTGTTGGGCGCCTTGCTGAAGACGATCGGCTCTGCGGGCAGGTCCATGCCTGTCTCGGCGGCGTGGTCACGGTAGTTGAGCCCGATGGCGTAGATGGCGTGGGGACGTGCGATGGGCGGACCCATACGCTGCCTCCGCAGTTCGAGCTGCGGCAGCGCCCCCGCCACGACGGCTTCGGCGGCCCTCGCCATTCCGTCGCTCGACAGGAAGGAACCGTCGATGTCCGCCGTCAGCGGCCGGAGGTCGTAGCCTCGCTCGGACGACTCGGCCGCCAGCAACACCGGGATCTCGGACCCGGCAGCACCTACTCTGGCGAAGCGCATGGAACGTCCTCTCTGATCGCCAACTGGGTGGGGAGGAGGGGGTGTTGTGACGGAAGCGCACCACCCCGTCCGAGGTCAGTCGAAGCTGGCGGCCTGCCGCTGGAGTTCCTCCAGCACCGTGGCATCGTGGCCGTAGACCATGGTGGCGTCGTAGCGCTGCTGGAGTAGCTTCATCCAGCGGTAGCTTCGCCACCAGGAGTGCGAGTCGCGCCCGAGCCACCCCTGTGGGATCCCCTGTTCGAAGAGGTCCCGCACATGGAACAGGTCGCTGGTGAGCATGAAGGTGCCGGAGTTGTGCAGGTCCACCTGCATGGTCATGAGTCCCGGGGTGTGGCCGGGCATGTGGCGAAGGGTGATGCCCTCGAAGAGTTCGATCTCTTCACGGGAGATGGCCTGCCAGTTCAGTTGCCAGTCGAGATCCCCCGGGACGTAGGCGCCGATGTCCTCCTTGGTGGCCACGGCGTAGTAGTGCTCCCGGATCTCCTGTTCGTGGGCGTAGATCGGGATGTTCTTGCCCCGGAAGTGCTCCAAGCCGCCGGCGTGGTCCAGATGCAGGTGTCCCATCACCACCGCCTTGATGTCGTCGATGCCGTAGCCCGCAGCTTCGAGCGCCTTGTCGAGGTGGTGACGCTCCTCGTACACGTTGCGGGGGAAGGCCTCCCAGGCCGGAGCCGGCCACTCCTCGCGTGCGTTCTGCGCGCAGCCCGTCTCGAACAGGATCGGCCCGGCCTTGGGATGCTCGATGACGGTCGCGATCACCGCGCAGTGGCGGAGCTGCGACGGTGCCTCGGGGTGGGAGAACGTCGCCGCGCCACAGCCGCGAATGAAGAACCCGTCGTCGACGTCCATCCGTCCCAGGTCGAGCAGGGACAACTTCGTACCCTTCATGGCCTCTTCCCCTTCTTGTCGTGCTGGTTGTTCCAACCGGACAGGAACTCGAGCAGCTCGGCGTTGACGATGTCGGGCCGCTCCTCCTGGCAGAGGTGCCCGCATTGCGGGATGGCCCGGCCGCGGACGGTGTGCGCCATCTGCTGCCACACCTCCAGTACGTCGAACGCCTTGCCGACCAGGTCGAAGTCCGCTCCCCACAGGGCCAGCACCGGGCAGTCGATCGGTTCGTCGGCGTCCTCCCGGTCCTGGGCCGCGTCTTCGGCTCCGGCCCGGTAGTCCATGCACGAACCGCGGACCGCACCCGGCTGCCGGTAGGCGCGGACGTACACCGCGATCTCCTCGGGCGTGAGCATCTCCGGGTCGTACGACCAGTCGCGGTAGAAGTGCGTCAGCCAGGTCTCCTCGCGGCCCGTGATCAGGGCCTCGGGCAGGTCGGGCACGGCGAGGAAGGTGAAGAACCAGTAGCCCAGCCGCGCGAGCGCGATGTCGTAGGCGTCGGCCACCACCCGCGTGGGGATGTTGTCCAGGACCGCGAGCCGGTCGATCCGGTCCCGGTGATCCTTCGCGAAGCGCGTTCCGACCCTGGCACCGCGGTCGTGGCCGACCAGCGCGATCTTGTCGTGTCCGAGGTGGTCCATGAGGGCGATGACGTCGCCCGCCATGGTCCGCTTGTCGTATCCGTAGGCGGGCTTGTCCGTGGCACCGTAGCCGCGCAGATCCGGCGCGATCACCGTGAACCGTTCCGCGAGTACGGGAATCTGCTTGCGCCAGGCGAACCACGTCTCGGGGAATCCGTGCAGCAGGTATACGGGCGGACCGGCACCGGCGCTCACCCAGTGCTGCCTGATCCCGTTGAGCCGTGCGGTGTGGTGAGTGATGCCAGCCGGTTCGATCATTCGGACTCCTTCGGCGGAACGACCGGGTAATCGGGCGCCTCACCCGCGAGTACACGCACGATCTGGGTCGCCGCCTTGTACTGGGACTCGCGCAGCGCTTCCTCGGAGTAGTAGGCGATGTGCGAGCTCACGTGCAGATTCGGGACGTACGAGATCGACGCCAGGTCAACTGGCTCGACTGGAAAGACATCAAGCGCGGCACCACCGAGCCGGCCGTCACGCAGCGCGTCGGTCACGGCGGCCAGGTCGACGAGGCCGCCGCGGGACGCGTTGACCAGCACTGCCCCCGGTTTCATCGTCAGCAGCGTCTCTGTGCCGATCAGGCCGGTCGTGTCGGGTGTCAGCGGCGCATGCAGGAGCACGGCGTCGCTGGCCGCCAGCAACTCCCGCTGCTCCACCAGGCGGACCCGGTCAGGCAACGATCCCGCATAGGGATCACTGACCAGCAGTGTCGGTCCGAGGGGCGCGAGGGTCTCCGCGACGAGGCGTCCGATCCGTCCGAAGCCGATCAGCCCGATGGTCAGCTCGGAAACCCTGCGCAGCGGTCGCACTCCCGCGACGCCCCATCCACCCGCACGGACGTGCCGGTCCGCCTCGGGCAGCTTGCGCAGCAGTGACAGCAGCATCGCCACGGTATGCGTCGCCACTTCTTCGGCGCAGTAGTCGGGCACGTTGGTGACCACGATTCCCTGGCTGCGCGCGGCTTGCAGGTCGACGTTGTCCACGCCGATGCCGTAGCGCGCTATGACCCTGGCCCGCGTCATCGTGTTGATGCGCTCGGCGGACAGGTCGAGGAAAGCGGTCAGCACGCCGTCGGCATCGGGGAGAAGTTCGACGGCCTGGTCCGGGGATTCGGCGATCACCAGTTCGTGGCCGGCCTCGGAGAGAACTTTCCGCTCGATGGCGGAGTCGGGGAAGACGGTGTCCGCGAGTACGATGAGCATATAGAGACTCTAGTTTATAAACTCTAAACCATCAAGGATTGTCGACAGAGAAGGAGGCGGAGGTCCCTCGTGGCACCGCGCAACAACAACGTCGCTTTGTCCTCCGGAATCAACCGCGAGCTGGTCGACCGCGTCCGCGCCCTCATCCTGACCAGGGAAATTCCGTCCGGCAGCCGCCTGCTGCCCAAGGACCTCCAGGAACGCTTCGGCGTATCGGTGGTCCCCGTACGGGAAGCGCTGCGAACACTGGAGGCCGAGGGGCTGATCGTCACCGTGCCACGCAAAGGCACCATGGTGACCCAGCTGACCTTGTCCGAGCTGGAGAACACGTACGCGATGCGCCGTCTCATCGAGCCGCCCCTGATGGTTCAGGCCACGGCGGACCGCACACCGGACGACATCGAACTGGCCACCACCTTGCACGACGAGCTGCACGAACTGGGCGGCGAGGATGTCGAGCGGTGGCTTGATGTGCACCGCAGATTCCACGAGAGCATGCTCGCGCCCGCACTCAACCCGGTCTCCCGGCGGGTTCTGGGCCAGCTGTGGCTGACGTCCGAGCGTTACGTCCGTCTGGGGGTAACCGCGTTTCATGTCGATCAGCCCGCGCAGCACGACCACCGCGCACTGCTCGACACCTTCACCGCAGGTGACAGTCGGGCGATCGAGGCGGAGGCAGCGCGCCATCTCGACTTGGTCGAGGCTTTGATCAAGTCGTCTGTCGGGGACCAGTTGCAGTAGGGGGTGTTTGAAAGTCCTGTGCGGTGCCCGCGGTGTTCGGTGCGTGGCCTCGGCGTGCCGGACGAAGGCCCTCGCACTGGTCGTACTCGCCCCAGGGGGACCGGCACCGAGGCCGACGCGAAGCCGAAGGCCGCCGTGGCCGTCGGCGACGTCATAGCCGGCGCCCCCGCCCCCGGTGCCGCCGACGGCGTACTGGCCGAGGTGACGGAGATCGTCGAGACCGCGGCGGACGGCGGCACGACGGTCGAGACGGAGCCGGCCGAACTCAACTCGGTCCTGGGCGAGAGCGAGGCGGACGGCACGGTCCCCGTCGACCCGTGCACCATGGAGGTCGACCAGCTCGTCCCGGGCCTGAAGGTCTTCTGGGCGAAGACCGGCGACCTCGCCTTCGGCCCCGAGGACGCAAAGCTCCCGCTGGGCAGCCTGCGCATCGACGTGGGTGCCGCCGCGAAGACCGCCCCGGGCGCCCCCCGCCTCGGTCGTCGCGTCGGTCGAGGGCTTCGTCCAGCTCGCTCCCGAGGCCGCCTTCGCGTACGACGGTTACGGGACCGGCACGGGCTCCTCGGCCAGCAGCGCGTTCCTGGGCCTCACCGGCGACTGGGCCTCACAGTGGCCGCTGAAGGGCCGGGCGCCGGCTCGACCGACGGCAAGCCGGTTCCTCCCGTTCCAAAGGGAGGAACCGGCTTCTGCCCCTTGACCACCACCCTGCGCACACCTCATGACCACGAACTACCACAGGGATCAAGCGATGCCACCCCCGACAACTCAACGAAAAGGTCAGGAGCCCACCTTGAACTTGGCGACGTTCTCGGTCAGCCAGGCGTCGAAGCTCTTGAGCCCCGGGTTGAGCTCCCGCACCTTGTCCAGGTCGCGGGCGCCGGTGATCTCCTGGTCGAAGTCACTGAAGTACTGGAACATGTTGCCGAACTCCTCCGCGCCCGGGAAGCCGAGGGAACGGAAGACGTCGTAGGGCACGAACTGGAAGCGCACCGGCTCGCCGAACGCGGCCTCGAACCTGTCCGCGTACTGCGCTCCGGTCAAGTGGTCGCCGGCCACGCTGACGGTCTCGCCGACGAACCGCTCGCCACCCTTGAAGAGGGGAAGAACACTCCGGCCGATGTCCTCGGCGTCCATCGCGGCGAGCAGCTTGCCGTCCTCCATGGGCAGGGACAGCGTCAGCACGCCGTCCTCGCCGCGCTGGGGACCGAAAGCGGTGACGAAGTTCTGATAGAAGAAGGTGGTGTTCAGGAACGTGGTCGGTACCCGGGCCTGGCGAAACAGCTCGTTGGCCTCGCCCTTGGCGTCGAAGTGCGGCACGTTGTACTTCTCCTGGAGGACGGGCATCCGCTTGTCGTCCAGCGGCAGCAGTTCGCGGGTGTCCTCCAGCGTCGACCACACCACGTGCTTGAGCCCCGCCGCCTTGGCGGCCCGCACCAGCACGTTGATCTCCTCGGTCTCCTTCGCGGCCGAGCCGTGCGCCCAGAAGTTGGTGACCAGGAAAGCGCCGTAAGCACCCTCGAACGCCTTGTGCACGCTGAGCTCGTCGTAGAAGTCCGCCTGGACGACCTCGGCTCCCAGCGCGGCGAGTTCCCTGGCGGCGCGAGAGTCGGGGTTCCTGGTGAGCGCGCGGACCGCGAATCCGGAATCCGGGTCGGCGAGGATCGCTCGCGCGACACCGCCGCCCTGACCACCGGTCGCTCCAGTGACCGCGATGACCTTCTTCTCGTTCATGTCTACTGCCCCTGCTGCTAGAACCCGGGTTGATTGCCAACCAACGCGACACGTCATGGTGACGTGTCAACTTTTCTCTTTATGTGAGCCGGTCAGTACGCGACGTGGGCGAGGCGGCGGGTGAGCTCACCCTTCTGCAACTCGTCGACGAGTGCGACGGCGTAGTCCTCGGTGCTGATGCGGCTGTTGCCCTCGCCGTCGGTGAGCAGTCGGTGATCGCCTGTCCGGTACGCACCCGTGCGCTCGCCCGGCTCGACCATTACGGGCGGGGAGAGGTAGGTCCATTCCAGGTCGTCGGCGTTGGCCCGGACAAGGTCGAACAGCGCCACCTGGGCGAGGGTCCGCGGCAGGAAGTCCTCGGGGAACCCGGGGGCGTCGACGACCCGCACACCAGGGGAGACCTCCAGGATGCCCGCGCCGCCCACTACCACCAGGCGACGCACGCCGGCTCTGCGTACGCCGCGCAGTACGCCACGGCCCGCCTCCAGCAGCGACTCGGAGGCCTCGATGCCGTCTCGTGGCGGTGCCACCGCCAGCACCACCGCGTCGTGGCCGGCCGCCAGACGCGCGACCGTGTCGACGTCGCTCGCGTCCGCCGTGAGGGTGCCGCCCTTCCCGCTGCGCGTGGCACCGGTCACCTCGTGGCCCCGCTCCCTCGCTTCGGCAGCGATCCGGCTGCCGATCGTCCCCGTGGCCCCGAACAGCAAGATGCGCATGTCATGACCCCCTTGAAGTCGTCGCGCGTGCCGCGCACACACCGTCACCAAGAAGGTATCCATGAGATACTGGTTACTTCAACGATCCTTAAGTATCCTTCGGATATGAAGGCTGCTGCCAACGACTCGGATATCTGCTGCCCGCCCCGCTTGGTGCTCGACCGCATCGGTGACAAATGGTCGGTGCTGATCGTGCTGAACCTGGACGACGGACCCAAGCGGTTCAGCGAACTGCGCGAGCTGCTTCATCACGTGACGCCCAAGGTCCTCACCCACACACTGCGGGGAATGGAACGCGACGGCCTCGTGACCCGGAAGGTCTTCGCCGAGGTCCCGCCCCGCGTGGAGTACGGACTGACTCCGCTGGGCCACTCCCTGCGGCCCGTCATGGAGCCGATCAACACCTGGGCCGCAGAACACGTGGACGAGGTCCTGTCCTTGCGCAAGGCCCACGACGCCCGCTCCGCGGACGAGTTCGTGGGCTGATCAAGGGCTAGTCACCGAGCCGCAGCAAGGACAGGTCGACGGCGTCGGCGATGGCTTTCGCGCCGGCGTCGTTGACGTGGAGACCGTCGCCGCTGTTGTACTCCTCGCGGATCCGTTCGGGTCGCTCCGGGTCGGCGACCGCCGCGGCGACGTCGAGGACGGCGTCGAAGGGCTGGTCGGGGCCGAGCAGCCAGTCGTTGATCCGGCGCCGCAGGGCCTGACCGGCCGGAGTGTCGGCACCTTCGTACACCGTTCCCTCGTAGGGGCCGAGCGTGGCTGCGACGGCGATGAGGGCGGCGGCGTGGATGCGGTCGGCGAGCTTTGTGTACCCGGCGATGAGGTCGTCGAGGTCCGGCAGGACCGGGGGTTCGGGGAAGGACTGAGTGCCTGGCACGCCCAGGTCGTTGAGGCCGATGTGGATGAGGACGTGGCTGACGCCGGGCACGTTGAGCACATCATGTTCGAGACGGGCCAGGAGGTGTTCGCCGACGCCGTCGGTGAGGAGCCGGTTGCCGGAGATGCCCTGGTTGACGATCCAGCCGCGGGGGAGACGACGGCCGAGCTGAGCGGGGAAGCTGTTGTCGGCGCCGGGCGTGGTGGCGAAGCCTTCGATCCAGGAGTCCCCGCAGGCCACGGCGATGGCGGTGCCTTCGGGAGCGAGAACGTCGACGCCGGTGAGGAAGTGCCCGGTGGCCAACTCCTCGGCGCCTGTGAAGGATGCGGCGGTGAGCTGGTTGCCGGGGACCGCGTACCCGATGTCGTAGGGAACCGCCGAGTAGGTGGTCAAGCCCGTGTCGTGCGGGAGATAGAGGCTGAGGGCGAGTTCTTCCCCCGCGCTCACCTTCTGCTCGACGGGGTCGCTGATGACCTCGTCTCCCACGCCGATCGTGACGGTGTCGGCGCCCGCGAAGCGCAGCACGGTGTCGCTCGCCGGGACGATCACGCTTGCTCCGGTGCGCCTGGCGAGGTGAGCGCCGGCTATCTCCAGCGGCTCTTTTCCGTAACGGTTGCTGAGGCGTATGCGCAGGGCCTCACCTCCGCCGGCGATTCGCAGAGGCTGGCGTACGGTCTGGTCGGCGAATCCGCGAAGTTCGAAGAGTGTGAAGTCTTTATGGGGATTGACGACGGCGGATCGGTGGGCGGCGATCCAGACGGCGGACGAAGTGGCCATGGCAGCTCCAGTCGTGGCGCGTCGCGCTGCGGCAGCGCGACTGCGAGATGCGGCCCGCCATGCACGAGACCATGGTGCCGTGGTCGATGACCGTGCAAGGCGGGCCGCTTTCGAACTCAATCAGAACTGACGTGGAACTCAGAAGAGCCCGTTCTTGTTGAGAGCCGGGAGATCCGGCGCGAACCAGGGCGCAGCGTTTTCCGGAGTTCCTACGATCTGCAGGACCTCCCAGTGCTCGATCGCCTTTCCGTCGGCGTTCATCTTGAAGATGTCTGCGCCGGCGATCCCCGTGTCGTCCGGATCGTCGTTGAAGAGATTGAGAAAGTTCGAGTGAATCCACACGTAATCATCCACTGCGATGACGCGATGACCCACCCAACGAGCGTGCGGGCGGTCCTTCAGGACGTTGTCGAAGAAACTCGACAGGCCTTCGGCGCCAGTAGTGAGGAGGGGGTCGTGCTGGATGTAACCCGGGTCCAGGAACTGCGCCACGGCTTCCGCGGGCCGCCTCTGGTTGATCATCACCTCGTGAAGGTCCACGATGTTGTTCAGGTTGCGAACGGCTCGTTGATCATTGGCGTCGACCAATTTGAGCATTGTCTATCTCCTTTTTGATGTGTTTGCCTCGGCCTTCGGTGCCCTAGCGGCCGGGGAAGTCCGTGAAAATGGTCGGCAGTGGATTCGACCCCACCCATTCCCGAAGCTCGGGCTCGATCGGCCCGTGGAGTTCCACGGACCCAACTGCCGCGCATTCCGTCAACCGCTCCAGCAGTACCGCCGCACGCTCCATGTGCACCATGGCCGCCGCGGAGTCGGCGTACTCCTCGATCACCAGATAGCTGCCGTCCTCGGCGGAGAACCACCGGTAGCTCTTGGTGCCGAGTTCGTCGTCCGCCTGCCGGCGCAGCGCGACCACCAACTTCTCGAAGTCTTCATGCCGTTGCTCTCGGACATCGAACCGTACGCGCACGAAGATGCTTTCCTTGTCCACCTTTCCCCTATTCTCTTCGATCAATATGCGACGTGGACGGGGTGGTGGATGTGCGCCCCCTTCTCCAGTTCGTCGACCAGGGCGACGGCGTAGTCCTTGATGCTGATCCGGCTGTCGCCCTTGCTGTCGACGAGAAACTGGTCACCGCCTGTCCGGTAGGCACCGGTGCGAACGCCGGGCTCCAGCACCATGGGCGGGGAGAGGTAGGTCCACTCCAGGTCATCGGCGCTGTCCCGGATGAGTTCGAGCAGCGCTATCTGGGCGAGTGCGCGCGGCAGCAACTCCGCGGGAAACCCGGTGGCGTCGACGGCCCGTACACCTGGCGCCACCTCGACGGCGCCCGAGCCGCCTACCACGACCAGGCGGCCTACCCCGGCCTTGCGTACGCCGTCCAGTACGCCCCGGCCCACCTCCAGGAGCGACTCGGTGGACTCGCTGCCGCCGCGTGGCGGCGACACCGCCAGCACCACCGCGTCTTGGCCGGCCACCAGGCGCGCGACGGTATCGGGGTCGCTCGCGTCCGCCGCCCGGGTGCCGTTCCTCCCGCCGCGGGTGACGCCGGTGATCTCGTGTCCCCGTCTGCGCGCCTCGGCGGCGACCTGACTGCCGATCATCCCAGTGGCTCCGAACAACACGATCCGCATGTCAATGGCCTCCCTGAAACGCTGTCAAAAGCGCCGTCGACCAGGAAGGTACCTACTGGGTACTGGTTACTTCAACGATCCTAGAGTTTCTCTTGGAAACCATACTGACCAGGTGTGGGACGGGGGTGCGGGAGCAACGGTGGGCAGGCAGCCGACCACGGTCCCCCAGCACCGCCGCCACCAGCGCTGCCACTGCGATCGATCGCCGACAGGCGGGCCCGTATCCATCGACCGCGCCGACAGCCTGAGTTCAGGGAGTGGCAGCGATCTTGTTTCGAGCTGTTGGCGAGTCCGTGCGGTCGGCTCGGGGCGCGGTGACGGCGTCGCCTCGTTCTCAACGGAATAGACGCGCGACTGGCTGGGCTGACGCCTCGGTACAGCGACAAGGGTTCGCCTGAAGAAACAAGAACCGCGACGTCGCCGGCGCATCACTCGAGGGTTCGCAGCGAAGTCCATTTTGTTGACACATCAATCACCTTCTGGAAGATTGACACATCAACCAGTAGTCTGCTGGGTGGGACCCCCGCTTCCGGGAGCGCGAGGCCTCGGGCCCGCGCGACGCGCTGCTGGGCCGCGAAGTCACCCCGCGGGTGCAGTAATTGCTCATGAAGGAGCCCACCCATGTCTGATCTCGTCTTCGGCCTGGATACTTTCGGCGATGTGCCGGAGGACGACTCCGGCGCGCTCGTGTCCGACGCGACGGCCATCCGCCAGGTCGTCGAGGAGGCCGTTCTCGCGGATGTGATCGGCGTCGACGTCATCGCCCTCGGTGAGCACCACCGTCCGGAGTACTCGATCTCGACTCCGGAGACGGTGCTCGCAGGCATCGCCACGCGTACCAGCCGTATCCGTCTGGCGTCCGGCGTGACCGTGCTGAGTTCCGATGATCCGGTCCGCGTCTTCCAGCGGTTCGCGACGCTGGACGCCCTCTCGCACGGCCGGGCCGAAGTCATCCTCGGACGCGGCTCGTTCACCGAGTCGTTCCCCCTCTTCGGCTATGACCTGAGCGACTACGACGTGCTGTTCGAGGAGAAGATCGAGCTCTTCGCGAAGCTGCTGGAGGAGAAGCCCGTCACCTGGAGCGGCACCACGCGGGCGGCTCTGGACAACGCCGAAGTCTTCCCCAAGACCGAGTCCGGGCACCTGAGCACCTGGGTCGGTGTCGGAGGCTCACCCCAGTCGGTCATCCGCACCGCGCGCTACGGTCTCCCCCTCATGATCGCCATCATCGGCGGCAGCCCGGAACGTTTCGCGTCCTACGTCGACCTCTACCGACGCGCCACCGCACAGTTCGGAACGACCACTCAGCCGGTCGGAATGCACTCGCCGGGATTCATCGCCGACACCGACGAGGAGGCCCGGGAACTGCACTGGCCTGGCTACCGGGTCATCCGCGACCGCATCGGCGCGCTGCGCGGCTGGCAGCCGGTGCGCCGGGAGGAATACGAAAACGAGATCGAGCACGGCTCCCTCTACATCGGCTCGCCCGAGACGGTCGCCCACAAGATCGCCGGTGCCGTCAAGACACTCGACGTCGGCCGGTTCGACCTCATCTACACCGCGGGATCACAGCCGGTCAGCGCGCGCCTGCGCGCGGTCGAGCTGTACGGCACCAAGGTGATCCCGATGGTCCGCGACATCCTCGCCGGCTGACGCCATGAACGGAGAAGACATGGACACCCCGGCCGTGGGCACCGTCGGCATCCTGGGTGCGGGAAAGGTCGGTACGGTGCTCGCACGACTGGCCCTGGCAGCCGGCTACCGCGTGTACATCGCGGGATCCGGCGACCCCGCCAAGATCGCCCTCACCACCGAAGTGCTCACCCCCGGCGCGGTCCCGGTCACTGCGACGCAGGCGGCCGCACGGGCGGACGTCGCCGTCCTGGCCCTGCCCCTCGGCAAGTACCGCACCCTTCCTGCGGAAGCACTCCAGGACAAGCTCGTCATCGACGCGATGAACTACTGGTGGGAGGTCGACGGCGTCCGCGAGGATCTCACCGACCCGCGCACCTCCTCGAGCGAGATCGTGCAGGCGCATCTGTCCGGAGCACGTGTGGTGAAGGCCTTCAACCACATGGGCTACCACGATCTCGAGGACGGAGCCCGGCCCTCGGGAACACCGGGACGCAAGGCGATCGCGATCGCCGGTGACGACCGGGGCGACCTCGCCACCGTCACCCACCTCGTCGACACCTTCGGCTTCGACCCCGTCATTGCCGGACCACTCGCCGAGGGAGTACGACTCGATCCGGGCACCGAGCCCTTCGGCGCCAACGTCAGCGCCGGGGAACTGCGCGCGATGCTCCGTCGCTTCCCGGAATCGGAGCATGGACGGACCGTCATCAGCGCGCGAAGCACTGCCTCGACGCGGGTCGTCAATGCGGACTGAGCGGACTCGGTGAAGTCGGCTGCGGTTCCCCAGCGTCCCTGCAGCGCTGCGGGGCCGCGCGACCAGCCAGGAAGGGCCCGCGGAAATCCGACAGTCCGGCACCTCCAGCGGAGCGCTTGGCACGGCGCCCTCGAACACGAAGGTGGATGACCAACGAGGGCGCGTGCGGCGCATTCGTGAATCCTGCGGGGCCGTACACGACCGCGCTTGCCGTCGGTGTTCGGCAGCAGCTTCCACTGCTGGTTGGTGCCGCCGGTCGAGGGTCACTGGATGACGGCGGCGCCGTCGGTGCTGGAGGCGCCGTTGACGTCCAGCACCTTGCCGCTCTTGCGGTTCACCAGCTTGTAGGTGCCCAGGTCCGCGGTGAAGGGCCGGTCGTAGAGCTCCAGGTTGCGGATGGACGCCCAGACGCCGGTGGGCAGGCCGGTGACCGTCACCCTTGCGTACCGGGCCTGGGCACTGAGCACGACGGTCTGCACCTGGCTGGTGCTGGTGGTGTCGGTGCGGTCGACGAGGGTGGTCCAGGTGGCGTTGTCGGTGGAGCCCTCGACGCGGTAGCGGTAGTTGGTGGCGTTCAGCTCCCAGGCGATACGCGCGCCGGTAAGGGACTTGGTCGCTCCCAGGTCCACCTTGAGCCAGTTCCCGGTGTTGCCGTTGTCGGCGCACCAGCGGGTGGCGGTGGAGCCGTCGACGGCCTTGGCCGCGGTGTTGCCCTTGGATGTCTCCTCGCTGCTGGCGGTGGCGGTCTTGCCCACGTAGAAGGTGCTGTCCTTGGACGTGAACCCGTACTGGCCGTCGACCGGGTTCCACGGGCCGCCTCGGGTGCCGTACGCGGCCTCTCCGCAGGTGGTCATGAAGGAACCGATCCTGCGCACCAGGTCGGCCTGGGCGGTGGGCACCACGCCGGTGCGGTCAGGGCCGACGTTGACCAGACAGGTGATGTTGCGTACCCAGGCGTTGACCATGATGTTCATGGCCGTGCCGAAGCTCATCACACTCGCACCGGCCTTGTAACCCCAGGAACCGCCGATGGTGAAGCACTTCTCCGCCAGCTTGCCGGTACGGCGTCGGATCGCGCCGGTCGGGACGGAGGAGCCTTCCTCGCTGGCGAAGTCGCCGATCCAGCCGGAACGCAGGGTGGTGACGGCGTCCGGCTGGTACTTGCGCACCAGGCCGGTCAGGCCGAGGGGCTTGCCGGTGGCGGTGGCGGTGTCGGTGTCGCCGTAGGCGGAGTCCACCGGCCACGCGTTGGCAGTGTCAGGATGTCTGGCTGGCTCCCCGGGCCGCGGAGGTCGAGCGGTGATCGGCGTCATGCGGGCGAACACGCCATCCAAGTCGGCCTGGAGCATCCGTTCGACCCCCAGCTCGTGATCGGCGTGGCCGGCCTGCGGGGGCGCGCACTGTGCGCGTCCGGGGTCGGCGCACGCGCTTGGGGCGACGGGCTGCACCATCTGCTCGACGGGCGCACCGGTCGCCCGGCCCGGAAGGTGGTGGCCACCTGGGTCGTGGCCGACAGTGCCGCTGTCGCCGACGGTCTGGCGACCGCGCTCTTCTTCACCGACGCGCGCCGACTCGCGCAGACCTTCGACTTCGACTACGTGCGCATGTACGCCAGCGGCCATGCGGAGATCTCGCGGGACTTCGACGGCGAGCTGTTCAGCTGAGCGGTGCCACCGGACGTCGTACCGAAGACCACGACAAGGAGGAACATGACGGCTCTGGGCAAGAAGGTTACCGCCGCGATGAGGATATCCCTCTCCGCGGCCAACGCGGAGCGGCTCGCTGCCACCGCGCCGACTCGCGCAGCCCTTCGACGCTCGACAGTGTTGCGCTCCTTGTACAGGTCGGCGCGGCCTCCAGGCGGAGCTTCCGCCGCCGTCGGACGCGTCGCCGCTCTTCCCGCTCGGGTCCGATGCCGGCCTCCTGCCCATTTTGTCCTTCGGAGTCGCCCCCTTTTGCCTGGCCTTCTCCTCCGCGGCGGCATTCTCCAGTGCGGTGATGACGTCCTGGCCCAGATGCATCCCGGCAGCGTCGTGGTGAGCGCGCACGGTGGTGGAGTCGACGCCGACCAGGGACAGGTCCACCTCACCCCGCTTCGCGGCCTCTGTGATCAGTCCGTCCAGCAGGACTTCGAAGACGCCTGCGTCACGCCACTGCCGGAAGCGGTTGTGGACGGTCGACCCGGCGCCGAGTTCGGTCGGCATCTCCCGCCACTGCCCGCCCGTCTTGAACCGCCAGATCACGCCCTCGAACTGTTGTCGCAGCCGCTCCGGGTACGGGCCGTACTCGCCGATCGGCAGGTACGGCTCGACGAACTCCCATTCACTGTCGGTCAGTTGCCATCGCGTCACGTAAGAAGATCTAGCATCCCCGTGTGAGCCACCGCCCACGGAGAACGCACCCCCGGGGTCTTGAACGGCCCTCGGAGCGAGGTGGGGTGCCGGCCGCCAGGAATAGGAATGGCGAGCCAGGGCCTGGGGTTCGGGCCGTGGTCCGTATGAGACCGCCTGCGGGCTTCAGCCTGCCGACGTGCGTGCCGTACCCCTGGTGCGGATGTGCTGACTGAGAAAGAGAGCGGCGCGGTCCAGTGCCTCGTCGGCTTCGTCCAGGACGCTGGCGAACGCCTGGAAGACATGTGGAACGTCAGCGGTGATGTCCAGGATGACGTCCACTCCGGCTTCCCTCGCGCGCGTGGCCATGCGTGTGGAGTCGTCCAGGAGTATTTCGTTGGTGCCCGCCTGCAGAAGCATCGGAGGGAAGCCGGTCAGGTCGGCGAGGGTGGCGGGGCTGAGCATGGGCTGATGCGGATCCTGTCCCGCAAGGTACATGGTCCCGGTGTGTTCCAAGCCCTCACGCGTGAAGAACGGGTCGATGCCCGCCTTGGTGTCCATGCTCTCGCCTGTCCGGGTCATGTCGAGTCCGGGGGAGAACGCCACGATTGCGGCGGGCATGGGCAGGTCCGCGTTGCGGGCGGCGAGGCAGGTGGTGACGGTGAGGCCGCCACCGGCGGAGTCCCCGGCGAACGCGATCGCCGAAGGGTCTTCGCCGCGGTCGAGAAGTGCGCGGTAGGCGCTCAGTCCGTCCTCGATCGCGGCCGGGAAGGGATACTCAGGGGCAAGCCGGTAATCCAGGGAGAACGCCCTGAACCCTGTTTTGGTCACCAGGTTCCCCGTCAGGGACATCGCTGTCTCCGGTGAACCGACCACGTAAGAGCCGCCGTGAAAGTAGAGGATCGTCCCGGCCTTCGGAGTGCCGACCGGCTCGACGAGCACCGCGGGCCGATCGCCGAGCGTCGCAGTCCGGGTGCGGATCCCAGCCGGGACGATCATTTCCCCCATCATCGCCCTGAACCCGGCGCGGAGCTCCTCCACCGACCGAGGGCCCTCCGGCCGAGGCCGTCGGACCATCGCGTCGATCTCCGCGCGCTGCTGCCTGCTCATTGTCGCCTCCATCGCGAGTGCATGCCGAAGAACTATATGCCTAGGAATATAGGTTAGAATATATGCCATGGCATCTAAGTCAAGCCGTGGCCCGATCGACCTCCCGGGCTTCTTCGCCGATCTCGTCCGCTGCGAGACACGCCTCTACAACGCGCTGAACGACCGCCTTCGCGAGCGGCACGGGATTGTCACCTCGCAGTTCGAGTTCCTGCGCTTCCTGCGCGACCACCCCGGGTCCCGGGTCGCGGACCTCGCCACCGAATTCGCCATCGGGATCGGCGCGACCAGCAAGGGCATCGACCGCCTGGAGAAGCAGGCATGGGTCATACGGCGAACCAATCCATCGGATCGCCGCTCATCACTGCTGGACCTGACCGCCGGAGGCCTGCAACTCGTCGAGGCGGCGGAGGCGACCTTCACCAAAACACTGGCCGAGCTGACCGCAGACGTCCTGGGCGGTCCCTCAGGACCTGCCGCCGCACAGATCTTCTCGGAGTTGCGCTCTGTACTCGAACGCGACCAGATCGGCCTGCCCACAGGCTGAGCGGCATGCGCATCCAGTGCGACTGCCCGTAGCCGCGTGATCAGCGTTGGTTACGAGCGTGAATCCCGCGGATTGATCACGACTCGATACGCACCCTAGGTGTATTGGCCCGCAGCGTTGTTCACATGGCTGATTGGCGGCTTGCCTCCGAGTGCGGTGTGGCAGCGATGGTAGTTGTAGGTGTGCAGGAAGCTGTCGAGGGCTGTGCTGCGCTCGTCGTTGCTCG